>JBILSN010000010.1:0-69978 GCA_044372045.1 Crocinitomicaceae bacterium
TAAGTTAAATGACGAGCGTATAAAAGAGATTATTTTTTCGAACATTGATAGAATGGGTCCTCGTTGGATTAGCCATTTTCCTGTATTTCTTCAAACGCCTCAGATAGCAAGAATTTTATGGTTAAATGAGGTTTACACAAAAGCTCTCGAGGTACCGGGAAATTTTATTGAATTTGGATCTCAATGGGGAGCTTCACTTAATTCTTTTGTGATGTTTAAAATGATTTATGAGCCGTGGAATATTGGTAGAGAAGTAATTGGTTTCTCTACTTTTGATAAAGGTTTCGTTTCTGTTGAAAAAAAAGATGGAGATTTTGTGAAAAAGGGAGACTATGCTGTGAAGAAAGATTGGGAGGAGATCCTAAATGAAATTATTGAGATTAACACATTTTTAAGTCCAATTGGGAGTAAAAATAATTATAAAATTATAGAGGGAGATGTTAGTGTAACATTTAAAAAATGGCTTTTGGATAACCCACATGCAATAATTTCACATGCTCATTTTGATATGGATGTTTACAAACCAACTAAAGATGCATTAGAACTTTGTATTGAAAGAATGCCAAAAGGCGCAATACTAATATTTGATGAATTAAATCATACAGGCCACCCAGGGGAAACAATTGCGCTTAACGAGGTATTAGGAATCAAAAACCTAGCTCTAAGAAAAAGCACATTTCAGCCCCATGCAGCTTATGTAATAATTGAATAGTTAAAATATGAAATTAGAGAAAAAAAACATACTCGTAGCTGGTTCGGGAAATATAACAGGTATAAATATTATTAAAGCACTTATCGTATCAGAACATAATTTTGTGATTGGTTGTGATTTTAATATATCAAATCCTGCTAACAAGTATTGTGAAAATTTAGTTGTTTCAAAATGTAATCAAGAATCATATTTAAATGAAATTTTAAAAATTATAATTAATTACAACATTAATTATATTTTCACATCTAATGATCATGAATTAAGGGTGTTAGTTAAAAATATTTCAATTTTGGAAAGTAAAAATGTTTGTTTGAATGGATTTAGCGTTAATACCTTAAAATTTTTGAACAAAATTGAAACGTATAATTTGTTTATCAATAATAATATTTTAACCCCTAAAGAATATCAGAAAAATAGCATAGCGTTTCCAGTTGTGATTAGAAAAAATGAAATGGGTGATGGGCAAAAATTTGTTTATATAGTTAATTCATCGGAAGAGTTATATAAAATTCCTGTAGATCAGCTTGAAAATGCAATATTTACAGAGTTTATAGAGGGGCATGAATTCACAATTGATGTGGTTTGTGGTCAAGAATCAAAAGTTTATTCAGCTGTTCCCCGCCTAAGAAAAGAGGTTAGAGATGGGATGGTTTTTTTTGCCGAAATTAGAAATAATGATATTGTTATTAATCATACTGTAAAGCTTGCAGAACAGCTTAAATTAACTGGGGTAAATTGTGTTCAATGCATTTTAACTAATAATCAATGTTTTTTTATTGAAGTTAATCCAAGGCCGGGTAGTGGTATGGATTTATCAACTGCGGCAGGTGTTAATATGCCTCAAATTTGGATTGACTTAATGGATAATAAAAAAACTGAATATTCAGAACCAGATTGGGGTTTAAAAATGATAAGACACTATGATGGATATTACTTTAAATAAACGACAAATTATTGCTTTTGATTTTGATGGCACATTGATTTCTATATGTAAAAGAGATTATAATGTTTATTCAGATATACTACTACATAATAATTTAAAGCCTCTTGATTTCGATTTATATTGGGAATATAAATCAGAAAGAACACCCCTCTATGATCTTTTGAACATAAATAATAATATTGACTATGAATTTTATTATTTATACTTAAATCAAAGAAATGAAAAGATTGAGTCTCCTGAGTATTTGTTTTATGATGAGTTATTTGATGGCACAACAGATATATTAAGATTTATTTCATTAAAATATGATTGTTATTTAGTGACTTCTAGATTTAATACAGAAGCCACTTTAAATCAAATTGAAAAACTTGGAATAAAAGATTTTTTCAAAGAGATTATTATAACAAAAAAAAATAAATTAGAAGCATATAGCAAAATTCCAAATTTACATTTGATTGTGGGAGATTCGGAAAATGATATTTTGCCTGCAAATGAATTAAAGGTAAATTCATTTGCTTTAACTACTGGTATTAGGTCATTTAATTTTTTAAAACAATTTAATCCAACATATATTGGAAATGATTTAAATGAACTTAGTTTAAAAGTCATTAATAATATATGAATGAAGTAACAAATAATATCATTGCCAATTATGTAGGTAAAATTTGGGGTATTATTTCTGTATTTATTTTTGTTCCTTTTTATATAAAACTATTAGGGTTAGAGTCATATGGAGTAATTAATTTTTATACCGTTATACTCACAATTATGTATTTTGCAGATGGTGGTCTTTCAGCTACTTTAAACAGAGAAATTGCTAGAACTACAGATAAAAAATATATTGGTAATATGCTTTTTACAATTGAAAAAGTGTATTTGGCAATTTGTTTCTTTATCATTATAATTATTTTCTTTAGTTCAGGTTTTATTGCTGCAAATTGGTTGAATTCTGACACAATTGCTCCAGAAGATTTAAGGGTATATATTAGTCTGATGGGGATTAGTGTAGCTTTTCAGCTGTTTACTACTTTGCAAAGTAGCGGTTTGATGGGGCTTGAAAAACAAGTTTTGTCTAATGGAATTCAGGTTTCAAGCAGTATAATCCGTTCGGCATTTGTTCTTGTACCTCTTTACTTTTACCCAACACTGTTGACTTTTTTTATTTGGCAGGTTTCCATGAACATCATATTCTTTTTTATCACTAGATATAATCTTTGGAAATTTATAAAGACTAATATGTCTTATAAGTTTGACAAACAGGTTTTGAAAACGGTAGGCAAATTTGCAGGTGGTATGATGTTAATGGCAATTATTTCTTCTTTAAACACACAAATTGATAAATTGGTAATTAGTAAGATTTTATCGTTAAAAGAATTTGGTTATTATTCTTTAGCTGGGATTCTTTCTCAAGTACCGGTTTTAATAATTACACCAATTGCGGTTGCGATTTTACCTAGAATGGTCAAGTATTCTGAAAATACAGAAAAAGATAAGCTAATAAAGTTGTTTCATGTAAATACCTTTGTTTTATCAGCATTGGCAACTTCCGGAGCCATGGTTCTTTTTCTTTTCACAAAGGATTTTGTTTTAATTTGGACACACGATAACCTAATTGCTAATGTAATCGAAAATGTGACGAAGGTGCTTTTAATTGGCGGGGTATTTTTATCTTTTCAATATATGCCCTATCATTTAGCTATAGCAAATGGTCATACTAAAACTAATGTAAGATTGGGTATAGTTGCCATAATTTGTATAATACCATCATTAATTTTTTGTGTCAAGCAATTCGGTTTGATTGGTGCTACTTATACATGGTTAAGTATGAATATTTTCGCCTATTTTTATTTAGGATATTTTATTATTTCTAAATTTCTGAAAAATGAATTCAGAAGATGGTTAATAAATGGAACATTAATTCCTTTAATTATAGCTATTCTAATTGGCGTTATTAGTTATTACATAACAATGAATTTACCCAAGGGATATTATATAATACTATACTCAATTATTATTGGTTTATTATCTTTGTTTTTAAATTTACTAGTCTTTAATAAAATGAGCTTTGATTATAAATTTAATTTGCGAGAATTAATAAATGGTGGAAAATAATATTTTAGTTTCAGTGATTATCCCAACGAAAAATCGCAAGGATACCTTAATACCTACTATAAGAGCTATTTCCAAAAATATTACGGATGATAATTTGGAAATAATTATCAACGACAATTCAAATGATAATTCACAAGAGGAAGTTGATTTTTTCATAAGTACACTTAACGACCCTAGAATAAAATATCATGTTGAAGTTGGAGAATTGTCAATAGTGGAAAATACAATAAGGGCAATTGAAAAATCAAAAGGTTCCTTCTTAACATTTATCGGGGACGATGATACGATTTCACCTAAAATCATCCACTTTGTAAACAAAATGGTTAATGACGGAATAGAATCATTAATTTATGAACCAGGTTATTATTGGTGGCCTACGCTAAACTTTAAAAAGTCAAATTATTATTTTAGAAATAATGTTCTTTGGTTACCAGTAAATGTTGATGAGAAATTTCAAAAACGTAATTCGGAAATATCGATTTTACAATTTATAAATAGTGGTGCTGGAAAATTTGGAGATTTACCTAAGCTTTATCACGGAATTTTATCAAAAAGAGTTTTGGATAAAATAAAACTTTTAACAGGTACTTATCTCCCTGGCCCAAGTCCTGATATATCTTTTTCTTTAGCCATAGCGCTAACAATTCCGGAATATTACTATGTTCGTTTCCCCATTTCAATTTTTGGAGCCTCAAAAAGCAGTGGTGGCGGATGGACTGTTAGTGGAAGGCATTTCGGCAAAATTGAAGATCAAGATTTCTTGCCAAAAAACATCATTACTAGATGGGATAGAAATATTCCAAAAATATGGTCGGAAAAAACAATTTATGCTCAAAGTTCATATGAAGTTTTCAAATCATTTAATGCAGATTACAAAATAAATTATTTAGTATTTTATGCTTCCATGTTGATTTATGAACCATTTTTATTTTCATATTGGATTAAGTCAGTAGCTAGGTATTGCAAAACTGATCTTGTAAAATACATTAAACTATTTTTTTATATTTTGATAAAAAAAATCGGTAAGGTTAATAGGAATATCAAATTTAAATTAAGAAAAATACCATACCATCTTATTGACGTAAATAACTTGGATGAAATAATGAACCATATCAAATGATATGTTAAAAGGTAAGGTAGTTTTTTGTGAACCAAATATGATTGGTGAAAAGCATTTACTTTTTAATCAATCGCTGATTTCACTTCTTTTGAAAAGTAAAGAATTCAGTAGGGTGCAAATACTTGGTGAAAACATTCATGTAAATCGATTAAGTTCTAAAATTGAGATCAAAAAAGAAATAACTTTTTTGCGATTACGCAATAATTATTTTTTTCGTTTCAATTGCTTTTTGAAGTCACTTAATTTTTGGTTTAGGGAAGATTCTATTTTATATCTGTCACTTTCACCCTTTCAACTTGTAACAGTATTTTTTCTAACTCTTTTTGCAAAAAGAGAAGTTCATGTAATTATGCATGGAGAATTGGGCATATTGTCGAAAAAAAGAGTTGGAAAATTTGGCTTGCTTTTTAGATTTGTTTTACGCTTTATTTTAAGATTTCGATCTTCTAATTTTGTTATTATTTTAATTGGAGAGGTGGTGAAAAGAAATCTTCTTTTGTATGCTAAAAATATTAATCCAAAAGGATTAATTGTTATTGAACATCCACTTACTCAGTTTACAGAAACCGATTACAAAGGTATAAAGTCCAAATATGGGACTATCGGAACATCCCTTTTGATCAAAAATTCACATTACATCGCTAAATTATATGGACTTTTAAATAAGAGTAATAAACAAATGTTAACCCATGTCGGTAGCGTAAACCCGGCTTTATTGCCTTACTTTTCTGAAATTAACTTGCCTTTTGACGGGAGTCAATTTGTTTCTGAGGAAGCTTATTTAAAAGAAATAAGCAGACTTTATTTCATAATTAGTTTTATTCAGGACGAAGATTATTACGATCTATGTCCAAGCGGGACAATTGTTGAGGCGATTAGATTTGGTATACCTATTTTATCACTTTCAAATAAAAATATTGAAAAGTATTTTAGTGATTTTGGAGCTTTTGGTGAGATATTTTTAAACATTGAAGAAATGGCTTTATTTATTAATGAGAATATTTCACAAATCATAAATGGTAATTTGAATAAAAAATATGCTGAAGCCATTAATAACGCTAGGTTATTTTTAGCCTCAGGAAATGCAATTAATGAACTTTTATATTGATGTTTAGAAAACTATTACCTAACCGCGAAGTCTCATTGAGTTTTCTAATATTATTCGTACCGGCTGTTGTGTCTCTTTCTTATACTTTGATTACCGGAAGATTAAATGGAGATTTTCTTGGTTATGAAACATCTGTAAACACATTACTTTTGGTTTTCTTATTTTTTGCTTCAGTCTACCCATTTTTACTTCACAATAAATACTATAAAAATCAAATAATTAAATCTATTAAGAATACTAAAATACCTCAAAATAAGTTTTTTATTTTTTTGGTATGCTTAATGGTGCTGAATGTGATTTTTACAATCTTATTTGGTTTAGGTGTCATGACAAAGGATGCTTACGATGCTCCTGGAGGGATAAAAATTATTATTCAAATCCTAAATAGATTTAGTTATATATACGGGACTTTACTATACTTAATAAGTTGTAAAAAAAATGATAGTCGACAAGTCATATTAATTTTACTTATTCTGCTACTAGCATACTTAAGAGCCGGTTTGGGAGTGGTGTTTTATCTATTAATGATTTATTCGGTAAAGTACTATGATAATATTGTTATTCTGATAAAAAAGAAAAAAATTATAACAATATTTATGTCACTTATTTTTCCGGTATTAATTAATTTATTGTACGGAATTCGGAGTGAATTAAGGGGGCAACAAGATATAGAATTTCAAGATCCAATTTCAGGGGTTTTAGCTGGTAGACTTTCGAATTTTGCAAATACCGTGGTTATTGTTGAAAATCCAGTATACTTTATTTTCAATATGAATTTTACAGACTTATTATTTTTTCAAAAACAAGGTATGGGTGGTGTTCTTGGCCAAAGCTTTATGCCTGAAAAACGCCCGGAAAACATGATGTATGAGTTATTTAATACTACTGAAAACGAAAATGTTTCATACATGACTGGTACAATTGGTATTTTAATTTTGAGTTTTTTCAAGAATCCGGTAATAGCATTAATCAATTTGCTCACTATCATTTTTTTGGTCAGACTAACATATTTTTTCTTTATAAGAACCCAATACATTAATGCTAACGGTTTAACCTATGTTCTTGTAAGCTATGTAATATTAAGTGGGGTATCGAATGAATTATTTTTTCTTTGTTTTTCAGGTCTAATTTATTACTCATTGTCTAAATTAAATATAATTTGAAGGTAGCGATAATTATCCCAAAATTAGCCGAGAAAGGTCCCGTGATTGTAGCAAAAAATATTGCTCTCGGTCTAAAAGAATTTCAGAATATTGAAGTAGATTTTTATTACTTTGAGGATGGTGATTTAAATCTTGAATTTAAGAAAAGTCGACTTGATTTTTTTAAAGCCCATGATTTTTCTGAATATGACGTTATCCATTCACACATGTTGAAGGCAGATTTATATTGTGTATGGCATAATCTTATGAAAAAACATCGTGTTTTAACAACCTTGCATCAGTTTATTTATAACAATCTTAAAGCAGATTATAGCTTGCTAAAGGCATTAATTTTAAATACACTTTGGAAGTATGTTCTAAAGAATTTTCACGGAATCGTTTATCTTACAAATACTATGTGTGAGTATTACAATTTTCAATTCAAAAGTCCAAAGTGTAAAGTAATACCCAATGGTGTAAATTTCATCGAACATAATGATCGCACAACGCATGATTTAGAGGTGACCGCAAGAATTAATAGTTTCAAGAAAAGAAGGCTAGATGTTATTGGAACGTTATGTCTACTTACCCATAGGAAGGGTGTGGATCAGATAATTCGATATTTGCAACGAGATGTTTCAAAAGCGCTTGTAATTATTGGTGACGGTAAATCTTTTAATATATTAAAAAAGATGTCACTGGAATTAGGGGTTGATAATAGAGTATATTTTGCTGGATTTCTTAATAATGGGATGCAATATTTGAGTTATTTTGACTTCTTCTTTATGGGGTCTCGATCTGAAGGTTTTGGGCTAAGTCTTGTAGAGGCTGCATATTATAAAGTTCCGATAATTTGTAGTAGAATAAACACATTTACTGAACTTTTTCTTGAAAACGAAGTTTCCTTTTTTGATGTTGATGATAATGATTCGCTTGAAAATGCAATACGTAAAATAGAAAAACCAAATCGAGATAAATTAGAGAAACTTCATAATAAAGTTTTAGAAACATATTCTATTTGTAGAATGTCTAATGATTATTTAAGCTTTTACCGTGAAATGTTAAAATGAAAATATTTTGATTTCTTTATCTTTAGTTACTTACAATAATTGTAATAAGCAGTTACAAGCTTTATTCACCTCCTTGTTGAATTCTAGGGTAAAAATCCGAATAATTGTAATCGACAACTCTTCCAATTCAGATATAGAATTGCTCGCTAAGTCATATGGATTTGATTATATCAATCCTAGTAAAAATTTGGGTTTTGGTAAAGCACATAATATTGGAATAAACTATTCCATACAGGAGAACTCTAAATACCATATTATTGTTAATCCTGATATTACATTTCCGGAAGATACAATTGAGAAATTGGTTTCAGTTTTAGAGCAAGATAAAAGTATCGGAATATTAATGCCAAGAGTTTGTTATCCAAATGGAGATTTTCAGTTTTTGTGCAAAAAATTACCTAGTCCTTTTAATTTAATAATTCGAAGGTTTATTCCTTTTAAAGCATTGAAAGACAAACTAAATGTCAAATATGAACTTCAAGAGTTAGATTATTCGATTCAACAAGAAGTTCCCACAATTTCTGGTTGTTTTTTAATTTCTCCTACGAGCGTGCTTCAAGAAATGGGCGGATTTGATGAACGCTTTTTTATGTATTTAGAGGATGTTGATTTAACAAGACGTGTTGGCATGAAATACAAGGTTGTTTATTCTCCAGAAGCAACGGTCTATCATGAATATGCTAAAGACTCCTATAAAAACTATAAGTTACTTAAATATCATATCTCATCAGCCATAAAGTATTTTAACAAATGGGGATGGATATTTGATAAAAACAGAATAACCAAAAATCGTATCCATGAAACTCACTAAACAAAACATAGCAGAAATGGCAGCCATGTTGCTCGATGGCAAGACAAGTGCTGAGGTAGCGGCGTATTTCAATATCTCCGTTCCGACCGTGCAGTATCATCGTGCGAGGTTGAAGAAAAATGGCCTGAAGTTTAGCCGTAGCAAGAAAGCCTTGCAAGAAGTGAATGTGAAGCGCAGAGGTAGAAAGCCGAAGGTTGAAGGGGTAGAATCTCAAGCAAATAATACGGTGAATTTACAAGCGCCGGAAAGGTTGCCAAAAGCAAAGGCGCAAGACTTACAATTGAAGGTGAATGGCATGTGGGTGCGCATCGATAAAGGTGCTAAAATGGTGCAAATTCATAAAGATCATATAGAGATTTCGTTTTAACGACTAATAGAATATACATGAACAACGTCGAAACATTACTACAAAAATTCAATGTCATTGACTCAGACCTCACAAGGCCGTGGGGAGGGTTTTATGTCATCGATGAAACGCAAGCGCAACTATTTGCCGATACTTTTTTTGATGGCTTAGATGTCAGCACACTCACCATTGGTGGAAAGCTGAGCCCTAAAATTTTGCTGGTGGCGCCGAGCCAAAGACTATCTTGGCAATACCACAACCGCCGAGCTGAGATTTGGAAGGTGGTAGAAGGGCCAGTGGCAGTGAAGCGCAGCCCAACAGATGAAGAAGGCGAGCTGGTGGTGTATCAAGTGGGCGAAACCATCAAATTGGCACAAGGAGAGCGTCACCGCCTCATTGGCTTGGAAACGCAGGCCATTATTGCCGAGATTTGGCAGCATACCGATGCTACGCATCCGTCAGACGAAAACGATATCATTCGTGTACAAGACGATTTTGGTCGTTAATTTTTAGCACAACATAATGGCTTTAAAAGCAATCAACCCCACACAAACAGCCGCTTGGCAAAAGTTGCAAGCGCACTTTGAGCAAATGAAGACCGCTCAGATGCAAGATTTATTTGCTACTGATGCGCACAGAACAGAGAAATTCCATATCGAGTGGGAAGATTTCTTGCTAGACTACTCTAAAAATATCGTTTCGGAAGAAACAATGGCCTTGTTACAAGAATTGGCTAGTGAAGTAGATTTAAAAAGTGCCATTGAACACTATTTTGGAGGTAGCCTCATCAATCAGACTGAAAATAGAGCTGTGCTGCATACGGCATTGCGCAGCAAACAAACGGAGCCAATTTTGGTCGATGGCAAAGATATCTTACCCGAAATTGCGGCTGTAAATACAAAAATTGCAGCATTTTCAGAAAGCATTATTTCAGGTACTCACAAAGGTTTTACCGGCTTAGCCATAACCGATGTAGTCAATATCGGGATTGGTGGCTCAGACCTCGGCCCCGCAATGGTAGTTGATGCTTTGCAATTTTATCAGAATCACCTGAAGTTGCATTTTGTCTCGAACATCGACGGAGACCACGTACAAGAGATCCTGAAGTTAGTTAACCCCGAAACCACACTTTTTGTCATTGTTTCCAAAACCTTTACCACCCAAGAAACCCTCACCAACGCGCAAACCATTCGAAGTTGGTTCTTGCAAACAGCCAGCCAGCAAGATGTCGCCAAGCACTTTGTGGCAGTATCGACCAACCTGCAAAAAGTACAAGCATTTGGCATTGCCACAGAAAATATCTTCCCGATGTGGGATTGGGTAGGGGGGCGCTTCTCTTTGTGGAGTGCCGTAGGTTTGTCTATCAGTTTGGCAGTAGGCCCCGCGCATTTTGAAAACATACTCAAAGGTGCTCATGATATGGATACCCATTTCAAAGAAACGCCTTTCGAGCAAAACATGCCCGTAGTAATGGCGCTCTTGAGTGTGTGGTACAACAATTTTTTTGGTACCGAAACCGAAGCCATTATTCCTTACAACCAATACTTGCAAAAACTAGTGCCTTACCTTCAGCAGGGCATCATGGAAAGCAACGGCAAGCGCGTAGGCCGCGACGGCAAGCCCGTAAACTACCAAACAGGCACCATCATTTGGGGAGAGCCCGGCACCAACTCGCAGCATGCCTTCTTTCAGCTCATCCATCAAGGAACCAAACTGATCCCTACGGACTTCATTGGCTTCAAAGCGTCTTTGTATGGCAACAAAGAACACCACGACAAACTGATGTCAAACTTCTTTGCCCAAACAGAAGCCTTGCTCATGGGGCGCCCAGAAGCGCCTGGTTTGTCGCCGTTTAAAGTCTTTACGGGCAACAAGCCTACCAATACGCTCTTGATTGAGAAACTCACGCCAGCCAGCGTTGGGGGTCTTGTTGCGCTCTACGAACACAAATTGTTTGTGCAGGGCATTATCTGGAATATTTTTAGCTATGACCAATGGGGCGTTGAGCTCGGAAAAGAATTGGCCAATAGCATTTTACAAGACATCGAAACTGGTGAGCTCGCAACGCACGATGCCTCTACTACTTTCTTATTGAATAAGTACCTTGGATAAAAACGTTTATCACCTTACGCTTATTGCAGGGGCAAGGCCTAATTTCATGAAAATTGCGCCTATTATTCATGCACTGCAGGCTGCTCAAGCAGCAGGCACTGCACTTGCTTACCGTTTGGTGCACACCGGCCAGCACTACGACGACAAAATGTCGGGGAGCTTCTTTGCGCAACTGAATATTCCTGCCCCCGATGCCAATTTAGAAGCCGGAGGCGGTAGCCAAGCCGAGCAAACCGCACAAATCATGGTGCGCTTTGAGCAAGAGTTACTGGCCAACCCCACCGACCTCGTTTTGGTGGTTGGCGACGTCACCTCTACCATGGCCTGTGCTATTGTGGCCCAAAAGCTGCACGTGAAAGTAGCGCATGTAGAGGCAGGCATTCGCTCCAATGACTGGCGCATGCCAGAAGAAATCAACCGTTTGGTTACAGACGCCATCACCAATTACTTTTTTACCACCACCAGAAGTGCTGGTGCTGAGCTAGAGCGCACAGGTGTAAACCCCGAGCACATCTATTTTGTGGGCAACACCATGATAGATACCTTATTGAAAAACCGCTCCCGATTTTGCAAGCCCGACATTTGGGATCAACTTGGCTTGAAAGACCAGGCGTATATTGTCATGACCTTGCATCGCCCTGCTAATGTCGATGAAGCCAACCAATTAAATGAGTTGTTAGCCGAAATCATCAAAAACACGAACGGCTTGCCACTCGTATTCCCGGTGCATCCGCGAACAGCCAAGATGCTTGACAACTTAGGTATTTCGCATCCTGATTTACATACCATAGAACCACTTGGCTATCTCGAGTTCAATTATTTGGTAGAACGCGCCAAGGCCGTCATTACAGACTCTGGCGGCATTACCGAAGAAACCACTGTTATGGGCGTTCCCTGCCTTACGCTGCGCGACAACACCGAAAGGCCCGAAACCATTACAGAAGGTACTAACGAGCTCATTGGTACCCAGCCAGCGGCTATTGCGCCTGCTTTGCAGCGCTTGTTTGCCGGTGCCTGGAAAACAGGCCGCATTCCAGAGCGCTGGGATGGCCAAGCCGCACAACGCATTATATCAACGCTTATGACGCTATCCAAACAAACGCTGCACACGCTGCTGCTGCTCTTGGCCTTTAGTTGGGCTACAAACAGCTTTGCTCAAAAGAAACAGCATGCATCAAATAGCATTCAGGTTTCTGATAAAATCCTAAACTGCTACAACCCGGGCAACCACAGTTTTTATGTTTTTGATGACTCCACGGCCTATTGGCGCTATTCGGTGCGTCAGCAGCGCTGGCGCAAGCAAGCGTTGGTAGTGGAATCTAATTTAAAGTGGGCTGAGATCAAAAGAGACTACATTGCACACGCCACCGACGCCCAGCACATTTACCTTATTGAGCGCGGGTGTGGAATTGTATATCAATTGCTTCAAGATACCCTAAGGCGCATAGACAACTCCTATGCCCACAAAAACCAATACGGCGCAGCTGTCCTTACTTACAACCACAAAGTACATTACTTTGGAGGCTACGGCTATTTTAGAACCAAAAACCTCCTCACTTACTTTGATCCAAAGACGCTAGAGTGGTTTGAGCGCGTCAATACAAACTTTGAGGTAAGGCCTAGATCTCGGCAAGACGCCCAACACGAGCTAATAGACAACAAACTTTACATTTGGGGCGGCTATGGCAGAAGAGGTTACCGAACCGAACAAATGTTAGACCTCTGGGCTTTTGATTTTATCAAACAGCGCTGGCAACAAATGGGTTCTGTCAATCCATTTTACACCGGACTTGCACTTCACAAAAACACACAAGAAGTATTGCCAGCAACTTGGTTTGCGAGCGGAGAAAGGCTGGTGCACGTGAGTACTAAAGAAAACAAAATTTTTACTTACCGCAATCCAGCATTTCAGAATTATATCCGAATCAATTCAGCAGCAGATCAGCAACATTTTTTGGTTTGCCAACGAGGGAGCAATGAAGCAAACTTTACGGCAGTAGTAATGCCTTTAGCACAGCTTACCAACCAACAAGTACCGAGTGAACAGTATTTCTACAAACGGATTTCTATTTTCAATACTTTTTCGCTTGATGCGTACCTATGGATTTCATTGGCGCTCAATCTTATTTTGTTGTTGCTGTTGTTTTATATCCGCCGAATTCACAAAACCAATTGGTTTAAACGCCGCCATCCAAAGTTGCGCCGTGCTGAGTTTTCAGATCTTGAGTGGAGCTGTTTGCAAATGCTTGCTCAACACAAAAGTATCGAACTCTCTGGGCTCAATGACCTCTTCGACGAAGAAGCACTCTCCTACGAAACCCTCAAAAAACGCCGAGAAAGCTTCATCAAAAGCTTGCGCACAAAAATTGCGCTGCTCACTGCGCTGGACGTAGGCGATATCTTGCCAGAAACCAAGCATCCGAAAGACAAGCGCATGAAAGTGATCAACTGGACTGAGCAACTCGATATCAAGTCAGATGAATAGGAGAACTTTGAATTTCTCGCATTTATCCTTACCCAAGAGGCAACCACAGCCCCTTTATTTACATCTTTGTAACCAACGAATCGTACTTTTTTCATGACACCCTTTCTCCTTTTTGTCCTGATTTTATTTTTTAGTGGTGGTTTTTTTGTGACCTATCTACTGACGCCTGTTATTATAAATGTAGTAAAGGCGCGCCGTTTGTTTGAGAAGCGCAATGAGCGCAGTTCTCATTTTCAGATGGTCCCGAGTTTTGGCGGAATTTCTTTTTTTATTGTGTTTGTCATGTCGCTGTCTTTTGCGGAGCAGTTCTTTAATGATGGCTTGGCCTTTTATTTTGTGCCCTCAGCCATCATTATTTTCATGATTGGCCTCAAAGACGACCTTACCGGTATTAGCCCCCGCAACAAAGTTTTGGGTCAAATTCTTGCTACTAGCATTTTGTTTTTGTCCTCTGATTTCCAGATTACGCAACTCCATGGCTTTTTAGGTATTTTCAACATCCCTTTGAGCCTTAGCATGCCACTATCTTTTGCGGTTGTTATTTTCTTTATCAATGCTTTTAACCTGATCGACGGTATCGACGGCCTCTCCTCTTCTTTGGCCGCCTTCTTTTTTACTTTTTTTGGCATTATTTACTTTCTCAAAGGAGACTTCACCCTCACTATGATCTGCGTCTCTTTTGTAGGGATGTTCTTGGCCTTCTTGCGCTACAACCTGAGCTCAGACAAAAAAATATTTATGGGAGACACCGGCTCTATGTTCATTGGCTTTGTGCTTTCTTCCCTGGTGTTGGAGGTCATGGCTTCTGACTTTTCGAGCTATGCGCATCCGAGTAATTTGCCGCATTTAATTATTGGCGTATTGTATGTACCCGTCTTTGACTCCTTGCGTATTTTCATTTCTCGCGTTAAGGGAGGGAAGTCTCCGTTTGCCCCAGACCGCACGCATATTCATCACCTTCTCATGGACTACCACGGCTGGAAACACCGCAAAACAAGCTCCGTAATTTTGCTGCTCAATATTGGCATTGCACTTTTGGTTTGGCAAACTTGTATCCTGGCCCCACAGTGGGTAGTGGCTACTGAGCTGCTCGGTATCGGAGTGGTACTTTCACTCTACTTGCGCAACTTGCGAAGGATCATTGAGGTGCGCCAAGCAGTTTTACAGAAAAAGAAATAGCATTTTTCCTTTGTTACCACAAAAAAAGCCGTAGTGTCAACTACGGCTTTTTTGTTGGCCACACTTTTGTGGATATGATCTTAGACAATGCTTAGAATGCCCTGCGGATGCCGATAGTGGCATTGGCATAGTTCTTTAATTGGGAGTCTGTTTTGCGGTTGTTGTTGAGGGTGAGGTCAAAAGTCAACCTCATTTTTTTGTTGAGTGCCATGGTTGGCGTAAGGCCAATGGTGCGGTTCCAGGCGTCGTCGCCACGGAAGTAGAAGCTGTCATTGTAGGCAGCGTTGTTGTTGTTGACCCAACCCAAACCTGCATGAAGGTCAAGACCCCATTTGGTTTGTGTTTCAGAAAGCAAAGGCATGAGGTGAAAGTTGGCTTGCATCCCGATGCGCTTGATTCTTTCTTCGCCAACGCGGTCGTAGTTGAAATCTAGGCGCGCGCCTACTACTTTGTTGAAGTCATAGGTGGTTCCTAAATTAACGGTTAGGCCAACACCTTGCATATCAGTAATATTCCAGAGGTGGCCACCAGCGCCAGCTTGAAAATTCCAACCTTGGGCAAAAGCATTTGCAGAAAGTACGATGCCCACTAGTGTAAATAATTTTTTCATTGTTTGTTTTTTTGTTAAAGATATGAAATACCGACGTTTTTACGTTGCTTTTTAAGCAATGTTTCAAATAATTTGAAGTTCCCTTAACCTTAGATGGGGTTCTCCTAATTGAATTCCTTATTTTTATCCTATGAAAGCGTTTCTATACTTTCTTTTTGTAGGCAGTTTTTACTACGCTCAATCAAGCTTTGCTCAGGTTTCTGGCGCGGCCTCCGTGGCGCTACCCGTTGTTGGTGTGCATTACGGCGGTGCTTTTTCTGGCGGAGACTTAGCCGAGCGCTATGGTTATTTCAACCGTGTGGGGCTCACGGCAGGTTATAAGCTCAAAAGCAATTGGAGTTTTGGCCTCGAGTCCGACTTCTGGTTCTCTGACAACGTGCGCCTAACCAGTATTTTTGATCATTTGGTAGATGACGCAGGCAATATCACCAATGACCTCGGCATGCCGGCTTCTGTGTTGGTATACCCGCGAGGTGTGCATGTCAATGCCTACGTCGGCAAATTATTTCCCTTATCGGCGAACAATCAGAACAGTGGCATTTTGGTGCAGCTCAGCGGCGGCTATGTACTGCACCGCTTGCGTATAGAAACTAATGACAACGTAGTACCGCAAATCGAGCTCGATTACAAAAAAGGCTATGACCGCCTCAGCACAGGCCTCAATACCCAACAATTTATCGGCTACTCCTTTCTGAACAACCGCGGCTCAGTCAGCTTCTACGCTGGCCTCTATTTTCAGCAAGGCTTTACTTACAACCGCCGCACCATCAATTTTGACCAACCCGACACACCCGTCTCCACTGCCCGCCGCCTCGATCTTCAAACCGGCTTCAGGGTAGGTTGGTATATTCCGTTTTATTCTGCTGAGCCGAGGGAGTATTATTATAATTGATTATACCTCTTCAGGTAAATGTGACGTTTTATCTATGGCCAAAGAGAATTTCTCCTTTGACATAGAAACTTATAAGTTACATTCAATATCTTTGCATGAAGATTCGAGAGGTTATTGGCAATGGATTTAATGAAACGATATTATGATGACAAATCAAGAAGATAAAATAATTTCCTGGAATCAAATTAAAGATAAAGTTTACGGTCAGGAAGGTACTCAAAGAAGAGACGACCTTGAACGAGATTTTGAATCTTTTAAGATCGGATTATTACTGCGTAAGGCGCGTGAGGAGAAAAAGCTTACCCAAGAACAGCTTGCGCAATTGGTTGAAAAGAAAAGGACATTTATTTCTCGTTTAGAAAACGATGGAAGTAACATGACGCTGAAAACACTTTACGATATCGTAGAAAAAGGATTGGGCGGCAAAGTCCAAATTTCCATTCAATTCGATTAATTTCGTAGTGAATCAATCCATGAACCTAATTTATTCTTTTTCCATCTCCATCTATCAACTCCTTTTGAAGGTGGTGGCACTGTGGCACCCGAAAGCCAAGCTCTTGGTCAATGGCAGAAAAGAGACCTTTGAAATTCTAGACAAGCTTCCCCGAAACTCTAACAAAAGATACTGGTTCCATTGCGCCTCTTTGGGTGAATACGACATGGCCCTTCCCTTGATAGCGGCTTGTGTGGCTTCGGACCCGAAGGTGGAGATTGTCGTGAGTTTTTATTCGCCCTCCGGGATGCAGCATTACCACAAGCGTGGTTTTGTGCCGCACGCGGTGTTTTATTTGCCAGCCGATTTGACTTCTTCCATGAGACACTTGGTTCAAAAGGTGGGTGCTTCTCGCCTTTACTTATTGAAATATGAATTTTGGCCCAATCTATTGCGTGCTGCGCAAAACGCAAATTTGGAGGTCTTTTCTGTCTCAACTTTGTTGCGCCCTTCGCAAGTGTATGTCAAGTGGTATGGTGGCTTTTTTAGAAAGGCGTTGCAACGCGTTTCCTATTTTGGAGTGCAAAATGCAGCCACGCAAGAACTACTCATAGGAGTCGGTGTTGCTTCACAACAAATCGAGGTTTTAGGAGATTTACGTTGGAATCGGGTTTTGGAAGCCAAGCAAAATGCTCCAAAAAACGCAATCATAGAAAGTTTTTGTAAAGGCAGGAAGCTCTTGATTTTAGGAAGCAGTTGGCCACAAGAAGAAAACTTAGTGGCTCAACTCCAAACAGATCTTCACCTGTTAATTGCTCCACATGATGTATCGCGGGCCCATCTCGATCAATTGAAAGCACAATTTCCGGAGGCCTTGTGGTATTCTCAAGTAGAAAAGAACCCGGCATCTTATAGCCCAACGGCAAAAATCATGATTCTAGATACCATTGGGCACCTCAGTGCTGCGTATCAGTATGGGAGCGTGGCTTTTATTGGCGGTGGTTTTAGCGGAAGTCTGCACAATATTTTGGAGCCAGCGGCCTACGGTTTGCCGGTGTTGTTTGGCCCTAAGTACCATCAATTTCCGGAAGCGCAGCAGTTTCTGGACTTGAGTTATGCAAAGGAAGTAACGAACACTGAAAGTTTAAAGGAAGCGTTACAAGTCTTCTTAAAAGACAACGAACAACTCCGTGTAGAAATCGAAGCCCAAGTTCTCAAAATGCAAGTGAAAATACCTTTTAAACTTGTTCATTAAAAGTTGAGCAGCTTACAAGCCGCTTAATAAGCGCGTTCGTTGCGTTTTTCCATCCAATTGATGAACGCTCTGTTCACGACCTTATTGCCGCCAGGGGTTGGGTAGTTACCAGTAAAGTACCAGTCTCCGGTATGATTAGGGCAGGCAATATGCAAGTTTTCTACACTTTGATAAATGATTTCTACTTGGGCTTGCATGCCAACAGGCGTGAGCATTTGGGCTATTTTGGCGGAGATTTCGGAGTCGGTGAAGGGTTCGTAGATGCGCTGCACCACATTCTTAACTTGTTCTTTAGGCAGTTGAACTTGTTCGAGCGCAGCTTTGTAGACTTCGTCGATGAGCTGCGCTTTGCCGGTTTCTCTAAGTAGGGCAATTGCGGCTTCAAAAGCAATGAAGTCTCCCATTTTGGCCATATCGATGCCGTAGCAGTCTGGATAGCGGATTTGAGGTGCCGAAGAAACCACAACGATTTTTTTAGGGCCCAAACGATCCAAAATGCGCAATATACTCTGGCGCAGGGTGGTGCCGCGTACAATGCTGTCGTCGATCACGATGAGGTTGTCGGTGCCGCGGCGCACAGACCCATAAGTGATGTCGTAGACGTGCGCAACGAGGTCGTCGCGGGAGTCGTCTTGGGTAATGAACGTTCGGAGTTTGGCGTCTTTGATAGCGATTTTCTCGATGCGTGCGCGTCGGTTGACCACCTCGGCGATGGCCTCGGTGCTTGCACCAGCCCCCAGCGCCTGAATTTGCTTGATTTTGGCTGCATTGAGCGCTTCTTCCAAGCCTTTGATGAGCCCATAGAAAGAAACTTCTGCGGTGTTTGGAATAAAAGAAAAGACGCTGTTGTCGTAGTCGTGGCCAACGGCGTCTAAAACTTCTTTTACAATTAAACGACCGAGTGCCTTGCGCTCTTTGTAGATATCGGCGTCTGAGCCTCTCGAGAAATAAATGCGTTCAAAAGAGCATTGCTTGAGCGCGCGCGGTGCATTGATTTCGATTTCCTTGACTTGTCCTTTTTTCTCGATGATGAGTGCATGGCCTGGCTTGAGTTCTCGGATGTCTTCTACTTTGAGGTTGAAGGCCGTTTGAATCACGGGGCGCTCAGACGCTACCACGCAAATTTCGTCGTCTTCGTACCAAAATGCAGGGCGAATACCGCTGGGGTCTCGGAGCACAAAAGCAGCGCCGTGCCCTAGTAAACCCGCCATGGCGTAGCCGCCGTCCCAGCGGTCAGAGGCTTTCATTAAAATATGGTCAATTTTGATTTCGTCTTGGATGCGGCTGTAAATATCAGCTTTGGCATAGCCTAGGCTTTCATAGTGGGCGTAGAGTTCGTCGTTTTCGACATCGAGAAAATGCCCGATTTTTTCCATGACGGTGACGGTGTCGGATTTCTCTTTGGGGTGCTGCCCGAGCTCGACGAGCGTGCCAAAGAGTTCGTCGACGTTGGTGAGGTTGAAATTACCCGCCACAACAAGGTTGCGGGTCATCCAGTTGCTTTGACGCAAAAACGGATGGCAGCTTTCAATAGAATTGCGGCCGTAGGTTCCGTAGCGCAGATGCCCTAAAAAGACCTCGCCAGTAAAACCTATGTTGCGCTTGAGGTAGTCGACGTCTTGGAGTGCTGCGGGGTTTTCGTCGTAAACGGCCTTGAATTTGGCATTGATTTGGTCGAAAATATCTTGGGTTGGGTTCTTTTGAACAGAGCGCGTGCGCGAGATGTAGCGCTCTCCGGGTTGCATATCGAGTTTGATGTTGGCAATACCGGCGCCGTCTTGGCCGCGGTTGTGTTGCTTTTCCATCAACAAATGCATTTTGTTGAGGCCCCATAAGACTGATCCGTATTTGTCGAGGTAGTACTCAAGTGGTTTTTTGAGCCTCAAAAGGGCTATGCCACACTCGTGTTGAATAGGATCACTCATGGTTGCGTATTTGGTGGCAAAGGTAACTTTTTATTTGTAAATTTACGTTGTGAAATCCCTAGCAATCGTCTTTTTAATTGCCCTTCAACTCGCTTCGCAAGTCGGTATTCCTATTCACAAGCATTTCTGTGAAATGGACGGAGTCTTCGCTTCGGTTTTTGTCAAGGTCGATCACGAATGCGAAGATTCGGCGCCTAAAAATGAGCTACCTCCTTGTTGTCAGGCCAAACAAGATCAAAATTGTGAGGCGCAAACCAATAAAGACGACTGCTGTTCGGATGAACTAGAAGTGGTTAAAACCAATATAGATCAACTGTCTTCTGTTCAGCAACAGTTTACTTTTGAATCTTTGCAGGTGCCGATATTTTTGAACCCAAGATTTGAATGGGTCCTTTCACACCTAGTTGCAAGTACTCAAATTTCTAAATGCCCCGAGCATCGGCCGCCTCCACTTTGGCTCACCGGCAGGCAAATCCAAACTTTGCACCAAACCTGGCAAATCTGACAAGACCTCAGTTGATTTCAACTTTTGTCTTATCAATTTAATATGTCATGAAATTCTTTTATTTGTTAGGGAGCCTTTTATGGGCTTTCCATTTTCAAGCACAAATCAGGGGTGTGGTGCAGGGTGCCGATTCGCTGCAAACCAAACCGCTTAAAAATGTAAAGATTACCTTGCTCAGAGCGGGTACGAGCGTTTACTCCAATGAAGACGGCACCTTCGAAATTTTATTGGGCAAGCAAAGCCCCGACACCCTCTTGTTTAGCGCAAAGGGCTATCGGTCAGACCAAATGGTGGTGACGCGGTCAGACCGTTTTGCAGCGCTACATGTGGTGTTGGTTTCGGGGCAGTTGATCCGAGAAATTATCGTAGAGGGCGGCAAAGACGCCCATGGCATTGCCAAATTGAAAACCTTGCACGTCGAGGAGCTCACGAGTGCAGAATTTCGAAAGGCCGCCTGCTGTAATTTGTCGGAGTCTTTCGAAACGAATGCCACCATAGACGTCAGTATGGCCGACGCCATATCGGGCGCTAAAAAAATTCAGCTTTTGGGCTTAGATGCAGTTTATACGCAGCTGCAAATGGAAAACATTCCTTTTTTGCGCGGCCTGGAAAGCACCTTTGGTATGCATGTCATACCCGGCACTTGGCTCGAGTCTATTCAGATCACCAAAGGAACAGGTTCTGTGGTGAATGGCTATGAGTCTATGGCGGGCTTGGTCAATTTAGAATTCAAAAAACCCAAAGACCTTCCGTTGCTGTATCTCAATGCATATCAGAACCGTTTTGGGCGCACAGAACTCAATATGCAAAGTGGCCAGCAGCTCTCCGAGCGCTGGCACATGGGTATTTTTCTTGCTGGCGCAAGTGTTTACGGAAACATCGACAACAACAATGATGGTTTCAGAGATCAAGTGCTGTCCAATACCTTTAATCTATTGCAGCGCTTCAGCTACCAATGCCCGCGCATGGAGGCGCAATTGGGTATTCAAGCCTACGCCGACGACAAAACGGGCGGGCAAATGAGTTTCAGCAAGCAAAACCCAGTTGGTTTTGGTATGGGGCTGCAAAGTCAGCACCTCTCCGCTTTTTCAAAAACCGGATTTTTTGGCAAGAAGCCAGGTCAAAGCTTGGGTATTATCGCTAACATCAAATTTCAAGACCTACAGGGCTTTTATGGCCTACGCACTTTTGAAGGCAAAGAAAGAAGGCTGTATTTGAATGCCATTTACGATGATATCATCGGTACGGCCGATCACAAAATCAAGGTAGGTGCTAGTTTTCTGGGCCTGCAAATTGGGCAATTTGCCGCGCAGCCCAATGGACTCATGACCCTGGGCAATGAGCGAACAGAATGGGTACCGGGCGTATTTGCCGAGTATACCTACTCGGGCAATCGCCTGTCGGCGGTTATAGGTACGCGTTTTGACCAACACAACCTTGCAGGCGCACAGTTAGCCCCACGCGCGCACCTCAAATACGCCCTTACCCCTCAACTCGACGTACGCGCCACCGCTGGCCGCGCCTGGCGCTTGCCCAATTACGTCATGGACAACCTTTCGTTATTGGCCAGTTCTAAGGTTTGGCTAGGTAATCAGGCCTTACTACCAGAAATATCGTATAATATCGGCGCATCCGTCGTGCAAGGTTTTATTTTCAATAAACGCAAGGGTAGCCTCAGTTTAGATGCCTATTACACGCGGTTTTCGCAACAACTCGTAGCCGACCGCGACACCCTTTCGAATTTTGTAGTTTTCAAAAACCTGAGCAATAACTCTGTGGCAAGTGTTGTGCAGTTCGAGTTTGCTTATGAAGTTGTGCGTGGGCTCGACCTTCGTTTGGCCTATAAGTTTCAGGACGTACGCGCACTTTTCGATGGCAAGCTACAAACGCAAGTGTTGCTGCCGCGCCAGCGCTATTTTGCCAATGTGGCCTACCTTACTCGCAACAAGCGCTGGGCTTATGACCTTACGTTCTCGCGCTACAGCGCAGTGCGCTTGCCGCAAAATGGGCAGGGCAAACCTTGGACGCTGCTCAATGGCCAAATCACCAGAAACTGGAAAAAAACGGAGTTGTATTTAGGAGGCGAGAACCTCTTGAATATTATGCAAGATCAGCCAATCATAGGTGCTGAAAACCCTTTTGGTTCGGATTTTGATGCGACAGAAATTTGGGCGCCAATTATGGGTTGGAATGCGTATCTTGGCTTTAGATTTACGATCAAATAAAGATCAACACTTCACACACATATACATACCAAAAAACTAAAATCTTTTATCATGAAAAATATCATTTGCTTCCTTTTTTTAGCACTAAGCACCACCCTTTTTGCCCAAAAACCGGCTGTTGTTTCGATCCAGACCAACGCGCAGTGTGGCGATTGCAAAGAGCGCATTGAAACCACCCTCAACCAGACCAAAGGAGTGGTATATGCCGAACTCAGCTTGGAAACAAAAATGGTCGAAGTCAAGTACAAAGCGAGCAAAACGGATGTGGTTACCCTACAAAAGACATTAACGGCAATTGGCTATGACGCCGACGATCAAAAAGCAGATGCAACCGCTCAAAAAGCCTTACCGCTTTGCTGCCAACCCGGGGGGCATTAGCGCTCGATTTTATAAGACAAACCAATACCAATAACCGATTTGAACTGGGTTCGCGGCCCCGTATTGCCATTGTTGTCGGTAATCCGGACGTCGTCGTCGTAAATCAGGTTCCATTGGGCTGAGGCCGACACCAACGAGTTGACTCTAAATAGAAGTAAAAGCTCTCCGTTGACATCAATATTTTCAGGGTTGTTGAGGTAATTGCTGAACAATTCTAGCTTCGATTTCATTTCGATATTCTTGGCAATAGGTCGGTTGTATTTCATTTTGAGGTAGGCGCCATATTCTTGGCGATAGCGCATGCCTGGATCCACGCCAAAGGAGCCTTTTGCACTGAGGCTATCGTCTAAAACAAAAGTTGATTTAATAGCAATAGAAGAAAAGAAGATATTGAAGTTGTCGTCTTTGCGGAAGTCTGCCCCAAGCGCTAAGTTGAGGTAGCCAGGGGCCATTAACCCCGACACCGGAATGGAGTCGTTGGGATAGGCATAGCCATTGATACTTTGCGTCCTGAAGCTCGAGACAAAAGTAAGGAAGAAGCCCTTGGCGAGCTGCATTCCAAATGTACTGGAGAGGTCTAGCCTATCATCTGTTTTTTGGGCACCAATTCCTTTGTTGTCGAAGTATTTAATGCCTCCTAGGGCAAAACTTGCATCGTTGGTCCATTTGATGTTGTCTCGGGTGTAATAGGCAGAACCACTTGCTGCACCAATAATAGAGATGTTATTGCGCCCGCCCGCATTCCAATTGACAAAAGAAGTTTGGGTTCCGCTCAACGAATAAAGCGATTTAAATTTCCAATATGCGGTTGAATCTTGGGCCAATAGGGGTAGGATGCCTCCAAGACCAAACATAAATAAGAAAAATGTGTTTTTGGATAATAACGTCATCACCTTGCAAAAATAATGCGTTTTCTAACCTTACTTTTCTTGTACCTTCCAATTATTTCAACAGGGCTTTATGCACAAACTGCAGCAGATTACAGCCTAGCTCAGAATTGGGCCGCACTCCCCCAGCAAATTCCTCCAGGCTTGAAGGCAAAAGTTGCCGATACGTCTCTTCACGCAATTGCCGATGTATTTTATGTTTATCCGACTTTAAATACCGCCAAAACAGACAATCGTTGGAATGTGCCCCTCGATGATGCTCCACAACGCAGTAAAGTACTCGAAACGGTACTTCCTTTCCAGGGCAGTGCTTTTGCCGAGGCTGGACGCTTTTATTGTCCGTTTTATCGCTCTGCGCATTTGCGATCGTATTACGTAGAGGATCCGAAAGGAAAAGAAGCGTTAGCGCGGGCTTACGCCGACGTTCGGGCAGCCTTTCTTTATTACATGGAGCACTACAACCAGGGCAGACCCATTATTTTGGCAGGTCATAGCCAAGGAAGCACCCATTGCGGGCTTTTGCTACAAGAATTTTTCGATGGCCAGCCATTGCAGCAACAATTAATAGCTGCCTACCTACCTGGGGTTGGTATTTTTCCAGATCAGCTCAGTCATATCCCGCTGCTCACTAGCCCTGCACAAACCGGAGGTTTTGTTACTTGGAACACCTTTAAGAAACGCATAGACCACTCCGCTTATGACAAATGGTACAAGGGAAGGGCAGTGGTGAATCCGGTTTCATGGACCCTTGAACCTCTGTTGCCCAAAGAGAACCACAAAGGATTTTTATATGTCGATCATCAAGTATATGCCGCGCAATTTCAGACCCATACAATAGACGGTGCCATTTGGATTGACAGGCCCAAAGGCAAGTTTTTTTTGATGAGTTTGACCATGCGCAATTACCATATCGGAGACATCAATTTATTTTGGCAAGATATCCGAGAAAATGCACGTTTACGCGTCCAAAGTTTTAATGAAAAATAAGTATTTTTGTAGACCCAAAATCGACACCTTACATGACACCTTTTGAAAGACGCCATATTGGCCCAGGAGCTTCCGAAGAAGCACAAATGTTAGCAGCAGTTGGCGTCGCATCGCTCGCATCGCTAATCGACCGCACAATCCCGGCCCAAATTCGCCTCAACCGCGAGCTCCGCATCGATGCTGCACTCTCTGAACAGGCCTATCTAGACCACATTACGGCACTTGGCGCTCAAAATAAAGTCTTCAAATCATTTATTGGTTTGGGTTACCACGAAACAATTGTACCTTCTGTTATTTTGCGCAACGTGCTCGAAAACCCAGGATGGTATACCGCTTATACGCCGTACCAAGCAGAAATTGCACAAGGGCGCCTAGAGGCATTACTCAATTTCCAAACCATGGTTATTGAGCTCACTGGCATGACCATCGCCAACGCGTCTTTGCTCGACGAAGCCACTGCAGCAGCAGAAGCCATGATCATGTTTTACAATTCTCGCAGCCGTACCGACATCCAAGCAGGCCGAAACAAATTTTTTGTCGACCAAAACACCTTGCCCCAAAGCATTGACGTCATGAAGGGCCGGGCCCTCAATTTAGGCATTGACTTCATTGTAGGCGACGCGACTTCCTTAGCTCCAGACGCCACTTATTTTGGTGTTTTTGTACAGTATCCGAATGCCAAAGGTCATATCCAAGATTGGTCTGCCTCTATTGCTGGCTGGAAAGCAGCCGGCATGCAAGTTGCCGTAGGCTCAGACCTGCTCTCCCTCGTTTTGCTCCAATCTCCGGGTAGCATGGGCGCCGATGTCGTAACGGGTTCTGCCCAGCGCTTTGGTGTGCCAATGGGCTATGGTGGCCCGCACGCCGCTTTCTTTGCCACCAAAGAAGACTACAAGCGCAATTTGCCAGGACGCATCATAGGCGTCTCCAAAGATGCCGACGACAACCAAGCACTGCGCATGGCCTTGCAAACCCGAGAACAACACATCAAGCGAGACAAAGCAACCTCCAATATTTGTACAGCTCAAGCGCTTTTGGCGGTCATGGCCTCTATGTATGCTGTTTACCACGGCCCAGATGGCATCCGTGCCATAGCCAACCATGTACATGCTTTGGCTAGCACCGCTGCCAAAAGCCTCCAACATGCTGGCATTGCTATTGGTTCTGGTCATTTCTTCGATACCATTCACGTACAAGGCATCGATTCCAAATCCATAAGAAGCAAAGCAGAAGCTGCAGGTCTCAATTTCAATTACATCTCTGACAACGAACTCAGTATTTCTTTTGGCGAGCCGCATACCCATGCGGACCTACAAGCGGTATTAGCTGTATTCGGCGCCCAAATTAAAGACGCTAACACGGCCATTCCAGCGGCGCTTAGCCGCACTGAGCCCGTTCTTTCACATCCAGTATTCAACTCCTACCATTCGGAGTCTCGCATGATGCGCTACCTCAAGCGTCTCGAAAACAAAGACCTTTCTTTGGTACACTCCATGATTCCGCTCGGTTCTTGCACCATGAAACTCAACGCAGCTTCCGAAATGATGGCCGTGACCAACCCGCAATTTGCCAATATGCACCCGTTTGCTCCATTAGAACAGGCAGTAGGGTACCACAAAATGTTTGCACAACTTGCCCAAGACCTCTGCGAGGCTACAGGTTTTGCAGCAGTTTCTTTGCAGCCCAACTCTGGCGCGCAGGGCGAATACGCTGGCTTAATGGTCATCAAAGCTTATCATGAGTCGAGAGGAGATTTCCAACGCAAAAAAATGATCATTCCGTCGTCTGCACACGGCACCAACCCCGCATCTGCCGTTATGGCCGGTTTTGAAGTTGTGGTTACTGGCTGCGACGAAAACGGCAACATCGACATCGAAGAACTTCGCAACGTGGCCACCGAACTCAAAGACGTGTTGGCGGGTATTATGGTCACTTACCCCTCTACACACGGTGTTTACGAAGAAGGCATCATCGAAGTCACGAGCATTATTCACGACAACGGAGGCCAAGTTTACATGGATGGCGCCAACATGAATGCACAAGTAGGCCTGACCAATCCCGGAAACATCGGCGCCGATGTCTGCCACCTTAATCTTCACAAAACCTTCGCCATACCACATGGCGGTGGAGGCCCAGGTATGGGGCCAATCGGTGTGGCAGCGCACCTCGCGCCTTTCTTACCAAGCAATCCGCTCATTAAAACCGGTGGTGATAAGCCAATCCACGCAATTTCTGCTGCGCCGTATGGTTCTGCTTTAATTTTGACTATTTCTTACGCCTACATCAAGATGCTAGGAGCTGAGGGCCTGCGTCGTTCTACAGAATTAGCGATCCTCAATGCCAATTACATTGCTTCTCGCTTAAAAGGACATTACGACACCCTCTACACCGGTGCCAACGGTACGGTTGCTCACGAAATGATCCTCGATTGCCGAGACTTCAAAAGAACCGCAGACATCGAAGTAGCAGATATCGCCAAGCGCCTGATCGATTTTGGCTTCCATGCACCAACGGTTTCTTTTCCTGTTGCCGGAACCCTCATGATTGAGCCAACAGAGTCCGAAGACAAAGAAGAGCTCGACCGCTTCTGCGACGCCATGATCAAAATTCGCGAAGAAATTCGCGAGATCGAAAATGGCCATGCCGATAAATCCAACAACTTACTCAAAAATGCGCCGCACACAGCAGATTGCATCATTAACCGCAACTGGACTTACCCATACGCTCCGCAAGAAGCAGCCTACCCACTGCCTTATTTACTGGAGTCTAAATACTGGGCCCCTGTACGCCGCGTAGACAACGCCTTCGGTGACCGCAACCTTGTTTGTAGCTGCCCTAGCGTAGAAAGTTACGCCCATATTCAAGACTAATGAAACTCGATATCCTTGCTTTTGGTGCCCACCCCGACGACGTCGAACTTTCTGCGGCGGGCACCTTATTGCACTACGCAGCGCAAGGTAAAGCAATTGGTGTGGTAGACCTCACCGAAGGAGAACTTGGCACCCGTGGTTCGGTTGCTTCTCGCTACCAAGAAGCTGAAGCTGCAGCCCAAATTTTAGGCATAAAAGTACGCAGCAACCTGCGCATGCCCGACGGATTTTTTGAGCACAACCAAGTCAACTTGCTTCGCATTATTGAACACATTCGTTTGCATCGACCAGCAATTGTGATGGCCAATGCACTTTCGGATCGCCACCCAGACCACGGTAGGGCAGGGCGTTTAGTAGCTGAAGCGTGTTTTTTGGCTGGGTTGCGCAAAATCAACACCGAACACAACGGCACCTCTCAAGAACCCCACCGACCCCAAATGGTCTTGCACTACATCCAAGATTTTCAGTTGGAACCTTCCGTTGTTTTTGATGTTACGCCTTTTGTGAACCAAAAATTGGCGTGTGTAAAAGCGTACAAAACGCAGTTTTTTGACCCCAATTCAAAGGAACCCAACACACCAATCTCAGGCGAGTTATTTTTTGATTTCTTAAAAGGACGCATGCAAGAAATGGGCCGCCCGGCTGGCCTCGACTACGCCGAGGGTTTCGTGATCAATAGGCGTTTTGCGGTCAAAGATTTATTTGACCTTACTTAATAACCCGTTACTTTTCCTTTATCAACTGCCGGAATGCCGTTGGTCATCCAACTTGGGGCTGCTTCATTCATGAGGTAGTGGTCAAAGAATTGACGCATCCGAATAGACAAATCATATTTGTTAGCCAACTTGGTGAGGTTGTGGTCGTCTCCATTGTAGTTGAGCATCCAGCAGGGTTTTGCCAAGCGGCGCATTCCGTTGTAGAGTTCTATACCTTGGTACCACGGAACAGCACCGTCTTGGTCATTGGCCATAATCAGCAGTGGGGTTTGTACTTTGTGTAAATGAAACAACGGTGAGTTGGCTATGTAGAGCGCTGGTTTATCCCAAATGGTGGCGCCAATTCGGCTCTGGGTACTTTCGTACTGAAACTGTCTATTGAGCCCGCTCCCCCAACGAATGCCGCCATATGCTGAAAACATATTGCTCACTGGTGCACCGGCCATGGCGGCGGCAAAGCGTGTGGTCATGGTAATGAGCATTGCACTTTGGTAACCACCCCAACTTTGTCCTTGCAAGCCCATGCGTTTGTCGTCTATCGGATAATTCTTGATGAGGTGATCTGCTGCACTCATGATGCTGTTGTAGGCGCCCTCTGCGGGCTTCCCCGGTTGGTAGCGGATGTCTGGCACAAAAACCAAATAACCACCGCTGGCATACTCGGTTGGGTTAATGATACTTGCCGAAGGCTTGGGTGCTTGGTAGTTGTGTAGGTTGTCCGAATTGAGTTCGTAGTAATAAAATAAGAGCGGGTATTTTTTGCTTGGGTCGTAGTTTTCAGGTTTGTAAAGCAAGCCTTCTAATTTTTGGCCATCGTAGGCCTTCCATTTGACGCTTTCTACCGTAGCCCAATTGTAAGCACTTTGCTGCGGATTAGCCACTGAAATTCGGCGTCCAGTAGTCCAATTGGCTTCGTGTAGCCATAGGTCAGGATAGATTTGAACGTCCATTTTTCTGATTAAATAGGTATTGGTTTTCTCTGCTTTTTTGAAACCGGCAATTCTTTGAGGAATTTCTATAGTTTTCTGCAGCCCGCCTTGATCGTATAGATAAAGTATTTCATTCTTATTGGATTTGCGCAGCCCGATAAAATAACCGTCCTGAAGATCCACAAAGGCGGAGTCGAGGTGGTTGCGTTCAAAGCGAAGCTCAATTTGGTCTTTAGTGGCGCTTTCATTGGAAACACTCGTGAGGGTTTTAGCCTCAATATCATAGCTCCAAATATCGAATTCAGACTGCAAACAAACTGCTTTGGCATTTTTGGTAAAACCCACGTAACCCACTGGCCCGCCTTCCATCGGCATGCCATTCAAGTCTTCTTCCCATTTGATATCCATTCTGCTGCAGTTCATGCAGGTATGTTTTTGCTTTTCGATGTCGAGCAGCATCCATTTTTGCCCTGCTGTGAGGTAATACGTAAAAAACCGTGCATCGGCAGATAACTCGTTGGTGTAGGCCCAACCCTTGCCCAATAATTCTAATTGGCCTGTTTCAAGCTCAATGCGGTAGTAATCGCTCCGAGATGGAGCTTTCCATTGGGCCTCTATTTGGTAAGGGTCTTGATTGCGCGCAATTAAGTACGGCGCTTGCATTTGTTTATCGATCGAAACGCGGATAGTATCGTTTTCGAGGGGGACCAAGCGGTCCTTATTGAGGTGGTAAACGTAGAGCAAGCCGCGTTTGAGGTCTTGTTCCTTTTTGAGCAGTTGTTGGGGCTGGATGTTCAAATCTTGGTAATGCCAAATATCTAGATTGACTTTTTCGCGCTCTAATAACGTATCCTTTACTTCTTTTTCTCGGGGCATTATGGCAAAATAAAGCAACTGACTGTTGTCGCTAAACAGTGGTTTTCTGCCGGGGGCAATGCACTGGTAGGTGCCCGCAGGGCTTGGATTAAAGTCTGTAGAGTCGCCAAAATTGGTTGTTTTGAGCTGGATGAAGTCAAAAAGCAAGAGTTGTCTGTTTTTGATTTTCGAGGTATCCGTACTATATAAAAAAGTGAGCAACGCGTTATTTGGGCTCCAAGTGAGGTCAGAAACAAGCGGCTGGGCCTCGAATTCTTTGAGCAGGTGCAAGTCATTGGTTTGGTAAATACAAACCTGCAAGGAGTCCATTTTAACTTTTCGTTGCCGTATCACGGCTATCTTGGACCCGTCCGGGCTCAAAGCGAAAGCTGTGATGCTATCTAAAAACGGAAAATTATTTTGCCCAGCGGTGTATACCTTTAAGCGGTTCCCTTCAGTTTTGTATGGGTTTGCTTTTATAGGTTCGGGTTTTTTCAAAAAGAGGAGCTGCTTCCATTTTTTGGGCTCGCTTGGCTTAACTTTTTGCGGAGTCACTTCCTGAAGGAATGCCAATACAGGCGCTTCTTTGGCCTGTTGCACTTGCTTGACTTGATCGAATTTGAAAAGCGTATCTTGCGATAGGTGGTAAATATATAAGGAGTCTTTGGGCCACTTTTTTTTATCGACTTTATCGACTTTATCGAGTTCGCGTTTGCGGAGTGTGTCGTAGTCTGGGCTCATTTTCCAAGCCACAAAACTTTCATCGGAGGCAATAAGGGCGTTATTGCCACGCAAAATAGAATCGTGTTTTTGTGTTGCAGCGTAGTACAAGTGTAAAATAGGATTTCCTTTAAGCACCGTAAGTTCATAGCTCACAATTTGTCCGGTTTTAGAAATTTGTTCTTTTTCTAGTCGTTTCCAGGTATCATACGCTTTGTTATCGAGCGCGGGCTTTTGAGCAAAAAGAAAGAGCGCTTTACCCGAGAAGAGCAGCAGCAAAAGAAGAAGGTGTTTCATCGTTTTGATTTATAAAAAGAAACTAAATAGACTCCGGTAAAAATAAAAAACATATAGAGAATGCGTTCTAAAGTAATGGTATGGGTGTAGTCGGCGGCCCAACCGAGCATGGCAAAAAGCACCGTAAAACACATGACCATAACTGGCTGGGTATAAATATAGGCAGCCGAAACTGTTGCGCTCACGTATTTTAGTGCAAATATGGAGAGTAAGTAAGTCAGAAAAGTGACTCCCACAATAACATAACTGATTTTATACCAGGCGCTCAATGGAATGCGCTCAAACTGAACGGCGGACAGGTGGCTCCAGGTAGGAGGGAAGAGCAGTAAGAGTATCAGTCCAATGCTGAACACATACGTGATGACCTGAATGGGGCTGTATTTGAGCAGGAGCGGTTTGGAGAGCACGAGGTACAGCGCATAACTTAGGGCATTAATAAGTAAAAAGAGGTCGCCGATAGGTGAAGCGCCCGGCAGCTTGCCAGAACTTAGTGTAAGTAAAATAGCACCCGCAGCCCCAATGAATATGCCAGTATAATTGTGCGCACTGAGTTTTTCTTTGGTAATGATAGCAGCTAAAATGAAAACCATCAGTGGGTTGAGGGCCATAATAATTCCGGCATTGAGCGCCGACGACAAATTGAGCCCATGAAAAAAGAACAACTGATTAACCGCTACCCCAAAAAGGCCTGCAGCTGCAAAGCGCCAGTAGTCGGAGCGGTCTACGTGTTTTCTTTTTTGACTTAGGAGCAAGATCCAAAAAAGCAGCACAGCACCGCTCACGCGCAGCAAAATAAAGGTATTGGGGTCGAGGTATTGCGGCATGACGCCCTTGGCCAAAACATGGTTGGCGCCATATAGCACATTGACGAATAAGAGGGCGAGATGCGCTTTGAGAATTTGTGAACCCAACATAAGGCAAAGGTAGTTATTCCGTATCTTTGTTACATGCACCTCTCGCACCTGCATTTAGTCAATTACAAGAACTACCCAGACCTCGAACTCGATTTCGTAGCGGGTATCAATGGAATTGTAGGGCCAAACGGCGCCGGCAAGACCAACATCTTAGATGCAGTCTACTACCTGAGCATGTGCAAGAGCTACCTCAATGTCAATGACCGCCACAACATGCGCTTTGAGCAATCGTTTTTTTCGATCTCTAGCCAATGGCAGCTCGACCAAAAAACGCATGAGGTGCAGGTGGCCTACAAGGCCGGCGTCAAGAAGCAGGTAAAATGGAATAAAAAAGCTTATGACAAACTTACCACGCACATTGGCAAGTTGCCCGTGGTTTTTATTTCTCCCTACGATGGCGACCTCATTGCAGAGGGTTCTGAGCTCCGCCGCAAATGGATGGACGGCATTTTAGCTCAACTCGACAAAACCTATTTAGAAGAAATTCAGCGCTACGCTCGGCTGCTCGAGCAGCGCCATGCCGTGTTGCGCAATATGCACGAACACCGCCTCTTTGATCCAGACGCTATTGAGGCCTGGGATGCCCAACTCATTCCAAGCGGCAACTATATTCATGCCCAGCGCAAAGCATTTTTACATGAATTCATTCCGGTCTTTAAGCGCTTTTATCAAGAAATTGGCCAAAATGCGGAAGAAGTCGACATCAGTTACCGCTCGCAACTTTCAGAAGCCCCTTTTGAAGAACTCATGCAGGCCTCTGCCCGAAAAGATGCGCTTACGCAATACACCAACGTCGGGATCCACAAAGACGACCTCTTATTCACCATCAAAGGGCACCCAGTCAAAAAATTTGGTTCGCAGGGGCAGCAAAAATCATTCATCATTGCGTTGCGTTTGGCACAGTTCGATTGGCTCAAGCAACACAAAGGTCAAAAGCCCGTTTTACTCCTCGACGACATCTTCGACAAACTCGACAACGAACGCGTTGCCCGCCTTATTGCGCTGGTGAGCGCCGACTACTTTGGCCAGGTACTCATTACCGATACCGACCCTCAGCGCATGCAGGCTCTTTTTGAGCAGCTACCCGGAGCAAGCCAATTATTTCAAATTAAAGACCAACAAGCCCAAGCCTTATGAGTTCAGACAACAAAAGACAAGGCGAAGAAAAGCCACTCGGGCAATTAGTCAAAGGCATCATGAAAGCCTATGGTCTCGACGACAAACTGAAGGCCTATGACCTTATCGCCGCTTGGCCCGAGCTCATGGGCCCGGCAGTTGCCCAGCGCACCACCGATATCCGCATCGAAAACAACACCCTTTACCTCAAAATCGATTCGAGCGTCATGCGCGACGAACTCTTTCATGGCAAGCAAATTATTATTGCCCGCTGTAATCAGTTTGTAGGCGAGGAGCTCATACGCGATGTTTGGTTCAGTTAAGTTGGTTACTAGTGTTACCTTCTTTCAAGCCAAGTTTTTGTAATTTTGTTTACCTAATCAATCAATTATATGTCAAACGCATTTTTTAAAGTCCCAGTTGCCATCAACGAGCCCGTTAAATCATACGCTCCTGGCTCGGCAGAGCGCGCATCTTTGCTTGCCAAATATCAAGAATTTAAAGACCGTAGTCCTATTGAAGTCCCGATGTATATCGGCGGTTCAAAAGTCACTACCGCCAATAAAAAAGCGCTCATTATGCCCCACGACCACCAAAAAGTTATAGGGCACTATAACCAAGGCGATGCAACGCATGTAACAGCAGCCATTGACGCTGCATTAGGTGCAAAAACAGCTTGGGCAGCTTTGCCATGGCAAGACCGCGCTGCCGTTTTCTTGCGCGCAGCAGACCTCCTTGCAGGTCCTTTTCGCGACCGCCTCAATGCGGCCACCATGCTCGCGCAGTCCAAAAACGTATTTCAAGCTGAAATCGACGCCGCTTGTGAGCTCATCGATTTTTTTCGTTTCAACGTCCAATACATGACCCAAATCTACAGCGAGCAGCCGGGGTCCTTACCTGGAATGTGGAACCGCTTAGAATACCGCCCACTAGAAGGCTTTGTCTTTGCACTCACCCCATTTAATTTTACATCTATCGCCGCAAACCTTTCAGCCGCACCAGCCATGATGGGCAATGTTGTGGTTTGGAAGCCAGCAGAAACTCAAATTTATTCGGCTCAGGTCATCATGGAACTTTTCGAGGCAGCTGGCTTGCCTGCAGGGGTCATTAACATGGTAACAGTGAGTGGTCAAGTGGCTGGCGAGGTTATTTTTGCCCACAAAGATTTTGCGGGTATCCATTTTACAGGTTCTACTGACGTATTTCGTCAGCTCTGGAAAAACATTGCCAACAACATCGAAAACTACCGCTCCTACCCGCGAATTGTCGGTGAAACCGGCGGTAAAGACTTCGTTATGGTGCACAACAGCGCCAATGCAGCCGAGGTAGCCACTGCGCTCTCTCGAGGTGCCTTTGAATTCCAAGGCCAAAAATGCTCAGCAGCCTCACGCGCTTATATCCCAGAAAGTCTCTGGCCCGCAGTTCAAGAAATTTTAGTGGCACAGGTCAATTCTTTCAAACAAGGAAGCCCAGAAGACACCTCCAATTTTGTCAATGCCGTCATTAGTGAGCGTGCTTTTGATCGTATAGCGGGATATATCGACTACGTCAAAGCGCAGCCAGACGCCCAAATTATTACAGGAGGAACCTACGACAAATCTGTTGGTTATTATATCGCGCCAACTACCGTCGTGACCACCAACCCGAAATTCCACACCATGGTCGAAGAAATCTTTGGCCCTGTGCTCACCATCTTCGTTTACCCTGATGCCCAATATTCAGAAACCCTTGACCTCGTCGATCAAACTTCCGAATATGCGCTCACCGGTTCGATCATTGCTACAGACCGCTATGCGATTCAGTTGGCCAATGAAAAACTCATGAATGCTGCTGGCAATTTCTATATCAACGACAAACCTACCGGTGCTGTTGTAGGCCAGCAACCATTCGGTGGCGCACGCGGATCCGGTACCAACGACAAAGCTGGTGCAGCCATGAACCTCATGCGTTGGACTTCCGCACGCACCATCAAAGAAACGTTTGTTCCACCAGCCGATTACCACTATCCTTTCTTGGGCTAGGCAAATAAAATGGAGCCATGCGTGTTGTTTTAGTACTTGTCTTTTTTACAATTTGCTCTTTTGGAGCTACTGCACAATGGCGTTGGTACCTGCAAGCAGAAGTCGGCGCCAATAAACAAGAATTTCAGCAGGCCTATGCACTCACTCAACAACCTTTTGATCCCGAATCTTTTTGGAAGGGTACAGCCGGTGGCGAGCTCCAATTTGGCTATACCTTTTTAAAGGTGGTCACTGCCTACACCGGTCTTGGTTATGTACATCAAAATCTCGCATATCAAACTACTGAATGGGCCACAGACGACACCGGTGCACCGTTTTTATTGCTTTGCCAAAAAAATGCAAGTGGAGAACTCCTTACTTTGCCCATAGGTTTAGAATTTAAGGCGCTGAGTGTGCATTTGGGTGGTGGTATGCAGTACCGCTACCGTGTTCAGGGCACTATGCAGCGAGATTTTTACGCTTTTTACCCTGGTGCACCATCTGCCACCTTGCTTAGTTCAGATGAAATTGAACATACGCATGCCAAATTAGACATGGGTTATTTCGCCTATTTACAATGGAACCCCACGAAAAGGATAGGTTTACGCGCCAGTGCTTACCGCGGCTTTCGCGATCTCAGCAATGGTGTGGAGGTGGGTGCTTTTAATGAATGGCAGCAGCTCTTTAATTCAGAATCTTTAAGCATTAAGAATTTACAGTTCAACTTGGGCTTGAACATTCGTTTATCGGAATAAGTAACTCATTATGAAGTCATTAATTTTTCTTTTCTTCTGGAGTATCTTGACCTCTTTTGCTGTTCAAACCCCCTCCGATGCCAAATTCGATTTACACGTAAGTGTCAGTGCTGTTTCTAGTGCCAAAGGCTGGATAGAATTTGCGCTCTACAGAAATCCGGACACTTTTGCAAAGGTTGGCACTACGTATCGCTTGGCGCGCACGGATGCCCAAAAAGGAATAGTCAATTATACCTTTAAAGACCTAGAACCCGGCAAATACGCAGTTGTGGTTTATCATGACGTCAACCAGAACAAACTTTGCGATAAAAATTTCTTTGGTGTCCCGACAGAAGGCTACGCTTTTTCGAACAATGTGAGGCCTAACCTAAGCGTCCCGAGTTTTGAAGACTGCAGCTTCAAATTTAGTCAAGACCGCACTATCCATATCAAAATGGTATACTGAGCCTAGTTTATCTTTCAAACAGACTTGAGTTGAAGCAGTACTTCTTCAATTTGATGGAGTAAAGGCTGGCCGTCGTTTTGAATGATATACGGGGTTAGACCCATTTTTTTGGCATCTGGCCATTGATTGGCTACCCGACTGAATATTTCTTCTCGACTCAGGTTGTCTCTGGATTGTACGCGTTGAATTTTTGTTTCGAGCGGCGCAATGACCAGTATTGTTGCATCGAATTGAAGATAGGCACCAGTTTCAAAAAGAATAGCCGCTTCATTGAATACAAGATCAGTAGCTTGTTGCCCAGCCCATTCGCTGAAGCGCTCTCGCACCAACGGATGCAGCAACTTTGAGACCCGCTCTTTTAATAAGGGGTCTGAAAACAAGCGCTCCGCTAAATAACTGAATTGAAAGGTCCCCTCTTTATAAATATCCGCTCCAAAAATGAAGCTCATTTCTTTTTTGACCAGCGGATGCGCATCATACAGTTTTTTGGCCTCCACGTCGGAGTAGAATACAGGGTAGCCCATGTATTCGAGCACCTCAGCTATGGTACTTTTACCCGATCCGATTCCGCCAGTTAAACCAATGTGTCTCATCTCCCGAAATTAGCAAAAGAATGTTGTAAATTTGCTGCATGCCGCAAAAAGAATGGTTCGCCACTTGGTTCGATTCCCCGTATTATCATTTGTTGTATCAGCACCGTGACGACAACGAAGCGCAGCTGTTTTTGAACAAACTGATTGGCGTACTTGAATTAAAACCAAGTGCACGTATTCTTGATCTTGCCTGTGGAAAAGGCCGTCATTCCATTACCTTGGCTCAAATGGGCTTTGCAGTTTTGGGCGCCGATTTAGCTGCCAATAGTATTGCAGCTGCACAAGAAAACCAGAAAGCGCTGCAGCTAGACAAGCTCCAATTTATCGTTCATGACATGCGCAAGCCCTTGACTGGGCAATATTTTACGGCCATTTTTAATTTGTTTACAAGCTTTGGCTATTTCGATACCCTTGAAGAGAACCAGGCTGTTTGTAAGGCACTTGCAACCATGCTGCAACCTGGAGGCGTGGTCGTGATCGACTTTTTAAATGCGCCTAAGGTATGTGCGGCACTCAAGCCAACCGAAATAGTTATCAGAGACGGCATCCAATTCCATATTGAACGTTGGCACGATCAAAAGCATATCTTTAAAAAAATTGAGGTACGCGCAACTACTGAAAATACCCCAAATGCTATTTTTACCGAAAGAGTTCAAGCTTTGACGTTGGCGCATTTTGAAGCGCTGTTATCTCCTTATTTTGAGCTCCAAGCCACTTACGGCTCATATGCGCTCGAGGCTTATGAGCCTACAACAAGTGATCGCCTTATCCTTATTGCAAAAAAGAAACCATGAATTTTTATCTTGTTCAATTCCTATTAATTGCATCAGTTGTATTGGGTGGTGGCATCGTTAGTTACCTCAATGCAACCAACAAAAATCAGTACATCAAACTTGCTTTGGCTTTTAGTGGAGGTTTTTTATTGGCTGTAATTTTTCAGCATTTATTGCCTGAGCTCTATGGTACTCATGAAGGGCATGCGCATGCACACGCTGAAGCACTTCCGTCATTACAAGTTGGTGTGTATATTTTGCTCGGGTTTTTGGTGCAACTTATTTTAGAATATTTTTCAGGCGGTATAGAGCACGGGCATGTGCATGTGCACAAGGGGCAGGCCATGCCTTGGGCCTTGTTTGTGTCATTGTCTGTACACTCCATAATTGAAGGTATACCGCTCGGTAATATGCTCAGAATAGGGGTAGAGCCAACAGCCTATGCCTATGATGCAAGTTTCTTTTGGGGAATTGTTTTTCATCAGATACCGGTAGCCATAGCGCTCATGACCTTATTATTGGCGACAAGACTCAAGCGCAGAGAAGCCTGGCTCATACTTTTTGCATTTGGCCTCATGACGCCATTTGGCGTTTTTATTGGCTTAGGCATTACTACAGCGCAGTTAGGCCTCAACGTAAATATGATTTTGGCGGTGGTAGTAGGTATGTTTTTACACATTTCGACAACCATTATCTTTGAAACCACCGAGAATCACAAGTTCAATTTACTCAAGTTAATGAGTATTTTGGTTGGCGTTGCTTTGGCTTTGAGTGCCTTCTAAAAGTTTTGCTTAGAAAGGAAGATCGTCGTCGTCTTCGGTGTTGGCCCCAACGCCAGGTAACGCATCTGAACCGATATCCATTGCTGATGGGCCATTACTTGGCATGCCCATTGGTTGGCTTTGACCTTGTTTTTCAATGCGCCAAGCCTCAATGGTGTTGAAAAACTTGACTTCTCCTTGAGGGCTCGTCCATTCGCGACCGCGTAAATTAAAAGAAACCTCCACGTTATCGTTTACTTGGAAGGCATCGAGCAAAGTACATTTGTCTTGGGTTGCTTGAAAGAGAATATCTTGAGGATACATAGAAGTCGTATCTGTAACGACAAATTCACGTTTTTGAAATTTGTCTGAAATACGTTGGGTGTCTTGAATGACTTTGATGGTGCCGGTGAATTTAAACATGGACTTATTGTTAGTTATTAAAAGATAAAAGGGTGAGCCAGGCTTCTTCTAGTTGGTTCTCTGAAAGTAGTTCTTTGGCTCTTTGGTGCAGTGCGGTTTCGAGCGCGTTGGCATTGGCTTCAAGATCTAGAAAAAGCGAGGAAAGTTCGAGCAATTTGTATTCGTTGACATCGGTCTCGTTGGGCAGTTCTTCGATGCCTGCGAGTTGGCCGAGGTTATTTGCACTGAGTACTTGACTATTTTTGATGTCTGGTGGTAGGGCATCATAGCCTATACCGCAGCTGGAAATGGGTTTTTTGATTTCAAACATAGATGCTGTGTTGGCCCTGCAATACCAGTCTGCACCCATACGAGCGACCAAATCAATTTTGTGCTGATCGATGAGCCCGTGCTCATTGAGAAGGCTTTCGTGGATATGCATGTGAAGTACCTCACAAATAATAAGGTTACCCGCTCCCCCTTCTCGACCGAGTTCGATGATTTGTTGGACCTTGCACTCGAATTGGACGGGTGCTTCTGCCACGCGAAAAGGCGCGACTTTATGAGAGGCAAGCGCGGTAAAACCAGCTTTGACGAATTCGTCTACACCCGGTGCATAAGGCGAGCTTGCAAGACTCATTTGGTGTACCATGTTATAGTTGACAACATTGATGACCACCTCTGGAATGGCCTTGGCGTTGTTGTAGGTGTCTTTGCTTTGGCCGGTGCGCCCCGATCTTGCAGGAGAAAATACGAGAACAGGCGGGTTGGCACTAAAGACATTGAAAAAACTAAAAGGCGCTAAATTGGCATGCCCTTCCGCATCTATAGTAGAGGCAAAGGCAATGGGGCGCGGGCCAATGGCCCCTAACAAAAGTTGGTGCAAGCGCTGTACGGTGAGTTCTTTCGGATCTAAGCTGAGCATAGTGTTTCAAAGTTAGCCAAATTTCGTAAATTGGCGTTGTGATTTTACGGACTTCTCTTTGTTGTTTATTACTTTTTTTGAGTGCGAACGCTACTGCACAAAATAAGCGCAATTCCAGTGGTCAACGCCATGGAAAATGGGTCTTTACGGGCAAAGATTATCCAAGTCGACATCTACCCAAAACCCAAAAAGTTGAGGAAGGCAATTATGTCAATGGCCGAAAGGAAGGTGCTTGGATCAAATACTTTTCAAATGGCAAAACACAGTTGAAAGGAACTTACAACAATAACAGACCCGAGGGTGCTTTCACGCGCTATTATCCAAATGGTCAAATAGCTGAACAAGGTGATTTTAGAGCCAATGGTTACAAGGGTATGTTGTTGCGCTATCACGAAAATGGTCAGCTTGCCTACAAAGCAAATTTTAACAATCAAGGACAAGAGAGTGGAAAGGTGAGCTACTACCATCCAAACGGAAAACTCGCTTTGAGTTATACCGTTAAAAATGGCCAAGTACAAGGTCAAGTCTCGCGTTACCATCCAAATGGGCAACTCCAAAGTACTTTTGACATTGCAGCCAATGGCCAAATTGGGGCGCTACAAAAAGCTCCAGACCAAAAGGAAATAGCCGTTCCCAAATCAACTCCTAGACCGAATGATTACCCACCTCGAGTGCTTCATCCGAAAACCAAAGGATTGCGCTTTGTCCCGAATGGTTATAATAAGGTCTATAACGATAACGATGAAATTTGGATGGACGGCGAGTTTAAAAGTGGGCAATTATACGACGGTAAAGTTTACGACTACGATAAAGATGGTATTTTGCAGAAGGTTCGTATTTACAAATTAGGAAAGTATCATTCAGACGGACAGCTCTAATCGGTGAGATTTCTTAAATTTACCCCCAAATTCACCACATGAAAGCATACGTTTTTCCCGGGCAAGGCGCCCAATTTTCAGGAATGGGCAAAGATCTATACGACCATTCTGAGCTCGCTCGTTCTTTATTCGCTCAGGCCAATGAGATTCTCGGTTTTGATATTCAAACCATTATGTTTGAGGGCACCGATGAGGCGCTCAAACAAACGAATGTAACGCAACCCGCTATTTTTCTGCATAGCGCCATACTTTCGGCGTGTCTCGGTGAGCGCTTCCAGCCAGCAATGGTTGCAGGCCATTCACTCGGAGAGTTTTCAGCACTCGTTGCCAATCAAACGTTATCCTTTGAGGATGGCCTTCGTTTGGTCGCCAAGCGTGCCGCTGCGATGCAAAAAGCTTGTGAACAAACGCCCAGCACAATGGCCGCCATTTTGGGCCTAGAAGACGATGTAGTAGAGCGTATTTGCGCTGAAATCGATGGTGTGGTGGTAGCGGCCAATTATAATTGCCCGGGTCAACTCGTGATCTCGGGAAGTATTGCTGCTATAGACGAAGCTTGTGCCCAACTTACAGCTGCCGGAGCCAAACGCGCTTTGGTCTTACAGGTAGGGGGTGCTTTTCATTCGCCACTCATGGAACCCGCTCGCGAAGAACTCGCTGCGGCCATTGAAGCAACCCATTTTGCACAACCCATTTGCCCGATCTATCAAAATGTGAACGCGCAAGCGGTTACTGACCCCACACAAATCAAGGCAAATTTGGTATCCCAACTAACTGGTGCTGTTCGTTGGACGCAAATCATGCAAAACATGCTTGCCGATGGTTGTTCGGAGGTTATTGAAGTAGGGCCGGGTAAAGTACTGCAGGGCCTATTTAAAAAAGTTGACCGCGAAATCCCAACCAGTAGCGCAGTACTTTAATTTTTTTGTGGAATAAGTTGGACTTCGGCATCTTATCAATAAACATGCTGATGAAAAACTTTATGATGGTGTGGATGCTCACGGCAGCAGTAAACACAGTAGCCCAATCCGGAACCGGTGATGTCATCGGAACTTTTATCAATTTTTCGACCCAACAACCTGTTGTAGGAGCCAAAGCCATGATCAAAGAAAATGGACATGTATATTTGGCGCTTTCTAATGAAGAGGGTCGTTTTAGAATTGTTGGGGTACCTGCGGGTACTTACCAAGTATCAGGTTCTTTTCAAAAAGACAGCACTGCAAAAGCAACCGTTGAAGTATTTATCGACGCCTATGCCAATGCAGGAATCCTTTACTTCGAGAATAAAACCCAAGAAACAAAAGCGGTGCGTTTAAACGGAGGTCGCTTCGAGCAAGCGCGCATACAGATCAGCGAAGTTCCAATGATGACCATCAGCGCCAAGCAAATCAAGTTTAGGTCGGACAAATTTAGTGTGGTCGATATGGTGGCAAATTCAAACTCAGATATTAAAAAAGATGAAGATGGCGGCCTTATGTTTCGCGGTGCACGCAAAGGTGATATGATCTATATGTTAGATGGAATCAAGTCTAATGAAGTCTTCAATGTGCCCAGTAGCGCCATCGGCAGAATTACCGTATACACGGGTGGTTTGCCCGCCAAATATGGGGACACACTCGGTGGGGCTATCATTCTTGAAACCAAAAGTTATTTTGACCTATATAGAGAATGGGAGATCAATCAGGCCGACTAAACATGAAGTTCTGGAGCCTTGTCGTAGCGAATACCCCATAAAAACAGGCCATGTGCAGGTACAGAAAGAAACGCTTCTGAACGGTCTTGTGCAGCAATAATATTGGGCAGTTCGGAGGCTTTTATTTTACCTGATCCGACCTCTACGAGTGTCCCAACAATAGCCCGAACCATATTGCGCAAAAAGCGGTTGGCACTAATTTCAAAATAGATACCATCTTTACCCACCGACCATTGCGCAGCAAATACTTCACATATATTTGTTTTGACATCTGTGTGGGCTTTTGCAAAAGATGAAAAGTCTTGCCGACCAACTAGGTACTTTGCCGCTTCGTTCATGGCAGCTAGATCTAAGGTATTTTGAACATACCAACTCGTGTTGGCTTGAAAAGGATTTTTGTGTTGATGGACAAAGTAACGATATGTGCGCGAGTTGGCATCGAAGCGGGCATGCAGGTCGGTAGGAACTTCCCAGGCCTTATAAAAAGCGAGGTCTGGGGCGGTCATGCGGTTGAGCTTGAAAACCAATTGTTGCGCATCCCAAGTTTGGGGCAGGTCGGTATGCAAGAAATACTGCTGTGCATGAACGCCAGCGTCTGTGCGTCCACAACCCACTACAGCAATAGGCTGCAAGCCATGGAGTTTGCTGAGGGCAGTTTCGATGGCCTCTTGCACACTCGGTGCATTTGGCTGAATTTGCCAGCCATTATAGGCGCTCCCGTCGTAAGCAAGCTGGATAAAATAGCGCGGCACCTTATTTCAAGTCTTCTATTTGTAATATACTTACAGGGGCCTTGAATAAATTGTAACTAAACAAGCCTTCAAGTTCGCTGACACTTGCCCAAGTGAGGGTGGTTCCACTGCGCTGAAAATGGGTGTCGTCGAGTGTTGTATTGATGGCGGCACCTAAATTTATGGGTGCAGACCAACCTTCATTTTCTCTTTTACAATAAAAAATATCGTAGCCCCCCATTCCCAAGTGGCCGTCGGAGGCAAAAAACAAAAGTTTTCCGTCTGGGGTCACGAAAGGTGTGGTTTCTCGGTCTTCCGTATTGATGCCTTGTGGTAGTGCTTGTGCGTCAGCTTGCCAAACACCATTGATTTTCTTTGCCACATAGATGTCGGTTGCATATTTTTCGGCAGCCCGATCAGAAACAAAATAAAGTTCTTCGATGTACGTAAATTCATCGACCCAAATGGTATCGGTTTTGGTTGGTGCACCCTCAAAGTAACTGGTGTTGAGTCCAGGAATATCTTTAATGACGCGTTTGTCGTCCCATACCCCAGGTGTTTCGGCCGTGAGTTCAAAAATATCTGATCCTTCAGTACTCAACTCTTTAGATGCGGTGGTGTTCAGGGTGCCGAGTGCGCTGAGTTGATCAGCGGCTAGGTAGGAGAGGGCATCAAAACCTTCGGTATTGAAAAGCTCGTCATACTCAAAACTGCGCACCCATGAGTTGTGATGTTCAGGGTCTGGTTGTGCTTGATAGATATCCTCAAAAAAGCGTTGATCGTCGGGGTTGAGGTTGGCGCCTTTGGAGTCCGGGTTACGCGTCGTGAAATAAAGGATTTGACCATCTAAGCTGAGTATAGGGCCGTATTCGTCGTATTTGGTATTGAGCGTACCTCCCAACAGCTCACGCTGATTGAAGGTGTCTTTTTGTAGTTCGTTAAGTGCAAAATTACTTTGTTCTTCAAGCAATTGAAAGCCGAGTACTTTGTAATATTTTTCAGATTTGATCAATTTCTTGGCTTGTGTGCATAGATTCTTGGCTTGTACGCAATTGCCGAGTGAGAGTTCAATCTGACCTGCTAAATATAGATGTTCTTCGTTGGTGTTTGTCCCGAATAAGGCCAGTGCCTTGGCGCAGTGTTCTTGTGCGTAGTGGTAAGACCGCAAGTCGAATTCTGTTGTGGCCAGTAAGAAAAAAGCATTCGCATAAGTAGAGTCTAGTGCAACGGCCTGCTTGAGCAACATATAGGCATTTGTACTTTGCCCTTCATTGAAGAGGGTACTTGCGTTCGCAGTAATGCGCTTGGCGTTGATTTGATCTTTTTTTGTGATGGTTTGTGTCAAACCTAAGAATGGTAAACAAAAAAATAGGAATATGGCTCTCATGTAGAATGGAATATACTACAAAGTAAATAAAACTATTAAATTCAAAAACTCCGAATATAGAATAGATGTCAACCTTTTATCGTTTATTAGTTGAGTTTAAGACGGTCTTTTGCAGAGTTCAGGGTACACAAGTACTTGTACCCCCTTGCGCGAAATGAAGGAAAGCCGATGCATTGTAGCGGCTAATTCTTTGGCGCTAATACTGTGGTATTTTTGAAGCTTACCGATAAGCAACAGATCAAAAGCCGGGCTGAGGACTTGCGCAATTTTTTCGCCAAAGCGTTTTTCGGGGCGTGGCCCTATAAGAATAGAGGGCTGGTAAATGACCGTGCGATCAAAATTTAATCCGATGAGGTCTTGCTCGATTTCGCCTTTAAGCCGACTATAAAAAATTTTCGATTTCACGTCGGCACCAATGGCACTAATCAGATGAACCTCTGAAACACCTTTACTTTTAGCAGCTTTGGCCGCGGCGATAGTGATGCCGTGGTCTATTGCGATGTATTGCTGCTGATCAGGCGTTTTTTTTCTTGTGGTGCCAATACCGCAATACAAAGCCGTGGCGTTGTCAAAAATACTAGGTTCGGGCTTGCTCAAATCGGTTTGGATGACTTTGATTTTATCTGAAGCGTAGCTCAGTGCGCGTCTGCTCAAAATTCTAATTTCGGCTACTTTCGGATCATCGGTTAATTCTTGAACTAAGGCTGAACCGACGAGGCCTGTTGCACCTATGACCACAACTGTTTTTTGCATCCTCAAAATTACTTATAATATGGATAAAAAGATACTATATGAATCCTACCCATTAGGAATAGTATTGCTATTAATTTTGCACAAATTACTTTTATGGATCTAGTAGATCGGTTTCAGATTCCCATACTTGAAGAAATAGCAGTGCGAAATCCACAAGCTACTCAGCTCGGGCAGCGCATTATTGAGGGTAGCATTTTATTAATTGACGAACTGGGCTTTGAGCAGTTTACGTTTAAAAAACTAGCCGTTGCAGTCGGTACTACCGAAGCTTCTGTCTACCGCTATTTTGCCAATAAGCATAAACTTCTTCTTTATTTGATCAATTGGTATTGGGGAAGGCTTGAATGCCGCTTGCTATTACAAACGCAAGGCGGCAATCCTAAAGAGCGCCTCACGAAAGCACTCGAACTACTACTGATTCCTCAGGCTACTTCTTTATCGTTTTCAAATGAAAAGCGCCTGCAGCGTATCGTGATTCACGAAGCCTCCAAAGTTTTTCTAACAAAAGCCGTAGATGCCGACTATCAAACTGGTTACCACAGCATTTATCTACAAATCGTTCAATATATCTCAGAGTTGGTCCGGACCTACCAACCGCGTTGTAAGTACCCAGAAATGCTCGTTACTACTTTGCTCGAAGGCAGTTTGCAGCAGCGTTTTTTTGGTCAGCACCTTCCAGAAGTTACCAACGCATCAGAACAAGAAGATGTTGTTGCTGTTTTTTATACACAATTATTTTTCAGCTATCTAGATCATGAATAAAGACGTCACCAAACCTTATGAGCGCTTTTGGGCCTTACTCAAGCCCGACAGCAAAGATATTTCAGACATTTACCTCTTTGCCATCATTGGGGGTCTACTAAGTCTTGGTTTGCCGCTCGGTATTCAGGCCATTATCAACTTTATACAGGCTGGAAAGGTCAGTACATCTTGGTTTTTACTAGTAGGTTTGGTCGTCTCGGCTATTGGCTTTTCAGGCTACATGAACATTGCACAACTCCGCATTACTGAAAATTTACAACAGCGTATTTTCACAAGATCAGCGCTCGAATTTGCAACGAGAATGCCCAAGATTCAGCTGCGCGAGCTCTTGTTGCGCTACGCACCCGAATGGACCAACCGCTTTTTTGATACCTTGACCATTCAAAAAGGAATCTCCAAGTTGCTCATCGATTTTACAGCTGCAACGTTGCAAATTCTTTTTGGCCTCATTCTTTTGTCTTTTTACCATCCGTTCTTTATCATCTTCGGATTTGCCCTGCTACTACTACTTGCATTTATTTTTAGAATGACGGCCAAACGTGGTTTTGTAACAAGCCTCGACGAATCCAAATACAAGTATAAAATAGCCAACTGGCTCGAAGAAATTGCCCGTAATAGACTCACTTTTAAACATCTAGGTAGCAGCGGTATTTTATTAAAGCGCTCGGATACTTTTTTGCAGGGTTACCTGAAGTCTAGAGATGCACATTTTAAAGTACTCGTACAACAGTATAAATACCTGATTGGCTTCAAAGTACTCATAGCCCTTGCATTACTGATCATTGGCGGGCTACTCGTCCTGAATCAGCAAATGAATATCGGGCAGTTTGTTGCAGCCGAAATCATTATAGTTTTAGTGCTCAATTCAGTAGAGAAACTCATCGTGAGTCTTGAAATGGTCTACGACGTGCTCACCGCCATTGAAAAAATTGGCGAAATCACTGATTTGCCTCTAGATTCCGAAGAAGGCATTCAACTTCAAAAAGAGGAGGCACTTACCATTGACATCCAACAATTAGTTTACCAAACAACTTGGAGTCAGACGCCCTTATTACAGCAGTTGTCTTGTCGTTTCGAAGCGGGGAAGTTCTATCATATTCAAGATTTTGAAGGAAATCAGGCACAGGGGCTCTTTTTAATGATTGCCGCTATGGCCTTGCCAAATGAAGGCCAAGTCCTTATCAATGGCATTCCAACCAGTAATTTGTGCACACAAACACTTCGTTCCCAAATTGCCAGTTTGTCTCATCACGACCAACTCATTTATGGATCCGTACTCGAAAACATACTCATGGGTAGAGACCACTCAGTTGACCAAGTCTTATCAATAGCTGCAGCAATTGGTTTAGATCATAAAGTGATGGAGTTGACTAATGCGTATCAGACCATCTTGAATCCGGAGGCCAGTACACTAGATAGGCAATTGATTACGCTGGTCATACTTTGTCGGGCACTTATTGCTGCGCCGTCTGTCTTACTTTGGGATACGCACACGCATTATTTATCGAATGCCACCCTAGAAACCGTATTAAAATACCTAGAAAATAACTACAAGGGAACCGTACTTTTGGCAAGCATCAATGAGCACAACCTGTCGCTCAATCACGAAAAATTGATCTTATGTTAAACCTCTCTCCAAATAATCAAAACCACATCAACACAGAAGGTTTAGTGGTTACTCAAATGCTCAATAAGGCACCCAAAAAACTCTTGCGCAATTCCATTTATGTGCTCTTAATTTTTAGCCTAGTTGTACTCTTTCTTCCTTGGACCCAAAATATCCGATCCAACGGAGAGGTGCTCACGCTCAGGCCAGAACAAAGGCCACAAACTATAAATGCCCTCATCGGTGGCCGTATCGAAAAGTGGTTTGTTAAAGAGGGTGATTTGGTCAAACGAGGAGATACAATAATGTTTATTTCCGAGATTAAAGATGGCTATTTTGACCCGAAACTCGTTGGTAGAAGTGAGCAACAGCTCAAAAGTAAAGAGTTGAGTGTGGTTTCCTACGGAGATAAAGTTCAGGCCTTGGACAAGCGCATAGATGCCTTAATTGAAACCGGGAAATTAAAGGTACAACAAGCACGAATTAAAGCCCAACAAGCCCAATTGAAACTCAAAAGTGATAGCATTGAAAACCAAGCTGCAATGCTCAATTATCAAATTGCTAAGGATCAATTTGATCGTTTTGAAAAACTCTACAAAGAGGACCTCAAGTCCAAAACGGAGGTAGAGACCCGCAAAGTAGCTATGCAACGGGCACAGGCAACAATGATTAGTGCGCAGCAAAAGTTTTTGCAAAGTCGCAATGATATTATTGATGCTAAAGTTGAGCTCAATGCTGTTCAAACCAAATTCCAAGACGAAGTTTCTAAGGCTGAGTCTGAAAAATTTACAGCGCTTTCGAGCATGTACGAAGCAGAAATAGATGTAAGTAAAATGCAAACACAGGTTGCCAATTATTCGATCAGAAATGGCATGTATTATATTTTGGCTCCCCAAGATGGACGTATTACCAAAACCCTGTCGAGCGGCATTGGCGAAACCATCAAACAAGGATCTGCAATTGCGACCATCATGCCGACGAATTACGACCTTGCTGTTGAGATGTTCGTACGACCTATGGATTTGCCTTTGTTACAAGTTGGTCAGCACGTGCGCATTCAGTTCGATGGTTGGCCTGCAATTGTTTTTTCAGGTTGGCCAAATACAAGCTATGGAACCTACGGCGGGACGGTTTTTGCAATAGATCAATTTGCAAATGAGAATGGTGAGTTCAGGGTATTGGTAGCGCCTGACCGCAATGAAAATAAATGGCCAGAACCTCTGCGCGTTGGCGGCGGCGCCTATGCCATGCTTTTGCTCAACGATGTACCTATTTGGTACGAGCTCTGGCGAAATGTGAATGGTTTCCCGCCAGACTACTACCAAACTCCTGTCAAAAAGTCAACGGTCAAAGTGAAGTCCAATGAGAAATAAATATACATTCTTCATTTGCCTTTTCTGGAGTGCTTTGGCAGTTTGGTCCCAAAATAATATCTTTCGGCCTGAATCCTTTATGCTGCAGGTACTCGAAGGCCACCCGCTGGCAAAGCAAGCCAAATTAATACCGGAATTTGCTGAAACATATGTACTGAAGGCTCGGGGTGGTTTTGACCCCAAACTCAATTACGACCTCGCTCAAAAGTACTATGGCAACACCATGTATTACAGCATTTCAGATGCCCAACTCAAGGTGCCTACATGGTATGGCCTGAGCCTACAAACAGGTTTAGAACAAAATAGGGGCACCTATTTAGACCCGCAAGGGCTTACGCCTCAGAATGGCTTATGGTATGGTGGGCTTGCTGCCAATTTAGGCAATGGTTTACTGATCGACGAACGCAGGGCAGAATTACAAAAAGCAAAAGTCTATTTGCAAAGTAGCCAACTCGAACAACGCTTGGCACTCAATGAATTGGTTTTAGAGGCGGGTTATGCCTACTGGGATTGGTATTTACAATATTATGCGGGTCAGATCCTCAAAGAAGCACTGGACGTGGGTGCAGTGCGCTTGATTGCCATGCAGCGAATGGCAGAACTAGGAGATCGCCCGTATATTGATACGGTAGAGGCAGCCATTCAATACCAAACGAGGGCTGCGGCTTTGGCCGATCAAGAGGCGCGTTTTGCAGGGGCAACTGCTTACCTAAATCGCTATCTTTGGAAAGCGGACGGAACGCCTCTTGAGCTTGATGCCGCAGCCCAACCACTTCAGGCCGATTCGCTAAGCATACAAGCGCCCAAATTGATCTTTGCCGGGCAGGTAGACTCCCTAGTCGAGCAGCACCCTTATTTAGGTATATTATCCTACAAATTAGACGTATTGGCCATCGAAAAGCGCTACAACCGAGAGCAACTCAAGCCCCAATTGGAGCTCAAATACAATTTTTTGAACGAACCCATTCAATATAACCCATTTGCACAATTTTCTATCAATGATTACAGATGGGGAGTGAGTGCACAAATGCCTTTGTTTTTAAGAAAAGAACGCGCTGCCCTACAACAAACGAAATTGAACATTGAGCAAACAACTTTTGAGCGTCAAGATAGAGGCGCAGAACTTACCGCCAAATTACTTGCATCGCGAGCTGAGTACCTCAATGCACGCAAGCAATTGGCTATTTTTACTGAAAATGCCGAGAGTACTAAAAAGCTATTAGCAGCGGAACTTAATTTATTTGAAACCGGAGAAAGCACACTTTTTATGGTGAATATGAGAGAAACGGCTGCTTTTCAGGCTGCCTTAAAAGTTGTGGAGTACCAAGCCAAATGTGAGCAACTTTGGCTTAAGTGGGAGTTTCTGCAGGCTAACTTAGTGAGATAACCCAATAATAAATCGGCATACCAAAAGCAATATTAAAAGGAAAGGTAAGGCCTAACGCCATAGGTATATACAAGCCAGGATCTGCTTTTGGAGCAGCCAAGCGCATGGCTGCAGGCACTGCAATGTAAGAAGCGCTTGCACCCAATACGGCAAAAACAAACCGATTCGAGGGGTCCATCGTTACAAATTGAGACAGCCACGCAACAATAATTCCGTTGAGAGCTGGTATGACAACTGCAAATATGGCCATTAGCCATCCGTGCGTTTTGAATGACTTGATTCTTTTTGCAGTTGTCATTCCCATTTCGAGTAAGAAAAGCGCTAAGAAGCCTTTGAATATATCCGTAGTAAAAGGAGCAATGTCTGCTGCTTGTTTGCTGTCGGATAACAAGCCTATTGTTAAACTACCCATGATCATCAGCACACTGCCATTGGCCAAAGAATGCCTTAGGAGTTCTGGTAAAGAGAACCTTGAATCGTTATGTTCATAAATCCGCAACAATAAGACGCCCACAATAATCGCAGGGAATTCCATGAAAGCCATGACGGCCACCATATGCCCATTAAACGTAAGATTTTGTAGTTCTAAGAAGGAGAGCGCAGCAACCAAAGTAACAGCACTTACCGAACCGTAGGCTGCAGCAATAGCTGCTGCATTCGATAGACCCACACGCTTGCGAATCAGAAAAAAACTATAGACGGGTATGCAGGCGGCTATCCCCATACCAAAAATTAAAGACCAAAAGATTTCGGCGGTCCATTCGCTGTGTTGCAACTCTTGCCCACCCCGAAATCCGATAGAGAAAAGAAGGTATAGCGAGATGAATTTAAAAGATGATTCAGGAATTTCTAAATCGCTTTTGATTAAAACAGCGACAATTCCCAATAAGAAAAACAGGATGGTAGGGTTACTAAGATCGTGGGATAAAAAGTCTAAATTCATGTTTTATATATTAGATTTCATTTTAATTAGGGATTACAACGATTGCAATATTGTGGATCTTCTACTTCTTTGTCTTTTCTTTTTTCTATGATTTGGTAATTGCAGTGCGCACAGTTAAATTCGAGCAATGCATAGCTTTCAGTTGGATTCTGGCACCAACTACAAAGAAGCTTACCGCTGTATTGAGTCACTGAAAAGTCCGGTTGCTCACATTTCGGACAACGGCTTTGCATACGCTTCAGCAAATCTCTACCTGCAGCAATGATGTTTTTTTGTCGAAGGGGGTTTAGATGCGCTCTTAAGTCTGTTTCTATTTGCCACTCAGGATGGTTTTTCATCAGCTGTTTCAAGCTGGTGAGGTCTTGAATTCCTTTTTTAATTATTTCACCGCTCTTGCGGTCTTTGAAAATAAGAGCTTGCATCCCAAATGAACAATTGTCTAAAAAACTTTGGAGCTGTTCCTCCTCATGGAAACCCAGTTGCGCATGGCAAACTTCTAATGTCGTGCTGTGGCCGTAAATTTCAATGTTGTGCTCGAGGTCAATATATACCAACCATTCTTCATTCATTGTTAAGAACGGAAAACTTGGATGAGCTCCAAAAGACCCTTCGCTTGCTAGTCCTTGTTTTCGTTCGGCATGAGCCATGCCCGCTAAACATTTTTCCTTGACGGTATGCTTCGGACCTTCAGCCCTGGGAATAGCACCGCAAAAAGTACCAAAAGGGTCCGTGTCAAAACCATCGGGAATAATCAGTTGAACACCATAAGGCTCGAAAAGAGGCTGCAAAAGCACCTCTTTATGATGCTTGCTGCTGAGCAATAACGGTGAGCGAAACATATCCATTGATGTGCAAAACGGTATTTGGATCTAATTGCTTGAGTTCTTGAATTAATGTTTTTTTGATGTCTTGGAGTGCTATTAAGCGTTGTTCAGCTTGTAAGTCAGGCGCGCCAAAGATTTCTTGGTTCCGAATCGTTTTTTGCGTGTGATAGGCAATTTTCTGCTGTATGAGGTTGCTTAGTACTTCTAAAGCTTCCTCAGGATGGTAGTCACTTTTAATTAATTCAATTTCTTTGATCATGGAATTGATATTTTTTGCAAATTTGGCACATTATTTGCATAAGTATATATATAATAAAAATATATCAAACATAAATAAACGTTATGAACTATACTCTCAATCAACTGCGCATCTTTCTAAAAATTGTTCAAAAAGAAAGCATTACCCGTGCTGCTGAAGCGTTGTTTTTAACACAACCTGCAGTTTCGATTCAACTGAAAAACTTTCAAGATCAGTTCGATATCCCACTCACTGAAATCGTCAACAAAAAGTTGTACGTAACAGATTTTGGTAGAGAAGTGGCTGCAGCAGCCGAGAAAATACTAGAAGAAGTATATGCGATTAATTACAAAACAGCCCAATACAAGGGGCAATTGAGCGGTAGGTTGCGCATTAGTGTGGTTTCTACGGGGAAGTATATTATCCCATATTTGTTAGCCGATTTCATGAAAGCCCACCCGGGTGTAGAGTTGGTTTTAGATGTATCAAATCGGGCAAATGTAACGCTCAATTTAGAGCGCAACGAAACCGATTTTTCTTTGGTCTCTGTATTGCCTGAAAGGTTGAATTTAGAGGAAATCCATTGCATGAAAAACCAATTGTTTTTGGTGGGTAAAGAAACACTTGAGATAGCGCAAAAAGGTGAGTGGCAAAAGGCAATCGAAGATATTACATGGGTCAAACGAGAAACAGGTTCAGCCACGCGCAAAGCCCTAGATGAATACTTAGATAGCCACGACATACAAGTGCGTCGCCACATTGAGCTTACCTCTAATGAAGCGGTCAAACAGGCGCTTATTGCGGGCCTCGGATATTCGATCATGCCACTTATTGGGATCCGAAACGAACTTACATTGGGGCAATTGAAAGTGACTGCTTTACCAGATCTCCCCTTAGAGTCAATGTGGCGCGTAGTATGGCCAAAAGGGAAAAAGCACAACGGTGCGGCTCTGGCCTTCAAAAATTATTTGACCGAACAGCTGCCTCAAATTATAGAAAAGAATTTTGGTTATATAGATGGACTTACGGCTGTTCCAAAATCCATGATGTAACCCATTGCATTACCTGAGGGTCAATGCTCTGTTCCAAAGTGGCGTATTCACTCAGGGTACACTCTTTGCATTGTTGAAACAAATGGTTGGCGCCTTCTAATATATAAAATGTACTTTTTTCCAAAGAGGCTTTGCTCAGCGCAGCTCTAAAACTCGCTTGGTTGGCCTGAGCGGGAACTTGAATATCTTCGCTACCATTGATAATTAAGAAGGGAAGATCGAGTTTTGAAAGGTAAGCCGAGCTTTCAAATGCCAAAAATTCTCGAGCCCAAGTATTATTGAAAAATACACTCATTTGCTCGGTGAGTTCTTTTTGACCAGCGCCATCTAACAGTTTTTGAGGAATGCTGTCCCAGCAACTACTTAACCAGGCATTATACTGTTTAGAAAAATCGTTTGGCGTACTTCTCAATGCAATTTCAGCACCCTCTTTGTAAAAACGTTGATTCCAACGGCTTTCTTCTTCAGAATAACCGCTATTTTTCAGAATCAAGTACTGTTGTTCAATCAGGACTTCTTTTCCGCTGTTTCCAACCGAAGCTGCTTCAATAATTCCCGATAAATACTTCGTTTGCACAGCTGCTCTGAGGGCCGTCATGCCGCCTTCTGAGTGGCCGTAAACATATAGTTGGGCTTTTGGGAATTCCTTTTTGAGGGTATTGACAATAGCAATCAAGTCATTGGCAAAATCGGTTTGTGTTGCTTCATTAAATTTTCCAGAACTCTTGCCAACGCCGCGGTCATCGTAGCGATACGAGGCGATGCCGTTGCGGCCGAGATGGTCTGCCAACACCCAAAAAGAACGATGCCCTAAGATTTCGCAATCACGGTCTTGAGCTCCTGAGCCAGAAACCATAATTACCAACGGAAACTTGGTCGATTTATTGATTTCAGGTAAAATCAAGGTGCCGGAAAGGGTTGTTTTTTTATCCGTCTTGACCTGTATTTCACTAGTCATATAGGGAAATGGTGCTTTTGGATCTTGTATCTTCCCTTTCACTTCTTTGGCAATCATTACTTCTTTGTAAAAGATAGCCGACCAAGCCAAACCCGATTGTTTCATCGTACCTACTAGAGAATCACCAATAAGTTTGGCGCTGTATGTAAGGCCTATCATCTTCCAGTTGAACCACAAACTATCCGAGAAAAGTGCAAACTCTTCCATTGTTTGTGGCTTCATTTGCGGCTGATCTGGAATGGAAACGATAATGGAGCCATCGCGTCCTACACCTTCTATTTGTAAGTCCATAAGTAAGGACTTCCCGGCAACTTCAAAGTTACTGTGCCAAACACCTTGAATTTGTGAATGCGTTGTATGTTGAATGATGAAAAGGATGATAGTAAGTAGAAAATAATTACGCTTCATATTTATGTTTTTTAAATAATAATTCATCCATTCAATTCATCAATTTGAAATATATTCTGGAAATAAAGATACGATCCCTTCTTCTGAAGCAGCGCAAATACCCCGTTCGGTGATCAAGCCTGTGACCAGGCGTGCAGGTGTTACATCAAAACCATAATTAGCGGCTTGTGTCGTTTCAGGGCAAATCAAAACAGGTTCAATTTTGCCTGAAGTAGATTTCCCAATAACATACTTGACTTCATCTTGATCGCGCTCTTCAATTGGAATTTCCTTGAGCCCGTCTTTAATGCTCATGTCGAGGGTGGTGGAAGGCAAGGCCACATAAAACGGAATTTGGTTGTCTTTTGCTGCCAAAGCTTTGAGGTAGGTGCCTATTTTATTGGCGACATCGCCTTGACGCGTTGTGCGGTCTGTACCCACAATAACAAGGTCTACCATGCCGTGCTGCATGAGGTGCCCACCCGTGTTGTCAACAATAAGCGTATGCTTGACACCGTGTTTCGTGAGTTCGTAAGCAGTGAGGTTAGCACCTTGATTGCGCGGGCGTGTTTCATCTACCCATACATGCACATCAATACCTTTTTGAACAGCCTGATAAATAGGGGAGGTGATGGTACCCCATTCAATACAACCGAGCATGCCTGCATTACAATGGGTTAAAATATGAACTGTTTCTCCTTTCTTTTTTTCAGCCATGCGCTCAATTAAAGGCAGTCCATGCACACCAATCATGCGACATGTTTCAATATCTTCCTCCACAATTTTTTGCGCTTCGTTCCAGGCAGCCTCTAAAAAGTCTTCGGCCTCATCTAGGGCTTTTTGCATGCGGTCAAGTGCCCAAAATAAATTTACAGCTGTTGGTCTAGAGGCACGAAGCACTGTAAATGCCTCATCCAAAAAACGACCGTCGAGCTCTTTGTCGATCAGTTCGCGTACCGCTAAAAAAATACCATAGGCTGCGGTTGCACCAATGAGTGGCGCTCCTCTGACCGTCATGCTTCTGATGGCAAGGTCGGCATCTTTATAAGTTTGTAACTTGACGACCACAAATTCATGTGGCAATTGGCGCTGATCAATGACCTCGATGTCACGTTCGGGGGTCGTCCAGATGGTTCTGAAATTTGTACTCATGAGCATGAATTAAAAAAAAAAGCCCGACGAGCGGGCTTTAGTTATTTTAGAGGCCAAAAGCCGTTTTAACTTGATCTACGTAGTCGAGTTTTTCCCAAGTGAAGAGTTCTACCTCGCGTGTTACTTGCTTGCCATCTGGGGCTGTGAAGGTTTTGGTGACTACTTCATTTTTACGACCCATATGGCCATAGGCAGCCGTTTCTTGATAAATAGGGTTGCGCAATTTCAAGCGTTGCTCGATAAAGTATGGGCGCATGTCAAAAATCTGACCAATTTTGGTCGCCATTTCACCATCGGACATCGAAACTTTAGAGGTTCCGTAGGTATTGATGTACAAACCACATGGTTCAGCAACACCAATGGCGTAAGAAACTTGAACAAGAACTTCGTCACAAAGACCAGCTGCAACCATGTTTTTAGCAATATGACGGGTTGCGTACGCAGCAGAGCGGTCCACTTTTGACGGGTCTTTTCCGGAGAAAGCTCCACCACCGTGTGCTCCTTTTCCACCATAAGTATCTACGATGATTTTACGACCTGTTAGGCCGGTATCACCATGGGGGCCACCAATAACGAACTTACCTGTCGGATTGATATGGTAGGTTATGGCGTCGTTGAAAAGTGCTTGAATGGACGGAGAAAGCTTGGCTTTCACACGCGGAATCACGATTTCGATGATGTCTTTTTTAATTTTTGCCAACATTACTGCTTCATCAGCGAAGTCGTCGTGTTGTGTGGAGACTACGATGGTGTCGATGCGTTGTGGAACGTTGTCATCGGAATATTCGATAGTAACTTGCGATTTGGCATCTGGACGCAAGTAAGGAATGAGCGCTGCTTCTTTGTTGCGAATAGCAGACATTTCTTCTAGTATTTTGTGAGCGAGGTCAAGTGCCAAAGGCATGTAGTTGTCGGTTTCTTTGGTTGCATAACCAAACATCATTCCTTGGTCGCCAGCACCTTGGTCTTCTGGATTGCTGCGCTCTACCCCCTGATTGATATCTTCAGATTGTTCGTGTATAGAAGAAAGAATACCACAAGAATTGGCATCAAACATATATTCAGACTTGGTATAGCCTATTTTACGGATGGTTTCGCGTGCAATTTTTTGTACATCGAGGTAAGCATTGGATTTTACTTCACCAGCTAAAATAACTTGCCCTGTAGTCACGAGGGTTTCACAGGCTACTTTTGAGCTTGGGTCAAAAGCCATGAAGTTGTCGATGAGTGCATCTGAAATTTGGTCAGAGACTTTATCTGGGTGCCCTTCTGAAACGGACTCGGATGTAAATAGGTAGGCCATAGGATATGATTTTAAGGATGCAAAGTTACAAAATAAATTTGCTTTGTTCATGTACTTTTCTTCGCAGTAAAGGATTTGGTCTGTAGCGATCTTCGCCATATTCTGCAAAAAGCTTTTCGAGTTTCTCCAAGACCCATGCTGGACCTAATTCATCGGCCCAAGCCAATAGGCCTTTGGGGTAATTAACGCCTTTGGTCAGGGCTAGGTCAACGGCCTGTGGGCTTGCCACTTGCATGAACACTGCATCGGCAGCTTCATTGATTAGGAGCACCAAAATTCGCTCAAAAATTTGCTTGCCTAAAACGTGGTCTTTTGTAGGGGACGTTAACGCGCTTCCTTCTTGGTAATCATAAAAGCCACGGTTGGTTTTACGGCCTAAAAAACCGGCTTCCATGTGCCTTTTTTGCGTAAAGGAGGGCTTGAAGCGAGGGTCGTAATAAAAAGCAGCAAAGACGGTTTCAGTCACCGTATAGTTGATGTCGTTTCCGATGTAATCCATAAGGGTGAAAGGGCCCATTTTAAAACCACCCAATTCGGTCATGGCCCAATCGATGGTGGCAAAATCTGCAATTCCTTCTTCGTAAATACGCAGCGCTTCGCCGTAAAATGGTCTGGCTACTCTGTTGACGATAAATCCTGGGGTATCTTTACAAACCACAACCGTTTTATTCAAGTTGGTGATGAGCGTTTCTATGGAGTCTGTGATTTCAGCGGAAGTTGCCACACCCGGAATGACCTCTACCAGTGGCATCAGGGTAGCAGGATTAAAAAAGTGAATACCCAAAAAGCGGCTTGGATCTTTTAAACAGGCGCCAATAGAGGCAATGGAAAGCGAGGATGTATTACTCGCTAAGACACATTGCTGCGAAACAATTTGCTCTAGTTGCTTGAACAACTCGTGTTTCACGGTTAGGTTTTCAACAATAGCTTCAATCACTAATGCAGCGTCTTGATGCTCGTATAAATGAATTGAGTAGCTCAGGTTCGCTTTTACTTCTTGTGCAAATGCTTCGGTGATCTTGCCTTTTTCAACGAGTTTGTCTAGGCTCGTATTGATTTGTTTTTCTGCTTTCAGCAATTGCTCGGGGTTGGTATCCGTTAAGATCACTTTGTGTCCGGCTTGTGCCGCAACTTGCGCAATACCGGCACCCATAGTGCCTGCGCCAACAACGCCTATTTGACCTTTCATCATTAGTTTCCTTTAAATTCAGGGGTTCTTTTTTCAAGAAATGCTTGTACACCTTCCTTGAAATCATGTGTTTGCCCTGCTTGGGTTTGTAATTTTTCTTCGAGTGCCAACTGCGCGCCTAGATCTTGGTTAAAGCCAGCGTCTACCGCTTTTTTGGTAAGGCCGAGCGCTTTGGTAGGCATTTTTGCCAATTGCTGAGCTAACTGTGCCACCATACTTTCAAACGCGGTATCAGGTACCGCTTTGTAAATCATATTCATTTGTTCGGCATCTTTGGCAGCAACTTTTTCACCAGTCATCATGAGTGCCAGTGCTTTTTGCATGCCAACTAATCTCGGAAGAAAAAAAGTACCACCAGAGTCTGGGATGAGCCCAATTTTAGAAAATGCTTGAATAAATGCGGCACTTTCTTTGGCGATTACGAGGTCACAGGCCAAAGCAATATTCGCTCCGGCTCCGGCAGCGACACCATTTACTGCAGCAATTACTGGTTTTTCTAGTGCCCGGATTTTCAATATAATCGGGTTGTAATGTTTGCCTACAATTTCTTGAAGAGCGGGCCCATTTGGGTCTGTGGCTTCAGCTAAGTCCTGACCAGCGCAAAAGGCTTTGCCTTCGCCGGTGAGCACTACCGCTCTGACGTGGTCATCAGCACTGCAACGATCGAGCTCGGCTTGTAATTGCATGGCCATGCTGCGGTTAAAAGAATTGAAAACGCTGGGCCGATTGAGTGTAAGGGTCAGTACGCCATTTTCAAGGTGAGTGAGAATTTCTTGCATAGGTTAAGATTGATATCGATTGAGCAACGCTTGTCCACGTTCTTTTATAGTAAGGCGCAAACTGGCTGGTTCGAGCACTTCAACTTCTCCGGCGTAGCCAAGTAGGTTTCGGATAAATTCTTCTGTAATTAAAATACGCAGTTCAAAAAGGCTGTAATCTGCTTTTTTTTCGATGATTTGTTGAGAGGCATGAAAAGCTTGAGTTTCGATATAACGAGCTGCCACTGCATCTGCTTTTATGATGACGCGGAGCGCTTCTCCTTTAAAAGCAGTGATTCCAACGGCGTCTCTAAAATAAGCCGTTGCATCGAAGTCTTTTGGAACCTGAGCTGGCTCCGAGAGCAATTGGAGCTCAGACATCCGGTCGAGGGCAAACGTCATGATGTCTTGCTTTTGAATGTCATAAGAAATGAGATACCAACGGTTGCGGTATTCTTTCAAAAATAAGGGGCTTACTTTTCTAGGTTTAGCTTGTTGTTGCTGAAAACTAGTGTACATAAACCAGACGCGTTTTTTTGCTTGTATACCTTCTAGAAGTATAGGCAGGTACTCGTTGCCACCTGTAGAAACTGCAGATTCAAACTGAATAAATTTCGAGAGTTCTTCACTTTGGTCGCCAACGGCAACGCGGTCTACGATTTTATCGATGGCTAAGCCAAATTGTTGAAAAAACGGAACTTCTCTAAATTGTTGAAGGGTGGAGACTGCAAAACGGATGGAGGCAAGCTCGTCTTCGGTGAGCGGAACGTCATTGATACTAAAGTCTGGGTCTTCGTAGAAGTAGCCGCCATTTTTTTTACTAAAGCGAATAGGTGCGTCGTGTTCTATTTTCATGGTAAACAAGTCCTTTTCGATTGTTGACGCACAAATATGGGCACCTGATTCAGAACCAAAAAGTGCTTCTTCACAAGCGGTACGAAGCGTTTCTTTGGACGGAAAAGGCTTGTACTTGTTGCGCAACATCCGGTCGATGATGCGATAGCGAATGAGGGCGTTTTTGATATGGGGCATTAATGTTTTTCCAATTTTTGTTGGTACCCGAAGAGTTCAAAAAATTTAATGGCCTTCACTACTTCATAAGGAACGTCGTCTTCCCAACTGTGGACATTTGCTTTAATTTTACTCAGTACATCGTCGGAAAGGATGTGTAATAAACTCGTGTCGTATTCTTGCAAAGATGTGATTTTATCATTGGCTTGCATGTAGTTGAGTAAGCCCATCAAATTGTCTGGAAGTTTGATATTTCCCAAATGGTAAAGGCTGCCATCTTCTACGTTGAGTGCCGGATACACATAAAGTTTTACGTTGTGTCCGAAACCGCGACCAAATGCTTCGAGTAAGCCACCGGGTAGGTTATCGTAATATTTTTCGTCGAAAATAATGTGCAGGTTATAGATACCCATAATGACACCCACCAGGTTGCCGCGAGCAATTGAGGAGAGGTATTCGAGCATTTTATAATGCTTGAGGTAATTAGAAACCATAACGGTATAACCAAGAGAGCCTAGCAACTCGGCACGATCGAGAAAATCTTTGTCTGAGATTTTGCCATCGGCAGTGAGGTCTTTGAGCGTGAGTTCAAACACGACTTCTAATTGTTCAGGCTTGACGCGTTTTTCTTTGGCAAAAGCAGCTCTAGCACGTTCGATCATGTCGATATGCACTTTAGTTACCGGTCTGAAACGACCCCGCATGAGCAAAATATTTTTTTTGTACAAGGCAGTGGAGGGCTGCATGACATTTTTAGCAAGGTCGAACATGGTGGCGTTGGTGATGCCGCGTCGGACCAAATTAAGGGCAATGATGCGGTTGTCCATGTCGTCAAAGTCCGGACCAGAAATGCGAAGCATATCGATTTCCATGCGGTCTGGGGGTAAGCGGTGTACAATGCCATCAATGAATCCGTCGATATCTCCTGCTTGAAAATAACACGCATAAATGAGGTTGACCCCTAAAATTCCTAAGGCTTCTTGTTGGGCTTTATGGCTGTTGTCGTGCATTTTGATATGCAAAATGACATCGTTGGGTTTGCTGTCATTACTGAGTTGAAAACGTACGCCAACCCATCCTTGACCCTGATTGGTTTTGTGATAATTTAAAGACTCTACGGTGTTGCAAAATGCAAAAAATCGGGCTTCTCGGTTTTTAATGGGGAGGATCGTCTCAAGGTGTTTGAATTCGGTCTTGAGCATGGTCAGTAGGCGCTCCTCGCATACGTAACGAGCGGTTTCTCCGTACATAGAATCCGAAACTTTCATGTCGTATGCTGACTGCGTGTAGGCTATTGTACCCGAGCTTCCGCCGGCTTTAAAAAAATTGGCAGCAACTTCCTGACCTGCTCCGATTTCTGCAAAACAGCCATAGATGTCTGGGGTAAGATTGATCTTTAAAGCCTTGTCTTCAGTGGTTAAACGACTTGCGCTCATGTTAGTGTGGATCTTTGAATTTTGGATTGGAGATAAAAGAGTTGTCGGTCAGGGTAAGTAAAAATTTCTTGAGTAAGTATTTTTCTTGGGTGCTCAACTGAACGCCTCCTTGGTCTGCAAATTCGATCAGCGGATCTATGGTAGGCGAAATATGCACACCGCTCGAGTAATGTTCAATGACTTGGTCAAGAGTTTGAAAACGACCGTCGTGCATGTAGGGAGCACTGAGCGCAATATTGCGCAAGGTAGGCACTTTGAATTTGCCGTTGTCTTCAGGGTTTCCAGTAACAGCACCTCTACCTAAATCGCTAAAGTTGGGGTCGAGTCCATTATTGCTGTATTTTTTGACGCGCATCAGTGGGCCGTTGTGACAATGAAAGCAATCGGCGCCATTGAGACTCTTAAAGAGATCGTAGCCTGCCCATTCCTCTACATCTACGGTTTGCAGTGTGTTTTGCTCTTGGGTACTTAGCACCATACCATTCTCATATTTGTACATGACATCGTACTTTGAGGAGGCTGAAATCATGGTTCGAATAAATTGGGCGATTGCTTTGGCCACTTTTGTTGAGTCGATACCAGGCTCGCCAAAAGCACGGTAAAATTTATTGCGGTAGTTGATGTCTAGGTTCAGTTTGTAAACTGCGTCGGACCAACTCTGGTGCATTTCGATGGGGTTGGGAATGGGCTCTAAAATTTGTTCTTCTAACGAAGACGCACGGCCGTCCCAAAAAAAGAAGTTGTCCCAGCCTAGGTTGATGAGTGCCATAGAGTTGCGCGTTCCAGCAATGCCGTCTATGCCAACAGAGTACTTATTTGGATCGGAAAAACTGCTTGTTGCAAAATGACAAGAAGCACAGCTCATTGAATCATTACCCGACAAGCGTTTTTCGTAGAACAACCAACGGCCAAGTTCAACACCTTCATTGGTCATGGGGTTATCTGCCGGAATAAGCATGTCAGGAAAATGACTAGGAATTTCTAAAGCGTAAGGCGTGGCTTGAAAGCTCGCTTTGTCTTTTTTACATGCGCTGAACAAGGTAAGGAGGCCAAAAAAGACGAGAAATTTTTTCATCAATAAGGGCTTAATGCATTTTTAAAGTTGGAAATTACTTTTTGAGTGAGCACCTCCTGACCTGCTGCGGTGTGTGTTAGATTTTCAGTACTTAAATTGATGCTGTTGGCACCTTGTCCGAGAAAGGCTAAAAGGTCTAGTTTGAGTTTAAATTGATGTAAGTTATGACCCAGGTCTGTCCAGTTAATGTTGTCAAATTGCAGCCCCTGAAGGTAGGTGTCTGTACCTATGTGGAAACTAAAAGATACGTTGGTGTTGGTGCTGGCGTCGGGAATGGTATCTACTTTTCCTTCGATGTTCATGAAAATATAACCGGTACTCCAACCCCAATGCATCGGGCCAGCATTGCTGATATTTAGTGGGCTCTCGTTTGGAAAAGCGCTAGGATCTAAGTGATTGAGGCTGCTATCTACGCCTAAAACAGCGCTCAAATTTGGGAATTTAGTGTAATCTCCTTCTTTTTTGAATAGAAGACTACCGGTTTCGCGGTAATCTAGCAGTGCGGCCTCATGTAAAGAGGTATTCCCATTACCAAAAAGCGTAAAATAACATTTGAGTTCGGTGAACTTTACTTTATAGCCTTCTTGGGTTGTATAGATGCTATCCATATAAAAAGTTTGCCCACCAAAAACAGGTTGAATATCAATTTGCAATTGCGCTTTTGGTGTTTCGGGCTTGTCTTTGTCACATGCGGTAGTCAAGGCCAAAACAAACAGCCAGAAAAATATAGTTCTCATCTAACAAAAATACGTCAAAACGCTCAAAATGTTCTTACTTTTAGTAAAAGTTAAGCCCAAAATCAACGAATGCTCCAAGAATCTTCAAAAGCCCTCCGTATTTATGCTGCTTCAGCAGGGAGTGGCAAGACCCATCGCCTTGTTTTAGAGTACCTTAAGATCCTTCTTACCGACGCCAATTTTCGTCAAAAATTCAAGCATATCGTCGCCATGACCTTCACCAATAAGGCTGCCAACGAAATGAAAGAACGCATCCTTCAAACGCTGAGCGGCTTGGCTTATCCCGCAAGTGCCAACTCCAAAACAAGCGCACTGAAAGCCGATCTTTTAAAAGAAACACAACTCACCGAAAGTCAATTGCAGCAACGCGCTGCAGGTTCGTTGCAAGGAATCCTTCACCACTACGAAGATTTCAATATTTCGACAATTGACAAATTTAATTTACGCCTGATTCGTTCATTTAGCCGTGACCTTGACCTTCCGGCCGACTTTGAAGTAGTGCTCAATGAAAAATTAATTTTGGATGAAGTTTTAGATCTACTCATTGCAAGGCTCGGCCAACCAGATGCTCAAGAACTCACAAGCTGGATGCTTGCCTATGCCCGAACCAAAGTGGCAGAAGGTGAGTCCTGGGATTTTAAAAAGTCTTTGCTCCACTTTTCAGAAGTGCTTGGAAAAGAGCGCAATGTAAAAGAAGTGGAGCAACTTATTTCCGGAACTTATTCTCCAGATGCCTATGCCGAATTTAAAACTCAAGCCGAGCAAGTTAAAAATGACTTTTTACTACTGTGCCAAGAGGTTTATGCTTTGGCTGCACCCTACAAAGGACTTCAATTTAAAACAGCAACCGATCAAAAACGCATAGATGCGCTCGTCGAAGATCCATACTGGGGCCTTGGCAAGCAAAAAGGCCCATTTTACGCCCCAAAATTTCTCACTGCGCTTCAGGAGCATCATTTTGATATCCCGAGTCATGTGAATGAGGCCCTTTTAAGCTTGTCGGCTGCGTTTGAGCAGGCTTTTGCTGCGCATTTACGCATCGAAACCCAACGCAAAAACTTTTACAATATGGCCTTGCTTCAGTATGTAGCGCAGCAAACCAAGGCCCTTATGACCGCTCAGCAACAAATTCGTATTTCAGAATTTAATCAGCTGATTAGTCAATTGGTCAAAGGCGAGCAAGCACCCTATATCTATGAGCGTTTGGGTATCCGTTACGAGCACTTTTTGCTCGATGAATTTCAGGACACATCGCGCTTGCAGTGGGTGAATATGATCCCACTCGTACTAGAAGCAATCGCCTATGAGCGTCCCAATCTAATCGTCGGCGATGCCAAACAAAGTATTTATCGTTTCAACAACGGCTTGGCCGAACAATTTGTGGCGTTACCAAGTTTGTACAACCCCGACAACGACCCTCAAATAGCACGCACGAGCAGACGTTTTGAGACCAGTGGTTTCAAGCAAAGTTTATTAGATAACTATCGGTCGGCCGCTGAAATCGTCCAATTTAATAATCATCTTTTTGAGCGCTTGGCGCTTTCTTTACCACCCCAGCACCAGGCTTTTTATGAGAACTTAAGTCAACATCCAAAGTCTTCAAAGACCGGATTCATTCAAATCGAAAGTCTCGTTAATGAGCTTCCCGATGCTTGGCTTTTTGAGAAAATCCTCCGAACTATAGACGACGTCCTCAAGGATGGTTATAGGCCCTGCGATATCTGTATCCTGACCGAAACCAATAAAAAAGGAAATGCAATTGCCCTTGCCTTGACCCAAGCGGGCAAGCAGGTGGTCTCTCAAGACTCGCTTCTGTTGTACGCCAATCCTTTGGTTCAGCTCTTTTTACTTTATCTTAAAAAACGCGCTAAACCTGCTAATCCGACGCTTGGAAAACGTTTTGCAGAGGCTTATTTACAGGTAAAAGGTAATTTTGATGTTGCTGCATTTATGGCTCATTTCAAGACCTATGAAAAAGAGGGTAGGCAGGTTCGCTATTTTGATGAGTTGGCATTTTACAAAGCAGAATTTGGTTCTGAAGAGGCCTTTTTCATGCCCTACGAGCATCTTTTTGACTTGCTTCAAAAAGCAGCTGCTTGTTTTCAAATCACAGACACCCAAGAGCCATACGTGCATCATTTTTTCGATGTCGCGTTTCAATTTCAACTCAACCGCAATGCAGAATTGCTTCCTTTCATTGACTTTATCGAACAGCATAAAGACAAACTAGCTCTCCAAATGCCAGAGTCCACAGAAGCCATACGCATCATGACCATTCATAAGGCGAAAGGCTTGGAGTTTCCTGTAGTACTCATGCCGAGTCTTGACTTTAGAACTTCACTCCACGGATACACCAAATTTCTAATGCCTGCAGGAGAAGGTTTAGCCTACGCTTACCCCTCTGATCTCATTCCCGAGTTCAAAACCTTTAAGGAGAAAGAACTCGCGGCAATCTTCCTCGATAAATTAAATTTATTGTATGTTGCACTCACGCGTCCTGAAAGTAGGCTCTACATTTGGAATCATCATAAACCAAAGGGTTTTGGAGCTCAAATTCATGAGCAGTTGACACAAATACCGACCTTATTGCTGCAAGAGGAGCATATTTATTCAGCAGGCCAGCCTCACGAAGTAGCGCTCTCTGAGAAGGAAAAGGAGCTGCAAAATGCTGCCAAAACCAATTTTTATCACCCAATGGCGATATCAGACCAATTATGGTATCCATCGCTTTCCTTCAGGAGCCCTGACTCCGACATCCAACCCGATCAATTATTTGGGCTAGCATTTCACCGTTTCATGTCGCTTTGTCAAAGTCCAGAACAAATACAGAATGCACTACAACAAGCCCTTCAAGAAGGATCCGTCGGACAGGAGCATATTGCGGAACTCACAGTGGCTGTCAAAAGATTTTGGTCTCATGTTCAAGAGCAACAACTCAATGAAGGTATTTTAGAAGAATACAATGAGCAGCGTATTATTGCAGATATCAACCTCGTCAAACAGCCCGATAAAGTGTGGGTTAAGGCAAATGAGGTTATAGTCATTGATTTTAAAACAGGTTTGCGCCAAGACAGCCATATGCAGCAAATTATAGCCTATGCAGACTTGCTTGAAAAGATTTTTAGTTTACCAGTGCGCCCAATTTTGTACTATACGCAGCTAGATTTATTCTTGGAGCTGTAAGTCAATACCTCCAATTTCAGCAGAAAGTTTGAGGAAGGTATAGACCAATGGGTGTGGGAGGTCTCGAGTAGAAGAAATTTGCGGACAAAAGCTGGTAGCCAAGAAAAACGGATGTTCTTTGAGCGTTATAATTTCTGGATCTTCGAACTGATTCACAGCCTCTATATCGATAAATTGCCCGATTAACTGTTCAAGGAGCTGAGGATACATACTGTAGCGTGTGGCACTCAATTCGACAGAACTGCAATTTTCATAGAGCTTTTCCATAGCAACTGTTCTAGGAACTACGTCAATTCTTTCAAAATGAGAACTTGTGATTAAGTTTTCAGAAATGAGTTTTTCACCGTAGGGATTCATGTTATTGGCGGTGATGAGGTAATCTATAAAAATCCGAAAACACTCACCTGTTGCAAAAACAGGAATGGCTAGCTCCGCAAGTTGTCGAAATACACCGTTCAGAAAAAATGGATTTAGGTAAGGACCAGGAGCTACCCAAACGCCATCGTATTGTTCGAAGGATTGCTTTTTAAATTGCAATGCCTCATTGACCTTGATCCAGTAGTAATTAATTTCAAGTTCTAGAAATTCAGCGGCGTGGTCCAAAGAAAGATTCGTCGCGTGGTGCGAATTGTAGGTGAAGTTGTAGTCGCCTATGATTGCTATTTTAAGTGCTTCACTCATTCAGGCGTTTTTGGTGCAACTGCGCTTAGCGCTTAAACCAACCTCTCAATTTGGCATTATTGATTTGTAAAAATTCTTCTGTGCTGGTTTGTGGGTCCACGTACCAAACCTTACAACTGAAAGTAACTTCATATAGTGAGTAGTCTCCATAAACGTCGGAAGCTTGTTTGAGAATTGTGAAATTAGCTGTTTGCCCTAGGTCCGATTCTCTTGAAATCCAAAATTTACCCGTGTTGTCTGTGTAAGCAACCTGAACACCATTGATGCTATTCGTAGCAAGCGTAGCTGCGTCTTTAAACGGCACTGGGTTGCCAGAATTGGTCATATGAAAATCATTAAACATGGGAAGTGTTGGTGTTGCACTACCAGTGGCATCCCATTCGAGTGCGCCAAAAGAAAGTGAGATGCTTTGTGGATTAGCAATAGAAGCCATTCCGGAAATGTAAATTACTTTAGACATGACAGGTGCTACATTCACAATTTGGGTATCGAGCGCAAAACCTAGATAGTTATTAACGTTTTGGGTGAGCTCAACTTGTGTTCCATTGATATTACCTACAAAACTAGCGTTGAGATCCACTTTATTGCTGGGGGGTGGAATAACTTCATGTTCTATGCAGGCAGAAGTAATTACTATTAATAAGGTTGCAAAAAAGGCAAAGCGCATCAGTTTCATGCATTCATGTTTAGGTGATAATAACTCAAATTTAGTTCTATAAACGCAATTGTCCAAAAAAAGATGCTTAACATGTTAAAAAAGAGAAGTTAATTGGACTGAAGCAACTTCAGAAAATCCTGAAGATTTGTTGGGTGTAGTGGAACGGCACCTTTACAAATCAGCATATGTACCTCTTGCGCTTTTTGTTCAGAACTTTTTTTTGTCCCAATTTTTAAGCGAAATTGAGACCAATTATTTTTGATTGGAGTGATAAAATCATCAGGCGTGCAATTGCTCAGTAATCCCTCAGTATCGGTTTGTAAATGATAGAGGTTCCAAACTTCATCTTGAAAATCAAAAACAGTGATAAAATCAAGGCCAATATGCAATAAACCAGGCAGTTGGCTATATACTTTTTCAAGGACAATATTGGCAAACCTATCGATGAATTCTTGTGCCTTTTGTGGGTTTTTTGTAGCAAGATCTCGCCATTCGGCGTCGTAAAGCTCGTTGACGATTAAAAACTGCTTGAACTCAATTTCGAGTTCTGCAAGTTCAGCTGCAGTTAAGGCTCTGAATTTAAGCATTAGTCCTTCTCGCTCACTTGAACTTCTAGACTGATGTCTAGTAATTCAGTAACACGTTTTTCTGTAATGGCTTGCTCGAGTTCAAATTTGTATTTTCCTTTGAAAGGCACTTTGCGGCGCTGAAAAATGAGTTGGTGCTCTACGACTGTACCCGATTTTTTACCGATCCAGTTTCCATTTGGGTCAGCCATTTTGATTTCGTAGGGTTCGCGTACACTTTTGCCAAAAGGAGGGGTAGTGCGCAAAAATATCCAAAGATTGTTGTAGGCGTAATCAGTCGTGCTGCGAAGGGTAAAAATGAAATCGTATAGTTTTGTAGTGTCATCGATAGAAACTTCGAATTGTGGTTTCAGGTTTTGTGTCCATTGCTCGTCCTTGAAACGGTATGCTTTGGTATAGACTGCTTCCTTCGTACAACCCGTGATGAGGAATCCTAAAAGCGCGAATAGACTAATTAGGTTTTTCATTTTTTGGCCCTCCGGGGTTCGGTTTGCGTGGTTTGCGATTGGGTCTTCTTTTCTTGTTGTTACTAAACGATTTTTCAAAGCGCGTGAGGCTGTCTTGGCCTACTACATTCTGATATCCGATTTCTTCGACCTTTTCTTTGACTTGAGCGAAGTCAGCCAAGTCTTTTGGTTTGATGCCGTCTTTGTTGAGCTTTTTGATTTCGGATACGCGCTCAGGTGTGAGTGCAACCATTCCGTTTTCTCCTTTGTAGGCGTACCAAATAATGCGCTTGAATACATCGGTTTTCATATGAACGGCATCTCCTTTTTCTGTTTGAAGCTTGCCGTCAGCTTTTGGCATTGACTTAATGGCATCTAAGTACATATCGAGTTCGTAATTGAGGCAGCATTTGAGCTTGCCGCATTGACCCGCTAATTTTTGTGGGTTTAAGGAGAGTTGTTGGTAGCGCGCTGCAGATGTT
>JBILSN010000029.1:0-21335 GCA_044372045.1 Crocinitomicaceae bacterium
TTACAGGTAGCATTAATTGCTCAGCATATACAAATGTTATTTTAGAATTTAACCAGCGAATTAGAATGTGGACAACTACACAAACTATTTTTGAAATTAGCAATGATGGTGGTACTGTTTGGATTCCTTTTGAAGTCAACTCTGATAAGCCTGCTAGTACTCTTTTTCAAGAAAGTGGTCAGGTCAATATCAGTTCTGCAGCTGGTGGTCAAACTAATGTTAAAATCCGTTTAAGATATATTGGTGCTTGGGATTATGCCTGGCTAGTCGACGATTTGAAAATTATCGAGCAGCCTGCAAACGATATCCGTTCAATCAGTCCTTTCTTTGTTGGTACAAATAACGAAGGTATTGAATATGGTAGAACTCCAATATACAATATTGACAACAGTTACGACGTTGGTGGGTATGTTTACAACTTTGGTGCTGCTAATGCAACTAACGTGGCAGCAAACATAGACTTCAATTCATTTGATTTTAATTATACGGTTGGCTTATTGAACTCAGGAGATACCCTTTTATTTGGTAACACAGAAACACCAACCTTATCAACCGGACTTTATACAGGTCTTTATAAAGTAACATCTACAGAAGAGGCTGCAACTTCTTCTACATTTGTAAACAACATTGCAAAACGCAATTTTGAAATAACTACTAACACCTACTCTATTGATGGCATAGGTGTTAATCCAACTGAATTGCAAAGTACAACGTCTTTAGGTTCTAATTCATTTGATACACCAACTGGTACAATCTTTGCCAATATGTACCACCTGCGTGGGGGAGCAAATTCAATAAGTTCAATTGAGGTATTACTAGGTTCAACTACCACAGCAAATACACAAATTCAAGTAGCAATTATAGATACAGCTGTAATGTTTGCAGATAGTTACGGTGAAGTAACAGATGTAAACGGTTTTGGGGCCTTAAGTAACTATTATGTAATTACAGCAGCTGATATCGCTGCAGGTAAGGCAGTTGTAAATTTCGATCAACCAATAACACTCAATGATGGTGCTTATTACGCCGCGGTGTTAACTGAGGTAAATGCAGCAAATATCATTCGTATTTTGGATGATCAAACTATTGCGCAACCTTGGTATGCCTCAGTCATTCATTTAATTGCAGATGGTGGTACTTATTCAAACGGAAATGCTTTAGGTATTCGAATGATCACATCGCTCGTAGGTCTAGATGAATTAGTTCAAACCAACTTCAAAATCTTACCTAACCCTGCCTCAACTGAAATAAATATATTATTTGATGAATCGATTGAAGGTGAAGTAAGTTTGCTTGATATAAGTGGTAAAAAAATAACAACGGTCAAAGTTAATGGTCTAAACCAAAAGATAGATACTTCTAATTTGAACAATGGTGTTTATTATGTAATCTTTTCAAATGGTGAGCAAATCAGAACTGAAAAAGTCGTAATTAATAAATAATCATTTCCAATAAAAGTAAAAGGGAGCCCTCGGGCTCCCTTTTTTTATGTCGCTAATTTAAAGCCTATCTTGTTCCAGTGATTGAAATACAAGTAAGGTATATAACAAAATCAATAAAAACTTTTAATTGATGCTATCTCAAACTAAATGATAGCACGGCGTCTAAAAAAGCATCAGGGGCCTCGGCATGTACCCAATGCCCTGCATTTGGAATTGATACGAATTGAAAATCAGGGTAGAAAGCTTCTAATGTAGGGATGTCTTCATCCAAAATATAATTGGAAAGCAAACCTCGAATAAACAATGCCGTAGTGAAGGACTCCTGTTCTGGAAGCTCGCGCAGAATTTCAGACATACTGGCCTCTAACACCGGAAAGTTCACCCTCCAGGCTAATTTTACTTTGTCTTCCCAATAGAGGTTTTTTAATAAAAACTGACGAATCCCTTCGGAGTCAACAAAAGACTTAAGGATTGCTTCTGCCTCACTTCTGGCATTGAGCCTTGACAGGTCTATAGCTTGGATAGCTGCTAAGATGTGCGCATGATGCGGCGGATAGGCCTTGACGCCCATATCAACAACAATTAGCTTTTCAATAAAATCTGGATAGGTTTGGTCAAAATGCATGGCTAGTTTACCACCCATCGAATGCCCAAGAATAATCGGTTTTTGTAATTGAAGATCTTGAAATAAATCGTGGAGATCTTGAACCATTAACGCATAGCTGAATTCATCTGACCAAGGTGAGTGGCCGTGATTGCGCAGGTCTACAAGCGTTACTTCAAAATATTCGGAAAGCTTTTTAGCATGCGTTTGCCAATTATCTGAAAAACCAAAAAGTCCATGTAGAATAACCAATGGCTTTCCCTGACCTAATTGTTTGTGGTAAAGTTTCATTTGAGGGCTTGTGGAGAACCTATTGTTCTCACTGTAAATTGACGATCATTGAGCTCAGAAAGAACTTGAAGCATTTGCTTAGGCGCAATTTGCTCGCGGTCGTAGTGAACTTTGATGACTTGTTCTTCTAAAGAGTCTATGTAATTTACCTCGACGCGCTCAACCGCACATTTTTCTTTTAATGCCTTTCGTATACTGCCACCGCAGCCCATTTGGCAAACCATCCCTTTCACCGCAATTTCTTGAATTGTGTTGGCTTTAACGCGTTGACATAATTTTGATTGAGGTTGGTTTTGCTCATTATTTGAAGTTGCCGGACTACAAGAAGTAAACAGGACAAGAAGCGTTGGAAGAAGAACATTTTTCATTTAACAAATTTACTCATGATATGGCGAATGTTCAAGTCATTAAATTAAATATGTTGATTCTAAAGATCATTTTCATGGCAGAATTAAAAATTACTACTCAAAACGGTTGATGGTACGGAAACTAATTTTCAGACCTACACTGCTCAATAATAAATCTGAACTTAACATACCAAAGCCGTATTCTTTACGACTTTTTTATTGCCCAAAAAGTAGTACATTTGAAAAAAAACAAATAATGAAGGCTGTTCTCTTTTCCCTTTCTTTAATGACACTCGGGCTTGTAGGCTGTTCAAAATACAGCGAAGGCCCTTCGTTTTCAATGCATACTAGAAAAGCACGTTTATGCAATGATTGGAAACTATCCAACTATTTCATGAATGGAAATGATGTGTTTGACCCAAGCATCACTACCAAAATGAGTATCGATAATGACGGTACGTATTCGATTTCGAATTACACTAATGAATTAGGGCAAATTCAAGGAACCTATAGCCATGGGACCTGGGCCTTCGGCGAAGACCAAACAAGTGTTTTCTTTTATGCCGATACAACTACTGTTGATCCAATACACGAATATACCATCAAAGAATTGCGCAACAAACGTTTGGTTCTTGAGGAAGAAACCTTCCAGACTGGCGACCAACACCGCATGACTTTCATTCAGCAATAAGTAATGGAGCCTAAACAAATTTAGGGTCTACTTCCATTATATGGCCACAAGCCTTGCACGTACGCAGGTCTTCGGAGCCATAGAATTCTTTGAATCGGGGAAGGAAATCTTTTTCTATATTTTCTAAAGGAAATCGATAGGTATGCAGGTGGTGATTACAATTTTCACAATACCACATGAGGCCGTCTTGAAGATTTGTGCCCTTTCTCACACGCTCAATCACCAAACCAACGGTGTTGGCTCCTCGGGCTGGTGAATGCGGGGTATTTGCTGGCAACAAGAACATTTCGCCTTCTTTGACAATAATATCTTTGGCTTTTCCGTCGTGTTGAATGCGAACATTGACTTCGCCTTCTAGCTGGTAAAACAACTCCTCGCCTTCATTAAAATGGTAGTCTTTACGCGCGTTGGGGCCCGCAACGACCATCACGATAAAATCTCCGGCTTCTTGATACAAATTCTTGTTGGAGACAGGCGGCTTGAGCAAATTGCGGTTGTCGTCTATCCATTTTTGAAGATTAAAAGGAGCCAGCATAACTATAGGTTTAAGCGTTTAAAATTCCTCTTGAGATAACGATTTTTTGAACCTCGGAGGTCCCTTCGTAAATCTGGGTGATTTTAGCATCGCGCATGAGGCGCTCAACGTGGTATTCTTTTACAAAACCATAACCACCGTGGATCTGAACGGCCTCTACAGTTTGTTCCATGGCTACTTTAGAAGCATAGAGTTTAGCCATTGCCCCTGACTGATCATAGTTTCGGCCAGCGTCTTTATCCTGAGCCGCTTTGTAGACCAACAAACGCGCTGCCTCAATCTCTGTTGCCATATCTGCTAATTTAAAGGCAATTGCTTGGTGCTTGTAGATTTCTTTTCCAAACGCTTTGCGCTCTTTAGCATAAGCTAAGGAAAGCTCCAAACCTCCAGCAGCAATCCCAAGGGCCTGAGCAGCAATACCTATACGGCCTCCAGAAAGTGTTTTCATGGCAAATTTGAAACCAAAGCCGTCTTCACCAATTCGGTTTTCTTTAGGGACTTTAACATCGTTGAATAACAAAGTGTGGGTATCGCTACCGCGAATTCCCAATTTATCTTCTTTTGCACCAATTATAAAGCCATCCATTCCGCGTTCGACAATAAGCGCGTTGATCCCTTTATGACCAAGTTCAGGGTTGGTTTGGGCAATAACGAGATAGACTGAGGCTGATGAGCCATTGGTGATCCAGTTTTTGGTGCCGTTTATAAGGTAGTGGTCTCCCATGTCCACTGCAGTTGTGCGCTGAGAAGTAGCATCAGAACCAGCCTCTGGCTCCGATAAGCAAAAAGCACCGATTTTCTCACCTTTGGCAAGCGGAACGAGGTATTTTTGTTTTTGTTCTTCAGATCCGAAGGTTTCAAGGCCCCAACAAACCAAAGAGTTGTTGACAGACATGCACACTGAAGCTGATGCATCAATTTTTGAAATTTCTTCCATGGCCAAAACATAAGATAGGGTGTCCATTCCACTGCCGCCATATTTTGGATCGACCATCATACCCATGAAGCCAAGCTCACCTAATTGTTTGATTTCCTCGGTAGGGAATTTTTGTTGGTTATCTCGTTCGATAACACCAGATTTTAACACATTTTGAGCAAAATCTCTTGCGGCTTCTTTAACGGCTAGGTGCTCTTCGGTGAGTTCAAAATTCATGTTGACTGATTTATTTTAATTTTGACAAAAATAAACGAATTCCGATACTCTTGAAAGCAAAAACTTACAATAATCTTCAGTTATTGGGCCTAATGTCAGGAACCTCCCTAGATGGCCTTGATATTGCCCACGCAGCATTCGACTTTTCGAACTCTAACCGAATTGAATTTCAACTGATTCATTACCAAACTTACCCCATACCTCCTGACATTTTTAAAAAGCTCTCTAATATCTTTGACCAAACAGCAGCCACAATTTTTGAACTCGATCACGAGTTGGCTCGTTTTTATGCGGTTTGTATCGAACAATTCATCCACGATTTCAAAATTGAAAGAAAAGACATCAGCGCTATTGCCTCCCACGGACAAACCATCTTTCATCAGCCAGAAAAAGGATATACGACCCAAATTGGCAGTGGCCTTACACTGAACTACCTTACGAAAATACCCGTCATTGATCAGTTTAGGCAACTCGATGTCAGTGCAGGTGGCCATGGGGCCCCACTCGTGCCACTTGGCGACCAACTTCTTTTTAGCGGTAATGCCGACGGTTATCTTAATCTTGGAGGCTTTGCCAATATTTCTACCTCTATTAATGACACGACATTGGCTTATGATATTTGCCCAGCCAATTTACCTATGAACATCTGGATGCAAGAAATTGGACAGGCTTATGACAAAGATGGCCAAATGGCAAGGAGTGGCCAAATCAAACAAAAGGTACTTCAAGAGGTTTTGAGTATGCCGTTTTTTCAAAAAAATGGTCCTAAATCGCTCGGAACGGAATGGCTTAAGCAGAACTACTTACCGCTTTTTAATAGCTGTTCAATACCAGACAAACTCCGAACGCATGTAGAATTGCTGCAAATTTTATGTAATCAAGAGTTTCAACGCTTGAATTTAAAATCTGTATACACTACGGGAGGTGGTGCCTTCAACACTTTTTTAATTGACTTGATTAGAAAAGAATTCAAAGGAGAACTAATTGTTCCAGATACTGCGTTAATCAACTACAAGGAAGCGCTTATTTTTGCGTTTTTAGGCGCTCGGTTTCTGAGAAATGAAACCACAACACTAGCAGCGGTCACTGGCGCTCCAGATGCGCTTCGTACGGGAGTTTTGCACGATTTTCAGTCAAGTATACGATAAAAAGCAAGCCTAAAACCGCGTAAATTTGGTATTTTTGTACACTAGCAAAAATGACCGTCAACATGAAAGAACTCCTCTCGAAATTTGAAAACAAAAGACCCGAAATCGTATTTGAATGGAAAGATTCCTTGACAGATGCAGAAGGATGGGTGGTAATTAATTCGCTGAGAGGTGGTGCTGCTGGTGGAGGCACGAGAATGCGCGTTGGCTTAGATAAACGAGAAGTAGAGTCTTTGGCCAAAACTATGGAAGTCAAGTTTACGGTGGCTGGGCCTGCCATAGGCGGTGCCAAATCCGGAATCAATTTCGACCCCAAGGACCCGCGTAAAAAAGAAGTACTCAAAAGATGGTTTGCCGCTGTGTCTCCCCTACTCAAAACCTATTATGGTACAGGCGGAGACCTCAACGTAGACGAAATCCATGAAGTCATCCCCATGACCGAAGAATTTGGCGTTTGGCACCCCCAAGAAGGTGTTTTTAACGGGCACTTCAAACCCAATGATGCTCAAAAAATCAACCGCATAGGTCAATTGCAAAGAGGCGTATCAAAGGTTTTAGAAAACGAAAAGTACAGCCCAAAGCTCGGCAACAATTATGTAGTTGCCGACATGATTACCGGTTACGGTGTTGCTAAATCTATTGAACACTATTACCAAATTTGGGGTGGTGAGCTTGCTGGTAAACGCGTATTGGTGCAAGGTTGGGGCAATGTAGGTTCGGCAGCAGCCTTCTATCTGGCGCAAAACGGCGCAAAAATTGTAGGTATTATTGACCGCGTAGGTGGGCTTATTTCCTCCGAGGGTTTTAGCTTTGAACAAATCCAAGACCTCTTTATTCAGAAAAACGGCAATGAACTCAACGCTCCCAATCTACTCAGCTACGACGAAGCAAATACCAAATTTTGGTCTACTCCTGCAGATATCTTTGTGCCCTGTGCAGGAAGCCGCATGATTACCGAAAACCAGCTAGATCAACTCTTGGCAGCTGGTGTAAGCGTGATCTCTTCGGGTGCCAATGTTCCTTTTGCAGACCAAGAAATTTTCTTTGGCCCGATTGCAGATAAAGCCGACGCCTCATTGGCGCTCATCCCAGACTTCATTGCCAATTGTGGCATGGCACGGGTATTTGCCTATCTCATGAGCACTGACCTCCCTACCCTCGACGATGCACAAATTTTTGAAGACGCTAGCCAAACAATTCACAAAGCTTTGCTTCGTACCTTCCAGCAGAACCCCAGCCCAAGAGGCATAGCCAAAACCGCCTTTGAAATTGCATTAAACCAACTTGTTTAACTAAAAACTATGGAACTTTCCTTGATCCTCATTTTTATCATTGGCTACTCAGCCATCACATTTGAACATGCACTCAAAATAGACAAGCTCATCCCTGCCTTGCTCATGATGACCATCTCATGGGCGTTAATTGCCTTTAATACACCAGATGCGCATACGCTCGGCGAAAACTTATTGCATCATTTCGGCAAAACGGCAGAAATTCTTATCTTTTTGATGGGGGCTATGGCCATCGTTGAAATGATCGACTACTTTGACGGCTTTAAGAGCGTACAATCCTTGATCAAAGTTAAAACTGCCTATCAACTGCTCGTTGTCATCTCTGTTTTAGCATTTATATTATCAGCCATTATTGATAACCTCACCGCTACCATTGTTCTTATTTCCATTTTACGCAAAATGGTTCCAGACAAAGAACTCCGTATGTGGATGGTGGGCTTCGTTATTATCGCTGCCAATGCCGGCGGTGCGTGGTCGCCAATCGGAGACGTCACTACTACAATGCTTTGGATAGCCGGTAAAGTAAGTTCCATCAAACTCATTGAACATATTTTTATTCCGGCGGTAGTCACTTTGGCAATTCCACTACTCATTGCCAAAAAAATGAATGTCTTTAAACAAATATTGCCTGAAAAAAAGGCCATTAAAAAAAGTAGAATGTCAGGTTTTATATTAATCAGTGGCTTGGCGCTCATTATTTTTGTTCCAATCTTTAAGACCATAACACACCTCCCTCCATATATGGGTATGATGTTTTCCTTGGCCCTTTTTGCAATCATTGGAGAGCTCGCAAGCAAACGTCAATTGAACCTGAGCTCCTTAGACGAACACAATCATGGCGGGCATGTTGGGCCTACGCTCAAAGCACTCAGCAAGATAGAAATGCCCTCCATTTTGTTTTTCTTGGGTATCTTAATGACCGTAGCCGGAATGGAAGAACTCGGCATGATCGAAAAACTCGGCGAAAACGTATTGGCATCAGGAATCTCGAAAGAACTCTACATTGTATTTTTAGGAGTCGCATCGGCAGTCATCGACAACGTTCCGCTTGTTGCGGCCAGCATTGGCATGTTTAAAGATGCCATGGATGCCGATGCCTGGCATTTTATTGCCTATACCGCTGGTACGGGTGGGTCTATCTTAATAATCGGTTCGGCTGCTGGCGTTGTAGCAATGGGAATGGAAAACATCAGTTTTGGTTGGTATCTCAAAAGCTTCTCTTTACTGGCTTTGGTTGGTTATATTGGAGGTGTACTCACCTTTTTACTGCTTTAAGCAATGAACCAGTCTTTGAACTATGAGCAATGCTTAGATTGGCTTTTTTCACGCTTTCCAGCATACCAAAATCTAGGTGCGGTGGCGTACAAACCCGGTTTAGCTCGGGTCAATGAATTACTGGATATTCTTCAGATCAATCCCCATCAAATTCCGAGCATACACATTGCCGGAACAAACGGGAAAGGAAGTACCGCAGCCTACTGTGCGAGTTTATTATCCGAAGAAGGTCGTAAAGTTGGGCTTTTTACCTCCCCACACATCTATGATTTTTCGGAGCGAATCCGCGTAAATGGCAAACCTATTGACCAACAAAGCGTCATTGATTTTTGCTTACGTTTTCAACAATTGAATTCGACAATAGATGCCAGTTTCTTTGAGCTTAGCTTTGCCATGGCCTTGGCTCATTTTCGAGACCAAGGCTGTGACTATATGGTCATAGAAACCGGTCTCGGCGGCAGACTAGACGCCACCAACATCCTGACACCCAAGGTAAGTGTAATCACCAATATTTCTCTAGATCATCAAGATTTACTCGGCGATACCATTGAGAAAATCGCATTTGAAAAAGCAGGTATTATCAAGCAACAAATACCTGTAGTAATCGGAGAGCAAACACCCACAACTAATGCAATTTTTGAGCATATATCACGGAATCTAGCTGCGCCAATTTACTATTGTGAAGATGCCTCCTCGACTTTTGATGAGCTGCCACTAAGCGGGTATCAAAAGAAAAACTTTCAAATGGCAATTGCTGCATTGAATCAAATTGGACATGAATGCTCCAAAGAAATGCAACAGGCCGCACTCAAAAATCTTTATCAGCGTACCGGTTTCTTTGGACGATTACAAACAATCTGCCAAAAGCCAAAAATCATTATTGATGTATCTCACAACCCTGCCGGCGTTCAGCATACACTTCCAATTATAGAACAAGAATGCCGCGGGCAACTTTTTATTATTTATGGAGCCGCCAAAGATAAAGATGTCGATGAAATTTTGAAGCTCTTTCCCCAAAAAGCAAAAGTTGCCGCTTGTCTTTATTCGAACCCAAGATCTAAAAACCGCGAAGAGTGGGCAGCTACTGGCATCGCTACAGTTTATGACCACATAGATATTGCCATCAATGCCATTCAAGAGCAAATGCAAACCCAAGACCTCCTATGGGTTACCGGTAGTTTTTTCTTAATCTCTGATCTATCTACTGAAAAAAAGATTTTTTAAAGTATCTTTGCCTTAATGGAAAAGCAAGTCATCCTCAATGCCACCCAGCTCGAACTGACGCTTAAACGGCTTTCCCATGAACTTATTGAGACCCACGGCAACTTTGAGAACTCTGTACTCATAGGCTTGCAACCAAGAGGGATTCACGTTACAACACGTCTCAAAACCCAACTCGAATCAATTCTAGAACTTCCTATACAAGCAGGCAACCTAGATATTACTTTTCACCGCGACGACTTCCGCCGCAGAGAAACACCTTTACTCCCGAGCATCACAAATATTGATTTCTCCATAGAAAATAAACGCGTCATTCTTATCGACGATGTTTTATTTACCGGGCGTACGATTCGTGCTGGCCTAGATGCACTGCTCACCTTCGGACGGCCTTCACAAGTTCAACTTTTAGCCCTAATAGACAGGCGCTTTAGTCGAGACCTACCCATTCAAGCAGACTACACAGGGAAAACTGTCGATACACTCGCTTCTGAACGTGTAGCCGTAGAATGGAAAGAAATCGAAGGACAAGATCAAATTTTATTATTCACAAAAGAAGGACATGAAGCAGCTCAGCGTTGATCACCTCACTGGCATCGTAGACCTTACGCGTCAAGATATCGAACTCATCCTCGAAACCGCTGCGCGCTTCAAAGAAGTGATCAATAGGCCCATTAAAAAAGTACCCTCGCTCAGAGACATCACTATTGCCAACGTCTTTTTTGAAAACTCGACTAGAACGAGATTATCTTTTGAACTCGCCCAAAAAAGACTTTCAGCAGACATCGTAAATTTCAGCGCGGCAAGCTCTTCGGTTAAAAAAGGAGAAACCCTCGTTGACACCGTCAATAACATACTTGCTATGAAGGTTGACATGGTCGTGATGCGACATCCAAACCCAGGAGCCGCCAAATTTTTATCCGAAAAAATAAAAGCAAGAGTTGTAAATGCCGGAGACGGTACACACGAACACCCTACCCAAGCACTGCTCGATGCTTTCTCAATTCAAGAAAAATTAGGAACCGTAGAAGGAAAAAAGGTGGTCATTGTTGGAGATATCCTGCACTCTAGAGTGGCACTTAGCAACATCTATTGCCTCCAGAAACTAGGCGCTGAGGTCATGGTTTGCGGGCCGAGCACATTGATTCCAAAATACATACATGAACTTGGTGTAAAGGTTTCTCACCACCTTAGAGAAGCCCTTGAATGGTGTGATGTCGCAAATATGTTGCGCATCCAGTTAGAACGTCAAGACATCAAATATTTTCCGTCTCTACGGGAATACGCTCAACTTTTCGGACTGAATAAAGCATTACTTGACTCCTTATCTAAGGAAATTGTCATTATGCACCCCGGGCCTATCAACCGAGGGGTAGAAATCACCTCAGACGTCGCTGACTCAGCGCAAAGTATTATTCTCGATCAGGTTGAAAACGGTGTGGCAGTGCGCATGGCGGTAATTTATTTACTCGCGGCCAAGATCGAAAGATAAATTCGTTATTTTTGAGCAAATCCTTGCCATGAATTTTTCTCTGGACCCTCAGGGCCAAATTGTAGTAGTCAGTACCGAAGTTGAAAAACTCGATGCTAGCAATGCTCCTGAGCTTAAAGCTCATTTTGTCCAACTCAATAAAGTCGGCACCAACTACATAGTCTTGGACATGAGTAAAACCAAATACTGTGATTCTTCGGGTTTATCTGCGGTACTCATCGCCAACCGGCTTTGTAAAGACACCAATGGTAAATTTGCCCTAGCTGGCTTGCAACCAAGCGTGCGCAAACTCATTGAAATTGCCCAGCTCGACAAAGTACTTACCATAGGAAATTCTACCAACGCCGCCTTAGACTTGCTTGCAAAGTGAGTTTTGAATTACACATACTCGGTTCTGGCGCGGCGCTTCCTACGAGCAAAAGACAAGCCACCTCTCAATATATCAATTGCAATGAAAGACACATTTTAATCGATTGCGCTGAAGGCACCCAACAACAATTGCGTAAATACGGTCTTAAACTTCAAAAAATACAATACATCCTCATATCGCATCTCCATGGCGATCACTTTTTTGGTTTGCCTGGCCTACTTTCAACCATGCATTTACTTGGTCGCAACAAAAAATTACAAATATTTGGTCCGCTCGGTTTAGAACCGCTCATGAGAGCCATGCTGGCTGCTGGAGGGCACCCCTTGCAATTTGACATTACTTTTCACAGCCTTGACCCGGGTGCCAAGCAGCTCATCTTCGAAGACCGGCTCATCGAAATCTATGCCTTCGCCCTCAAGCATCGCATCCCAACAATTGGTTACCGAATCGACGAAAAACCGAAATTGCTCAACCTCGATAAAGCGGCAATTTCTGCAGCAGGCTTAAGCATCGAAGACCTACCCAAACTAAAATCAGGCATTTCCATTGAAAGAAATGGTAAAAAGTACAATTATCAAGATTACACACTGCCCGCTCAACCTGTGTATAGCTATGCTTTTTGTTCCGATACCAAACCGAGCCCCATCTATTTGGAAGCCATACAAAACGTTGATTTATTGTATCACGAAGCTACGTTTACAGATTTGCACTTAGCCCGGGCCAAGACGACTTATCATTCGACTGCCAGACAAGCAGCTCAGCAAGCCAAAGCAGCTCAATGCAAGAACCTCATACTCGGTCATTTTTCGTCTCGATACGACGACGCTACGCAACATATACTAGAAGCGCGAGAAGAATTCGTAAACGTAGCAGCAGCAGAAGATGGCTTAAAGATTGTTCTGGGTAAGTGGGTGCCTACTTTTGAGATCGCTGATAAAAAATAAGGGCAATTAGGGCAAAAATAGCGTTGGGCAACCAAACAGACCAAAGGGTTGGGAATCCTACTTTAACTGCAGCTACCGTGAGCATTTTCATCGCAAAAATATAAATAAAGATAAATGCCAAACCTATGGCGATGTTCATTCCCTGCCCACCTCTTTTTTTCTGAGAGGCAACAGAAACCCCAATAATAGTTAAGATGTAAGTAGCAAATGGAAATGCTGTGCGCTGATGCAATTCAATTTCAAATTCTGGCACCAGTTTGGAACCCTTCAATTTTTCTCGGTCAATTGCATCCTTAAGCTCTCTATAGGTTAAGGCCTGTGCCGCGTTGTCTCGCTGCGCCATCTCTTCAATACGATATATAAAAGTAGTGTCTTTGTGACGACCATGAATTAGCTTGGCTTTAGGAAACTTGTAATCCTTTTCGTAATAATCAGTAAGCTCCCATTGATTGGTACCGGGTTTATTTTTAGCGAAACGTGCACGCAAGAAATAAATAGGCTTGTTGTCTTTACTCCATTTTTGTATGGTCAAATCACTAACGCGTTGTTCCTGAGCCGCATAATTAGAAAAGTAAACCAGTTCATTTCCAGGATATGCCGCTTGGTAGTTGTTAACGGTGAGTACATCTCGATAATAGCGCTCTTCGAATGCAAGTCTTATTTTATTGGTGCGTGGAACAATCAGATGATTGAGAACTAAGGACATGACAGTAAGTATAGTAGCACCAATAAAGTAAGGCCTGAGGAAGCGCGCTACGGGTCTGCCAGAAAACCAAATCGGGATAATTTCTGTATTTTGCGCCATTTTTCCTGTAAACCAAATCACGGATAAAAAAATGATCATTGAGGAAAAGGTGTTGCCGTAATAGAAGATAAACGTAACGTAATAGCTAAAGAAAATTTCTTGCAGCGGTGCTTTATTGCTAATAAACTCACTCAACTTTTCGGAGATATCGAATACCACAGAAAAGAGCATGATGAGTCCGAGCATGAAAAAAAACGTACTCAAGAATTTCTTTATGATATATCGATCTATGCGTTTAAGCATCTATTAGCGTCGTTGTCCGAGTTTGGTAACCACTTGATTTTTCCAGGCCACAAATTCACCACTCGCGATTTTCTCGCGAGCCAAGCGCATGAGTTCAAGATAAAAAGCCAAGTTATGGATAGTGGCAATTTGAATACCGAGATATTCTCCAGTCTTAATGAGATGGCGCAAATACGCTTTGGTATATACTTGGTCTACCCATACCTTACTGGTCGGATCCAAAGGACTGAAATCTTTGGCCCATTTTTCATTTTTAATATTAATGGTGCCCTCCCAGGTATACAACAAGCCGTGCCGTGCATTTCTACTGGGCATCACGCAGTCAAACATATCAACCCCAAGGGCAATAGACTCCAATAAGTTGGTAGGGGTCCCGACACCCATTAGATAACGCGGCTTTTCAGTTGGTAAAATGCCACATACGAGTTCGGTCATTTCATAGAGATCGTCGTCGGGCTCACCAACAGATAAGCCCCCTATTGCATTACCCACTGCATCAAAGGAAGCAATAGCGTGTGCAGATTCTTCTCTGAGGTCTTTGTAAGTACTTCCTTGAACAATAGGAAAAAGGGCTTGCTCATAACCATATTTGGGTACGGTTTGTTCCATGGCTGTGAAGCAGCGGCCCAACCACCGATGTGTGAGGTGCATGGATCGTTTGGCATATGCGTAATCGCAAGGGTATGGTGTACATTCGTCAAAGGCCATGATGATATCCGCACCAATGCTCCGTTGAATTTCTATGGCACGTTCTGGGGTAAAAAACTGATAGCTACCATCGATGTGTGATTGAAACTTTACACCTTCCTCCTGAATTTTACGAGACCCCGAAAGAGAATAGACTTGATAACCGCCACTATCCGTCAATATTGGCCGTTCCCAACCCATAAATTGGTGTAAACCACCTGCTGCTTCTAAGACATCCGTACCTGGACGTAAAAATAAATGATAGGTATTCCCTAAAATGATTTGCGCATTGATGTCGTCTCGGAGCTCTTGCTGATGAACTCCTTTGACAGAGCCTACCGTACCAACGGGCATAAAAATTGGCGTTTCTATTGTTCCGTGGTCGGTGTGTAGCAGACCTAGTCTTGCTTTTGATTGAGAATCTGTCTTTAAGAGGTCAAAGTGCATAACAATGTTGAAAAATACCTTGAACAAAGATACGTGTATTTAAATTCCGTAGACATCTTTGTACTCTGAGATGACATACTTGCCAAGCATTCAAAACGACTTCTGGGCCTACTTGCTGATTAGCGCTATTCTATTTGGTGCTATTCAACTTTTTTATGTGTTCAATTTCTATGCAAGATTTGCGTTCAAGAAGCAAAAAGCACCCGAAAATCGGCCGCAATACCCTCCAATTTCAGTGATTATCGCAGCCCGAAACGAATCTGACAATCTCTATGAACACCTCCCTACCATCCTAAGTCAGGATTATCCAAACTATGAGGTTATTGTCGTCAATAATCAAAGTATCGACGATAGTAACTGGATTTTAACTGCCTTTGCCCAACAATTTGCGCAACTAAAAGTTGTTGAAATCTCGCGCAGCCCGCACCTCAAGCCAGGTAAAAAATTACCCATCACACTCGGCATCAAAGCCGCTACTTACGACTTTTTTGTTCTTACCGATGCCGATTGCCAACCGATGAGTAACCAATGGCTAAAACAAATGATAAATGGCAGCTCATCCGATCATCAATTCGTAATTGGCTATAGTCCGTTTACTAAAAACAAAGGATTTTTGAATAAACTGGTGCGCTATGACAACGCGTGGATGGGTGCAAATGCATTTGCCTATGCGCTAGCTGGAAAACCCTTTAAAGCCAGTGGGCGCAACATTGCCTACACCCAGCAACTCTTTCAGAAGGTCAACGGCTTCAAATCACACTATGCCATCAGCCCAGGCGACGACGACCTACTTTTGCAAGATGCCTTGCGCTATACCAAAGTCAGTATTGTGGACGACCCCTCCTCTTTTGTGCGTTCTGCAGCTCCTCTGACCTGGACGAACTGGTTTGCACAAAAAGCGAAATATCATATTAGTTCTGCACGCTACCCATTTATTAAAAAAGTAATGTTAGGAATCTATCCCTTGAGCCTGATTTTGATGTGGATTTCTTTTGTTGCTTTGTGCTTGAATTTAAATTACTTGCCCATAAGTACGAGTATATTTTTTGGCATTATTGCTATTAAATGGTGGCTGCAGGGTGCTTGTTTAAACCGACTGGAAGAAAAAAAACTCATGTTCTTTTTTCCATTGTGGGACTTATTCTATAGCATACTCATGCCTATCGTTTATTACATCTCCGAAAGGCAAAAATATTACAGATGGTAGAGAACGAGCACTTATCCGATAAAGCCAAACACGATCTACAGTTAGTTGCTGCAGCTCGATTAGGCAGTCAGGCAGCTTATGCCGATTTAATGGAGCGTTACCGCGACTCTATCTACTTCATGATGCTCAAAATGGTGAAAAATTCAGACGATGCCGACGACCTCACAATCGAAGCCTTCGGTAAAGCATTTGCCCGTCTAGAACAATACTCTCCAAGCTTTGCGTTTAGTACTTGGCTATTTAAAATCGCCTCAAATAACTGCATCGACTTCATTCGTAAAAAACGTGTGGAAGTAACATCTATTGATAGAGGTATCACGACGAGTGATGGTGAACGCATGCACATAGATGCAAAGTCTCAAACTTTAAACCCCGAAGAAACCATCATTCAAGGCCAAAGATTGGTCCATATGAGACTCCTCGTCAGTAAACTCAAGCCAAAATACCGCGAACTCGTAGAAAAACGTTATTTCGAGGAGAAAAGCTATGAGGAAATTGCAGAAGAACTCAATCTGCCTTTAGGAACAGTTAAAGCACAACTATTCCGCGCCCGTGATTTCTTAGCAGCCATGATGCAGCACACCAAAGACAGCATCTAAATGACGCTCATCGAACAGTATTTTCCTGATTTAAGCCCACTACAACTGCAGCAATTTGCGGACTTAGAAGGCCTTTACCAAACCTGGAATGCACAAATCAATGTCATTTCTAGAAAAGATACCGATCACTTTTACGAACGACACGTATTGCATTCTCTAGCTATTGCCAAAATTATCCAATTCTTACCTGGTGCTTCGGTACTGGATATCGGCACTGGTGGCGGCTTTCCAGGCATTCCTTTAGCCATTCTTTTTCCTGAGGTTCAATTTCATTTAGTGGATTCCATCGGTAAGAAAATAAAAGTGGTACAAGAGGTAGCAAGGCATTTGGGACTGCAAAATGTAGAGGCAAGCCATGCTAGAGCAGAAAACGTGAAAGACCGTTATGATTTTATTGTGAGCAGGGCCGTTACGCAGATGCCTATTTTTCTGACTTGGGTAAAGGGGAAAAGTGCTAAAAAAAACCTGCACCCTTTTAAAAATGGCGTATTTTACCTCAAGGGCGGTGACCTCAGCGAAGAATTAGCAGGTTTACGCTATCCTGTTAAGGAATTTCCGATTGCTGAATTTTACACGGAGGAATTCTTTGAAACCAAAAAGGTTGTATACGTGCAGCTTGTGCCCTAAAATTAGCGGCTATAGTCGGTAGAGGAGTGCCGCGGCATAAGCCTTAATAGCACGTTTTTCTCCGAAAGAATCGACTTTTTCGTGGGTGGTAGCCTTGATGCTGATTTCATCGGTTTGGATTTCTAGAATAGCGGCCAACACCTCTTGCATTTGAGCAATATGCGGATTTACTTTGGGGCTTTCTAAGATCACTGTTGCATCGATATTAACGATAGCATATCCTTTGCCTTTGACTAAATCAATAACCCGCGTCAATAAAATTTTAGAATCTATTCCTTTAAATTGCGGATCCTGATCTGAAAAATGATACCCAATATCTCTTAATGCCAATGCGCCCAAAAGCGCATCACAAATTGCATGAATGAGCACATCTGCATCGGAATGCCCAACAGCCCCGAGTTCTGAGGGGAGCTGTATGCCGCCAATCCAGAGGGGGTAACCCGCCGCTAACTGGTGGACATCTACACCGTAGCCGATGCGCAATTGAGGTTTAGGCTGCATTAATTTCCTGCTAGATTGAGTCTTAATGTAAAGCGCAAAGTATTTGCCAAAGGACTCTGGCGTCCGTTTAAAGAGGCTAAATAAGAAAAGTCTATAGCAAACATGTTATACTTGAGCGAGGCGCCTAGATTGAGAAACTGTCGGTTTCCTTTGTTTTTATTTTCATAAAAAACGCCACCGCGTAGGGCCAATACGTCGCTATACCACCACTCTGCTCCGGCAGCGATATTGATTTCAGCAAGTTCTTCTTTGAGGCGTGTTCCTTCTACAATTTGATAAGTACCGTCCTGATTTTGGATATAGTCTCCATTCTCGTCTTCAGCAAGTACGCCTGGTGCATCGTAAAAAGACTGCATCATGGAGGTGATGATGCCGACATCACCGTTCATCCCTGCAAGCATTTGATAATTGCCGTCTATCAGCTTGTAAATTGCAGGTGTAGGAACCAATAAGCGCTGCAGGTCCAAAGAAAAAGTAACTTTATTGTATTCGTCGAACTCAGCTAAAAAACTATTGCCAATTTTGAGATTCATTGGGATGAAATCTCGGCGAGATAACTCGGAGTAAGAAACTTTATTACCTACATTATTAATGGTAAGGCCAAATGTATAAGTACCGTCTGTGTTACCAATATGCGCGTCGTCATTGAAATAACTAAACGAAAGATCTGCAGCACCAACAATACCTGGCTTCGTATTGACGCCAGCAACGGTAAGGCCACCTGTAAGGTTGGAATATGCAAATTTTCCATTTACGCCAATACTGAAGCGATCTGCTAATTTGAAAGCATAAGCACCCACCAATTCAAACTCACTTGGTTTGTCGTCGCGGAGCACATCGCCATTGATATCTGTGAATGTAATTTCTCCGAGGCTAAAAAAACGGAGCGCGCCACCAACGGAGTGTATCTTATTAATTTGCTTGTAACCAGCAAGATAAGATAAATGGATGTCGTTGGTGAGTTGACGCAGCCATGGGGTGTAAGATAAACTTACCTCCGATTTTTGCTTGGCAAAGCTCAGAAGCGAGGTGTTCCAATAAATCGAGGTAGAGTTGGCACTTAGGGCTGTGCCGGCATCACCCATTCCACCTGCTCTTGAGTCTGGCGTAATGGCCAAAAAAGGTAAAGAAGTGGTAATGGTATTGAGCTGAAGATCGTTGTCTGTGACGCCAGAGCCACCTGTAGGCTGAGCCAATGCAGTTTGGTAAATAAACACCGAACTGATAGCGAGCAATAATTGATAAAATCTTGGTCTTTTCATAGAGCAGGTAAAGATAGGGAATTTCTATTTTAGGATAACAAGTTTTTCTGTTTGCTCTGCATATGCACCATCTGGGGTTTGAATACGCAAACGATATAAATAGGTACCGCGCGCCAGCTCATCTCCGAAGTCATCTCTACCGTCCCAAAATAAGCCAGCTACTCTGAAGCCAGTGGTAGGCACCTCCTCAGCAATAGTTTTGACGAGTCGTCCTGAAACAGTAAATATTTGAACCTGAACATCGAGAGAGGAACAAGATTGGTTGTGTTCGAACATAAATTCCGTTCGCGTTGTAAACGGATTAGGGTAATTGAGAACGTGCTGAAGCGTGGGCTCCTCTTTGGCCTGCACAATGAAATCTATTTGAGCAGTGGATGAATTATTGTTGACATCCCAAACTTTTAAAGAAAGGGTATGTGGACCGGGAGCTAGGTTTTGATACTGATAACGAACCTCACCAGATTGGTACGAATCTAGATTTGCAGCATAAAAATCATTGAGCACAACGGGTTGAGCGGTTTGACCATCTAAAACAGCAATGATGTCGTGGCCAATTCCGTTTCCGACGGTATTGATTCCGTTTTCGTCGGATACTTTAGCCAACAAGACCGGACTTTCGTCCGTAACAGATCCATTGACGAATCCTTCTTGGTTCATAAAGAGTTGGATGTCAGGGCCCTGATCATCAGCAACGCCATTTGGATCAATGCCGCCGACATAAAAGCTGGTGTCATAGCCTTGCGCATCAATTTGCTCATTGTGACCATAGTAAGAAATCTTGCCAAAATCGATATTTAAAGCGATGTCTTTAGGAACCACAAATTCAAATTCAAAATAACCGTTCGTAATGCTGCTTTGCCCACGATAAATGCGATTCGTTTGCTGCTCATAAGCGATAACAGGGGAGCCTTCATCTTGCCCAAGGGTATTTTGCACTTTCTTTTTATCGAATACTGTTGGGGTAAGTACGCCATTCCAATTTGTCAAAACAGCACCGCTATAATCTTCCAAGTGACCTTTAACTTTCACCTTACTCAAAGCCCGCAAGGTATCCAATTGCTGCTGCGGGTCAAGGCCATTGATACTATCTGTTACAATACGATAGCGGGGCAAGGCTATACGCAAAGCCGGGTCGCCGATAAGGGTAAAACTTCTTTTATTGGAGGAGCTGACCGATGCTGCATTTTTGGTGCGGCGGGCAATTTCACCAAACTCATAAGCTTGACCATTCGGATACCGATTAAAAACGCGCTCAATTAACTTGATTCCGATGTTACTATTTACGCCAAAATATACAGACCGAGTCGTCGTGAGCATGGCGATAGCTCCTCCAGTTGGGTTTAAATAGGCCCATTCACCAGCAGATACGCGTTCTGGATCATCAAAACGGGTAAATTCACAGGTAGCAGATACAAACAGATGAAGCGCATGAATATTATTCCAAGAATTGATTTGATCGATATCCACTACGCGCTCCTCGGCCAACCCGACTTCACCGCCGTGACCAATATAATTAGCAACGAGCACCCCACGCTGTATTCCTGCATCTATAGCGCTAACCATCGCAGGAAAACGCTCACCTCCTGCTGTTACCACCTTTGGAAAGGCATCCATATACAGTTTATTATAATTGATCTCCGGATTAAACATCTTGGAAATTTCATACTGAGGTTCTGCATCCGTGTTGATAAAATACCCCCCTTCACGGTTATCGGTCATGACCATATATTGATTGCGCCAATCTCCGAATGTTTTATCGGTTTGAGTACCCATACAACATGAACTTGTCACGGGATAAAAATTGGAGCCATTTTTCATGTAATGCTCTATTTTGTCGACCATTTGCTTGGCTTGTAGAGAGGTGCTTACAATCAATCTACCTACCCCGATGTCCATCATGTCGGCAGCACTCATGGCCTCTGCATCATCTAAAATACCAAAGAAATCATCGACAACCATTGCATCAATCATGTTCTCACTGGTTTGCATTTGGTAAGTAACGATGAAATTATTGTTGTTAGGCAAGCGATTTTTCGGATCATAGGTACCATCGCCAAACAATAATACATATTTAGGTTTGGTCGTTGGATCGGTTTGAATGGCCCTATCGTAAAACATTTTTACAAATCGTCGGATGGCAGCAGGATCTTGCATT
>JBILSN010000030.1:0-21124 GCA_044372045.1 Crocinitomicaceae bacterium
GAGCGGGGTACTCAAAAGTCCCAGTCAGAAGTTTCAGGCTTGCTACCAACGAAATCATCCTTAAATAATATATCATGCGTGATTTATTCTTTTTGACTTATGCGTATCTTATCGAATTATACAGACGGAGTCTAATGAGTTCGACAAAGACTATGCCCCTAATTTTTGCCCCCAAATTTAATCGGTTCAGAAGGTTCAACTCTACTGCCCGCACCTATGCTGAGTTTCTCAAAGCAAGACGCAGAGTACCTGCTTACCGTGATTTTCTACGAAAGCATGGTTTTGAAAAAATGACCTTCAATGGATTGATGCCAAGGCTGGAAACCATTCCAGTCATGGATAAAGAAAGTTATGTCAAATTATATCCTCTAGAAGAGCGTTGCAATTATGGAAAAATTCCGACCAAAGATGTGGTCATTGATGAGTCTTCCGGAAGCACGGGCATTCCTACAAATTGGCTGAGAGGTAAAAAGGAACGCAAAAGAAATTCCAGGTTTATTCAATTTGGTATGCGCAATTTGTTGGGCAACGGGCCATTGTTTGTCATTAATGGTTTTGCGTTGGGCCCATGGGCAACGGGTATGAATATTTCCATGACTTGTGTCAAATTTGCCATTCTGAAATCCTTAGGACCAGATGAACAAAAAATCATTAACACCCTGATTCAATTTGGCAATAAGCATCATTATGTCATCATGGGCTATCCACCATTTTTGAAATTATTGGTGGAACGAGCGCCAATAGACTGGAAAGACTATAATGTTACATTAATTTTTGGTGGAGAATCTATGTCTGAAGGCATGAGAGATTACCTCTTGAATAAGGGCATTCGAAATATTTATAGTTCGTTTGGGGCCTCAGACCTTGAACTCAATATTTCTGCAGAAAATGATTTTACGATTAGTATTCGCCGTTTAATTAGAGACAATCCACAATTCAGAGCCCGCATATGCAAGTTTCCTGGTGCAGTTCCTATGTTGTTTCAATACAATCCCAGTGATTTTCTGATTGAGCCAAATGAACAAGGTGAGCTGGTTATTTCTATTGCCAGACCTCATTATATTGCGCCCAAATTAAAGTATAACATCCATGACAAAGGGCATATTGTCGATATCGAGCAAGTTTATGAACTGATGGATGAATTAAATATTCCTCGAACTTCAATTTTAAAACCCCAAACGGACTTACCCCTCTTGTTTCATTATGGCAGGTCAGATTTAACTGTGTCATTTTTTGGATCAAATATCAGCCCAAATGACATCCAAGAAACGATCTTTAGTAAAAAGGAGTTTACCGAATTGATCCATTCATTTTGCATTCAACTTAACGAAAATAGCGAAGGGGATAAGTTCTTAGAGTTGGAGTTAGAACTCGTTGCCGGACTTCATGATTTACCATTATCTAAAGAAGAATTTTCAAACGCATTTTTTGAACAATTGGCAGTCATTAACCAAGATTTCAGAGAAGCAAAAAGAATGATCGTAAATCAAGCACAATTAGCAATTACCTATTTTCCTTTTGGTACAGGCCCTTTTGAAGACCGAGATATGCGTATTAAAGCGAAATACCTCAGTTAGCACGCCTTTTTTTGGCTATAAATTGACTAATTTTATCCAATGAAAACAACCGGTACAACGGTAGAAGAAATTCTCGAAAACATTCCTGAAGACAGAAAGGAAGCCTTTACTAAACTGCATCAAACCATAGTTTCTAATTTACCCGAAGGTTTTGAACCCGGCATTAGCTACGGAATGTTGGGCTACGTTGTTCCGCATCACCATTACCCTGCAGGTTACCATTGCAAACCTTCTGAACCATTGCCCTTTGTAAGTATAGCTTCTCAAAAGAACAGCATCAATTTTTACCATATGGGTATATACATGAATCCTTCATTACTAGAATGGTTTGTTGCTGAATACCAAAAGCATAGCGCCCAAAAACTCGATATGGGAAAAAGCTGCATCCGTTTTAAAAAACCGGAACATATTCCCTACGAATTACTAGGACAGCTCATGCAAAAAATGACCGCTGCACAATGGATTGCACTTTATGAGCACAACCTGAAGAAGTAAATTTTATCTTTGTCATAAATAAAATTTATGTCAGAGGAATTGCAAAAATGCCCATCATGCGAATCACCCTACGGTTATGAGAGCGGCGAAGGTCAATATACGTGTCCAGAATGTTCCTTTGAGTGGACACAAGCAGAGATCGCTTCAGCAGATGAATTAATTGTTATTGATGCCAATGGTGCGCGTTTGCAAAACGGAGACTCCGTTGTTGTTGTCAAAGATTTACCTGTTAAAGGCGCTCCCAAACCGGTCATTAAAGCAGGCACCAAAGTGAAGAATATCCGCCTCAATGACGGCGATCACAACATCGATTGCAAAATCGACGGCTTTGGCGCCATGGGCCTAAAGTCAGAGTTTGTAAAGAAAGCGTAAAACAAAATTGTATATTATACAATAATTGTCGATTAATTAATTTACTTTCAGTGGATTAAATCTATCGCTTATGTTTACAAATGCTTTTAAATCTCGTTTTGAGAAGCTGACGCTCTACTTCGGTATTTCCGCCTTTTTGTTGCATATAGCCGTTATTTTTGCCTTGCGCCTGGGTTTGCTTAATCCGCAATATTTTCCGGAGAATCTTTTTGGAAATCCATTCGCAGCCTTGTTTTCTCCCTTTAGTTCTTTACTTGTATACGAAGTCTATTTATTGATTTATTACTTGCGGCAGAGTTATACCAAAAGCGTGGCCAAGCAGCTAGAAATCATGGCGCTCATTCTTTTGCGAAACTGCTTTAAAGATATTGGCCAACTTACCGAAGGCAAGGTTACCTTATTGAATAGCGACTTAACAAAAGACCTGAGTGGTTTTGTAGCACTACTCTTACTGGTTTGGATTTTTTATCATTTAGATGCCAAACGAACAGAAGTCAAGTATGAACTCACGGCAGCATTTATCAAACTCAAGGAGCGCATGTCTGTATTTCTTTTGGTGGTTTTCTTTGCGCTTTCGTTTTTTTCCTTTTCTACTTGGTTGATAGATTTAGTCAAGTATGCCGACAACCATGCTGCTCTCATGGATCCCTCGCATATTTTTTACACAGAGTTCTTTACATTGTTAACTTTTGTAGATGTGCTTCTACTTTTGAGTAGCGCAAAAAACCTACAAAATACAATCCTCATTATTCGAAATTCAGGCTATGTGCTGGCCACTTTTTTAGCCCGAATTTCTTTTTCATTAGAAGGCTGGGAGCGCATAATTTTAATTGTTTTGGGCGCAGCAATTGCGGTGTTTATGCTTTGGATCAGTAGAAGAAGTGTATTTATTGCCAATGCTGAAAAAGTGTATTAATTTAAAGAAAAGGTTATATTTCTTTTAATTCATGATCTTATCCTTTTAAATCACTAACTTTCAGAAAAACCATAATTCACATGTTTAAAAAGTTTACATCAACGGATATCATTCTGATGGCCGCAGCCTTAATGTCAATTATATTTTCAGAGCTCCTGTATTTTCAAGGTGAAAAAGAAGACGGGGCGTTTGTAGGCATCTGGGTTCCGTCTATTTTAGCTTTTGGTATTTATTTGAAATTAATCAATATGTCCAAAGATGATTAAATACGTTCCTTATTTTGCTGGCTTTATTACCTTTCTTTTTGGGATTGCGTTTGCGCTTGCCCTCAAGCCCAAAAAAAAGAAATAGACTCCTGCAATTCGATGGCCAATTTCAAGGCCACCACTCTTCTTGTGAATATATTTTTGCTTAACTTTCGGTAAGAAGTTCATTGTTTAGTCAAAAATCAATCCAATGAAGAAGTTTTTCCTTTTATCTGTATTTTTCTTTTATTTCTTTTATTGATTTAGCCTTTCAAGTTATTAGTTTTATTTTAATTCTAAAGTATTTCGATATGAAAGTCCTCATTTTCTCAACCTTTCTTCTCTTGATTTTTTCGGCCTGTGACCGTACTTCATGTGAAAATGCACAAGCAGCTACAATCGAAGATTACACTGGTTTAGATGGTTGCGGCATGGTGATCAAGCTTCAGAATGGAGAGGTTTTAGAGCCCGTTAATCTGAATGATTTCAATATCACGCCAACCGACGGTATGAAGGTTTGGGTGAAGTACCATGGCGTTGCAATGATGTCTATCTGTATGGTAGGCCCAACTATAGAAATCGATTGTTTGGCGAAACGTTAACGTTTACTTTCTTTCATGGCTTTTGTTCGGGCAATAAAATACGGATTCACCAAATTGGCTTTGTTGTAGTGCAGTGGCTCGCCAGTTTCTGCGTGTACCACCTCGCCTCCCAAGGCTTCTAAAATAGCTTGCCCTGCGGCGATATCCCATTCCATGGTGGGGGCAAAGCGCGGATAAACATCGGCCTTTCCTAGTGCTAAATCAAAAAATTTAAGTGCAGATCCCTTTTTAATATAATTGATGTCGTGATTTGTTTCTTTAAGACCATTGATAAATTGCAATACGGGCCCACTATGGTGGCTTCTTGAACAAGCCATTACTAAAGGAAAGTTCGTTTTCAGTGGCGGAGTGATTTTGATCCATTTCTCTTGAGCTTGCCAATTTTGAAAATGAAATATAAATACTCCGGTCTCTTTTGAACCCATTAAAACTTGTTCTTGAACTGGGGAAGCAATGAGTCCAAAAATGGGTTCACCATTTTCGATAAGGGCAATATTCACGGCAAATTCTCCATTTCGCTTGATGAATTCTTTGGTGCCGTCTAAAGGGTCAATACACCAACACTGCTGCCAAGATTGTCTTTGATCAAAGGGCTCTTTGTCGCTTTCTTCGCCGGTGATCGGTATACCAAGCGGTTGAAGTATTTTTTCAATACATATACTTGCTGCAATATCGGCATCGGTTACGGGGGACCCATCTTGTTTGATCACTTGATGAAAATCCTGATCATATATTTGAACAATGGCTATTGAAGCTTCTATTGCGGCTTCAATAGCCCGTTGGTATATAAGTGGTAATTGCTGCAATTAAAGTTTCATTTCAGGAACAAATTCGGGAACGACTAAATCACCTTCTGTTTTGGAGATGATTTCCTCGATACTTACGCCTGGTGCCCTTTCGATGAGGTGAAATTTGCCGTCTTTGATTTCCAAAACTGCAAGTTCAGTGACTACCTTTCTCACACAGCCTACACCTGTCAGTGGGAGCGTACATGCTTTAAGTATTTTCGATTCACCTGCCTTATTGCTGTGCATCATGGCTACAATGATATTTTCCGCTGAGGCAACGAGGTCCATTGCGCCGCCCATCCCTTTGACCATTTTGCCGGGGATTTTCCAATTTGCGATGTCACCGTTTTGTGAAACTTCCATGGCGCCAAGTACGGTGAGTTGCACATGCTGGCCGCGGATCATGGCAAAAGAAAGTGCAGAATCAAAAAAAGAGGCACCATTTCGAGCAGTGATGGTTTGTTTGCCAGCATTAATGAGATCAGGATCTTCCTCCCCTTCAAACGGAAACGGCCCCATACCTAGAATTCCATTTTCTGACTGAAACTCTACCTCAATTCCTTCGGGAATATAGTTAGCTACAAGCGTAGGAATACCGATACCCAGATTGACGTACCAACCATCTTGTAATTCTTGTGCAATGCGCTTGGCAATGCCAGTTTTGTCGAGTGCCATTAGCTTATAGTTTAGTGCGAACAGTGCGTTGTTCGATGCGTTTTTCAAATTTTTCTCCTTCGAAAATTCGTTGTACAAAGATGCCGGGAGTGTGGATTTGATTGGGGTCTAAGGTACCAGCCGGAACAAGCTCTTCCACTTCAGCAATGGTAATTTTACCTGCCATAGCCATCATCGGATTAAAGTTACGTGCCGTGGCTTTATAAATAAGATTGCCCTCAGTATCGCCTTTCCAGGCTTTGACAATAGCGAAATCAGCGGTAAGCGCAGTTTCTAAAATATGAGGTTTTCCATTAAAAACACGAACCTCTTTGCCTTCTGCAACTTCTGTTCCGTAACCAGCCGGTGTAAAAAATGCAGGAATACCCGCTCCACCTGCACGACATCGTTCTGCTAGAGATCCTTGCGGAATAAGCTCTACTTCGAGTTCACCACTGAGCATTTGACGTTCGAATTCGTCGTTTTCACCGACGTAAGAGCTGACCATTTTTTTGACTTGTTTGGCTTGCAATAATAAGCCTAGTCCGAAGTCATCTACGCCGGCGTTGTTGGATATACAAGTTAAATTTTTGGTTCTCATTTGAACCAGTTGAGCAATCGAGTTCTCTGGAATACCGCAAAGGCCAAAACCTCCAACCATGAGCGTCATGCCATCTTGGATGCCTTCTAATGCAGCTGCTGGGTCTTTTACTACTTTGTTCATGTCTTAAAATTCAAATGGAACCTCAGATTCGTCAACAGTTTCAGGCTGGGGTGCTACAGTGCAGTCATATACAGATGGATCGTAATCAGACGGAGGGCTAAAATCTTGGGTCGAGAGTGCAATACCAGGGTCTTTGTAAATGCGCTGCATGTAGTACCCATAAATTGGTAAGGCCATGCGGCCACCTTGGCCCCAAGTCATGCTTTTAAAGCGCACGGCGCGGTCTTCGGCACCAACCCAAACGCCAGTAACTAACTCCGGAGTGATGCCCACAAACCAACCATCAGAGTTGTTTTGGGTAGTTCCAGTTTTACCTGCCGTTGGTGCGGTTATGCCACCCCAACTACGCCCGCCCCTAAGGCTCCCTGCAGTTCCAAAGTTGACGGCTCCTTTCATCATTTGTAGCATTTCGTAGGCTACAGTGGCATTCAAGGCTTGTTCGCGGTGCTCAGTTGCACTGTAGATCACTTTACCGTTTCTGTCTGTAATGCGTTCTATGAACGTAGGACGGATATAAATACCATCATTAGGGAAAACACATTGTGCGGCAACCATTTGCAAAAGCGAGAGGTCCATACTACCAAGGCACATCGACGGAACGACGTCGTTTGGTTGGAGATTAATCTCCATTTTTTTAAGTAATTTCTCGATTTGGTAGGGCCCACCCGTTTTCTGAACAGGATTGAAATTGCCCATTCTTCCCATTACCGCAACGGTCACTTTATTGGACGATTGTGCCAGGCCGTCTTTAACAGAGGGTGCGGCAGGCCCTGCTGGGCAATACTTACCCACCACCTTGTTGGTATTGTGGTCAACGAGATTCAGGCAGTACTCGTCTGCAGAAAACCCGGTACACGGATTCACGACTTTCATAGAGAGCGCTGCAGCATAGACAAAAGGCTTGATGGTTGAACCTACTTGGCGTTTTCCTTGCCGAACGTGGTCGTAACCGAAGTGCTTAAAGTTGATGCCGCCAACCCAGGCTCTTACGAAACCATTTCTGGGATCAACGGAGACCATTCCAGCGTGTAAGAAAGCCTTGTAGTAACGAATCGAATCATTAGGACTCATAACTGTGTCGCGTTCTCCCTTTAAGCTAAAAACGGTCATTTCGACGGGCTCATTAAACGACTGATTGATTTCTGCTTCGGTTAAACCAAGCGCAACATATTTTTTGTAGCGATCGGAGTTGTGGCGAGCAGAGGTCATGATTTGCTCGACAATTTCAGGTTTGATACTGTTCGAAAACGGATAATTTTTGAGCCCTTTGTTATTGAGATCAAATTGAGGCTGCAGTTCTTCAAAAATATGTCTTTCAACCGCAGCTTCAGCATAGCGCTGCATTGTTGGATTGAGTGTAGTGTAGATTTTTAGTCCATCGGCATCGATATCATAGGGGTTGCCGTCTTCTCGCAGGTATTTAAAGGTGCCATCGGCTTTTTTGGCCAATAAAATAGACTGCACCTCAGTTCGCAATTCCTTTCTAAAATATGGTGCCATTCCCTCTTTGTGGTCTAGAGAGCGATAATAAACAACAATTGGAGTTTTGATCAGTTGATTGTATTCTTCTCTAGTTATTTGAGTGCGTAGTGCTTCGTTGCCCTTTTCGCTGTTTTTTAGCCACTGAAAAAGTACTTGGTTGCGTCGAGAATGCGCTGTGGTTGAATCTTTAGCACGTGCCGTTAAGATTTCTTCTTTGGTTACTGCACTCAGTGCAATGCCCTTGTTTTCTGCAATTCTTGCACGGTAGTTTCTTATTTGATAACTGTAGGGATTGTAAATGGTAGGATTCTTGCAAAGTCCGACTAAGGTTGCTGCCTCTGATTTATTCAGGTCTTTTGGGCGTTTGTTAAAATACACGCGCGCCGCATTTTCTATACCCACGGCGTTGTAGAGAAAATCAAACTGGTTGAGGTACATCGTGATGATTTCTTCTTTGGTAAAACGCTCCTCAAGGCGTTTGGCAATGATGTTTTCACGAGCCTTTTCACCTACCCTTCTAAATTTACCTAGTATACCACCAACATATGGAAGTTCTATTCTTGCACCGCTGGCACGCGCAATTTCTTGCCTTTGTCTTTGTTGTAGGGTAAAGAGCAGCTTGGCTAATTGCTGCGGAATAGTTGAAGCTCCGCCAGAACGCCCAAAAGAAGTGAGCGAACGCGCTAAAGCACGAAAGTCGACACCTGCATGTTGCATGAAACGCTCATCTTCTGTAGAAATCAAGGCGTCAGTAATGTAGGGGGATATTTCTCGATATTTTACACTCGTTCTGTTGACTTGCCAAAAACGCCCTATAACGGTATCTTCTTTTATACTTTTCTTGGCAAGAATTAAAGAAGCCTGTAGTTCAGGCGGGTTGTCTAGCATAGATACCGGTGGTAAATCTTCTTCGGACTGCAATAAAAACAAGCTCAGTACCATGGCAAAAGGCAACAAGGCAAAAACCCAGAATAATCGTGTCATTTTTTTCTGCTCTTGTTCAGAAAGGACGGTTGCTTTTCTTTTCATAGTTTTAATTTATAACTAATTAGCGTAAAACATCTTTGCGCTGTGCGTCGAGTTTTAATAAAATAAATAACATTACACTAAAAGACATCATAGATGAGCCACCGTAACTAAAAAAAGGTAGTGGAATCCCGATGACAGGTGCAAAACCGATATTCATGCCAATGTTAATGGCAAAATGATAGAATAAAATCATGGCAACACAATAGGCATAGATGCGATTGAATGCAGCACGTTGCCGTTCGGCAATAACAATGATTCTAAAAAGCATGAAGAGGTATAATGCAAATAAGACCAATACCCCAGCAAAGCCCCATTCTTCTGCATATGGACAGAAAATAAAGTCTGTTTCACTTTCTGGTACATGATTGGAGCGCACACTAGAAACCGAGGCTTCTCTGTACCCTTTACCTAAAAGCCCTCCAGAACCCACGGCAGCCATGGCCCGATTTCGGTTGTAGTCGTCACCATTTGGGTCTTCGCGTAGTCCTAAAAAAAGTTCTATTCGATCTTTTTGATGCGCGCGCAGCATGCTAAATCCTTTATCTACTCCAAAACTAATGGCACTGCTAATGAGCAGTCCGAGGGTCAAAACCACCATCATGCGCGTACGCTCTCGGCGTGTGCTGAAACGCTGCATGACGAGCCAAGAAATCAGATAAATAAGTAATAGCCCAAAAATTACGCCTGAAGATCCACTGAGTTCAAGTGCGAATCCAAAAAGATTTAAATTCAGCACAACACTGTCCAAAAGGAGGGTGATGATACTCAAAAAAACAAGTCCAAATAGAATAGGAATAAAGTGAGAGCCTACCCAGGTTTCTTTGTAGCGCACACCCGGAATGGTATTGACCAATTTGAGCAAAATTGGATCAAAAGTGAGCCCCTCGCGATACATCACGAATAGAAAAGAGGTAAAGACGACGAAAGTTCCTGCATCTGGTTGCAACAATATCAATACCATTGGAATCAACAGTATACTGCTAGCGGTAAGTACCGTGCCTGTGGTTTGTTGCTTGACCGTAAGTCCGGAGATATACTTGGCTAGCAACAAGGAGGTAGAAATTTTTGCAAATTCTGCAGGCTGCACCCCAAAAGAACCTACGCCTAACCATGCATGTGCTCCGTGGACGGCAGGCATGAACAATACAACCACAAGCAAAACAAGCGTCGCGAGGTAAATTGGAATGGCAAATTTTCGATAAATATCTGAGTCAATTAAGAAGACCAAAAGCCCTAGAAATAAAGAAAAAAGAATCCAAAAAAGTTGGCGACCATACTTTTCTGAGAAGTTAAATATAGAGGGTACGGCTTCATTAAACGCCACGGAGTAAACAGTAGCTAAGCCCATCAATAACATGGCAATGAGCGCTCCGAAAAGCGGCCAATCGAGGTATTCGGTGAGGCTTTCTTGTTTGCGCATTAGTTGTTCGTTTGATAAGCAATTTGCGCTTCTAAAATACGCTTTTCTTTATCGAGATCAGATACCTTTCCTTTGAGGTATTTCTCTATAATTAAAGAGGCAATTGGAGCTGCCCAGGTGCCACCCCAACCTGCATTTTCTACAAAGACAGCAATGGCAATTTTGGGTTTATTCATTGGGGCAAAGGCAAAAAATACCGAGTGGTCTTCACCATGTGGATTTTGAACCGTTCCTGTTTTACCACACACCGTTATATCGCTTAAACGTGCCATTTTTCCCGTTCCTCCAGCTTCATTGACTACCCTGCGCATTCCTTCAATTACGGGGTCAAAGTGGCGGTAATTGATCATGGTCCAGCGCTTTTTCTCGAATTGCGGCAGGGCTCCATTTTTGCCAATAGAACGAACAAAATGCGGGGTGTAGTACCACCCTTTATTGGCAATAATGGCAACAATATTGGCCATTTGTAAAGGTGTAAGTTTCACTTCTCCTTGCCCAATAGAGATTGATCTGATGGTAGAAAAAGCCCAGGCATGGTGGCCATACCATTTGTCGTAAAATGCAGGGCTCGGAATGAGACCTGGTCTTTGGCCGCTAACATCGGTGTCAAAAATGCCACCAAGACCAAAACTGCGAATGTATTTATACCATTTTCCTAAGCCATATTCGGCGTCGGCAAAGTTATTTTTTTTAACACCTTGTTGTATAATACGGCGCACGGCCATGTAGTAATAAGGGTTGCAAGAATATTGGATGGCTTCGGCGATATTGCGCGCCGATGGGTGGTTGTGGCACCCCACCAAACTTTTATCGCAGGCAAAACCGGTATTGGCGGTGATGACACCTTCTTGCATTGCAATTAAACTTTGCACTAATTTGAAAATGGAGCCAGGCGGATACTCAGCTTGTAAAGGTCTTGGAAAAAGCGGAAGGTTGGGGTCTCGAGCTAACTTGGGGTAATTGGCACTGATATTTCGCTTTCCGACCAATAAATTGGGGTCGTAGGATGGTGCAGAAACCATACTCAGGATTTCACCGGTTGTGGGGTCGATCGCGACGATACAGCCTTTTTTCTTTTGCATAAGCTGCTCGCCATATGTTTGTAATTCGACGTCCATGCCCATTTTTAACGGTGGTGCTTGGCGTGCAATGGTGTCGTATTTGCCATCGGCATACGATTCAATGGCATTGTTGAGCGCTGAGGTTACGATATATTTGATGCCTTTGACACCTCGCAACTCCTTTTCATAAAACCGTTCTATGCCAGATCTACCAATATTGTTTCCTGGTTTGTAAAAGCGATCTTCTTCTATCTCTTCTCTATAAACCTCAGATAAGTAACCTAGAATATTGGCTGCGCTTTTGTATGGGTAGTTGCGGGCACTAGTGGCTACTTCATAAAAGCCTTTAAAATTAGCGAGGTGCGGCGCAATTTTTGACATTTCTTCAAGAGTCAATTCTTTTAGAAAGGGATAAGCTCTAATGGTTTGATAATTGGGCGTTCGCTTGCCGGTGATTTTGTTGAAGTAAATACCTTCCCCATCGACTATTTCTTTAAAACGGTTGCGCACCTCTTCGACAGACCACCCAATTAATTTGGCAAAAGCAGCGGTATCCAAGTTTTGAATACTATCTTCTACCATCATGAGGTTGTAGTAGGTTTGATTGGTCACAATTTTTTTGCCATTGCGATCAAAAATGACACCTCTTGGCGGAAAAATTTCTTTGCGTTTTTCGGCAATTTCCTGTGCTCTTAAGGTCCAAGTTTCGTCGATGACTTGCATGTAAAATAACTTGAATAGGTAGATGCCGATCACCAAGAAGATGAAAACGAGAATGACATTTCGGCGCGCGTCTAGGTTCATTTTTTCTGTTTGCTATTCAAAATGAAACTTTGAATGAGGAGCGCTAAAAGGAAGGACAGCACGCCGCTAAATATCGTTTTTTGCAAGATAAATCCGATTCGGCCGAGTTCAAAAATTTCGAGTAAAAAGAACCAAAAAGTATGTAGTCCAAGAAGGATGCCATATACCACAGTAAACCAATTAGAACCCATGTCTTGAGAGGTGGGCTCTTTTAGTGGATCATAACCTTCTCTTGGTCCATAAAACTTAAATACAATAGGTCGTAAATAAGCCATCAGGACCAACGAAGAAGTATTGAGCCCGTAAGTGTTGGACACGATATCGATGACTAAACCCATCAGAAAGGCGATGCCCATCATGGGTATGACTGTCAACTCAAAAGGAAGTAGCATGATGAACAAGGGTTGTATCATCAGATGAATTCCAAAACCGATATTGAGCTGATTAAAAACCAATGCTTGTAAAAAAGCAAAGATGACGAAGCGAATGGTATGTTTGTATACGACGTTCATGTTAGTCTTCTTCTGGAATACGCGCTTCTAATGCGGTTTGTTCGGCTAAATGTAAGTTCTTAATGATATAGACGCGTTGCAAACGTCGGTAATCGGCAGCAAACCGGATTTCTACTTTCCAAAGTGCTTGACCTTCGATCGGCTCTGTAAAACTCACTTTACCTACCGGAAGCCCCTTAGGAAAAATACCTGAACCACCTCTCGTTTCAACAGTTGACCATTTTTTGATGCGCAAATCATTATTTATACCGGTAATCATGCCATAGCGCGGATCTCGACCATCCCATTTGAGCAAGCCTGGTAAATCTGTTTTTTTCATTCGAATACTCACATCAATATTGATGTCTTTGGTCAGAACGGTCTTTACTAAACTATAGTGTTCGCTGGCGTAGTGAATAATGCCAACTACACCTTGCTGGCAAAATACGCCCATACCGCGCTTGATTCCTTGAGTAGTTCCTACATTGAGCGTAAAATAGTTGTTTCTTCGGTTAACACTCGAATTAATAACTTCAGCAGGAATATAGGTATATTGTTGCTCGTAGAGGGTATCGCTGATTTTTACTTTCCCTCTTGAAAGCTGATACATAAATTTAGGCTGTCTTTTGCGCCAATAAATATTCTCCCATTGTAAATCGGTATTGTTCTTGCTGAGGTTAAAATGCTTGGTGAGGTCATGCTCCCATTCGAGCAATTGAATAGCGATATTATTGTTGGTAGTGAGGTATTGATTGCGCGGAAAACTTAAAAAGGTGGTATACCATAAAAGCGCAAGAAATTGCAGCACTGCAAAGACCAAAAAGATCCTAAAACGTTGCAGAAAAGCGATCAAATTGCGCATAGAAACAAAAGTAGTAATTCTAGGTGATTTTTCCCTAGTCGAATCCGATTGTGTACCTTCGTTTCATGAAGACTTTTCAACCATTGTTAGCAACTTCCAGACTCCACCTTATTTCTTTTGATCAACAGACATATGATACCATATTTTCTACTGCTGAGAAACAAGAAATCATGCAAATCTTTGGGCATCAAAATGACGATGAATACGAGCTAGAATGCAGCCGTTATAAAGGAGGTTTCTCGACCTACAATCTGACTATTCAATTTTTTCAAATAGTTGAAAAATCTACCGGAATAGTTATCGGATGGGCAGGATATCATTCTTGGGCTCAACAGCATTATCGAGCTGAACTTTTCTACAGTTTGAAAGCTGATGAGCACAAACGCAAAGGCTACATGTCTGAGGCTCTTGTCCCAATTCTTGAATATGGTAAAAACGAAATGCAACTTCGAAGAATTGAGGCTTTCGTGGCAACTGATAATATCCCTTCAAATCGCCTAATGGAAAAATTTGGTTTTCAAAGAGAAGCGACCATTAAACACCGTTATCAGTTTGGCGATGAAGTGGATACAGATCATATGTACAGTTTATTTCCAAATCTTGATTTTCAATAGTTTAGCAAATGATTAATTTCCTCCAACAACTTAAAGAAAGAAATGATACCTTATTTTATTTTGGTCTGATCTGTCTTTTTTTGGCGCTCATCTTTTTCGTTTTGGCGCGCACAACAAACACAGAAGTGTATGGTGTGAATGCCTGGTATAAGCCCTTCAAATTTGCCTTCTCCACATTGACATTTGCTTGGGCAATGGCTTGGTATTGTTTTTATTTGCCAAATTTCAATGCCTCGCTCTTTAATTGGACAGTCATAATTTTGTTGGGCTTTGAAATTGCATACATTGCGCTACAAGCTGGCCGAGGTCAGTTATCCCATTATAACCAAAGCACCCCTGTTTATGCCGCACTTTTTTCTATGATGGCGCTTGCAGCATCTGCTGTCACAATTTATACTGCCTATGTAGGATATCTATTTTTTAGCAATAGTTTCCCTGAACTACCCACATATTACGTTTGGGCCATTCGTTTATCTATTGTTTTATTTGTGGTTTTCTCTTTTGAGGGCTTTGCAATGGGGTCTCGCTTGAGTCATACTGTTGGCGCTGCCAACGATAACTCCAATTTGCTTATTGTTGGCTGGAGCAAAACCTTCGGAGACTTGAGGGTTGCTCATTTTATCGGCATGCACGCTTTGCAAATCATTCCTATTGTGTCTTATTATCTGCTAAAAAACACCAAGCTTACGATAGCGCTTGTTATAGGTTATGGGTTTTTAGCCTTACTTACACTTATCCAAGCTTTGAAAGGAAAACCACTGTTTTGAATAGACTCATTCACGGCAGCGGCAACAGATAGAAACGCCCAAATAATTCTTCAGAATACCAATTGAGTTCTTTTGTTTTTTTGATGGCTTCCAGGTGCTGGGGATTTTTGTAGGCGTAGGCACGCATGTGTTCTTGTGTTTCCCATATACTCAAGGTGGCTTGATAAATGAGTGGGAGTTCACCCACACCAATACTGAATAATCTTCCGTCTATCTGCGTTAATGCCTCGCTCGTGCTTGGTACAAAACGCCAAAAATTTCGAATTTGAGACCAACGAATTTTTGCCCGGGTTAAAACGATAATTTTTGAACCTGCTAACAAAGGATCTGGAAAGGCTGTAAATGGTTCAGCACCATCCCACTTGCCATGAACTTGAAATGCTTGACCATAAAATTTGTCTACGCTCGATGATATTTTGGTGTATGCTGCAAACATACGGTTGGAGGCTTCGAATTTTTTCATTTGCTCAAGGCTATCCCAAACCATGATGGAAGCGTATAGTTTAAAATTTGGACTCAGGCCAAAACCTAACGAACCACCACCACTACCCATAATTTTGGCAAATGAACAACCTTTAGCCCTACGCAGCAAAAAACCGGCATATGCCATTTTGACCAAAGCACTGTATTGGTGTTTTGGTGTGATATGAAAAATATAGAAGGCAGTGATTTGCATAAAGATTTCTTCTATTTAATAGGAGCTTTAAAGGTCCTATTGACTTGATGCTGAATACCGGTAAATGACTTGATATCCAATATTATGGAAAACAGGATGCAACGACAACGTCAAAAGATCTTCTTTGTTCAGTTTGAAACAAAAAAGCCAGCCTTTAGGCTAGCTTTTGAATACTTTGGCGGAGAGGGCGGGATTCGAACCCGCGATAAGCTTTCGACCTATACACACTTTCCAGGCGTGCTCCTTCAACCACTCGGACACCTCTCCAGGTATTTTGTGGAGTGCAAAGATACAAAGCTTTTTTCATTCTAGGAAACAGGGCGCATTCTTGTAAGAATCACAAAGGAGGATAAAATAGTGAGTGCACCAATAGAAATAATCGCTGTATTAATCGACCAAAAATCGGCAAGAATTCCTGTAAGAATAGCACCTACGGCGTAACCAAGGTCTCGCCAGAGGCGATACACGCCAATGCTCTGCGCGCGCTGACTCGGATGCGTGTTGTCGGCGATTGCAGCAAGAAAAGTAGGGTAGACCACCGCTGTGCCGAGCCCTAATAGCACACTCAAACTAGCAAAAGCAAAAAATGTTTGGACCCAAATGAATCCGATAATGGCGAGGCCTTGCAGCAACATACCCCAAAAAAGCAGTAATTTTTTGGGATAAAGATCGGCGAGCTTTCCTGTAAATAGTTGACTTAAGCCCCAAACAGTGGGGTAAATGGCTATGATCTGTGCTAGCTCAGTGGCACTAAACCCTTTGCTCAAGAGCAAGATTGGGAACAGACCCCAGATCATGCCATCGTTGAGATTGTTGACCATTCCTCCTTGAGTAATACTACCGAGGTTTGAGTGGCGCCAAGAAGTATCTTTAAATAGATTTGATAACAAAGGGGTATCGCTTTTTTCACCTTCTAACTGAACAAATCCTCGGGTATCCTTGATTAAAAAAATACTTGTCAGAAGTCCTAAAATTGATAGTAAAAATCCAATGTAAAAAGGGTAGGGACGAATGCCGTATAAATGAGCAACGCTTGCACTTAAAAAGGCGACCCCACCAACTGCTATATAACCCGCAGCTTCATTGATACCCATTGCAAATCCTCTCTTTTTTGGACCAACCAAATCTATTTTCATGACCACAGTGCTGCTCCAGGCTAGGCCCTGATTTACGCCTAAAAAAATGTTAGCAAGGATTACCCAAGACCAGTTTGGGGCGTAAATGAGCAGCAATGGAACTGGCAGCGCAAAAAGCCAACCAAATACAAGTAATTTTTTTCGGCCATATTTGTTGGCGAGTGTCCCGGCAAAATAGTTCGTGAGCGCCTTGGTGATACCAAATACCACAATAAAAGAGAGAATTGCTGTTTTGGCTGCTAAATGAAATTCTTCCTCTGCCAATTGGGGCAAAATACTGCGTTCCAAACCAACCATGCCACCCACAAAGGCATTGACCAAGACAAGTAAACTAAATTGTTGCCAATTTTCTTTGAGGCCGAGTTGCTTTTTGTGCATTACATTAACAACAAACCAATCGAGAAATAAATGAAGATGCCGATCACATCGTTGAGTGTGGTTACAAATGGGCCAATGGCCAGCGCTGGGTCGATTTTATATCGATTGAGTATCATCGGAAAAAGTGTACCAAAAATAGCAGCAAATAAAATAACGGTAAATAAGGACAAACTGACGACCATTCCCAAATGAATATCGACAAAAACGGTGGCAACCAAAAAAATAAGAGCAGATAGAATAAAGCCGTTGAGCAGGCCAACACTGCCTTCTCGGAGCAACTTAGGCAAAATTCTGCCAAGGTCTTTGTCTCCTCTGGCTAACGATTGCACAACAATTGCAGAAGACTGTACGCCAACGTTTCCTCCCATTGCCGTAATAAGGGGTATGAAAAACGCCATGGCTGGTATGGCGGTTATACTCGCTTCAAAATTGGAAATCACCTTAGCGCCGATGGTGCCGCCAAACATGGCGATCACAAGCCACGGCAAGCGAGAAAAACTCACTTTCCAAATAGGGGAGTCTGAATCCACCTTGTCAGAGATACCGGTTGCCATTTGGAAGTCTTTGTCTGCTTCCTCTTTGATGTAGTCCACGACGTCATCTAAGGTAATCCGCCCAACTAATTTATTTTGGTAGTCGACTACTGGAACCGATACGAGGTCGTATTTTTCCATGACTTTTGAAACCAATTCGGCAGAGTCACTGGCTTTGACAGAGATGATTTTTTTACTTTGGTAAATGCTTTCGATTTTGGTCCGGGCGCTAGCAAAAAGTAGACGTTTGAGTGAGAGAACACCCAAAAGGTGGTCATCGTCGTCGACAACAAATATGTTATATACTTTTTCAACGTCAGCTGCTTGCTTGCGCAACTCGATAATGGCTCTATTAACTGGCCATTCTACATTGGCCTGAAAGAACTCTTTTTGCATGAGCCCTCCAGCGGTATCGTCGTCATAGTTGAGGAGGTCGACGATGTCTTCGGCGGCTTCGTCGTCTTCCATGTGCGAGATGACCTCCTGAATTTTTTCGTCGGGGAGTTCACCCAAAATGTCGGCAGCGTCGTCGGAGTCGAGGTTTTCGAGCTGATCGGCCATTTCTTTGCTAGAAAGAGAAGCTAAGAAGCGGTCTCGAACCTCTTCTTCGAGCTCCATCAAGATATCGGCTTGGGTATCTTCATCTACCATGAAGTAGATGAATTTAGCTTCGTCGTTGGTAAGCCTATCGAGAATTTCAGCGATTTCGGCGTAGTGCAATTCCAAGACTTGCTCTTGGATCCAAAGGCGGTCCTCCGCGACTATTTTTAGTCGCAGTTCGGTAATAAATTCTTTGGTTAATTCAAAACGCACCGATTTCTTTTTGACAAAGATACGCAATTGAGCACCAAAGGTTTTACCTTAAGGTTAAGTTCTGACCTGTTTAGTCGTGGCAGAGACCTTCTACTTCATGGAAGATATCGTGTGCTTTGGTAATTTTTTCGAATAAAAGCGCATCTTTGGCCACCTCATTCTTTGCTGGTTTTTGAACCAGAGTGTGGATATCCAGACATTGTTTTTCTAGCCTGCTTAGTGCTTCTTGTACCTTGTCGTTATTGGCAGATGCAGGTGGTGTAGAGTTTTTCAGTAAGATGGCTTTGGCATAAAGTTCTCCACTACGTGTTCGTAAGGGCGCTAGGTTATTTTCCTCTGCCGGATGAAATGTTTGGGCCATTACCTTATGAAATTCTTTGATAGCCAGCCAATTATCTTTTTCGAGTTCTTTTAAAAGAGGATCATTGAGCGCTGCAGCATATTTATCTGAAACAACTCCCCAATTGATCAAATTCCAAATAGCAGCTAAGTAATCTCCTCTTTTGTTTTGATATTTCAAGTAATAAGCATGTTCCCAGACGTCAATGCCTAAAATCGGAATACCACGCTCTTTACTGAAGTCCATGATAGGGTTGTCTTGGTTTGCGGTACTGTAAACGGCTAGTTTGCCTTCGGGTGTTACCACCAACCATGCCCAACCGCTTCCAAATCGTATGGACGCCGCTTGGTTGAGTAAGGTTTTGAGTGAGTCAAGGCTTGTGTATTGATTGATGATAGCAGTCTGTAATGCCGAAGCAATTGGTTTTTGCGCCGCTGTTGGGGCTAATATTTCCCAAAAAAGGGAATGATTATAGTGCCCTCCTGAATTATTGCGTACTGTTGCCGATCTGAAACTGGCATACATCAGCAAATCGTTCATACTGATCTTCTCCATAGCGGTACCGCTAATTGCCTTATTGAGGTTACTTACGTAAGCTGCATGGTGTTTACCGTGGTGAATTTCCATGGTTTGAGCGTCGATAAACGGTTCGTATGCATCTAATGCAAAGGGTAAAGCAGGCAGGGTGTATACCTGAGCACTAACGTTGAAAGAAAGGGAAAATAAAAGAAAGAAAATGCTGATAATTTTTTTCATTGGTGACGGTTTGCGAGGTAAAGATACCCCTTCTTCACAGCGGAATTTGTTAAAGCCTCGTTAAATATTCTGTAAATCGACCATACGCATGGCTATAAACGCCTTTAGAACACGCTCACCCACGTTGGGCACCTCCACATGAATCAGGTAGATACCCGAAGCAACAGGAATACCTGCATGATTGGTGAGGTCCCAATCTTGAAAGGTTTGAGGGCTGTCTTTTTTGATGCGTCGAATGAGTTTACCATTAGATGAGTAAATCCTGATTTGGCACTGCTCAGGTAAATTGGTAATCTTAATGCGGTTATCAAGTTTATTGCGCTCATACTCAGAGAAGGCATAGTAAGGGTTCGGCACTACGTTGATCATGGCCAATGCTTCTTTAAGCATGTCTTGTGACCCAACCTTTGTAGCGATGTCTTCCATTGACCAGCCGTACATTGGCTTGCCGTCATTGGCTCCGGTTGCATTAAAGTTTTTGTACTCTTTATTGACGCGCAAGCGGATGGTGACTTCTGTAGAAAGTAATTCTTGGTCTGGTGCCAACATTGGGTAGGCAATCCAAGCCAAAGAACCATAGAGCTCGCGCTTCGCTGCAGAGCTATTGCCTTCTACTTCGAGGTACTTGTTGTAGACGAAGTTATCGTTGTTGTTTTCTGCTTGCGCTGGCACATAAGCCGGGAAGTTAAAACCAGAGCTGAAGCCGTTGATGCTTGCCTGGTTGTAGCTGAATACATACACCGGGTGCATACCGCCCATGAGTGGTGTGCCCACACTGCTCACTAAGCGGTCTGTTGGGTTCCAGATCATGTCGGCACCGTTTTCACCACCCAAGAAGGAGTTCTCTCCAAAGGCCATGTAAAGGCGTGCACCTGATTCTAAATCTACGGCATAGCCTGGGAACCATCCCATGCCTGTGCCTGTGCCGTCGGGCTGGCCGTTTCTAAAGACACTCAGGCTCTTGCGCAATGCACCTGGTTGTGCACCACCCACGTTGAGGGTAGTGTTGCGACCGAGCTCTACAATTGGGCAGCGTGTCCAAAGCATGGTGTCTTTGGTAAGCACGATATTGACGCTAGGCAAGAAGGAAATAGAAGCATTGAGTTTACTAGAACCCGAGAAGGTTCCGAAGTAGGCCAACGGCATGTAGTCGGCTTGGTAGCCCACCAAACGGTGTGGTGCAATAATGCCATTCAGAACACGCTCATAAGCCTGGGTTGGATCGGCGCCTACTTCATCTTGGTAATAGCATGCGTTCGAGTAGTTTGGTCCGAAAGGATTACATTCATATCCAGGATCATTAGGATCTGTTACAGGGGTGTAATCACCTGAACGTATCCAGTTCGTTGGGAAAAACGCGTCGTTGTCTTGAACACCTGTTAACCAACGCTTAGAAGAATCGGCAAAATCTATGCTTGCATCGATCATGTTTGTCAACTTTGAGGCCAAGTTGCCAGTACCGGTATATTTGTTCTGGAAAATTTGAACCGACACACCCCATTGCGGAATAATTTGCTCGTTGTCTGATTTAATCGTACGCTCAGAACTAACAGAATCTAGAATGGTCATGTCTTCTTTACTCACGTGGC
>JBILSN010000031.1:0-21062 GCA_044372045.1 Crocinitomicaceae bacterium
TAACCCTTTTATCTTTTTATCTGCTCCCCCTGCTGGACTTGAACCAGCGACCCTCTGATTAACAGTCAGATGCTCTAACCAACTGAGCTAAGGAGGAATTTTCTCTTGCGAGGTTGCAAATATATATAATTTTTAGGATTTGAAAAGTGAAAAAACGAAAAATTTCTAGACTTTTTTTGAGAGATTCGCTAAGTTATTCAAAATCATCGCTATCGACAGAAAAATCATCGAGGCTAGCCCCGTACTGATCTTCGTCGTCGTCCTGATCTACAAAACCAAGGTTGTCTTCATCTCTGTTTGCAGGGCGTAGGATATTGGTTTTGGATACGTTCAGACGGATTTCAGTGCGCATTTGTTCGTCTTCTAGCTGAACCGTTTTGGCAAATGGTGTTCCGATGACTTCTACGAGTGTTCCTCTCGTCAGAAAATCAATAATGCGCATATTTGAACCTTCCCGTTTCCAAATGGTGCAATTGACCCAGGTGGTTTTGGTGCGCATTTGGCCGCTTTTTTTGTCTTTCCAGTTTTTGTTGTGCGCTACAGGAAAGTTGATGGCAATGATGCCACGCTCCATCGTTTTGATGTGTGCGTCTTTTCCGATATTGCCGATTAGTCTGGTTTCAAATACAGTAGCCATGCGTTAAAATTAAAAAGCGTATATCGGAAAATACCGATATACGCCATCTAACAATAAACTTACTAAATTGTTGTACTTAATGCTGGTGACCGTGTGGGCCGTGTGCATGACCATGCGCTAGTTCTTCAGCTTCAGCGTCACGAACTTCTAAGATAGTACCCACAAAATGGAGGTCTGTACCTGCTAATGGATGATTAAAATCCATTTGGACAGTTTCGTCGTTTACTTCTAAAATTCTGCCGCGCAATTGGTTACCATCGCTATCTGACATTGGAACCATGCTTCCTACCTGAAACATTGCACTATCAAAACTTCCGTTTTCGTCGTGGAAAATATTGGCAGGGAGCATCACGATATGCTGCGGATCTTGCTCGCCATAAGCGTTGGCAGCTAAAATATGGAAGTCAAAATGTTCACCGCTGGTTTTGCCAGCAAGTTTTTCTTCGAATTCGGGAATCATCCCACCGACACCGTACAAGAAGGTCAAGGCATTATCCGGAGTGGTTTCTTCGATTTGTTCTCCGGTTGTATGATCAGAGAGCTTGTAGGTCAAGGTGACGACCTTGTTGTGGGAAATTTGCATGTTATTTTTGAATTAATTGCTTTACAAAATTTGGAAGAGCAAACGTTGAGAAATGGATGTCTTCATTGTAATAACGAAGACCTTTCTCGGCAACAAATGCCTTTATAGCAGCAGTGTTACTTACTTTGCGGGGGTCTGCAGCGCCTTTGATCCCGTATTGGAAGCTCCACATTCCGGTAGGGTAGGTTGGCACAAAAAACAAACCAACTGGCGCGTTCTGTTCACCAAAAATACCTTGAAGGGTTTGATTGAGTTCTGCAAACGCTTTTTCATTGAATTTTGGAGATTCGCCTTGCGCCACTAGAATACCGTCAGCTTTGAGCGTGCGGTAGCAGTTTTGGTAGAAATCTACACTGAATAATCCTTCTGCTGGGCCAACTGGGTCTGAACCGTCTACAATGAGGAGGTCGTATACAGCGTCTGGGGCGTTTTGAACAAAAGCGATGCCGTCGTCGACGATTAATTCTAGGCGTGGGTCGTTGAAAGAAGCTGCAATTTCGGGTAAGTGCTCTTTACAAGCTTTGATGACTTCGCCATCGATTTCTACCATAGTGACTTTTTCAATATTGGCATGGCGCAACACCTCGCGTACCGTACCGCCATCGCCTCCGCCAATTACCAATACATTCTTGGCGTTTGGAAGGCTAAAAAGGCTAGGGTGGGAGATCATTTCGTGGTAGTGGAATTCGTCTTTAATGGTGGTCATGACCATATCGTCTAAGGCCAACATTTTGCCGTACTTGGTAGATTCTAAAATACGGACGCGCTGAAAAGGTGATTGTACGTCAAAGAAAACGTCGCCAGTAAAGCGCAATGAAAGTGCTTGGTCTTCGTCTTTATCGGTGAACCAAACATTGCGGGTGTAAAAGTCAGGGTTGCGCCAAGCAGCTGCTTTTTCGCGGGCAGTGGTGATATCGAAGTCATTGCGGGTAAGTAAATTAACTGAACCGCGCTTCATTTCAATGGCTGAATAAGACTTGGCACCAAAGCATTCTTTTAAATGATCAAAGGCAATCCAGGCGTTCATGTCTCCACAAGTAAAGACATCAACAGCTGCATAACCATATTCTGGCCATGTATGAATAGCCAAATGGCTTTCTTGAATAACGACAACTCCCGATACTCCATAGGGAGAAAAGTGGTGAAAGGTAGAGTTGATTACCGTTGCTTCTGCCTTGCGGGCAGCGCCAACCATGTCTCGTTCGATGGCCGCGACGTCGTTCATGACATGCGGATCACAATTCATAAACTCCACCAAGATGTGGTTTCCGAGTGCAATATTGTTCATTATTCAGCTATATATTAAAAAATTGAGCGCAAAGATACGGAATTTCAAAGGATTGTCTGTGTAACTTATGTTAAATTTCAGTCAGCTAAAAAGCGTAACTTTTCGAGCTGCACTTTGATTCGCGCCTGCCCAAATATGACGGTGAGCTGCTTGCCCTTGATTTCTTCTACAATTCCGATTCGGTTGGTTTGAATCAATTGCACTTGAGAACCCGTTTTAATGCGTTCTTGCTCATATTTTTCTGCGCGCTGCACTTCTTTTTTGGTGGGCTTTTGGCTAGAAGCGGGGAGAACGGTCGTTTTTTTGATCTGCTGTTTGGATTTTTCCATTCTCAAGTACTGTGTAAGCTCTTGAAAAAGTACCGTGTTCACATCTTTCTTTCTCGACGTAGCATTGAATTTTTCGATAAAGGCAAGCATTTTTTTACCAGCCTGTAGTTGTCGCTGATTGGTTTCTTGTACCTGCGTAACTTGTGTTTGCTTGTACTGAAGTTTTTGAATTTCTTCTTCGTGCTGGACACTCGTGCGCTCGGCAGCCTTTGCTGCTTCTGCTAAGCGTTTATTTTGAGCTAGGAGTTGATTGCGTTCTTTTTGCAAACTACTTAAGAGCGTGTCTAGCCGAACCTTTTGCTGATTGAGCCGCTGCTTGGCATCTAAGATGAGTTGCTTGGAAATTCCATTGAGTTGTGCAACTTCAAAAGTAAAAGAACTTCCGGGCTGCCCTAAAGAGAATTGATAAAGCGGGGAGAGGTCTTTTTCATTGAAAAGCATGCAACCGTTGCTTGCCTCAGGGAGTTCATCGGCTTTGAGCTTGATATTGCTGTAATGCGTCGTGATAACAGCAAAGGTTTGCAGCGCGTACATTTGTTCAAAGAAAACCTCTGCCAACGCAGCACCAAGTTCAGGGTCTGACCCGGTTCCGAATTCGTCTAAAAGCAATAAAGTTTGTGCATTTGACCTGCCCAAAAAGAACTTCATTCGTTGCAAGCGGTAAGAGTATGTACTCAACTCATTTTCAATAGATTGATTATCTCCAATATCTGAATAAATCTGCTTAAAGAAACACATTTGGCTGTCGGGTGCCACCGGAACCAATAAGCCCGCCTGCAGCATCAGCTGCAAAAGGCCAATAGTTTTGAGGGTAATGCTCTTTCCGCCGGCGTTGGGTCCGGAAATGACGAGCATTCTCGATTTTTGTTGTAAGCGAATTTCCTGGGCAAAAGTAGGCTTACCCGCTTGATGGTTGGCGCGCCTAAGTAAAGGATGGTACGCTTGTTTGAGGTGCACGCCTGGGTGCTGACCTATGGCAGGTAAAACCGCTTCCATTTCAAGCGCTAACTTACATTTGGCGTTGAGCAAATCAATGCGCGTGAGTAGAAGTTGATACGCCTCAATAAGGGGTTTATACTGTACCATAAGCCCGGTAAGGGCTTGTAGGATACGGTGAATTTCTTTGCGTTCGTCGTCGAATAGATATTCAAGCTCGTTATTGAGCGGCACGTTTACCTGCGGTTCAACGAACGTTAAACTACCGGTTTTGCTCGATCCGTGGATATTGCCCGGAACTTTGCGCTTAAACGTAGATAATACAGTGAGTACGCGGCGCTCGTTGACATACGTTTCAAGCGTTTCTGCTAACACTTTATCCTTGTTATAGCGCCTTAATTCTTTGTCAAAATTCTTATTGATTTGATTGCGTAAAACTTTTATTCGGGCGCGAATTCCTGCCAATTCTGGCGAGGCATCGTCTTTGATTTGGCCGTTGCGGTAAAATACTTGATCGATTTCATTGGTGATTTCTTTGGTATAATACACATCATTGGTCAGTTCTTCCAACAATGGGTATTTAAACAGTGTATTCTCAAAGAAGAGCACTAGGGCGTTGACCAATTCAGAAGCTTGGTAAATCCGGCGAAAACCTTCTAGCGATATGACTGCTTTTTGAATGCCTAACAATTTGATTTCTTGCAGCAATTCTTCAAATTCCAATTGCGGAAATTTTTCACCGTGTACACGCACACGTCGGAGTTCATCTAAGCGATTGAGCTCTTGGCGCAGCATTTGAAACTGCGTACGCGGCTGCAAAGTTTGAACTTGTTTGAGTGCGGTTGGGCCAATGCAAAATTTCTCGAGCCAATTTTTGATGGCTTCAAACTCGATGTCGTGGAGGGTTTGTTGGTCGGTGCTAAACACAGTGCAAAGATACACAACGTTTGGAATGTTGTTTTGTTGTAATTGTTATATAATTAATATTATGTTAAATAGAATATCGTAGATAATAACTGGGCTTGGTAACTAGTACGTCCTATTCTCGATTGATTCTTTATCTTTAAGGCATAAAAACAAGACATGGCCTTTTACTCATTTAACGGATTTATTCCTGTTGTCAAACCTTCTAGTTTTGTGCATCCGCAAGCGAATGTCACAGGAAACGTCATCATCGGTGAAAATGTCTACATTGGACCAGGTGCAGTTTTACGTGGCGACTGGGGTCAAATTATTATTGAAGACGGCTGCAATGTGCAAGAAAATTGCGTCATTCATATGTTCCCCAGAACTACAGTGCATTTAAAAGCTGGTGCGCACGTTGGCCATGGAGCCATTATACACGGTGGTATCCTCGAAGAAAACTGCCTTATCGGTATGAACGCCGTCATTATGGACGATGTTGTGGTCGGAAAAGAATCCATTATTGGGGCACTCGCTTTTGTTCCGGCTCAAATGAAAATTCCACCACGTAGTTTGGTTGTTGGAAATCCGGCTAAAATCATCAAAGAAGTTTCCGACGACATGATCTCCTGGAAAACCGACGGAACCGCCTTGTATCAGCAATTACCCTCCGAATGTCATTCGGGTCTTGTTCCTTGCCAACCCTTAACTGAGATAGAAAGCGATCGCCCCCCGCAACAAAAGACCTATTTTAAGTGGCAAGAAAAGAAATAATGTATTACCTTTGTTTCCCGTAGTTACAAATGTTATATGTCCAATTCAACCAAGTATGTTTTTGTAACCGGGGGTGTGACTTCTTCTTTAGGGAAAGGCATCATATCTGCGTCGTTAGCAAAACTTTGACAAGCTCGTGGTTATACCACCACCATTCAAAAACTAGATCCTTATATCAATATTGATCCCGGTACCCTCAACCCCTACGAGCACGGCGAATGCTACGTTACCGACGACGGCGCCGAAACCGACCTCGACCTCGGCCACTACGAGCGTTTTTTAAATGTACCTACTTCACAAGCCAACAACGTCACCACTGGTCGAATTTACCAAGCTGTTATTGAGAAAGAGCGCCGCGGCGATTACTTAGGTAAAACCGTTCAAGTTATTCCGCACATTACCGACGAAATCAAAGAACGCATCCAAGCTGTGGCTAAAAATGGACAATTTGATATCGTTATCACCGAAATCGGTGGTACGGTTGGCGACATCGAATCTTTACCCTACGTAGAGGCCGTTCGCCAAATGCTTTGGGAATACGAAAACGACTGCATTGTCGTGCACCTCACACTGGTCCCCTATCTTTCTGCAGCTGGCGAACTTAAAACCAAGCCAACACAACACTCTGTAAAGCAATTGCTCGAACTCGGCGTACAGCCCGACGTGCTTTGCTGCCGCACCGAACACGAACTCGACCTCGGCCTGAGAAAGAAAATTGCCAAATTCTGTAATGTGTCGGTCAATGCTGTTATTGAAGCAAGAGATGCTGCTTCTATCTATGATGTTCCGCTACTCATGCAAGCCGAAGAATTAGACACCGTTGTTTTGGACAAACTAGGTTTATCAAAAAAACAAAGCCCGAAACTAGACAACTGGAAATCCTTCCTCGACCGTCTCAAAAACCCCAAACACACCGTTAAAATTGGTCTGATTGGTAAATATGTGGAGCTCAAAGATGCCTACAAATCAATTTCGGAAGCTTTTATACATGCCGGTGTTTCCAACGAAACTAAAGTAGAGCTTAGCTGGATCCACTCAGAAACCCTTGACCCTGAAAGCATTGTTTCTGAACTCAAAGGACTAGACGGTATTTTAGTTGCGCCAGGTTTTGGATCAAGAGGCATCGACGGCAAAATAGAGGCTGTTCGCTATGCCAGAGAAAACAACATACCATTTCTAGGCATTTGCTTAGGTATGCAAATTGCAGTCATCGAATTTGCACGCAATGTGCTCGGACTCCCCAATGCGCACTCCACTGAAATGTCTGAAAATACCAACACTGCGGTTATTTCCATGATGGAAGAACAAAAACGCATCTCCAACATGGGCGGCACCATGCGTTTGGGAGCTTACAAATGTGAACTCAAACCCAATTCAAATACCGCTAAGGCCTACCAAAATAACAACATCTCTGAGCGCCACCGCCACCGCTACGAATTCAATAATCAATATTTAGCTGATTTTGAAGCAAATGGTATGAACGCAACAGGTAGAAACCCAGAAACTGGCTTAGTAGAGGTTGTCGAAATTCCAACCCACCCTTGGTTTGTAGGTGTGCAATTCCACCCCGAGTACAAAAGTACCGTAGATGCCCCTCACCCACTTTTTGTTGCTTTTGTAAAAGCAGCTCTTAAAAACAAAAAACACTAAATCCTATGGATCGCAATTCCACCATTGGTCTCGTCCTGATCGGTCTTATCATTACGGTTTTCTCCGTCATGAATCAGCCCTCTGAGGCAGAGCTCAAAGCAGCTCAAAAGAAAGAAGCTGCAGCTGCCCAAAAAGCTGAAAAAAATGATACGCAATCAAAAGCAGTAACCAAAACACCTTCTCAATCTAATGCGAACAACGCTTCGCAAGTTGTAAAAAAAGGAGAAATAACGACCATCGAAAACGATGAGTTGCGCATCGAGCTGAATTCCAAAGGAGGTATGCTCGCCGGCGTGTACCTTAAATCTTACAAAAGTTACAAAGATTTCGTTGCTCAAAAAGGCAATGATTTATGTCTTTTTGAAGATGGAGATGCACATAACCAACTGGTGCTCAGCACAGTAAAAGGTAAGATTTACACCAAGAGCTATCTTTTTGATTTGGTAAAAAGTACAAAAAGTAAAGCCATTTATGAGGCGCACTTTGATCAAGGCACCATTCGTCAAACTTACGAACTCAAAAAAGGACACGATCTCTCTTACCACATTGAAGTACTTGATAACAAAGGATTCATTCTAGATAACACCCTATTCAATTGGTCTGCAGATTTCAAAAAAACAGAGCGTTTATTTTCAGAACAAAGACGCGTTTCTACCATTTGCTATAACCAAACCGAGAGCGGTCTGGATTACCTTTCAGAAACATCTAGTGAGTCTGGCTTAGCGGAAGAAAACATTGAATGGGTGGCCTTCAAGCAAAGTTATTTCTCGGCAATCCTCCACCCCACCCAAGCTTTTTCTAAAAAAGGAACCAAATTTTACATCCAGAATTTTGGAGAAGGACATCCGCAAGCCTGGACTCACCTCAAGGGGTATCATGCCACCATGGCCCTTGACTTTCAAAACAATCAAGCTTCGTTTAATTGGTTTTTTGGCCCTAACGACTACGAAGTTTTAAAAAGCTACAACAGTGGCTATGACGACATCCTCAATTTTGGCTGGGGCTTGTTCCGCTGGATCAACATTTATGCCGTTCAACCTATATTTAATCTGCTCATCGACAACGGTATGGCTATTGGATGGGCCATTCTTGTCTTAACGCTTATCCTCAAGACTATCCTGATGCCTGTTCAATGGAAGATGTTCGTGTCTTCTGTTAAAATGCGCATCCTCAAACCTGAAATTGACGAGCTCAATGCAAAATACCCTAAGAAAGAGGACGCCATGAAAAAACAAATGGAAACCATGGCGCTCTATCGCGAGTCCGGAGCAAGTCCGTTGTCAGGTTGTGTACCCATGCTCATTCAAATGCCTATCCTATTGGCCGTCTTTCGTTTCTTTCCGGCGGCTTTTGAATTGCGTCAAAAAGGCTTCTTGTGGGCAGAAGACCTTAGCTCTTTTGACTCCATCCTCGATTTTGGTTTTCATATTCCAGTATACGGTGACCACATCTCCTTGTTTACGCTATTAATGGCAGGTACTACCCTAGCCTACACGTACATGAACAGCGGCAACATGCAAACGCCACAACAACCCGGTATGCCCGATATGCGCATCATTATGTACATCTTCCCTTTCATGATGATCTTCTTCTTCAACAATTATTCTGCCGGCTTGAGTTATTATTATTTTGTATCGACACTTCTATCCATCGTCATGATGGTCATGATCAAGCAGTTCTTTGTCAATGAAGATAAATTAAAAGTAAAAATGGCTGAAAGAAAAGCCAATAATGCTGCCAATCCGAAAGTAAAAAAGAAATCCAAATTTCAGGAGCGCCTAGAAGAAATGCAGCGCCAACAACAAGAAACGCTCAAAAACCGCAAAAAATAAACCCATGAAATTTTTTATCGATACCGCCAATCTCAACGAAATCAAAGAAGCCCACGACATGGGTATCCTAGATGGGGTAACCACCAACCCTTCTCTTATGGCCAAAGAAGGCATTACAGGCCAAGACAACATATTACAACACTACATCAATATTTGTAATATTGTCGATGGTCCAGTAAGCGCTGAGGTCATTGCTACAGATTTTGAGGGCATGGTCAAAGAAGGTGAAGTTCTTGCTGCTTTACACAAAAATATTGTGGTAAAAATACCCATGATTGCCGAGGGTCTAAAAGCCATCAAATATTTTTCGCAAAAAGGCATCAAAACCAATTGTACGCTCATCTTTTCTGCCGGCCAAGCCCTTGTAGCAGCCAAAGCAGGTGCCACGTTTATCTCTCCGTTTTTGGGTCGTCTAGACGACGTTTCCACAGATGGCTTACAGCTCATCGAACAAATCCGCATTATCTACGATAACTACGCTTTTGATACTGAAATCTTAGCTGCGTCAGTGCGTCATCCAATGCATATTGTTAATTGTGCAAGTATTGGTGCCGACGTCATGACCGGTCCGCTTTCTGCAATTAAAGCATTAGTGAAACACCCATTAACAGATATTGGTCTTCAACAGTTTTTAGCAGATCACGCCAAAGGGAACAAATAATTCATGTTACCTAAAGAAGAACGCAAGGCATGGAACGAGGCATTTTGGACAGGTTTCAAAGCCCACATGCGTGCCTGCCTCTCCTCTTCTGGCAAGCGTGTCAATTGGTTAAATTACCCTACCCAAGTAAAAAACACCTATTTGCGCTTGGTTTGCGATGGCAAGAAAATAGCGATCTGTTATGACATCCAATTTAAAGACGCCGGCATACAAGCTATTTTCTGGGAGCAACTCACCGAATTAAAAGTAGTACTAGAAGGTAATATGTCTATTCCAACAGCATGGGAAGGCCAATTTGTAAACAATGAAGGCCAAACCATTGGTCGGATTTACTGGGCACTTGAGGATGCTAATTTTTATGACCAACAAGAGTGGCCAAAAATTTATATGTTTTTCAAGAAACATCTTCGAGAGTTTGACGTCTTCTACCAAGAGTTCAATGAAATCCTGATCACACTCGTCGACTAACAAGAATACTTATCTTTACGCTATGAAATTACTGACCTCGGTTTTATTTATATACATTTTTGTCCAGTTTCAGGCGCAAACCAATCTGCTTCAGACTGATTTTCAGACGGGTATTCCAAGTAACTACACGCTTTTAAATTTAGATGCAGCAGCACCCCACCCACAAGTACTCGCCTACGCAAGCGGCTGGATTACCACTCCAGACCCCGAAAATAGCGCCGATACAGTTGCTGCTGTTAGTTCTTATTTTGAAGATGCAGATACTGCCAATCGCTGGCTCATTACGCCGCAATTGCAACTCGGAAGCTTCGGGAATTTCATTTCTTGGGAAGCCAAATCTCACGACCCGTCATTTCCAGACGACTACCTCGTATTGGTCTCCACTACCACCAACGATCCTGCTGCTTTCTCGGATACCATTGGTTCTGTACAAGAAGAAAACTTTGAATGGACTTTCCGAGAATTCAATCTGAGCGGCGCTGGCTACAACGACTCCGCTATTTATGTTGCCTTCGTATTGAGAACTTACGATGGATTTAAGCTCTACCTCGATGATATTCAAGTGCGCAAAGACGACCCTGTTGGCCTCCATGAAAACAATCCTTTTGAATTCATAGTTTATCCAAACCCGTGTTCTGATCATATAGCTATTCAAAATCTTAATGATTTATTATTTGTAGAGATTCTAGATGTTCATGGAAAAATACTCCTTACCTCTTTACAAACCAATATTGAGGTTTCAAGCCTTATGTCAGGTGCATATCTCTTAAAATGTCACACCTCTAGAGGTATCCATACAAAACGTTTCATTAAACTGTAATGAGCCCCTTACTCCAACAGATTGAAACCATAGTTCGAGATAAATTCAGCAAGCAAGAAGGCAGCCACGATTGGTTTCATATAGATCGTGTTCGGCGCACTGCCCTTTATTTGCAAAGCATAGAAGGCGGCTCTGCCGAATGTATTGAACTCGCTGCCCTCCTCCACGACTATTCTGATCACAAATACAATGGTGGCGATTTTGATGCAGGCCCGAAAGAAGTTCTAAAACTATTACAAGCGCTGGGTGTAAGTGCTGATTTGGCACAGCAGGTTGCTCAGATCGTAAGTGTCGTTTCTTATAAAGGTGCTCATGTACCCGATTTAATAACGAGCTTAGAAGGTCAAATTGTCCGAGATGCCGACCGCCTTGACGCCATTGGCGCCATAGGTATTGCCCGTGCATTTTCATACGGAGGCAGTAAAGGTCGAGCACTTTATGACCCTAATATTGCGCCAACATTACACCAAAGCAAAGAAGCGTATGCCCAAGATAAGGGCCATACGATCAACCATTTTTATGAGAAGCTTTTGTTACTGAAAGACCGCATGGAGACCAAAACTGCTCAAAAGCTAGCCGCTCAAAGACATGCTGTCATGGAGCAATTTCTTGTCCAATTTAAGCAGGAGTGGAATCCAGAAAATCTGGATGTTTCTTAAAGAAGTCTGCTGTTTGTTTTTCTAGGGATGCAAGAAGCTGCTTGGCTTCCATACTTTCAGGATACAAGAATTGGTGCGCTTTACTTTTTTGAAGGGCGTTCCATTCTTCTAAAATTTTTCTAGTTTTTGCTTCAAAAAATCTTTGCTGAAAATGTGCCCAAACAACTTTAATGGCTTTCTGATTAGGATGCGCGCCATCTTCTTTAAAAAAAGTATAATCTCTAAGTTGATCTGTTACGATCTCGAAAGCCTCGAAATAGTGACACTTGTTGATTTTAGCTAGTTTTTCTACGAGTATATGCAAGCGCGCTTTACTCCTGTTGTTCTCCACTAAACCATCACTAAGGTGCCTAACTGGACTAATTGTGAGTATGATCTCTAGGCTTGGATTGAAGCGCTGGAGTTGCCCAATAAGACTATACCATGTTGTTTGTAGTACATCTAATTCGGTAAGTGATTTTTCGAAATAGGATTTTGGAGCCTTATGGCAGTTGGCCACTATTTGCTGATCAGCACCTAATGTATATGCCCAAGATGTTCCAAATGTAAGTAACAAGTGTGTGCTTTTCTGTAAGGACGTCCGAAGGTTTTCGTATAACAACTTCGACTTTTCTATGAATGCTTCTTCTGACATGGCGTAAAAAGATCCCGATAAATCCCAAGATAAAAAGATGTCTTTGCGCTGGTACATTCGAAGCGGTACAAATTGATCGTTTAAGGCCCAGCGCAAGAGTTTACTTATCGCCTGCGGATGAAAAATTGTACCTCCGGGATTCACCAACACATGAAAACCGTTGGATTGAAGCAAGTTGCCAATTTCATCTGAAAAACAACTTCCGATGAGCGTAATGGCTTGCCCATGACAAAGAGGAGAAATGATACTCATGCGCCTTTTAACAAAGCGTTTGCATTTGCAATAGCTGCAGGCGTAATGGCTTCACCACTCAGCAAGCGTGCAATTTCTTCAATTCGGGCCTCTGCAGAAAGTTGAGCAACTCGGGTTTGCATGCGCTCGGCTACAATAGATTTCTGTACCAAAAAATGATGGGCTGCACTTGCCGCTACTTGTGGCAAATGCGATATAGCCATGCATTGCCCGTTTGAAGACATTTCGCGAAGTAACTTTCCAATTTTAAGCGCTACATCTCCCGAAACCCCTGTGTCGATTTCATCAAAAATGATAGTGGGCAAAGCACGCTTTTCTGAACTCATTTTCTGTAGTGCCAACATGAGTCTAGAGAGCTCACCTCCGCTGGCCGCGCGTTCTACCGGAACAGGACTATGACCTAAATTGGCAGAAAATAATAAGTCTATTTGTGTACAGCCGCTCGTGTTCAGTTGGTCACTTTGCACCAATTCAAAAGAAAGCTTGGTATGTGGTAATTTGAGGTCGTGCAAAATACGTTCTAATTGCAGTGCCAATTCCTTTACGCCTTCTAGTCTGAGCTGATGAAGTTTCTTGGCCTGAGCCCATAAATGTTGCTGCTGTTTTTCAAGTAGTTCTTTGCGGGCTTGAAGTGCTAATTCTTGCTTTTCAAGACCTTGATTCTTATTGCTCAGTTCTGTTCTCAGTTCGATTAAATCATGGATATCTCGAACACGATGCTTCAAAATAGCATTATTAATTTTATCCTGAAGTGCCTCGAGCACCACCAACTGGCTGGCATCCAATTCTTGACCAGATGAAGATTGCGCCTCGCGCGCTATTTCTTTGAGTTCAATAATGATTTGGTCTAGGCGTTCTGCATAAGACTGCATGTCTGGATCCAGTCGTTTTACTTTATCGATCACCATCTTTCTAGCGTAAAGCTGTTCGTAAGGACCGCTATCGTCGAGTAAGCTTGAAAGCGCTGCTTGTGCTTCTTCTAATTGAGCCGAATGCGCATAACGTTCGAGTTCTTGTTCAAGTTGCTGAATTTTCGGATCGTCTAGATGAAGACTTTCGAGCTCTTCGAGCAAGAATTGATGGTAATTTTGTTGCGCGCTATCCTTATCAAGTGCGTGTTGCAAAAGTTCTACTTCTTTTTGCAATTGTTGATAGTTTAAAAATTCAACTGAGAAATTCGCTCTTTGTTGGTCTAAACCTAAAAGTAGATCAGTTAGGGTGAGTTGGTATTTCTTAGACTTGAGTTCGAGCGTGTTGTATTGAGAATGAATTTGCAATAATTGTGTAGTGAGTTGTTTGAGTACCTGCAAAGAAACAGGAAGGTCATTAATGAAGGCCCTACTCTTTCCCTCGGCGGCTATTTCTCGACGAATCAATGATTGTGGTTCATAATCGAGGTCGTGCTCATCAAAAAATGAACGATAGGCGTCTGAAATATGAAAGACCGCCTCTACAACTGCTTTTTTAACACCTGGTGCAATGACTTGTAAATCGGCGCGTTCGCCAAGTATGAGTTGGGTAGCCGCTAAAATAATAGACTTTCCAGATCCGGTTTCACCTGTAAAAACAGTGAATCCTTGCTCAAAATCAAGTTGAACTTCGTCTATTAAGGCAAAATGCTGAATGCGAAGCGAAAGTAGCATTATTCTAGAATGGCAGTGTAGCTCGTAGCGTTGGCTGGATCTAATCTTTTGAGCAAGTTAACGAGATCTTGCTTTTCTTTAAGTTCGGAATCTGAGAAAATATTTTTGAGTTCAGTGGTTTTACCGAATAAGTAACTCACCACATTAACGGTGTTTGGGCGAGTTGCCATGATGGGGCTCAACTGATTTAATGCTGTACTAATAGCTTTTTTACCCTCTTCTTTTTTGTCGTAAAGTTGATCTATCCCTAAACGATGGTATTGATAAATACACACCCTAAATGGATCAAAAACAGGTTGTAACATGTTGTCTACGAGGTAAAATCGATTGCGTTTATTGCTTTCTGAAGATTTCCAACCAGCGCCGCCCCCAGTCTGTGCAAGCGTGACAATTTGCTGCGCTTCTTGAAAATAAGGCGTTCCTCCTTTCAAAGAAAAAGAGTCGTAATCCATACCGATGATGAAATAGGCATAGAAAGCTAAAATTGAGGTGAGGTTGTCTCTGTATTGGTTGGGTACATAATTGAGGACAGCGCCTCTAGAAAAGGAAGCTTGAAAATTTTGATCTTGAAAATTAAAGACCGTCGAGTTATAGTTGCTATTATATGCAGGGCGTACAGATGACACCTGGATATCTCCACGATAAGCACCGGTAGCGGGTATTTCTCGAATTTGAATTTGTAGGTTACAATTGATGCGCTCCTCAATCTTGAACTTATCTTTGGTCCAGGCGGTGTTGTTCATGATTTCAGCAATACTTTGCTTCATTTGATTGATAATTTCTTGTTCAGTTGAATTGACTTCAACTTTGTTATCCACCACGATATTGACCTGACAATTCAGCTCCTGGGCGCTGAACTTGAACATGGGCAAACACACTAGCAATAAAAAAATACGTTTAAACATGGGTTGTATCAAGTAATTGTATGAGCGATCGGGCTGCTTCAGCCTTACTTTGCAAAGGCAATTCTCGACCTTGCTCTGTTTTGTCGAATATAATTAATTTATTGGTATCGCTACCAAAGCCACTGACTCCTTTTTGTTGCTCATTGAGCACAATGTAGTCGAGTTTTTTGTTGCGTAATTTATTTAACGCGTTTTGCATGGAATTATTGGTCTCCAAGGCAAAACCCATCACTATTTGATTGGTCTTATTGGCAGCAGCCCAAGCTAGGATGTCTGGATTTTTAACCAATGAGAGGGTCATTTCGTCGGAACTCTTCTTGATTTTTTCATCAGAAACCACTGCAATTCGATAATCTGCAACAGCAGCGCTAAAAATACCATGACTCGCCCAAGACCAATTTTCTTGAACAGCAATAAGTAATTCTTGGGCAGTTTCAATACCGATGAATTTTAAATTTGGATGCGCTATACTGAGTTGCGTTGGGCCACTAACTAGCATTACTTCATGACCAGCTTGTAAGGCAGCGCGTGCTAAAGCGAAGCCCATTTTACCAGAAGAATGATTGGAAATATAACGAACGGGGTCAATGGCCTCTCTGGTTGGGCCTGCAGTGATGAGAATACGTTTGGTATTGACTGGCTTTTGTGCTTGATTCAAGAAGTAAGCATGGACAAATGCAACAATTTGTTCGGGTTCTTCCATCCTGCCCTGTCCTTCTAGGCCACTTGCTAAAGCGCCAAAAGTAGCCGGAATAACGTGTATTTGATCGGCTGCTAAGGTAGCTAGGTTGCGTTTGAAAGAGGGGTGCTGATACATATCGAGATCCATTGCTGGGGCAATGATACAAGGACATTTCAAAGATAAGTAAGTAGCCAGCAGCAGGTTATCACAGGCTCCGCTGGCCATTTTGGAAATGGTGTTTGCCGTTGCTGGTGCAATGAGCATGACGTCGGCCCACAAGCCAAGCTCGACATGGTTGGTCCAGACACCAGTTTGCTTGTTCCAAAATTCGATATGAACCGGTTGTTCAGAGAGCGTCGCTAAAACGAGCGGACTCACAAAGTCAGCAGCCGAAGGGGTGAGGATACAGCGGACCTCTGCACCCTGCTTAACGAGTAAGCGAACTAAAAAGGGGATTTTGTAGGCAGCAATACCTCCTGTAATACCGAGAAGGATCCGCTTACCTTGCATGGTTTATTGCAAAGACTCTGGTTTGCGCAAATAGATCTTTTCTTCTAGCAACTCTTGCATGGCAATAGCGGTAGGCTTTGGCATTTTTTCGTAGTGCTTAGAGATTTCAATTTGCTCACGGTTTTCAAAAATTTCTTCGAGATTGTCAGTATGGGTTGCAAACTCTTGCAACTTTTGAGTCAGTTCCTCTTTGAGTTCTGAAGAAATTTGATTGGCTCTTTTGGAAATAGCCACCAAAGATTCGTAAATGTTACCTGTTTTTTCTTCTACTAAGATGGTGTCACGGGTAACAGTAGTACGTTCTGCAGCGATATTTTTGAAACTCATGTGTCGTATTTTTTATTTTTTTTCTAATGTGGCTATGTAAGCCTCTAACTCTTTTAGATAAGAAGAGTTTGCATAGCGAAGGGCAAAGTTACGGAATCTTTCCGTAGTTTGGGCGCTTCGTTCCTTTTTTTTGCTTTCAATACTGTTTATGGTCATGAAATAAGAATTTTTGACCACTACATAATGGACCTCTTCTAAAAACGAAGACCTGCTGTAATGTTCCATAAATAATTCACCGGCAGCAACAGCTGCTTTATAATTTTCTGTGCGGTCATAGAGCGCAACTGCTTCGTATTCTTTTCGTTCTAATTTGAAACGAAGTTCATCGATGATTATGTTACAAGAATCTACCAAATAAGAACCTGGATAGCGGTCTACAAATTGCTGTACGTTGCTAATAGCGAGTTCGGTTTCTGTCTGGTCTAAGGAGTGTTCAGGCGAATTCTTTACGGAGCACATGGCAATCATAAATAACACTTCCTCTGATTTATTACTGTACGGGAAACGCTGCATATAAGAACTATAATAGTACTGAGCCATGTAGTAGTCTTCAATTTCGTAATAGGACTGCGCCATTCGGTAATAAGAAAGTTCTCCCTCCCCTGACTTCGGAGCATGCTGATAAATTTGTTCGTACAAAACAATTGCTTTATCGAACTCTTTTTGATCGTACAAGGAATTTGCCGTTACAAATTTTTGGCTGTAATCGGAACCCTTTACAATTTTTGCATAGTCAGAGCATGCGACGAGCACGAGCAAAAACAAGCTTATTTGAACAATTTTTATCATGTTATTTTACTCTTAGGCTGCGACCAATTTGGAGCACAGTTGTGGGTTGAATGCCATTCAATTGACATAATTTGGAGACTGTTATGCTGTTGCGCGCTGCAATTTCAGTTAAGGTATCTCCTGGCCTAACTTTGTAATACCTAACCTGAGGTGTACGCACTGCAACTGGGGCTTGGACGATTTCTGCAGGATGGTCTTCGTAATAATCTGAGGGCTTTGCACCCGGTCTAAATAAACCTTTGTGCACAAATAGGTTTTCGTTTTTCAGTTCTTTATTTGTAAAATCAATTACTTCCTCTGGGTTCATCGGGACGTCATAAAATCGGATTTCAAAATGCAAATGAGAACCATAGGAATGTCCGGTATTACCGCCGAGCGCAATTGGTTCTCCGGCAACGATGTCTTGATCCGGATATACTAAAAATTTACTCAGATGCGCATACAAAGTTTCTAAACCATTCGGATGTCGAATGATCACTAAATTACCAAAACCTCCATCGTTGTATTTGGCATAACGGACCTTTCCTGTCCAAGCTGCATAAACGGTATCTCCGGTTTCCAAATCGATGTCTATTCCGTTGTGGTTTCTACCACTACGAGGACCATAACGAGAAGTAACAATACCGGGTGCAGGAATGCTAAAATTTTGATCGTAGTCGTCGTTGACACAGAGCCAAAGTGTATCTTTTAATTTAGACATATCGTTTCGGCTTGTAAAGCAAACCTCGTTACTCCATGGGTGGATAAAACTGGGGTCTTGCTCAAGCATTAACTGATGAATCCTTGGGTTCATAATGCCATCAAAAGTAGAAACATGTAGAAAAGTCCAAGATTTATTACTGTAGAGCACCACCTTGCCAAGTTCTGTTTCTATGGTATCGAGTGCGCGCTGTGCCTTTAATTGAAAACCAAGGACAGCAACAAAAAGAAATAAAAACGTTAACGAGCGCAACATACAAAAATCGGTACAAAGTTAGGCATTTCCTACGAAATGGACCTGACACCTACGATATCCATCAGGAAGAATACGGGTTCATTAGGTGCTATCGACTGACCATACCCCTTCTTTCCATATGCTTGCTCGGGTTGTAATATCAGATAATAGCGCTCGCCTTCTAAGGCATTTCTTAAAATTTTTCGAAGACCTGGTACCGTTGTTTTTTGACCCACTACAAAACGCTGCGGAAACTTCCTAGCTACAATTGCATTGGCTTTGTTCGGGGTAGATGCCACAAATTCATAAGCTACCTCCTTTACCCCTTCAGGATCCAACGCAAAGGGCTTGCCTTCGGCGAGTTTCCATGCACGAATTCCGTTGTCATCAATACTTGGTTTAATTCTCGATAAAACTTTTACAAAAAGCCAATTGGGCGTATTAGGCGCCAGAATATCCTTAATACCCTTACTGCCAAAAGCAAGGTTTGCAGGTATTTCTATCTTGACAAAGTCGCCAACACGCAGATGGGTAAAAGCAAGATCCCAACCTGGTGTTTGCATGCTGTAACCCACTACAAAAGGTAAAAAAGGTAAATCAATGCGGTTATTGCCATCAATGATACGGCCGTCAGGGGTACCCAAACGGTAGTCTATTAAAGCCATTTCGCCATTTTTGAAATCCGGACCTGAGCCGCGTTCAATCCATTTGAGCACAATTCCGCTGCTCAATTTTTTAAGCTTGGCGATTTTTCCCTTTTCAAAATTGATTAAATTTTGCTTGGAACCTGCAGCACTTGTATCCAAATGAGCCAGTTCTTGCGCATTTGCCTTAACGATACTTTTCTTTTTGATGTCAGTTTTTGGAGTATCGTTGCAGGCCGAAAAGGTCAAAAGCAAGGAAAGGAATAGTAAACTTCTCATTGGAGTTCAATTAGTTGAATATCAATATATAAGATACTTTGTGGCGGAATTTTCATCCGATCACCAAGCAAACCATGACCAAGGTGGCTGGGCAAAATAAGTTTAGCACGATCGCCAACCCGTAACAATTGCAGTGCTTCGTGAATTCCGGATTCTTTTTCAGAATGGGCAATCTTGATACGCTCAATTTCATCAGCTTTGGTCTGGTAACAAATTGTTCCATCTAAAAGGCTAACATTTAAGGCTACCAAAGCCTCTTGTCCATCTTTGGCTAAAGGATGCTCTTGGGGGCCACTCTTGTAGATCATGTAGCGCAAACCTGAAGGAGTTTGTTGCATTTGGAGGTAACTATAGTGTGCCAAAAAAGTATTGATCTTGAAATTTTCTCGAACGCTGAGTTCTTGATTGAAATCAACGGAATGCGCATTTCCCCAATTCGACTTTTTTTTGACCGCTCGCTCAGGACGTCTACAGGAGTAAAGTAAAACTCCTAAAAAGCAAAAAATAAATAGGGCTGCGTATTTTGGCATGTGCCTATAATTTCGACAGTAATGATACGAGCTTATCCAATGTTTGCGCTAAATTACTTTCAGAAAAACCGCCTGCTGCGTACTGATGACCGCCACCACTAAAGTGCGCTTGGGCAAACTTATTAACATAGCGCTCACCTTTCGATCGAAAAGAGAGTTTCACTCCTTCGTCTGTTTCCAATAAAAAGATACCTAAATCATAACCTTCAATGGAAAGAATCACATTTACCAAACCCTCTGTATCACCTTTTTGGTAAGAGAATCGCTTCAATTCTTCTTTATTCAAACTCATGATGCCAAGTCGATATTGCGGATATAATTGCAGTTTGTCTGCTATGGCATAACCGCGCAATTGTAAACGTGTTACACTGTTGACATCGTACACAGCTTCATGAATCAGGTGGTGTTCCAACCCGAGTTCCTGTAAATGGGCTACCATATTGTGCGTAGCGGCCGAAACAGATGGAAAGCGAAAAGAACCTGTATCGGTCATTAATCCTAAATACAAACCTTTCGCCATTGCTAAATTCACTTGATCAATTTGCTCGAGTTGCGCTAAGGTTTGATAAATAACCTCAGTTGTAGCACAAGCATTGGGGTTTGAAACCATAATTTCGCAGAAATCTTCAGGGCCTGGATGGTGGTCCATCATGACCTTAACAGCAGGATAATTAGCCACAAAAGAGGACATGTCTTGCCCTACTCTACTTGGCGCGTTGTAGTCGAGTGCAAAGAGGACGTCAAAGTCATAATTTTGATGAGCATCAAAAACCTCCCAATTGTAGCCTTCCAAAAATGGACACAAATAGGCAGCGGGCTGATCTGGAAATAAAATCAAGTACTTCTTTGCACATACTTTGGCATAAGCAGCCCAAGCCACCACACTACCAACTGCATCGCCGTCAGGGCCTTTGTGGGTGGTAATTAACCAGTTATGTTGACTTTTGAGGGTCTCGGAGAGGTGGTTTAGTGTCATTTAGTCTTTTTGCATGTGCTCGTCCTCTTCTGGATCAGGCGGGAATAATTTGGGTGCATCCGTTTTGTTTTGGAGTTTATCGAGCATGTCTTCTAATTGAGATACGGAAAGGTTCTTTGCAATGATTTTCTTGTCTTTATCCAAAACGAAGACCTTGGGTGTAGAATAGATGTCATAGGTTTGTTGGTAATTGAGACTTTGCAAGGTAGTTGGTTTTCCTTTCTCTCCTGGATACAGCGGCACTAATTTTTCTGGGGTTGTTTTGGCAATTTCGTAGATACTATTGGTAACCGCCACATTGATAAACGTCAGTTTACTTTCATGGATGTATTTTTTCCAGGCATCAAAGTCTTTACCTACGCCTTTACCCACAGCAAAAACTTCAATATTGCGCGCTTTCCATTTTTCGGAGTAAAG
>JBILSN010000011.1:0-66072 GCA_044372045.1 Crocinitomicaceae bacterium
ATAATTTTTATCACCTTCCAAAACGGGTTTACCATTCAGCTTATATGTTATTGGTTTGTTGATTCCGAGTGAATTACGCAGAAAACGAATACCTAGGAATGCTTCTTTTCGTTGCCGATTCGTGAAATTTTTACTTTGCACAATCTCTTCTTTAAAAAGAGCAACCGCCTTTTCATCAATTAACAATGAATTCATATAAAGAAAGTTCAAAGCCGTTATCTGAAAATCTATGGAGACAGGAGTCATATAGCAAACACAGGATTATTCTACAAATATGCGCAAACATCTCATAGAATTTTGATGAATTTTATGTTAAGACTATGGATTTTTCTATATTTACATTCTTATAAAAACGAGATATAGTAAAATTTATACGCATTCATATGGTGGGTAGACTGAAATTATTGCTTTTAAGTGCATTATTTGTAAGCACTTACGCATTTTCACAATCCGGTCTCGGTACGCTTCGCGGTACCGTGACTGACGAGGCAACAAAAGCTCCTTTGGAGTTTAGCAAGGTCTTATTAAAACAAGCTGGCGCCATTCGCGGTAGTTCATTAACCGATGCAAAAGGTAAATTCCAAATTAGTGGTGTTCAACCAGGTTCATATGACGTTGAAGTAAGAAACGCAGAAGGGGGTTATCAAAACCTCACAATGGAAGGCGTCTCTATTTCCCCTGACCGCATCACGTTCCTTGACAACTTGACGCTTACTACAAAAACTCAAGAAACTAAGGAAGTTAAAGTCGTTCGCTACAAAGTTCCACTCATCGACAGAGATGGTGGTGCTTCAGGAGCAACCGTTACCCGCGAAGACATCGCACGTTTGCCAGCGCGTTCAGCAACAGCTGTAGCTGGAACAGTAGGTGGGGTTAACGTCAACGAAGGTTCTGGAGCAATTTCCGTTCGCGGTACGCGTTCTGACGCAACGTATTTTTATATCGATGGTATCAAAGTGCGCGGTTCTTCTAATTTGCCCAAATCAGCACTCGAAGAAGTATCAGTCATCACTGGTGGTGTTCCAGCCAACTACGGTGACGTCACAGGTGGTATCATCTCTATTACCACGCGTGGCCCTTCTTCTATTTATTTTGGTAGTATGGAGGTGGTGAGTTCTGGTGCTTACATTAATGGTGCTGACCCTAACGGCTACGACGGCAAAGTTTTCGGTCTTGATAAATTCGGTTACAATTTGGTAGAAGGCATGTTGTCTGGACCACTTTGGATGCAACGAGACTCTGCAGGCAACAAAACGCGCCCGCGCTTAGGCTTCCTTGTTTCAGCTAACTACACTGATCAATTAGATTCTCGTCCTTTAGCAGGCGGCTCATATCGCATCAAAAAAGAGGTGCGCGAAGACCTGATCGCCAATCCGCTGCGCCCAACCTCCACAGGTTTTGGTACTTTTCACAATGCACTATTTTTAAGAGCCGACGACTTCGAAAAAACAGATTGGCGTATGAATGCACGCAATAGCGTCTTTTCAGCCTCGGGTAAAATCGATGTCAACACAGGGCCATCTGTCAACTTGCAGTTTGGCGGTTCCTTGAACTACTTTCAAGGCACTTCGTACGGTTATGGTAGTTCACTTTTGAACTTTAGCAACTTCGGAGTAAGTAAAAATCTAGATTATCGCGTATACGCTCGACTTACACAGCGTTTCAATAACGACCGCGAAGGTTCAAGCTCAAAAATAAAATCCGCTCTTTACAATGTAATGGTCGATTACTCTAAATCCTTCAATGAGTCCTACGACCCCAATCATGGTTACAATATCTTTAACTATGGTCATGTTGGTAAATTTGAAACGACTCGTGTGCCATCTTATGAATTTGACCCGGCTACCCAAATGTATATTCACAATGGCTTTAGAGATGTCGAGGTAGACTTTACACCTTCAGAGACCAATTCAACATTGGCGGCTATCACCACTCAGTATTTTAACATTTACGATGGTAACCCTATTGGTCGTTACGAAAACCTTTTCCAAATCCAGCAAGGAAACGCATTGCGCAACGGAGATTTACCGAATAGTGTCTATAGTATTTGGGCCAATATTGGCGCACCTTCGAATGGTTTCGGCAAATCTGAAAACGACCAATTCCGCGTCACTGGCGCGGGTTCGGTAGTGCTCGGAGACCATTCCATTTCACTCGGTTTTGAATACGAGCAACGCGTAGACCGCGGCTGGACCAGCGGTGACAACGGCCCAGCAAGCATATGGTCAATTGCCCGCCAACTAGCCAACTTCCACATCCGTGAGCTCGATCTAAATTCAGGTGTAGTAACCGACTCTGGTTCTTTCAAGGCAATCACCTACAACCGTTTAAATTCGGGAGATGCTTTCCAAACGGGTACTGGCGAATACGGCGGTCAGGTCAACAATGACCAACAATCTTTCTTTGACTATAACCTTCGCCAAAAATTAAATTATGACCCAGCTGGTACTGACTTTGTAGATATCGATCAATACGATCCAAATATATTCCAATTTGACATGTTCTCACCAGACGAGCTTCTCAATAGTGGCCAATCTTATGTTTCTTATTGGGGTTATGACCACACAGGTCAAAAAGTCCGTGGGAACACCGATATCAATAAATACTTCAATGAGTTTGATGAGAATGGTAACTATAAACGTTTTGTAGGTGCCTTCCAGCCTATATACATGGCCGGCTACATCATGGATAAATTCGCCTTCAAAGACATTGTTTTCAACGTTGGTGTTCGTGTAGACGTTTTTGATGCCAACCAACCTGTATTAAAAGATCCTTTCTTATTCTATACAGCCAAAACTGTTCAAGAGGCTCGGGCTTTAGCTACCAACGATCCTAACCAATACAGCTGGGTTGATCTTCCTGAAGGAATGGGAGATGACTACGTAGTTTATGTCAATGACGTCAACAATCCTTCTGGTATCAACGGATTCAGAAATGGTTCACAATGGTACGACGCAACGGGCACCCCAATCGAAGATCCTTCTAAAATCCGCGGAGCAGCAGGTATTGCACCTTGGTTGCAAGATCCTTCTTTAGAAACACCTACAGCAGAATCTTTTGAAGACTACAAAGCACAAGTCAATATCATGCCTCGAGTTGCATTCTCTTTCCCTATTTCTGAAGAGGCATCCTTCTTTGCACACTATGACATCCTTACCAAGCGCCCAACTTCTGGTTTCCGCTTTAATCCTTATGAATATCAGTTTATTCAATCCCGCAACGCCGTTATAAATAATGCGAACTTGCTACCTGAAAAAACGGTAGACTACGAGCTTGGTTTCCAGCAAGTCGTCACGCGTACCTCTTCGGTCAAAATCTCCGCATTTTATCGCGAGCAGCGCGACAACGTGCAGTTGATTAACGTTTTTGAAGCTTATCCTGTCACCTACAAAACATTCGGTAACCGTGACTTCGGTACCGTTAAAGGTTTAACAGTAGCTTACGACTTACGTCAAACAGGCAACATCCGCATGACAGCCAACTATACCTTACAGTTTGCCGATGGTACTGGTTCTGATGCAACTTCGATGTCCGCTCTTGTCAATGCAGGCTTGCCAAACTTGCGCGTCATTTTCCCATACAGCTATGACCAACGCCACGCATTCAACTTTACTTTTGACTACCGTTACGGAGAAGGGCAAGATTACAATGGCCCAATGATCGGCAAAATGCGCATTTTTGAAAATACGGGTTTGAACTTAATTGCTAATGTCAATTCAGGTTCTCCATACTCTTCACAAACGTTTATTACCGATGAGGGTATTGGTAACCTCAACGCTGGTATCAATGGCACCTTAAATGGTTCTCGTTTGCCATGGCAGTATCGCTTGGATATTCAAGCAGACAAAACCATGAGTATCGAATATGGCAGCAATGAAAACAAAAAGAAAACTGCATTTTTACAGGTCTATGTGCGTGCTACTAACTTGTTTAATCAGTTCAATGTCTTGAATGTTTACCGCGCTACAGGTAACTGGGACGACGACGGGTTTCTCGCCGCGGCTTCTAGCCAAACCTCTATTCAAAACCAAATAGATGAGCAATCTTTCCGTGACTACTACACTATGAAGATTCAAAATCCGTTTAACATCAGTATACCTCGAACCATTCGTTTGGGAGTAAAATTTGATTTTTAAGAAGCTTTAACGAAGTATTATGAAAAAGCAATTCATTGCCGCGTTTATTGGTCTAACTGTAACATGCTCTCAAGCATTTGCTTACTTAGGCCCCAATGACAAAGACTACAAACCTACTGCCAAACCTAAGGCCAACTGTAGCCCGGCCACGGCAAAGTTGACCATGAAGTTCAATGATGTAGCTGCACTTATCGAGCAAGGTGGAAGTATGTTCCAAAACCGTGCTGCTGGTGTAGCCGCATATGAAGTTCCCAAGGGAAGTAATCGCTTTGCAATTTATGCGGGTGCGCTTTGGATGGGTGGAACCGACGTCAATGGCCAGCTTAAATTAGCTGCCCTGCGTTACCGCCAAGGGAACGATTTCTGGCCTGGCCCACTAACGGTTACCCCAGGTACAGGAACTTTTAACCCACTTAATCCAGTAGGTGACGACGCCATTCGCGATTTCGGCGAAGCAAACATCGACCCAGATCAGTGTATTGCTTACGACAAGTTTTATACTATCCGCAAGGCAGAGGTAGTCAAATTTAATATTTGGTGGGAGTGTAACGCAGGCGTTACAACTGAAGGTTGTGATGAGATTACAGCGCCTACAAACGATGAGCTCAACCGTATTTACGGATGGCCAGCGCACGGAGACGTATCAAGAGGCCAAGATTACTTTTTGGCGCCTTTTTATGATAGAGACCAAGACGGCAACTACAACCCAGACAACGGAGACCACCCTTGGTACGACGACATCCTAGGTCGTGACGATATCGAATGTGGAATCGACCGACGCATTTCACTATACGGCGACGAAACCCATTGGTGGGTATTCAACGACAAAGGAAATATCCACACTGAAACCAACGGTGACCCTATTGGTATGGAGATACGTGCTCAAGCCTTCTCTTTTGCGACAAACGACGAAGTCAACCGCATGACTTTCTACAACTACGAATTGATCAACCGCGGTACACAGACACTTTATAATACTTACTTTTCACAGTACTTAGATGCAGATATCGGAAACTATGCCGATGACTATACAGGTTGTGATGTTTCTCGTGGTTTAGGATATATGTACAACGGGGACCTCATCGATGAGTCTGACGGTGGTAAATTGGGTTATGGCGAAAATCCGCCGGCAATTGGTTGTGACTTCTTTGAAGGCCCTTATCAAGATGCAGATGGTTTAGACAACCCTGGTCCATACTTTGATGAATTAACACAAACAGAAGTGGTTCCTACTGTTGTAGACGCCCTAGCTAATAATGGTATCGTTTACAAAGGCATTGGTATCGGCTATTCTGATGGCATTATCGACAACGAGCGTTTTGGTATGCGTCGATTCACCTACTATACCTCTACATCTGCTTATCCATACAATGACCCAGGGCCAGCTGCTGAATTCTATAACTTTATGGAAGGTCAGTGGGCCAATGGCTCTGAAATGTATTATGGTGGTTTGGGTTACACAGGTTCTAACGGTGTTACAACTACACTTTCTGACTACATGTTCCCGGGCACATCAGATCCATTGCATTGGTCTACTCAAGGCGAGGATATGTCTGGTCCTTATCCGAACGGTTGGGATGAATCTACTTACAATAACCCTTCCGGTGACCGCCGCTTTGTACAATCAGCTGGTCCATTTACGCTTCGTCCGGGTGCTATTAATAACATTACCGTTGGTATTGTTTACGGCCGCAGTACTGACGGAGGTCTCATGGCATCTGTAGAAGCTATGAAGCGCGCTGATACCAAAGCACAAGCTTTGTTCGACGCTTGTTTTAAGATTCTTTCACCACCAGACGCACCACGTTTAGTGATCCAAGAATTGGAGAACGAATTGATCTTAATGTTAGATAATCCAATTTCTTCGAATAACTACCAAGAGGCCTACGAAGAGCTCGACGAAATTAATATCACAGACCCTACCGTAGATCGTTTTTATCGCTTTGAAGGTTACCAGATCTTTCAATTGAAAGCGCAAGACGTTTCTATCGCGGATATCACTGACCCAGATAAAGCAAGGTTAGTTGCCCAATGCGATATCAAAAACAATATATCTCGTATCATCAATTTTGAATTCGATGAAGCACTTGGTTTTTCAGTTCCTGTAGAAAAAGTCGACGGAGAAAATAATGGCATCAGACATTCTTTCTCCATTAAAGAAGATGCCTTTGCTCAAGGAGCGCGTGCGTTGGTCAACCACAAAACTTATTATTATGTGGCTGTGGCCTATGCATTTAATCAATTTAAAGAATACGATCCAAATGACCCATTATTATTAGATGGTCAAAAGATCCCATTTATCTCCAGCCGCCTCAATTTTGACGGTACGGCAATTGCACCTGTAGCTGCTATTCCGCACAACCCAATGCCTGAATCAGGCGGTACGGCGCAGCTGATTTCCTACGGTTCTTCACCCCGCATCACGCGCCTAGATGGTTACGGCAATGGCAACCGCAGTTTGGAGTTAACGCAAGCGAGCATGAACGAGATTTTAACAACAGGCTACATGGCTTCGCCCACTTATGACTACGGTGCAGGCCCTGTGAACATCAAAGTGGTGGACCCGCTGAACTTAGCAAATGGTTACTTTACTTGTAAGTTCCGCAACTACACTGCGCCAAACATTGGCAACGCGGCCGATACCGCTAGTTGGGTCATTTACCGCCACGTGAGTAAAGAAGACATGACCATTCTAGATTCTGTTAGTTCTGAGCGTACGATTAAATCAGACAACGAGCAAATTATTCCGCAATGGGGTGTGTCGGTTCAAATTTTCCAGAACAAATATACAGGTACTGGCAACTTGGCCTCAAAGTCGACAAACATGATCGATGCAAGCATAGATTTTGCCGATTCATCTAAGCGTTGGTTAACAGGTGTTCAAGACAACGACGCCTTCTTCCCGACCAACTGGATTCGCTCTGGCGACTACTCCCCAGAATGCGATCCTGGAGACCCTGCATTTGAAGGCTTGCCTAATGGCCCAACCTATTTAAATCCGTGTAACTATCCGGATGAAGCAGGCGCCGACCCAACACAAGGTTATGAGCGCGTCTTGGAAGGCGTTATTGCACCGCACCGTTTGGTGGGCTACCAAGCCGACTACATGCCGTTGGCTTACTTTGGGACTTTCTCGGGGTCTAGTAAACTCAATGCTTCTATTTCGTTCTTGCCGAGTGTAAACATCGTGCTTACCTCTGACAAGAGCCTCTGGACGCGCTGTCCAATTGTAGAACTTGGCCGCAATCCTGCACTCAATGTGGGCAATGCCCAGCCAGGTGCATTGCGCAAGAGCCAAAGTGTCAACAAAAACGGCCAGCCCGACGGCACAGGTACCGGCATGGGTTGGTTCCCAGGCTATGCCGTAGATTTAGAATCAGGTGCACGCCTTTACATGGCCTTCGGAGAGAACTCCTTCTTAGGTGGTGAAAACGGCGCCGACATGATCTGGAACCCAACAGACCGCTTAGTGAGCAACGTAGGGACACCACTCATGGGCGGTATGCACCCGGTGTATGTATTCAGCTACAACCAGGCAAGCATCAACGGCTTCAGCTCAGGCTTTAACTTCCCGGCTTATGTGCCAGCGCAAGCAGAAAACAACAACGATAACTTCGTCTACAACAAGTACCTCGAAGTAGAAGGCAATAGCTCTGCAGCGAAGCGCGAGCTCTATGGTTCTTTGGCCTGGATTGCCTACCCAATGTTGGCGCCAGACCAAGAATTACTTTCTACAGAAGTCACCATCCGCTTGCGCGTCAATAAAGAGTACAAAAACTTTAATGCAACCGGAGCCAATGGCGGCAAGCCAATGTACGGCTGGTCAATGGAAGACATCGCTACAAAGGTTGGATCTCAAGACATGCTCAAAGAAGCATTGGCCATGATCAACGTAGTGCCGAACCCTTACTATGCCTTCTCTGAGTATGAGCGCACGCGTTTGGATACAAAAGTGAAAATTGTAAATCTACCAGAGGTTTGTACGGTTCGTATTTATACGGCAAACGGTAAATTAGTCAGAACGTTCAAAAAAGACAGTCCACAAACATATATAGATTGGGACCTAACCAACCACAAGGCAATTCCGGTTGCCGGCGGAATCTACTTAATTCATGTAGATGTGCCAAATGTGGGTGAACGGGTATTGAAGTTCTTCGGCGGTATGCGTCAGGCTGATTTACAAGGTATTTAATGATTGAATAGTCGATAGCTATGAAAATAAATTTTAAACAACTACTCTTGAGTGCTGCTCTTTTTGCAGCGCTAAATGCCACTGCTGGCAATGAGGACCGCGTGGGTTCGGCAGGTGCTTCGCAACTTCTCGTCAATCCATGGGCCAGATCATCTGCTATTGGCGATGCTTCGTATGCAAATAGCAATGGTTTGGAGGCTACCTACATGAATATTGCAGGTCTTGCTTTTACCGACAAAACACAACTTAAATACAATTACTCAAACTGGATGGGTAATGCTGGAATATCCTTGAGCGGGGCTGGAATTGCGCAAAGAATTTCGGATTCTGAAGTATTTTCTGTCAGTGTTCAAGCCATGAATTATGGGGATATTCCTATCACAACGGTAGATAATCCAGAAGGAAACATCGGGTTCTTTTCACCGCGCTTCAATGTGTTTAGCGTTGGTTATGCCAAAGAATTCTCTTCTTCTATTTACGGCGGCATCAATTTTAAGGTGGTTTCTGAGAGCATCGCTAACCTAAGAGCAAGCGGTATTGCCATAGACGCAGGTATTCGTTATGTTTCTGGAGAGCAAGATCAATTGAAATTCGGTATTACGTTAAAGAATGTTGGTCCGGTTATGCGCTATAAAGGTGACGGTCTTGCCCAGCAGGTTACTTACGTGAGTACGGGCTATATTGCCTCTTTAGAGCAGCGTTCAGCAACTTTTGAACTTCCTTCACTTCTCGGCATTGGGATGTCTTACGATTTTATCTTCAATGAGAGCAACAAACTGAATTTAGCTTTAGGTTTTACGGCCAACTCATTTATGAAAGATCAGTTTAGAGCAGGTCTTGATTACGGTATTGCCAAAGACAACATGGCTTTCAATCTACGAGCAGGTTTCTGCTATGAGAACGGCATGTTCAATGAAGAGACCAAATCAAGTGCATTTAGTGGCCCTTCAGCAGGGTTCTCCATAGATGCCTTAGTTGGTGAAAACCAGAATGCTTTGGGTCTTGAATACGCAGCTCGTTTTGCAGGTGTGTTTGGAATGATTCATACCATAGGTGCAACAATTAGCTTAAAATAATTTTCTAACTTTGTTTAGTGGCAAGAGAGCTCTTCATAGGGCTCTCTTGTTTGTTTCCATAAAATCGAGTCGCATGTCAAACATTAATTATTATACCCCTGAGGGCTTACAGAAGTTAAAAGATGAACTTCATCATCTCAAAACCGTTCAAAGACCTTCTATTTCTGAACAAATTGCAGAGGCTCGCGATAAGGGCGACTTATCTGAGAATGCAGAATACGACGCGGCCAAAGAAGCACAAGGGATTTTAGAGATGAAAATTTCCAAAATGGAAGAAATCATATCCAATGCGCGTCTTATAGATGAAACGCACATGGATAATAGTAAAGTATTTATCTTGTCAAAGGTCTTGATCAAGAACAAGCAAAATGGCATGGAAATCGAGTACACGCTTGTTGCCGAAAACGAGGCGGACCTCAAAGTCAGGAAAATCTCCATCGAATCTCCAATTGGAAAAGGCCTCCTTGGTAAAAAAGTTGGTGATACCGCAGAAATACAAACACCAGGTGGTGTCATTCATTTTGAAATCCTTTCCATTTCCAGATAATGGCAAGTATTTTTTCCAGAATAGTTTTGGGAGAAATCCCTTGTTATAAGGTCGCTGAGAACGACGAATTTTTAGCATTTCTAGATATCATGCCTTTGGCTGAAGGCCATACCTTAGTGATACCAAAAAAGGAAACTGATTATATTTTTGATTTAGAAAATGACGCTTATCTTCGCTTTTGGACCTTTGCCAAAGAAGTAGCCCTGAAGTTAAAAATGCATATACCTTGCAAGCGCATTGGCATAAGTGTCATTGGTCTAGAGGTTCCTCATGCACATATCCACCTTATCCCTCTTCAGCAAATAGAAGACATCAATTTTAGTAAAGCGAAAGTCAAGGCTTCGGAACAAGCATTGGCTACTTTGGCAAGCATTTTGTTTGAAGACAACACAATAGTATAGTCTCATGAGAACCCTATTTGTTTTGGCCCTTACATTTGTTGTTTTGTCTGCAAGATTAAATGCGCAGCCCATGCGCGTCTTATTTGTAGGAAATTCTTACACGCATTACAACAATATGCCTAAAATTCTAGAGCAAATGGCCGAGGATAAGGGCGTAAGTATAGAAGTTACAATGGATGCAAAATCGAGTCATACTTTTGAAATGCATGCCAAAAGAAAAGAATTGTACAACACTATCCGATCGAGTAAATGGGATTACGTCATTTTACAGGGGTTTAGTCGAGAATTGGCACAAGAGCAGGCTATAATAGATACACTTAGCATACCATACGTCAAAACGCTCTTAGATTCGATTTATGCCAATAATCCTTGTACAAATGTACTACTCTATCAAACTTGGGGTTACGATAGCGGCTTTCAAGCAGACTCCTTAGAGATAAACTGGAGTTACCAAACGATGTCGGACCGTATTCACCAGGGTTATCTCTACATGGGGCAGGAGCTCAATTTATCCATTGTACCCGTCGGAAAAGTATGGGAAACCGTCAAAGAAAACCATCCTCAGATTCAACTGTATCAAACAGATAAACAACACCCCTCATTGGCTGGTTCTTATTTAGTTGCTTCTTGTTTTTATGCAGCCTTGTTTAAAACGGAGCCTAATGTTGCTTTCTCTGCCAAACTAGATCAAAAACAAGCGGCTATACTCGGAGAAATTGCTGGTGCTTATGTACTGATGAATAAAAACCGATACCAGATCAATAAGAATACAGTAGAAATCGATGTCAAACTCAACAATGACAACAAGAAAGTGGTGCATTTAACGGCCAACTATCCGAATGCCAAAAACGTTACCTGGGATTTCGGAGATGGCATGACAGAATCAGCTTTAAAAACGCGCCACGTGTATGGTAAACCCGGCACTTATGAAATCAAGATCAAAGTTCAAGATGCTTGTGGTGAACGCTTATTAAAGCGTAAAGTAAGTATCTAACTACAACTTAATTCCAAAAAGCTGGCTGCTATACTTTTTCAAAGGCCACAAGATAAACTGTAATTTTGCACGTATTTGGTCTATATAATAAACAAATAGTATGAAAATAAGCCAAAATGCAAGGGTATATGGTATAACCTCTAATGGGCCTAGTTTTTCATGCAAGAAGTCATTGATCCCAATTCGAATGACACTTCCATATAGTAGCATCATATGAATAATATAAATGCTGAGTGTATTTTGGCCAATTTTCAAGAAGAGATTCTCTTTTTTTATCTGGAGTACATACGTTTCAAGTCCAAGAAGAACAGCCAAAACCACTAATACTATCCCTAGTTTTTCGTAAAGCCAATCCATGCGATAAAATGGAATATGCTTTAATTGGTCAAAAGTTTGAAGCCACAACAAGAAGGGTTTAACACCATAAAAAATGGCAAAGCCAAGAACAAATGCACCTAGAATTACGGGTAACGATTTAACTTTTTCTTTGTGCTGGTATAGCAAAACACCAAGCATGGCACCGAACATAGTGTAAGCCATATGAGGCGTAATTGGGAACAAAGAATGCGGCCCATGAAAGATATTCTGAATTGCCGCTGGTGCTTCAGCCGGCCAATGAGTAGTGCCCAATTGACCAAAGAATAGGTAAGAGCCGAATAAGAGTGTTCCTGCTACAAAGTAATACAACCATAACGGAATTACCCTGAACAAACGATACACACCATACAACATGATGATGGTAAAAATACCTAAGGCAATACACTGCAATACATGAAAGGCATAATATTGTAGTAGGTAGCCCCAAAATAAAAGTTCAACCACGCGTTTCAAACCTTTGCGCACACGCATGTTATCCCAGAACTTAAGGTGTTCGTTGCCAAGTAGTAAGTAGGTAAAAACCAATCCAGTAACGGTTAAAAATGTTGGTGAAGTAAAACCCCGGATGAATTTCCAGGTACGGTAGGCAGGGAAGGATTCATTGACCCATTCTAGCGCTAGTGAGTCGTGCACAAAATGGCCCTCTAACATAAGTAGAATGGCAATGGTTCTTGCCATGTCTATAAAATAGAGGCGGGTCTTGGGTTTATTTAGACTTATTTGTTCTGCCATTAGAAGTAAAAATCGTGCGAAAGTTACGAAAGAATTGACGAATAGGTTCAAGTACCTGAACCAAGCCAATAAAGAATCCTAAAAATAAAAGTGCTCCGATAATGGCTTCTAGCGGGCTTAGTTTGTTTTCAAGGAAGGAGCGCAGACTGTAACCTGTTATAGCGCCATAAAGAATGATCGCATGAATTACATAAATAGCAAATGTTTCTTGTCCGACGGCCATAAAGAATTGTGGCCTGAAGCGCTCGAAACTGCTGAGGTGCGTTAAAATGATGAGGAGAATAGCCACAAAAAATGCTCTGTCAAAAGCCCATAAATATTGAAAATGAAAATGCGTGAAATCACCATTATATACAAAAGTCATAATCCAACCAGATAGGTAGTAGATGATACCCACCCCAATGAGGTAACGATACACATTTTTATTCTTTAGCCCTGTTCCATGAAGACTAAGGTAATGTCCAAAACCTGCGCCAAAAAAGATGAATCCTATCCAAGGAAAAATAGAAAAACCGGTCTCTGGACCTTGAATGATGTTTTGAAAGATGGGATGCGCACCTGTTGGCAGATAACCTTCTTGCATCCGGATAAGTGGTGTGAGCGCAAAAACAACCATGGCCATCAATAAATAGAGAAGCCAACTATATGGTTTGATTTTATAAATGAATGAACTGAACAATAAAAGCAGAAGTAGACCCACACCTATACACTGAAGAATATGGAATCCTAAAAAATGTGGGTTGAAGTGTCCAGATAGATAATAGTTTAAAAATTTTAAATTCATTTGGAGTAAATACCCAATGACGATTAAGCTTAATGCTCTACGCAATCCTTTTTTAACCCGTATCAAACCAAAAAATGGCGCTGTACCTTTTTGCCATTCTTTGTGCAATAAGTAGGTAAAAACTGCGCCAGAAATGCTAAAAAACAATGGAGCGGTTAACCCTCTAAAAAAGCCCCAAATACTAAACCAAATACTTCCTGATGATCCGTGCAACCTTACCTCAGCCATAAACATAGGGTAGCTTTCCAAGGTTAATGATATAAAATGACCCTGCAGCATCATGAGGATGGCCACACTCCGACTGAAATCAAGAAAATGAATGCGTGGTTTGGTGCTCATCGGGGATTTAGGGGTTCTGTACGTAATTCAATAATTTCAATACGCCTTTCTAAGGAGGCATCTTTGGAAAATACTGAATTGCGTTGGTCGAAGTAGTCGTCGCTAACGTCTTTATTTGCTTTGTATTCTCCCATCGGAACTTCGATAAATTGTAAACGTGAGGGTTGGGTGAGCATGTAAGGTGTAAATTTACCGCCGTCTATTTCCTCAAAATAGTTGATGATTGCAGAAATACGTCGGCTTGTCAAATGTACGTTATAATCTGACTTGGCAAGCGGGCTAGCATATCCCTGAACCATTATGCTTACTTTTTTGCCTGCTTGGAGCTCTTGCCAGACCTGATTGCTGAAAATAGAGAGTTCCTGCATTCCTTTATCCACTTCCTCTTCAAAAAATTGAAGTAATGACTGTGTTTGTAACGTTGCTTCGGCTGGTGGCCTCCCATCTGCTACCTTTTGCAGATATACTGGATACTCCCCTTTGTATTTTAGATAGGTTTCTTCATAAGTTAATTCGGTGAAGTCTGCAGTGCTTTTCGGATTGGGTTGGTCGTTTTCAAAATAGAGTCGAATGGGTAGTTTCACGATCTCAAGTGTAATTGTATCACCTCGATCTTTTTTCTTTTTCGGTCGCTTAAATTCTTGGAAAAAGACATCGCTACAACAAGTAGGATGTGATGCATAAAGACTGCCCAAGCGATTAGAACTCAAATAGGCGGTGTCGGCTTCACAAAAAAAGTAGAGGTCATTGGCCGGGCTATTCAACGGCAAACCAATATTTATTGGTGGGCCAAAACGGCCGTCGGATTGTAAATTACTATAGAAAATATCAAAGCCCCCAAAACCAGCGTGCCAAGTACTTGAAAAATAGAGCCTGTTAAATAGCGGGTCATACCATGGAGACACTTCGTTTTCAGTCGAATTGAGTATGCTTAGATTGCTGTTTTCAATTGCTTGTCCATCTTTATTGAGCTTAGCTAACCATAAATCTGTGCCGCCGATTCCGCCCGGTTTTTGTGCGCTATAAACGAGCATTAATTGCTCATTTAATTCAAATAAATAAGGCATGCTGTGATAAAAGTCCTGTAAACCGTTAAGGGCAAAAGTAGCGTCTATGATCCAAAAACCTTTTTTTGGTAGTGCGCGAACAATCCGACAGTCTAGCCCTGTTGGCTTACTTTGACATTCACTACAAAGCGCAAAACTGCTGTCGGGTGAAATACAAAAGTTACCATATTCAAAATTAGCTTGTTGCCCATCTAGAAAAACTTGCTGCAATTCTTTCGAACTCGGAAATTTATAAATATTGAGTTTGTAGTGGCTGTCTAAAATGAGTTCTTGGTCTTCGGCAACAGAATCAGCTTTTAAGGCACTAAATACCAATGTATCTTTCCAAACGAGGTGTGCAAATTCAGCATCTACAGTATTGACCGGATGTGATTGGAGGGCTTTCATTTCATCGGCAGTTACAAATTTGAGTTGCTTGAGCACCCAGTTGCAGGCGAGCACTTCTTGATTCGCCTTGAGATAAGCACTACTTTTCTTATCCTCAGAAAAGAATTTTTTGACCTCCTTGAATTGCCCCAATGCTTCTTTGTACAAGGCTTGTTGTTTTAGCATGAGTGCATACCGCAGTTGTGCCTCTGGAAATAGTTGTCCGTCCGGATCTTGCTCGTATACTTTAAGGTAATAGCGTGCAGCTGTTTTGTAGTCTTTGAATTGTTGATTGGCTTGGGCTATCTTCCAATGAAGCTCCAAAGAGTTAGGCTCAAGTTCCAATGCTTGTTGGTAGTATTTGAGTGCTTCGATGTAATCTAATGCGACAACTTGGGCATCCGCATGCGCCACTAAACGTTGGATTTGTTTTTGACTCCAAAGCCCACCTGCGAGTAAAAGAAAAAATATTAGATAAAGTCTGGGCATATGCGGTATTGTAATGGTGGCGGATTAAATTTTGTGAATACATAGCGCAGGCTCAGCTCAAATGCACCTCTTCCGCGGCTTGCCGGCACAAGTGAAGAATAATTAAAGTCGTAAGAAATACCTGTTGATAGCGGTCCTTTGGTCATGCCAAATTGCAGACAAAGGGCATCATTTGTGCGCCACCAAAAACCTGCAATTAGCGTAATTTGATCCCGACTAGAAAATAAATATTCTCCAGTACTGCCGATGGTCAATGTTTTGTAAGGGCCTTGAAAGTTCATTTGAAAACTAGGTTCTAACACAAGTAATTTTGTATACTGATAACGCAATTGACTAAAGATATTAAGGCGGATATCGCGTTGTGTGTTGTCGTCAAAAAAACTTTGGTTTGGCCTGGTGAGGTTAAATAATCCCAAGCCGCTTTGTAAAAAGTATTGTTTACTGATTTTGAACTGATGAATCAGGCCTAAGCCGAGCATTGGTTTCGTCATGGATGCGGTCTGAAAATATTCGTTGGTGGGTGCGTTGGGGTCAAAAATATAGCCGTTATATTGACTATCAAAATAAAATGCATTGCTATTGAGTTGCCTTTGATTGAAGCCAATTTGTAGTGCAGGCCGGAATGTCTGATTTTGGTTCAATACAACTGGATGACACACACTCAACTGAACCTCATTCGTTTGGAACTTCCCATCTCCAACTTGGTCATTAAAGTAATTGAGTCCGAAGCCCCACTGCTTCCATTTGGTGTCGGCAGCAAGTGCCGAAGTCTGAAAAGGAATCGTAACACTGCGCCATTGGGTGCGGTAATTGGCGGTAAGCCGGAGGTCTTCTTTGAAGTTACCTGTTCCGGCTGGGTTTTGAAAGATCGGATTGTTGTTGAATTGCGTCCAATGAATATCTTGAGCGCGCACATGCGCTCCCAACGGTGACAAAAGAAGGATCCAAATGTACTTCACTTAACGAAGTTACAAAAAAGCATGGCCGAATTAAAAATGGAATATCCGCCGTTAGGAATGTTATGGATTTGAACTTGAAACAGGGAGAATTTTACCGTTAAAGTATGCTCCGGAATGCAAGGCAAAATCGGCAATAAATTTTGCCATCTCTTGGGGTGAGGTAGGTGCGGTATATCCGGGAAAAGCACTTTCGAGCATTTCGGTCTGAACTGCACCCAAACACAGGCAGTTCATATGAATATTGCCAGATTTGTACTCTTCGGCAAAAAGTTCAGTAAATGCGCATAATGCGGCTTTCGAGGTAGAGTAGGCGGCAAGACCCGCAAACTTTTGGCTTCCTTGAAAACCTCCCATGGAGCTGATATTCACAATATGTGCATTTGGTGCCAATGCGGGAAGTAGTGCTTGGGTGGCTTCCATGATACCTATAACATTGACTTGGTAGCTATCACTCAAATCTTGATGCGTTAATGATTCGAAAGGTTTATTGATGAGTAAGCCGGCGTTGTTAATAAGGATGTCAAAAGGTCCTTTTAATCCGATATTTTTCAATTGAGTGTCCACATTGTGCGAAATATCTAGTGCAAAACTGCGGACATTTGCCTGTTGAAATTTTGCTTGCATCATGGCTAGATTGCGCGACAGCGCAATGACTTCCGTATTTGGTAAGGCGGCAAAATGCTGCACAAGGGCTGCACCAATTCCTTGGCTTGCACCTAGTATGACAATTCGTTTATTCATCGAAACTCACAATTAGTTCGGGGCTGGTAGCATGCGCTTGACAAGTCAGTATATAGCCGTTGGTGACTTCTGTGTCGGTAAGTGAATGGTTCATGCGCATCGCAGCGCTTCCTTTGAGTACTTTTGCACGACAAGATGAACAAACACCACCTCTGCAAGAGAATGGAGCGTCTAAGCCAGCTTTTTCAGAAAGTTCTAGTATACTTTTATCTTGACCTTGCATTTCAAATTCAGCAATTTCGCCATCGACCATGACTTTTACCTTGCTTTTACCTGAAAATGCAGAGACCGCTGCAGCAGGTGAGCTAACCTCGCTCACAAAAAAGAGTTCTTTGTGAATTTTTTGTGCGCTTACACCAAAGAACGCAAGTGTTTTTTCGGCACTTTCAATTAATTGTTGAGGACCACACAAGAAAAAGGCGTCTGCTTGTAGCATACTTAAATTTTGTTTGATCTGGTCGTTAAGCGCAGTCTCGTCTATTCTACCGAATTGCGCATCGGCAACCTCTTTTTGAGAATAGTAGAGGTGTGTCTTGGTATTATGGAGTGCTAAAATTTCAGAGAGAAAAAGACTTTCTTCAGGGCTTTTGTTGCCGTAAAGTAGTTGAAAAGAGGTTTGTGCACCCGCAGATTTGAGCATACTCATGATAGGTGTGATCCCCGATCCAGCGGCAATAGCGACCACATTTTTTTGGGCGGGTGTCCAGATAAAATTTCCTTCGGGTTCGAATACGATGATTTCAGCGCCGACGCTGATTTCGTTCAGATAATTAGAGACTCTCCCATTTTTAATAGCTTTTACACCAATGCTCAATGCTTCGTTTGTAGCGCTACAAATAGAATAAGATCTTCTGAGTTGTTCGCCATTCACCTCCACTGCTAGGGTTAGGTATTGACCTGGTATAAATTTAAATTTGTCAGAAAGCGCAGCAGGCACATCAAAAGTGAGTTGAACTGCTTGCTTTGTGAGTCTTTGAATATTTTGAATAGTCAAAAGGTGCGCACCTTTGGGTAAGGCGGCACTTTTATTGGTTTTAAAGCGGTCAAATAAGCCCATAATTAATCGTCGAATGAAATGAGTACGTCGTTACTTGTTGGATGTGCTTGACAGGTGAGTACATAGCCTTGTGCTACTTCTTCTGGGGTCAGGGCATAGTTGACATCCATGCTGACTTCACCGCGCAAAACTTTTGCTTTGCAAGTGCAACAAACACCACCTTTGCAAGCGAAAGGTGCATCGGCGCCAGCTTTATAGGCGGCATCTAGGATAGTCGGCCCATCAGAGGAAAGATAAAAATTGGTGCGCTCACCATCCATAATGAGTTCAATTTTTGATTCAAAGGCAGCTTGTTGCGCATGCTCCGGATCGATTTTCTTTTCGATCGGGGCTGCATGAAATAATTCAAAGTGTATCTGTGCAGCATTCAGCCCAAAAGCGATGAGTTCGTCTTTTACGGCGAGGATCATTTCTTGCGGACCACAAATAAAAGCGCTGCTAATGGTCTGATTTTTCAAAAAAGCATGGAGCAGTTCTTTGGTGCGCTGTGCGTCTATGCGTCCTTTCAGTAGGGGCACCCCAATATTTTCTCTCGAAAAAACATGAATTAAGTTAATGCGGTCGAGGAAACGATTTTTAATGGCTTCTAGCTCTTCTCTAAAAATGATTTCTGACATGCCTTTGTTGCCATAGAATAAGGTAAGCGTGCTGAGCGGCTCTTCTTTTAAAATGGTTTTGAGAATCGAAAAAACAGGCGTAACGCCGCTTCCGGCAGCAAATAATAAATAATGATTAGAATTGCAAGGGTTGGGTTCAAATTTGAAATTACCCATTGGAGTCATGACCTCGAGGGTATCGCCAGTTTGTAAGTGCTGGTTGGCATGAGATGAAAACTTTCCATTGGGTATTTCTTTTATTGCTACCCGCCACTGGTTTTCGTGGGGTGAACTACATAAGGAATAGGACCTTCGAACTTCTTCACCGCTAATTTCGGTTTTGAGGGTGAGGTATTGACCTGAGTAAAATGTAAAGTCTTCTTGAAGTGCTTCAGGAACTTCAAAAGCTACCGAAACACAACCTTTGGTTTCTCTTTGGATGTTGCTTACTTTTAAGGTATGAAACTGTGTGGACATAGTTAAATTTAATCGAGGTCAAAAATAAGCAATTCTGCGCATGGCTCAACTAACCTCCTTTAATGAACAAACTGACTACAATCATGTTTTGAAGGCGTAGTTATTTTCTATATTTGTTTCATCGTAACAACTGTATTATGACCCAAGCTGAACAAGAACGTCGTTTTCTGGACAAAATTGACCGAGAAATCAAGATTGAGCCCAATGACTGGATGCCTGATGAATACCGCCAAACACTTATTCGTCAGATTTCGCAACACGCACATTCAGAAATAGTTGGTATGCTTCCTGAAGGTAATTGGATTACCCGCGCGCCCAACTTGCGCCGTAAAGCAGTGCTTTTGGCAAAGGTTCAAGATGAAGCAGGTCATGGTCTTTATTTGTATTCCGCTACTGAAACGCTAGGTGCTGATCGCGAGCAATTAATGGACGATATGCACAGTGGCAAGGCAAAATACTCCTCTATTTTTAATTATCCGGCACTTACATGGGCCGATATCGGAACCATTGGTTGGCTGGTCGACGGCGCTGCAATCATGAATCAAGTTGCACTTTGCCGTACTTCATATGGTCCATACGCAAGGGCAATGGTTAAAATTTGTAAAGAAGAATCCTTTCATCAGCGCCAAGGCTACGAATCACTTATGAAACTTTGTAACGGCACCCCTCAGCAAAAAGCAATGGCACAAGATGCCATGAACCGTTTTTGGTGGCCTGCACTCATGATGTTCGGTCCTAGCGACGCTGAGTCTACACACTCTGATCAGTCCATTAAGTGGAAAATCAAGCGTTTTACGAATGACGAACTTCGTCAAAGTTTTGTAGATTCCACAGTTTCGCAGGCAGAAATACTCGGGCTTACCATTCCTGATCCGAATCTGAAATGGAATGAAGAAAGAGGCCATTACGACTTCTCTGAAATCAACTGGGAAGAATTCTGGCAGGTGGTTAAAGGTAACGGACCTTGCAATAAAGAGCGCATTGCTGCGCGTCTCAAGGCCAAAGAAGAAGGCCTTTGGGTTCGGGAAGCTGCTAATGCTTTTGCCAAAAAGCGCGCCATGAAAAAATCAGCCTAAAACAATTCGCACAAAATGTCAACAACACAATGGCCTCTTTGGGAGGTTTTTATACGCAGCAAACAAGGTCTGAATCACAAACATGTGGGCAGCCTTCGTGCGCCTGATGCTACTTTGGCATTAGAAAATGCCAGAGACGTCTATACACGCCGTTCTGAGGGCATCAGTATTTGGGTGGTAGAATCTGCAAATATTCACGCAACCGACATAGACGACGCCGACTCATTTTTTGAACCGTCCGATACCAAAATTTATCGCCACCCCACTTTTTACGAGGTACCTGACGGGGTCAAACACATGTAAGCATGCAAGATCAAGCACTTTTCGAGTACGTACTGCGCTTAGCAGACGACAGCCTTATTCTTGGTCAGCGCCTTGGTGAATGGTGCGGTCATGGACCGATTTTAGAGGAAGATATTGCCCTAACAAACATATCTTTAGACCTGATTGGTCAGGCTATAAGTCTTTATGATTTTGCAGCTGAGTTAGAAGGAGCGGGCAAAAACCACGATCAACTCGCTTATTTGCGTTTTGAGAACGAGTATAAAAATGTATTATTGGTAGAGCAGCCTAATGGCGATTTCGCCATGACTATTTTACGTCAATTCTTTTTTGATGCTTTTCGTTTGCCGCTTTACGAAGCACTCATGCAAAGCCCAGTGGCGCAATTAGCAGCAATAGCAGCTAAATCAGTCAAAGAAACGCGCTACCACCTCAAACACACTTCTGAATGGGTCATTCGCATGGGCGATGGCACCGATGAATCGCATGAGCGAGCTCAAGCCGCCATTGATCATTTATGGCGCTATACTTCGGAATTGTTTTTTGAAGACAACATCGACGAGCAATTACAAGAACGTCAACAAATACCATCTTTGAAAGAAATTCAACCCAATTGGATGGAAACCGTAAAAGCTGTGCTTTCCGAAGCAACCTTAGCCATTCCAACAAATAATTGGAAATTTGAAGGAGGTAGACAAGGCAGACACTCTGAACACATGGGATACATTTTGGCCGATCTCCAATACATGCAGAGAGCCTATCCAAACATGGAATGGTAAACGCAGCCCAAATTCGCCAATATTTAGAGGAGGTCAGTGATCCTGAAATTCCGGTCTTGACCATCATCGACTTAGGAGTTGTTCAAGAAATATACTTAGCTGATCAAATCTGGATGATCGAACTCACGCCAACCTATAGCGGTTGCCCAGCTATGCAGCAAATTGAAGTAGATCTTCTCGCTAAATTACAGGAAAAAGGAATAGCCAATGCACAAGTAAAGCATGTCCTCAGCCCTGCCTGGACCACCGACTGGATCAGTGAGGAGGGTCGTCAAAAATTACGTATGTACGGCATAGCGCCACCAGTGAATGAATCCGATAAAAGCACACTTTTTGCTGAGCCACCGCGTGTTGCTTGCCCGAAATGCAATAGCATGGAGACCAGAATGGTGAGTTTATTTGGGAGCACAGCTTGTAAGGCGCAGTACCAGTGTAAGCAATGTTTAGAGCCTTTTGATTACTTTAAGTGCTTGAAATAAGTTGAGATAAATACAAAAATGAAGGCGCTAAATGGCGTCTTTTTTATTTTTTTTAGTACTATGTATTGCATAATACATAATAAAACACATATCTTTGTATAAAATTTAGTAGATGAATGTAGAAAATACACAGTCTCAGATGCGCAAAGGCATCTTGGAATATTGCATTTTAGGCATCCTCAATAATGGTGAGGCATACCCTTCAGAAATTTTAGAGAAGCTCCGCCAAGCTCAAATACTTGTGGTCGAGGGAACCGTTTATCCGTTATTGACGCGTCTAAAAAATCTGGAATTATTGGCCTATCGTTGGGAGGAATCTACTTCTGGGCCTCCACGTAAGTACTATTGTATAACACCTAAAGGCACACAGTTTTTTAACAATCTGTCCAATACTTGGCAAGAACTACAACAGGCAGTCGCTACACTTACTCAAAATAAATAGTCATGAATAAAACAGTTTCTATACATATCCAAGGCTTTGCTTTTCTGTTAGAAGAGCAAGCATATGATTTACTGCGCAAATACCTTACAGACCTCGCAGCGATTCTTCAAAATGAAGAAGGTAAAGAAGAAATTCTACAAGACATCGAACTGCGGATTGTAGAACTTTTACAAGAAAAAGACAGTACCCAACAGGTGGTGCAACTTGAGCAAATTCAAGCTATTATTCAAGTATTGGGTAACCCTGAAGAATTCGGTACAACCGACCAAAACACAGCGTCGCAAGATGCCGCTCAGAATGCCAGTGCGCCTTCAGCAGATAAGCGCTTTTTCAGAGATACGGATAGTGCTTTACTCGGAGGTGTTGCCAGCGGCGTAGCAGCATATTTCAATATTGATGTTGTGTTTATCCGCGTAGCATTTGTATTGTTCACGATGGTTTTTGGCTCGGGAGTTCCAATTTATATTTTGCTTTGGATCATTACACCTGCGGCAAAAACGGCCAGTGAAAAATTACAAATGAAAGGTCGTCCTGTAAATGTGGAGAGCATCAAAACAGAGTTTAAAGAGGCCGCCGAGCGTGTAGAAAAAAAAACACATAAATGGTCGCAACAATTAAAAACAGGCTCAAACCTGAGTAGTGGTCTTGGCAGATTGGCAAACTTTATCAAAACGGCATTGGGTGTTTTTTTGATTTTATTTGGATTAAGCCTGATCATTTCTCTTGGCGTTTTTCTTTTGATTGATCCAAAAATGATTCCTGCGCAGATCAACGGTGAATTCACCTCTCTTGGCGAACTCAGCTCCTTATTTTTTGAAACGGAAGCACTCAATTCTTACACTTTTCTTGGTGTAGCACTTGTTGGTTTTTCTTGGGGTTTGACGAGTTTGTTAACAGGTTTCAGATTGTTACTTTCTTTTCAATCCAAATGGCTTAAAATGGGCTATTTTGCTTTTGGTTCGCTGACTGTAGTTGGTTTTATACTCATTTTTTATGTGGGTGTCGCAACAACCAAAGACTTTGCTATTGACAGTGAATTGAGTAAAGAAATCAGCACTTACTCTGGTGATTCTTTGAGTTTAGTGATTTCAAATGAGTTACATCTGAAGGCATTTAATCAGCAGAAATTAAACTTGAATGCCAATGGATTTGAAATGAGTAAGCACCCCGATCAAGGACTTATTTTAGCTGAAAACGGAAAGCTGTATCATAGTGGTATTGTCATCAACTACGAGGAATCTACAGATTCTTTATATCATATTCGGGTACTTAAAAGCGCCAATGCATCTTCCTATATGAAAGCAAATATAAGGGCAGCACACATTCATTTTCCGTGCAAACTCGAAGGTAAAGCCTTGACTTTTGCCAGTGGTTTTACCTTCCCAGCCAAAGACCGCATGCGCGACCAAGAAGTAGAACTTCAAATTTCCGTGCCTACTGGTAAGTGTGTGGTCTGGAATGGTCAAGTAGTTTTCCCTTATACTTCCTTAGAGGAGCCAAATAGCGTCAGTGACCGTGCGTATGTCTACGGCGACGGTGAATACTCAGCGTGGTAAGACGCTGCGGTCTTTGCGCAGCTGTTGTGCGTCGAGCCAGTAAATGAGCTTGAAAGAGAAGCTATTGAGTGCATTGGTTTGCAGGGTGCTCGAGAGGTCTTGCCAATAGGCGACACTGACTGCGTCGTTGCTTGCAAAGACAGAGTTTTTCCAGACAATATTGATTTCACTACCCGGCATAAATACCCAGCGATAAACGAGGTCAATTGTGAAAGCATTATAATTGATGTCGTAGGCTGATTTTCCTTCGGTGGTGAGGCCATTGAATTCCGGAAATAAGCTCAGGCTACCATCTTCTTGAAGCAAAGAAAAGCTTTCATATTGTAGGGTGGAACGATAGTGGCGTAGGCGTAAACTCAAGGACATTCTGTTGGTCATGATGTAATCAAGAAAGATGGCCTGAACAGTGGTGTTGCGGTTTCTATTACCGAATAGGATGCCTTGATAACTATTGGCAGGCGTGGCAAAAGGAATGGCATAACCCAAGTTGTTGTATTGGAGTTCTTTTTCAAAAGAGTAAATAATAAATAAGGCGTCTGAAAGCCTGAGACGAGGGCCAAAGTTATAAGCGTATTGCTTCCATGGATTGCCAATGTATTCCACAATGCTACCACCCGCATCTATGGCAATTTTTCGTTGGTAATTGGTAGAAAACCACGAATTGAAAAAGTAAAATTGTGGAATGGTAAACACAGCTCCGTCGGTTCTTGGTTCAAAATAATCTTGTGTTGGTTTGAGCGTGGCGCCACCATTACCCCCAAATGCATTGAATTTCTTGGTCACTGTAAAGAAATTCAGACTCGCCATATTACTTGTAAATACACTTGGGTCATATAAGTAAGCCTGAGAAAACGAGGCATTAACGCTCCATTTCATGAGTTTTTCCCATTTGGGTTGAAACTCTCGGTAGGCCATACTTGCTTCAAAAATTCTTCGGTTGTTGTTGTAATTGAAGCCGAGGTCGTTGGGGTCGTAAGTATCGGACTCTTCTAGGTAGCCCAAACCGCCAATGAGTGCGCCGCGCTGTTTTTGGATGTTGAAATTTAAATTGTGTCCAAGGGTGTTGGAGGCATCTAGCTGAGCAGACACAATTCCTTTTCCGTTGATATTGTAATTGTTGTCTTTAGAATTGACGCTAAAATTAACGGCAGATACATTGGCATCGTAAAAAGACCCCGAACGCCACACATTGGTATTGGTAAAGGTAACCGAAGAATTGTTTTTTAAATTTTGATCAAAAACAACAACATTGTAATTCGTAAGTGGTGAGATGAGGACGTCGCGACGGCTTTCATCGATTGTAGAAACAGCTGTGCCAATTTGTTCGGCGTTAACAGCATTGAATACGCCAATTCCTAGGCCTTTACTGTTGCGGCCAGATATTTTAGAGGCGTTGTAGAGTTGGGATGAACCCGGCACATTTTCGAGGTATTCATCGGGCTTGAGCATGGTTTGTGTCACCTTGTAAGGCGCCTGAATACCGATACGGCGGCTGTAGAAGATGCCCGCTTTATTGAAAAGCTCCATTCCTTCCGTAAAAAATTGACGGTTTTCATTGAATTGAACTTCGAATGGGCTCAGATTGAGGACTTGTTGGTCAAAAACTACTTGACCAAAATCTGGAACAAGCGTGACGTCCAGGGTAAATGCTTCATTGATTCCATATTTGATGTCCATGCCGCCATTAAATGAGCGCAAAAGACTCTTAGAGTCATCTGCATTGCGGACTTCATCCACGTAGGCTGAAACGTAGGGAATAAGTGCTAAACGAAGCGGGGGTGAAATATTTTTAATATTCGTGATATCGCCGCTTTCTAACAACATGTTTTCTAGGTCGGGGTTTACGGCCACCCAAGAAGATTCCTCTCGGTTTCTAGCAATTTGCCTCCCGAAATTGACACCCCAATCTTGGACCTCTTTCTGTGGAAAGCGCAGTGCGGAATACGGAATGCGAATTTCTGCAATCCAGCCATTTTCAACGATTTGAACAGCACTATGCCAAACTAAATTGAGTTGGTCGTTGTAGTCATTGGCAGCGATTTTAGCATCTAGCTGAACACCTTTGCTGGTCAGGCCAAAGTAAAACCCATTCTGGTTGTCGTTATAGGTATCCAAGAAAATACCGATGATATCGCAATTTGGATGGTAGTCGTCTCGGAGGGAGAGCACTCTTGAAATGGAATCAGGTGGGTCTTGACAAAAAAAGCCAAAATAGACGGCGTCTTGATCGTAAAGCAGCTGAACACTGGTCAAGCTTTGCGAGGGTTTTCCTGGCTCAGGTTTGATTTGTATGAATGGAGAAGGAAGGTTAGCGCTTGTCCAGGAGGACTCATTCAAAAGACCGTCTATGGTTATTTTTTCTGTGCTGTACTTAGCCTCTAATTGTTGCTGTGTAAAGCTGTAAAAAGGAATCAAAAAGAGTAGGTATTGCCAACGCATGGGCAAATTTACGATTTAAACACCTTTGCGCGCAACAACATGAATGCATTCTTCTCTTGCTTCGAACGTAACCCAGATTTTAAGTCCTTTTAAAATGTACCAAACAAAAATATAAATAGCTTGCTTTGGTCTAACGCAAGTTCGTAATTTTGTACCATGGGAACATTTGACGCGCTCCAAGCACAACTCGAACAGCAAGAATGGCCAAATATTTATTTGTTTAAGTTCATTGTTCCCAATGACAACCATCATTTAGCGCAAGTAACTGCGCTTTTTGATGCCAACAGCGAAATCACTTATCATCATTCCGGAAACGGCAAGTACGTAAGCATTAGCGCAAAAGAAGTGATGCTCTCTGCAACTGACATCATTTCTGTTTACGAACGCGCGGCACTTATTCCGGGAATAATCTCTCTTTAATGGAAGCAATCATCAAATTCTTATTCGTCTCATTGCTTATTTTGTTGGCCATTATTGCCTACAGAGCGCTCTTGCGTCGTTTTCAACGAGGACAAGTAAAGCATAAAGACTATTGTGAGCTTTATACTCTAGATCAAGAGCCAGCGCAAGGAGAGTTGTCATTCTACTTCGTTTGTCCTGAACTGACAACCGTTCAATTCAGTATATGGCAAAATAATGTAGAGATTCAGCAGCTTGCTCATTCCACATTCGAAAAAGGAGGGCATATTTTGCGTTTTGATAGCAATGGCCTTGCCAATGGTGTATATTATTATGGAATCAAAACTGCTGATCAAGAGACCAAAAAACGCATGACTATATCGAACTAGGTTCGGTTAGATCAGGACTCGTCAGTAGATTTCTCTACTTTTATACGCGATGGTTTTCTCGGTAATTTATACTTGGGTTTGTGAAAATCACTTTTATAACCGTCGGTTTTATCTATGCGGTAAACCAAGCCAAGGCTGTATTGGGTGTATGAGGCACTACCTAAAATGTCCACAAGTCCGAATTTATAGACACCTTGCGCTTGAAGACCAATTTGCTTACTTAGCCAAAAAGTGCAGCCTGCAGAAAAGTTTACGGTGGGGGTAAGTAAAGGTGCGCTTTGCTTGGGGTCCGAAGAACGCAAACTAAAACCCACACCTGTTCCTAAATACGGATCTATAGCACCTCTCCCCAATTGTTTATAAAAAGAGTACTTCAGTGCCACATCAAAATAACCGATTAGGCCGTTTACTCCTGTTGAGTCATTGACTATTCTTTCTGGCTTGTAGGTTTGGGCACCTAATACAGCTTCAGCACTCCAGCCATTGTAAATATAGCGGTCAATATACAAGCGCGATGGAAAAGGCAAGCCGTGTAGCTGATCGAATGGTGCTGGATTGAGTTCTTGCCCGTCGTCGTCGGTGGTGGTCCAGGCTAGTCCAAATTGCCAAAAATAGTTATCGCGGTTGGTGATCATTTTATCTGGTTGTGCAAAAAGGTCAGCTGGTAACAATATACCAAGCAGGCCAAAAAAAGATATAAGAAGGTATTTGCGCATACGAATAATTGTGTTTCAAAATTAGTCATTAAACCTCAGGGCAGGTCTTCACAAGGAATAAATCAATTGACAATGAATTGTTGATGTTGCGTTTGCCATTAATTGAGTAAATTTGGGCTCAATGGGAAAAGTTAAAAAATACGACCTCACCCTCGACGACGAACAACCCTTCGAAGTTTACGGAATTTCAAGTGCATTTGCCGATTACCGACTTACTTGGGAGCTCAATCAAAAGCTGGATATCCATTTAGAAAAAGAAAAAGAACGTTTTGAACTTTACCTACCCAAATTAAAGATAAAGCACCCGTTTAGTTACTTTACATTTGAAGACGAAGAACTTTTAACCCGTTTTTTTTTGGTAAAAAATAAACAAGAACAACAATTATTGCAAGCAGAACGACCTATGATCGATTACTTTCTGGTCTTAAAAGAGAATTACTCTCACGAGCCCGCAACCCTTATTGAAAAGCTCAGAACTATTAATGGCATCGTTGCTGTATTTAGTTTTAATAGCAAAGAATTTGACGTTTTAGATTACCTTACTAGTTAACATGAAAAAAACCAAAATAGTGGCCACAATGGGCCCCGCCTCTCTCAAAAAAGAAATCCTTGCCGATATGATGCGTGCAGGGCTCAACGTTTGCCGTCTAAATTTTTCGCATGGAAGTCATCAAGACCACGCTGGTGCGGTCTCACTCATCAGAGAGCTCAATGAAGAGTTGGGTTTAAACGTTGCTATTTTAGCCGATCTTCAGGGTCCAAAAATCCGTACCCACGAAATGGAAAATAATGGCGTGCTTATCGAGGTGGGTCAGCAAATAGATATTGTCGTAGAAAAGGTCATTGGCAACAACGAGCGTTTTTCGATCAACTACCATTTATTACCTCGAGATGTCAATCCGGGAGAGCGAATCTTATTAGACGATGGCAAGTTGGTCTTAGCTGTTTTAGAGACCGATAAAAAAGAAAAAATCCGCTGTGAAGTCATTCAAGGAGGTTTACTATGCTCTAAAAAAGGCGTCAACTTCCCGAACACTAAAATTTCTATGCCTTCTTTAACGGAGAAAGACATTGAAGACCTCAATTACGCACTTAAATTAGGCGTAGATTGGATTGGGCTTTCCTTTGTTCGCAGTGCTAAATGTATTACGGATCTTAAAGAAAAGATTGCCAAAAAACGCAGTATAGCAAAAGTCGTTGCTAAAATAGAAAAACCAGAAGCCCTAGAAAACATTGATGAAATCATCCAAGAGAGCGATGCTTTAATGGTAGCGCGCGGAGACCTCGGTGTCGAAATCCCGTATCAGAATGTACCGCTTATTCAAAAAATGATCATCGCCAAGTCTATTTCTAAAGCGAAGCCAGTTATAGTAGCAACCCAGATGATGGAATCTATGCTAAATAGCCTTACGCCAAGCCGAGCCGAGGTAAATGATGTGGCCAATGCCGTACTAGATGGCGCCGATGCCGTGATGTTATCCGGAGAGACCTCCGTTGGACAGTACCCTGTTCAAGTTGTTCAAACGATGGCGAATATCATCAAAGAAATGGAACAGCACCCTAGTATGTATCACAAAGAAGAGATGCCACCAAAAGGCAGTGCGCGCTTCATTTCGGACTCAATATGTTTCAATGCTTGTCGCTTGGCTCAACGCGTCGAGGCCAATGCCATCATTACCATGACTTTCTCTGGATACACGGCCTACAAAATTGCTTCGCAAAGACCTGCTTCACAAATTTATGTCTTTACCCATAATCGTAAAATCCTGACCCAGCTCAATTTAGTTTGGGGTGTTCAGGCCTTTTATTACAATAAGCGCATATCAACAGACCACACCATTGCTGATATCAAACACTTAATGAAAGAAGAAGGCCATCTCCAAAAGGGTGACATAGTGATCAATGTAGCGTCTATCCCCCTAGAGGATCTCGGAGGCTCGAATATGTTGAAGCTCTCCTACGTAGATTAACGGACGCAAGCAGTTCTTAATTCGCTTACCTTTACTTTATGAATCAGACTTGGAAACTCCGGGTTCAAGAACCTGTTCGTACAGTTATTGAACTCTCCGAAGCACTTAAAATACCGCAGTTTGCCGCACAAGTTTTGTTGCAAAAAGGAATAGACACCCGCGCTAAAGCTGTTTCTTTTTTTAAACCACAAGACCAACCCTTACACGATCCATTTTTAATGTGCAACATGCGTAAGGCGGTATTGAGGTTAACCCAAGCGATTGCGAACCAAGAAAAAGTACTCATATACGGAGATTACGATGTAGATGGCACCACTGCAGTGGCGCTCATGACCGAACAACTCGCTATACTTGGTCTGCAATGTGCATACTACATTCCAGACCGCTACAAAGAAGGCTATGGTGTCAGTGAGGCAGGCATAGATTTTACGATTCAAGAAGGATTTCAACTACTCATCACTCTAGACTGTGGTATTAAAGCCCATACCACATTAGAACGTGCCAATGCAGCAGGAATCGATATCATTGTCTGTGACCATCACCAACCAGACACTAAATTACCTCCTGCCATCGTCCTCAATCCGAAGCAAGCAGGCTGTGCCTACCCGTACAAAGAATTATCTGGTTGCGGTGTCGCATTCAAGCTCCTACAAGGTCTTTATATGCATTTTCAAAAAGACATCGGTCCTCTTCACGAGAGTCTTGATTTGGTTGCTTTGGCGATCGGTGCAGATATCGTGGAGTTGCTAGATGAGAACCGCACCCTTTGTGCAAAAGGATTGGCGCAGCTGAATGCAACCCCGCGTCCAGCATTTTTGGCGATTCTCTCCCTTGCTGCTCAATCACTTCCGCTCTCGCTCAGAGACCTCGTCTTTATCTTGGCACCACGCATTAATGCAGCAGGCAGAATTGCTTCTGGCAAGCGCGCGGTAGACTGGATGCTCAGCAACAACCAGAAAGAGATAGAAGAATTAGCACTCGCAATAAATAATGACAACACCACTCGCCGCGCCCTTGATCAAGAAATAACTGCCCAAGCTTTGGATCAAATTATATCAGATCCCAATTTTCCGAAGCAACATACCACCATTGTCTTTGAGCCCAGTTGGCACAAAGGCGTAGTTGGAATTGTAGCCTCACGACTTATAGAAAGTCATTACAGACCAACCATTGTACTTACGGAGTCCAATGGTGTTTTGACCGGTTCTGCGCGCTGTATGGCCCCACTTCACCTATACGAACTCCTTGAATCTTGTCAAGTGCACCTCCTTCAGTTTGGTGGGCATCAGTTTGCAGCAGGCCTCACGCTTTTACCAGAGCAGCTCCCCAAATTTAAAGCTGCTTTTGAACTAGCCGTATCCGTGGCACTCCGCGGCAAGCAATTACAACATCAAATTGACATTGATACCAGCATCCAATTTAAAGAGCTCGGTTCTAACCCGCAAGTTCATTTTCCGCGCGTATTACAAATTCTTGCTGCTTTTGAACCTTGCGGGCCAGGCAATATGCATCCAGTATTTATTGCCAAGAATTGTATCGTAGTTGAACACAAAGTGCTCAAAGGGTCACATCTCAAGCTCAAACTTACACAGCCAGATGCGCATATAATGATAGACGCTATTGGCTTTAAGCTCGCTACTTTTGAAAAACAATTGGCTCCTGGGGTTAGAATAGATATCGTCTTTCAGATTACTGCCAATTCTTATAAGAACCGTACCAACCTACAACTCCAGCTCCAAGATTTGTGTCTGAGCGCATAAGATTGTGTAAGTTTGCAATATGTTTACAGGAATAATCGAAGATATCGGCGAAGTACGCGCCATTCAAAAAGACGGAGGCAATATTCATTTTACGATAGCCTCTGCTTTATCCTCTGGCTTTAAAATAGACCAAAGTGTGGCTCATAACGGCTGTTGTTTAACTGTGGTATCGCTGCATAATGACCAACATGTCGTTACTGCCATTCAAGAAACACTGCTCAAAACCAATTTAGACTCATGGCAGGTGGGTAGTAAAATTAACATGGAGCGCTGTATGCAGCTCGGAGGCCGCCTAGATGGTCATTTGGTTCAAGGCCATGTAGATTGTGTTGCCACGTGCACTGAGGTGCTCGATGAAAACGGATCTTGGCGCTTTACTTTTTCACATCCAGATTCTTTTGTTACGGTAGAAAAGGGATCTATAACCGTAAACGGCACGAGTTTAACAGTGGTAGATGCTCAAAAAGGCCGCTTTTCTGTGTGTATCATTCCATATACGTATGAGCACACTAACTTCCATCAAATAGAAGCAGGAACCGAAGTCAATTTAGAATTTGATATTATCGGAAAATATGTAGCTCGCTATTTAGGATTGCAGCAGTCATAAAGGATTAAAATAAAATAAAAATGGCGGCCCCGAGGGCCGCCATTTTTATTTTATTCAATATGAACATTAATTGCGAACTGGTGCCGCTGGTTTGGTAGGATTAGTCGGAGCAGGATCTTTGATCCCTAGTGCTTTTTTAGCTACCGGGTCGTTAGGCTCGATTTGAAGAATTTGCTCAAAATAAGATTTTGCTTTATCGAGATCTTGATATTCTGACTTGGAATAGTAGTCAGCTACATAGCGCAAAGACTCTAGTACAAACGCTTTCTTTGTAGGTTGGCTACGGTCCTCAGGCTTAACGATTTCTGTTACTTTTAAGTAGTAAGGGAAAGCCATCCATTTTTCGTTGTTGGTATCCATTTTGTAATTGGAACGCCCACGATAAATATAGCCAGGAACATATGTGGAATCATTGTCGATAACAATCTGAAAAATACTATCTGCTAGCATATAGTTCTGCGTTCCAAAATAATAGGCCTTACCTAGGTCGTACTCTTCATGGGCTAATAATTTACCATTTTTCTGACGGCGTTCGTCGTAATAAGTCACGATTTTATCGTACATTTTATTTTTAGAATATAACTTCAAAAGATCGTTGGCTAATTCTTTGTAGGCAGTTTCGTTCATGGAAGCTGCTTTTTCAAAGGCAATAATGGTAAGGCTATCAATGCCTTGTTTTTGGAAGATGGCACCTCTTACTTTGTAATCTTGGTAATTGATTTTGTCTTGCGGAACCAATGAAAAAAAGCGGTCAGAAGCGTTCATAGCTTTTACTAGGGTAAGTGAATCATTGCTATCTGCATAAGCAAAGGTGTACATTCGCTCTGTGTAAAAATTAGAAAGCCCATTTGTTTGTAGCACATCGAGTTGGTTTATGAGCGTGCTGTAGGCCTTCGCTCCAAAAAGTGCATTTGCATAGCGGTAACGCGATTCGATATTATTATTGAGTTCTAGGTATTTCTCCCAGTTTTCAATGGCTTTATCGTTCTTCCCGAACATCATGTAGAGCTCCGCATTTAAACGGTATGCGGGTGCATAAGTTGGATCAATTGCTTTGGCCTCGTTGTACATCTTATTGGCTTCTTGTTCGTTACGAGCACGTTGATAAATTAGCGCTTTGCGGACAATGCCACGCGGAGAACTTGGATTGATCACCAATACTTGGTTGTACGCTTTAAGGGCTTCAGAGGCATCAGAAGAATTACGGGCATAGAGTGCGTCGCCTTTGAGTAAATAGTTGTCTTCGTTTTTAGGATCTTTGATAATCGCTTCTTCGAGTAAAATAAGTGCCTCATCTAAGTTTTTGTTTGGAGCTTCGATATAAACTTCAGCAATACCACGAATGACTTCTGCTTTTTTAAGCTTGTCTTTTTTGGTCATCAAAAGGGCCTTCGTGAATTCTGCCTTTGCTTCAGTTGTTTTGCCTTCTAGCCAAAGTACACGGCCATAACCAACAATTGGCATTGCACGTAGTTTATCGACATCATAGCCTTTTTTCCACATGATTTTTGCAGAGTCCACCTCTTCCATTTCAAAGTAACAGTCTCCGTAGTAAAAATAGTTCTCACCATTAATAGGATCTGCTGCAGTTAACTTTTTAAAGTCGTTGATCGCCTCGCGGTAGCGTTCGTTTTCAGTTTTTGCATTGGCAACTTGTAAGCTCTGTGCATAATGCAATCCAGAGATAAGAAGTGTGGAAAGGAGTAAGATGCGTTTCATATTTATTTGTTTTACTTAAATACGGGCCAAAAATAGCCTTGTTTTTTGGGATACAAAAATTGTGCCTGTTATTATTTTTTAAATTATTGTAATACGAGCCGAACAGGTGTAAGGCCAGGTACGAGTCCGGACTTCTGAATAATGAGTTGTCCTTTGTCGTCTTTTTTCATGAACAACACAAAACCGGTGTGGAGACCAGAACGGCGCCCTTTGTTAATGACCCAAATGTCTCTAATCAAAGGATACTCTTTGGTATAAATAAATCCGGCGTAGGGTTTACAGGCGTCTGAAGGGTTGTTCGAATAAACCGATGCAACGCGTATTCCGTCCATAAATGAAAGTGAAGTTGGGTCGTCTTGGTCAGAAATCCAGTTTAAACCAATTACGCCCATAGCTCCAGGATGGGTCTTTACGTAATTGATGACTTCTTCGTTTGACTTGAGCGCAGAAACACGCCCGGCGAGCCGTTCTATTTGCAACATATTGGTCAGGTAGTTGAAATTAGCAGAGCCTTTTTGATCAAAAACAATTTGTGTAGGGTTGGCATTCGACGGCAAAAGCACGTCATTATCTGAAAGAAGCTTTTTGATTTGGGCTACACTCAAAATAGTGTCCGTCATGGAAGGATGCATGATAATTACGACGGCGTCTGTTGCAATTTTATCACTGCGGTAGGAGACATTTTTACTTTTGAGGTACTCTTTCTCTTTGGCGTTGAAGTTGCGTGTAATGACAATCGTTTTGGTCTTGTTTGCGTAAAAGGCATCGATTACTTCATTCTCAGCGTCATAGCTCGCTGTTACCTTTGCTTTGGGGTACTGACTTTCAAAAGTTGAAATTGAGGTCGTAAATAAGGGCTTAAACGACTCCTCCACATAAATATGTGCTTTTCCACGGCCATGTGCATCTTTTTGATACACAAACGGGTTATTGTTGCTATCGCAAGCAGTAAGTAGGACCGCACAAAAAAGAATGAAGAAAGATGTTCGCATTTTTATTTGTTGATTTTAAAAGCATTATAGACACGCCACCCACGAAAAGCACCATAGCTTATAAACACCACAACTAAGGTATTTTTTCGCCAGGACTCCATCGGAAACAAATCGGTGAATAACAATACAATTGCGAATACGCTGCAAAGTACCACTACTAGAAAGCCGAGAGATAGCTGAATGTATTTCATATTATTTAGGGAAAAAAAATCCCCATCGAAATGGGGATTTGAAAGATGATTTTGTTCTACTGTGTGTCGTAGATAATAGGTACACGAACCCAAAGCCTTACCGGGCGGCCAGCATTTTTGGCAGGCGTCCATTTTGGCATTTTGTTAATGATATTGAGTGCTTCTTTGTTACAAGCTGGGCACTCTACAATTGGGCGCTCAACGCTTGCATTAGAAATACGTCCGTCTTTTTCTACAACAAATCGAACGACAACACGTCCTTTGACACCGAGTTCAATTGCTTCATCAGGGTAATTGATGGTTTCATTAATAAATGCAGCGAGTTTTTCGTAGCCACCAGGAAATTCAGCGTCTTCTTCTGCTACATCTACCACGGCTTCCACTTCAGGTACATCTGTAAGCCCAGGGCCTTCGTCTTGTGTTTCTGGTAAGCCCCACGAGTCGTCACCTTCGTTGGTTTCGGTAGAAATCGTGATGTTTTCGAGTTGTGCTTGAGAAGGCATTTCGTCTTCAACTGGGTCGTCTTCAGCCACCGGTGCAATGAACGCTTGAGTTTCGGTCATTGGGGGTGGTGGAGGCGTGGTTGGAGGCGGTGGTGGTGGAACTTCGTCAGTTGGCGGTGCAATAGTAAAGTTTTTTTCACTCACTTTAGGTTTCTTTATCTCTTCTTTTGGAAGGTTCTTAATGATAAAAGTAACAGCAAAAATAAGGGTTGCAAAACCAACTAGACCACCTAAAATGAGGGTCATGCGTTTGTTGTAGCCTGAGCGTAGGACATAAGCGCCGTAAGCTCTATTGCGATGTGCAAAAACGGCTTCGTTGCGGCTTACAGAAGTGATGGCTTCCCAGTTTCTATTGACGTAGTAGTCAAAAAGAGAGAAACCAGTAACAAGAGCGACGATTACATAAATGACTGTCATGGCCTTAGTTTTTTTCTTTTAATAACTCTTTTTCTCCAGGCGACAGATCTGTGGGTGCAATTACACCAACATTTGCAATCTTGAGTTCGTCCACTAGGTCAATGAAGCTTTTGCAAAGGGCTTTGTCATCGGTTTTGATGAGTACTTTAACCGCTTCTTTATCTACGGTGAGCTCATCTAGTTTGCGTTCAAAGGTACTATCTGCAATTTGCTTTTTGTCTAGCTTTTGTTCGAGTATCGCCTTATTTTTAATAACGTATTCGTTCCAAGAAGCTAACAATTTTCTGACACTATTTTCTCCAGAACCAAAATTTGCTTCTTCGAATTGTGTGGGGCCGTCGGGCCCGGGGTTGTCTTTTGTGTAAAATTCTCCACGGTAGTAGTAGACTTTATCGTCTGCTAGAACAAAAGTAGCAGCGTTGTTTACCTTTGGTGGTTTTACATTGGGGAGATCCTCTATTTTAGCGGGATAATTGAGCGGCATGACCTTTGGCTTACTGAAGGTTGAGGTCAAGACAAAGAACGTGAGGAGGAGGAACGCGAGATCCACCATAGGAGTCATGTCTACGTGTGTAGAACCCTTCTTGGCTCTTTTCTTGCCTTTTTTGCCGTGGTCGCCACCGCCGCTTTCTGCGATTTGTGCCATGTGATATTAGTTAACCGGAATTGCTTCCGCAGAGGTTACAAAATTCAAATTATTCAAATTCAATTCTCTGAATACATCAATTACAATAGCAGCGTCTTTGTACAGGGTTTTGGAGTCTACACGCATGATAAATTTAGGCTTGAAGTCTTCCATTTTTGGATCTGCACCTTTGAGTTTTGCTTCTTCAAAAGCGGTGCGCCCGGTGTTGCCAGCTGCACTTGCAGCAAAGGAAATCCAGTCTAAAAGTTCGTTGTGCGTAGAGTCGGTAGGGATCCCTTTGGTAGGGAAACTTGCACGTTTAGCTGCTTCGGTATTCATGTATGCAGGAAGTTCTTGCATGGTACAACCAAAGGTTGACATAAAAGAAAACTCTTCTACTTGCTCTTCATTAAGGCTCACCTTATATTTTTCGAGCATGCTGCTGAGCATTTCTTTGCGGGCTTCAGGGTCGGAAAGGTTAAAGAATACGCGGCCGTCTTTGTCTAAGGTAACCATCAAGACATTGGTAGGGATAATTTTATCACTAATACTTGATGGAGTTTCTACGGTTACGGGTTCTGCAGTCCTAAAAGAAGCAGTCAACATAAAGAAGGTCACAAGCAAGAACGCCAAGTCCACCATAGGGGTCATGTCTATGGAAGGAGTGCCTTTGGGCATTTTGATTTTTGGCATTGCTTGAGGATTTACTTAATGAAGTGTCAATTAGTTATTGGCAGCAAAATCTTGAACAATGGTAAAGCTTGCTTCGTCGATACCATAGGTCATGGCGTCGATTTTAGTGGAGAAGAAGCTAAACGCGATGATCGCGATAGTCGAACCGGTAATACCAAAAGCGGTATTGATAAGTGCCTCGGAGATACCTGTTGAAAGTTCTGCCGTATCTGGAGCACCTTGTGACATAGCGGCAAATGAACGGATCATACCAAGTACGGTACCAATTAGACCGATTAGCGTAGAGATAGATGCTGTTGTAGAAAGTACAGGTAAGTTTTTAGAAAGCATTGGCAATTCTAAAGATGTAGCTTCTTCTAATTCTTTTTTCAAAGCTTCGAGCTTTTGTTCTTTGTCCATGTGGTCGTCTTTGGTCATCATTTGGTATTTTACCAAACCAGCGCGCACTACATTAGCCAATGAACCACGCTGTACATCACATGCTTCAATAGCACCACTAATGTCTTTAGCAGCCATCAATTCTTTGATTTTTTCAATGAATTGGTTGGCTTTGCCTTTTCCATTCGCTAACATAAGTGTCACCAAACGCTCAATTGTAAAAATTAATACGATGAGGTTAACGGCAACCAAACCTGGTACGATAAAACCACCTTTGTAGATAACCCCCATTAGGTTTCCTTCAACTGGCTCTGCTTCTGGATTTCTGTCCACGAAGTTTCCTGGGTCACCAAAAATAAATTTGTAAATTAAGATACCTGCAATAAGCGCAAGTGCAATTGCCAGAAATGCAATAATAGCTGAGAATCCTCCGGCGGTTTTTTGTTTTTTGTCCATAATGATCGTTTTTAATTTTTCATTTTTACAATTGAACGCCAAATATAAAAAAACTTTAGCCCCTTTTCAAAACGAAAATTCAATGTTTCCAATTCCGTAACGCATAATTATTGTCTTTCTAACACAAAGCCCTCGATTTAGCGCCTATTTAAGCCTGAATTCAATAACTATGGCAGCAAATCTTAATATAGATTTAACATTGTTTTTTTGGGGAGAAGCAGTAAATATTTCCGCATAAAAAACCCCTCGGTCAAAAAGAAAGAGGGGTTGTTTAGAGGTCTCAAGCAGATTCGAACTGCTGTAGACGGTTTTGCAGACCGGTGCCTAACCGCTCGGCCATGAGACCATCAGGATGGCAAAGATAAGAAATTTTACAGTTTTAAAAAAGTTTAAATCGCTACCTAGCGCTAAAATTCAACATTCTAAACTGAAAATTACTTACTTTGTTTCTAAAATAATTGGATGCTAAGATTCTCCTACTTTATCGTTTTTATTGGAATTCAAACATTTCTTGCCCAAGATTTACCAGCTTATCAGATTTTCGATAGCAAGGGAAAGAAAGTTTCTTTTGAAAAAATGGCAGCGGCCGCCAAGCAAAGCGAGTTGGTTTTATTTGGCGAGTTTCACGACAACCCCATAGCACATTGGTTACAATTGGAATTGACACAGCAAATGTTTACTAAACATGGCAGCAATTTGCAATTGGGATTTGAAATGTTTGAACAGGATCAGCAAACTGTTTTGAGTGCTTATGTAAACGGAGAAATTGCCCAGGATAAGTTGAAGGATACCCTGAGGTTGTGGCCAAATTACCACACAGACTATGCCCCTTTAGTAGAGTTCGCTAAAGAAAAAGGCCTTTCTTGTGTGGCAACGAATATTCAAAGGAAGTATGCAAGCATGTTATTCAAGAAGGGAAGAGCGTCGCTAGACACACTACCCGAGCACATCAAACAACAAATGGCACCACTGTCGTTTGCTTTTGACACCACACTATCTCAGTATCAAGCCATGAAAGGAATGGGCGCTCATATGGGGCCCGGAATGGGCTGGCGCATGGTTGAGGCTCAGGCGATCAAAGATGCAACGATGGCGCATTTTATTTTGCATAATTCGACGCGGAAAATTGGCACGGTTCACTTGCATTTTAATGGGGCGTATCATTCTGATTTTTATCAGGGAATCATGTGGTATGTGCAGCAAGAAGCACCACAAATGAACTTATTGACTATTACTACGGTTAGTCAGAAAGACCCTCGGAAATTAGAAAAAGAACACAATGGTCGGGCTGATTTTATTATATGTGTACCCGAGAATATGACGGCTACCCACTAAATTATTTCAACGGAATTCCTCTTGAACTCACTGGGCCCAGTGCTTTGCTTTTTTCAAGGCTAAAAGTAAAGGTTGTGCCAACACCAAAAGAACTCGCTACCTGAATTTGTTGGCCATGTGATTCAATAATATGCTTTACAATAGCCAACCCTAATCCCGAACCACCTTCGTTTCTATTGCGACTTTTTTCAACTCTGTAGAAACGTTCAAAAAGGCGAGGAAGGTGCTGCGGTTCAATTCCAGGTCCATCATCTTTAAATTGAATGCTGTAGGTATCGTCGATTTGAACAATATTGATGCACATTTCTCCACCATCTTTTCCGTAAGCAATGGCATTGGTAGATAAATTAATAAGAACTTGAGCAATTTTATTTCGATCGGCATTGACGTAACAAAAAGGTTCAGCTACTTCTATCCTTAACCTGTAACGTTTTTCATTGGCAATGAGCTCCAAAGCCTCAAAGGATTCTTTGACGAGGTCTTGTAAGTCAAAACTTCTGATGTCTAACGGAATCCGCTCCAGTTCTAGTTTAGTGAGCTGATCGAGATCTTCTAAGATATGGGTCATGCGCTCAGTAGATTTTGATGCGCGCTCTAAAAAAGTTTTGAGTACCTCAGGATCTTCCATGCCTCCATCTAGCAAAGAATCGATGTATCCTTGGATGGAAAAAACGGGTGTTTTGAGTTCGTGGGCGAGGTTACCTAAAAATTCTTTTCGAAAAGCAGCTTGTTCCTTTAGCTTTTCAATCTCTAGATTCCGTTTTTGTTTCCACTCTTTAACGTCTTCTTCTCCTTGAGCAACAAGTTGGTCTATGGTTTGATCCGTTCGTTTTTCGGCATCCATATTTTGAATACTTCTATAAATCAAACTCATGCGGTATTGCAAAAAGCGTTTGATAATGTAGTAAAAAATGGTGTAAGCAAAAATTCCAGTAACGAGTGGTATTAAAAAAATGAGGGTATTGCTTAACGTGACAATTTGAAGATGAACGAAAAGTGTAAAGAGAAAACTCAATACATAAAATAGAATACTACCACTTAAAATTAAGATACTTGGTCTAGCTTTTCTCACTTGTCATTGAAGGTATATCCGACGCCTTTTATGGTACGAATATACGCATCTCCAAGTTTTTCTCGCAATTTTCTAATATGAACATCAATGGTGCGCTCACCAACTATGGTATCGTTACCCCAAACTACAGCTAAAATTTGGTCGCGGTTAAATACCTTACCTGGGCGGCTTGCAAGTAATTCTAAAAGTTCAAATTCTTTTTTTGGCAATTGAAGTTCCTTTCCTTCGAGCTCCACCATGTAGCGATCCCGGTCGATAACGATATTTGCTGTTCCTTCGGCACCCGCTTTATTTTTAAGGCGGCGCAATAATGATTCAATTTTACTAATGAGTAAACGTGGTCTGATCGGTTTACTGATGTAGTCGTCGGCACCTGCTTCAAAACCGGCAATTTGGGCGTAGTCTTCAGTTCTAGCTGTTAAGAAGGCAATGACTGGCTGAACCATATTGAGGTCTTTTCTGATGACCTGACAAGTTTCGATGCCATCCATTTTGGGCATCATTACGTCTAAAAGGATGAGTGATGGATTGATTTGCTGCACTAAGCGGAGTGCTTCAATGCCGTTACTCGCTGTAAACACTTTATAGCCTTCTTTGCGAACGTTATAAGAAAGAAATTCGAGGATGTCTGGCTCGTCGTCGACAATGAGTATGGTGTGGCCTTTTGTGTTTTCCATTATCCTTGATTTTAGAATACAAAGGTCACTTCGAAATCTAATGACTTCATTAATCAATGATTAAATAAGCATTAATTCATTTATGCCATTAATTAACATTAAATTAATATAAAGGGAAACCTAAGACTTCCCTTTATTGTTGAGAATTTTTGAAAGCTTATTCAAAAACAATTTTCATTTCGACGCGTCGGTTCTTCTGACGCCCTTCAGGCGTATCGTTTGTGGCAATTGGTTTGGTTTCGCCGAAATATAGTGTAAGCAGTCGAAGCTCTTCTACACCTTGGCTCATTAAATAAGCCTTGAGTGCCTCTGCACGTTTTTTAGAGAGTGCTAAATTCAGGTTCTCGTCTCCGACGTTATCGGTATGGCCTGTAATTTCGAGTTTCCATGTTTTTTTCTTTTTGAGAACCTCTGCAAGCTCATCGAGTGATGGCTTGGAGCTTTCAAAAATCACGTCCTTGTTGGTTTCAAATTCTAGATTATCAAATGCAGTTTTGAGTACTTCAATTACTGCTTGTTCAATGACCGGGCAGCCTTTATTGGATTTTGGTCCTGGGGTATTAGGGCAGTCATCATCTTTGTCCAACAAACCGTCTTTGTCTGAATCTTTATAGGGGCATCCTTTATTAGACTTTGGTCCGGCAAGTTTAGGGCAGTCGTCGTCTTTGTCGAGTAAGCCGTCGCCATCGGTGTCTGGCCATGGACAGCCTTGGTTTTCTTTTGGCCCTGCTACTTCTGGGCAGTTGTCTACGAAGTCATAGAGGCCATCGGCATCTTGATCTGGGCAACCTTGATTTTCTTTAGGGCCCGCGTTGTCAGGGCAAACATCTTCGGCATCCGTAATGCCATCGGCATCGCGGTCAGGGCAACCTTTAAGCGCTGCAAGGCCCGCAACAGTAGGGCAAGCATCTTCGCTATCGATGATTTTGTCTCCGTCGGTGTCTGGGCAACCTTTGAATTCTTTAAGGCCAGCAACGGTTGGGCAGGCATCTTCGCTATCGATAATCTTATCTCCATCTGTATCCGGGCAACCTTTGAATTCCTTGAGGCCAGCAACGGTTACACAGGCATCTTCTGAATCTGGAATGCCGTCTCCGTCGGTATCAGGGCAACCTAAGAAAGTCCATGAACCAGGTTCATTTTTGCATTCGTCCATTTTGTCTGAAACCTTGTCTTTGTCCTTATCTTTTATACGGTGGTATAAGATAGGTAAACGAGCCCCTACGTAGAAGTCTATACCGCTAATTTGGTTTTGGGCACGTAATAAATTGAGGTCATTGAGACCTAGAATAACAGGGCCTATTCGGGTGGCCAAACCGCCGCGCAAACCACTATATTGATTATAGGCGATCGGAAGATAAAGTCCAAAATAAGGGCTGTCGAAGCTAGGCGTCAAAGAAAATTGACTAGCTACATTGACTTTTGTGTCCTTGTTTTTAGGAATCATATTGACCATTGCAGTGGCATTGACGTAGAAATAACTCCAAATATGGTAGTCGAGCTGAAGGCTTAGCGCAGTTGGGGTGCGCATACGGTAGGTTTGAGACGGATCTTGTAAGGCAACCCATTCCGTATTGTTTGCTGCTATCGATTCATTGATTAACGAATCGATGACCATATCAAAAGTCTCCAGATCAGTTGCGCTATCAAAACGACGGAGATCGAAAAATGCATTTGAATTGACTACAAAGTTTCGGCTGAGCCCTCCTTTTGTGAACTTCATTCCTCCCATGTCCAAAATAGAAAGACCAACTCTGGCTTTGTATTTATTTTCATTGCGCATCCAGAGGTTGGTTTTGCCATCCATATCAAATTTATATTTGGCATAGTTTGGCCGCCATTCGTAAACAGCACCTAAATCAAGGCCAATACCTATTGAACCGGGTTTGAGATAAGAGGAGATGTTATTCTCATTAATTTGTCCATTGACGCCCGCAGTGATAAAATCGCCAACTTCCTTAGAGTAACCGTAGTCAAAAGTACCGGCTAAATATTGAGAGGTGTCTTCGTTAAGTAGGTTGTAGCTGAAGTCTTCGGTGTGAACATAGGCGCTCGCAAAACCCAATAATGCTTTCGGACTGATCCCAATTTTTAAAAAGTGTTCATTGTGGTCTATCAGTACTTGGCTGTAGTTGAATCCGATCTCGCTCCAAGTTAGGTGATTCACATTGACGAGTTCCTCATTGAGTTGGATGTTCCATAAAGCGGGGTATTCTAAACCCTCTTCTGAGAGCACTGCTAATTTAGGATCCATATTGTCTACGTTGGTAATGGAGCGCAGATTTGCATAAAAGCCCAAAGACCGCTTTTCACCGATATGAAATGCTAAATTGAAGAGATCCAACCTGAAGTTAATATTAGCCCCTAAAACCCCCGATGAAGAAGGACTGTAGTTACGGACAATTAAGCGATCGATGAAACTAGACGAAGGGTACGCCCAAGAATTCAAGACGGCAGTGTCTGAAAACGATCGGTACCACCAATTGCCTTCGCCTCCTTGTTCGGCGCGCATGGCGTCGGCGTTAAATGAACCAAAGTTTTGATAAGTAAATAAATTAAGTGCAGGTAGTGAAAGATCCATTTTGCACCTCCCATCTACAAATGATGCAGGATTTACTAAATTGCCTAGGGCACCCGCATAATTACTGGAGTTAACACCAAGATAAGCCTGTGCTTGCGCCTGAAGCCCAGAGATGATCAATAAAAAAGTAAAGGTGATTTTGCTCATTGTTTTGTGTATTGAATGATATAGTTTCCGAGATAGGTGGTGATTGAATAGGCATTGTTGCCAAAGGAGCTGAGTTGCACAGCTTGTTCTCCGTGACGCTTGTCTGTATCGAGGTTGTGACCTGCGTCGTCGAGTAAGTAGATTTGGTTGTCTACGGCGTCTAAAATACTTAGCAAGGTTTTTTTGTTGGGGCCATAAAAACTACTGAACGTACTTAGTTCAATGGCATTGAATGATTTTTCCCATACGCGTTGTCCTTTTGTATCCAAGGCAAAAATTGATTTATTGCGTTTAAAAACGAGTATATGGCGATTCAATTGTAGGTACGCCCCTATACATTCAACGTTGGAAGGTACTGTAAATTGTTTGGCGCCTTCCAGTGCACATATAGTAGCAATGGTATTTTGCACTTTGACTGCAAAAGCGGCATTGGTATTGCCAAGCAAAACATAGGTAGAATCTGCATTTTGCTTTGTAGCAAGCTTTCTTTTGGTCAGGTCAATAAATTGTATTTGTTGGTCCGTTAAAATACTGACATAGGTTTTGCCATTTTGCTTAAAGCTATGGAGATCTTTTAATTTTCCACTGATGCTAAATTGTTTAACAACAGCTCCGTTTTCGTTGACGAGCTGAATAGCTGCACCACCGTTTGAACAAATGAATTCTTTTTTACCGCTATTTTCATTGACTTGAATACGGGTGCCGGCTTCGTGGGTCAGACGATATACGAGCCTTCCTGTTTTATCGTAGAGTTGGGCTTCGTGTTCAAATTGTACGCAAATTAGCGCACTTGTTCCAGAAATTTGATAGAGATCACTAACCTCTCGTTGGAGTGGTTTTTCCCATTTGCGCAAGCCATTGATGTACCCAACTAATTGATGGTTTTCATTTAATGTAATGACATTACCTCGCTCGGCAAATGCAGCAAAGCGAATTACTCTAAAACCTGGATTCATGACAAAGTAGTCTCGAATTTTTTCCTGATTTTGCTGGATTTGGGCACTGGATTTGTGATAGCTCGTTTCTAGAATTTGTTGACCAAGTAGGGTAACGGTTGTTTTTTGAAGTGCATCTACCCAGCGCGCACTCACTTTGCGGGGCATATTGGCATAAAATCGACGGGCTTTATTTTCGTTCTGAGCAACGGTTTGGCCGAGGCTAGCTGCCGCTAAAGATGCATCTAGCAGCGTTTTGCTAGGACTTGCAAAACCAAATTGCTCAAAAACACCAACATACCAGGTCTTTTTGCTTTTGTCTATGAGACTCGAAAATGACAAATTGGAGAAAGCAGCACTTTCGGTATTGAGTTCTTCTTTTTGGAAGAATTCGTTGAGGGTTTGAATCGGGTGTGCATTGCCTTCAAAGTCAAAAATGATGAGGCTGGAGCTGTCTTTTTTTAAATGTACAAAACCGCGGTTGATACATTTATTCCAAGGTGTTTTTGCAAAGTTAGGGTCGAGTTGTTGCACGTAATTTTTTTCGTAGAAATAATACTGCTTGAAAAACTCTGGAATCACTGTTGCAAAGAGGGCTTGATCATCGATTTTTCTTAAGGATGGATTCGGGTTCTTGTATTTAATATATCTATAATAGCCATCTTTCTTTTTGTAGGTTTCAGTGAGCCGAATTTGACCATCTTTGCTCCATTTTAACCAAGCGTAACTGGCTTTACTACTGATTTGAATATTTAAAGGCAAAGCAGCGGGCAACGCTCCCTCGTAAATCAATAGTTGGTTTCGGTTATACTGGCCATGTAATTTACCGTACTCAAAACTTTTAAGCTTGCCCATTTCAAATGGGAACAATCCATTTTTAAAAAGGTCAAGAACTTCTTTTTTAGTCCAGTTGCCTTTCTTTTCAATGAGTATTTTGGTGGAATTTTTACTAAAAGAGAGTGTTAGTGGTTCTTTGTAGCGTCTGCGGATTGAAAAGTAAAGGCTTTCGTTGAGCTCAGTGGTAACCAACCCTTCGTTTTCCCAATCAAAAGCACCTTGGTCTTGAATAAAATATACCGTTTGGTCCTTATGGTTAAAGTAGCGTTTGAAATCAACTAGATTTTCATTGGAAAGCAAGTCATAAGAGCTGAAAATCACCCAACCAAAAGCGAATAAGCCGATAAATAGCAGGATAAGACGTTGGCGCATTTGTTTTTGATCAAAGTTAAGTGGAGTTTTCACTCTTTTGGCAGCTGAAGTTGAATCTAATCAACAAGTAGTTGTGTACACCGCTTAATGGCCTTCAGATTTAAAAAGATCGAGTTGAATTTCGTTGGGAAGTAATTGAAATGTAATTCTGTGATAAGGGCTAACGCCAAATTCAGCAATTGCCCTCCGATGTCCTTTTGTCGGGTAACCCTGATTGCGCTTCCACCCATATTGCGGATGCTCTTCATGTAAATTGCTCATCAGCTGATCTCTTTGAGTTTTGGCTAAAATACTCGCTGCGGCAATGCTTGAAAAACGCGCGTCACCTTTTACCATACATTCGTATGGGATGTTTTGATAGGCTTTAAATCGATTGCCGTCGACTAATATAAATTGAGGTTGACGTTGCATTTGGGCGAGTGCCCGATGCATCGCTAAAATACTTGCATTAAGGATGTTGATTTGATCAATCTCGTTGTGATCAACTATGCCAATACCGTAACAAAGTGCCTTTTCGATGATTTCTTGCCTTAATCGATCTCTTGTTTTTGAACTCAGTTGTTTGGAATCGTTGAGGGCTATGATAGGTTTGCTCGGATCGAGAATAACTGCAGCAGCAACAACAGGCCCGGCAAGGCAACCACGACCTGCCTCATCGCAACCAGCCTCAGGCCATAATTCTTGGTACTGTAAGATTAAGGATTCCACAAGACCAAATTATTGAAATATTTTGTAGTTTTATACTTCACTAAATTAGCAATCATGAAAAAGGCAACTCTTCTCGTCTTGGCGCTCGGCCTTAACTTACTTGTGTTTGGGCAAAAAACATTAAGCGCAAGTGCCACAAATAAGGCAGAACTACAAAGTGGTATTACTTCTGGCCATATTCAACTCGTTCTACCCGCAGAAGTAACTGAAGAAAACGTTGTGATGTATGCAAAGTATTACACAAATATGTTTACTGTAGCATTTGATGCAAAGTCTAGTACCGCTACTTTTCATATGCTATCCAATGATGCAAATTCAAGACGTGTTATTTTGCGTTTTTTAGGAGCCAACCAAATTGCAAATGTTCAAGTAGCTGACCGCAGCTATGACCTCGGTACTTTCTACGATACGTTCTTAAAGTAACCATACTTTCAAGTTAAAACTTTACCCTTTAGATGAAAATCTTCCTGATTGTGCTTCCTTTTGCTTTTTTGTTCTTCACGAGCTGCAATACATCAAAAATAGCCTACAAACATTATGGTCCTGCAGCAGTAGATACCACACAAGCAGTGTCTCTAGATGAAATGCTTGCCATTTACAATGCTGACCCTCAAAAAGAGTTTTTTACCTTTTCAGCCCCGCTTGTTGGTGTTTGCCAAAGTGCCGGATGCTGGGTTAATGTACAACCAAGTAACGGAGACATCATCAGGGTTCGCTTCAAAGATCACTTTTTAATACCTCCTACAACTGCGCTCAATTCTATCGCTTATTTTAGTGGGCATGTTTATTACGATACACTTTCGGTGGAGTTACAAAAACATTTTTTAGCCGATGCCAAAGCTTCCCCATCTGAAATCGACCAAATAACAGCGCCAAAAATCGAACTGAATTTTGAGGCCGATGGTGTTTTGGTAAAGAAGTCTGCTAAAAACTGACTTTTTTTACTTTCTGAAATCATATATACCACCTGGCGTAAAGCAGATATGGAGTGGAATATCCTCGGTATTCAAATCCGAAATCGAGATAAATTCATCAAATAAATGTAAGCCAATAAAGACACACTCTGGCTTGCATTGCTTCAATAAGCGGTCATAAAATCCTTTTCCGTAGCCAACCCGCTGCCCCTCTGAGTTAAGCGCTAACAAAGGAACAAAGACGAAATCTAATTTATTGGCAAGTAGGGTACGTCCGTACTTGGGTTCGGGTATGCCATAAGTACTGATTTCTAACTGACTAGGATGCTCGTAATGATAGAGGGTTAAGCTGTGGTCATTGAAATTGGCTTTTGATAGGACGGGATGCCCACCTTTTAAAATGATATCTTCTAGAAGCCCGTAGGTTGATATTTCTCTTTGCTGTTCAATGGGTAGAAAAATACTAATAAACTTTGAAGAAAAGCTAAAGGAATCCAGCACAAGCGCTTGAACTTGTGCTGAGATTTTTGAGATATCGTATGGGCTTAGCTGAGCTCGCTTGGCTTTATAAAGATGGCGAATTTCGGCTTTTGTCATGGTTAAAGGCGAACGCCTAATTCAGAAAGTTTGCGGTTATCTACTACCGCTGCCATTTTACGTAAACCACCCATTGCTTGGCCTTCTACCTGACCAGCAAGACCTTGCGTTAATTGGTCTTTTTCAGCTTGGAAGTTGCTTGTTGCAGGTGCTTTCGTGACCGATTTAATTTGGATCACGTAGACACCTGTTTCTCCTTTGAGAGGTAAAGTACGTTGGCCTTTTTTGATGCTTCCTGAGAACAAGTTTCCGATAATAGCCGGTTCGTAACCAGCATTTGAAATTTGAGGATTTCCGAAAGTAACTTCGCCGTCAATAACAGGTGTGTTGTAACGCTTTGAAATGGCTTGCAAGGATTGTCCTGCCATTTGATTCATGAATCGTTTGGCTTTTTTCTCTTGAACAAGTTCTCTTTCCATTTGAGCGCGAACGTTTTCAAAAAGCGGTTCACCTTCAGGACGAATTGCACTGATCATGGCAATAATATATTTGTCTTTATCACGGATAGGTGACATGGTCATGGTACCAACAGTAGCGTCTTCACTATAGGCCATTTCGAGGATGCGATCGCGAGCCATTGAGGTCGTGAAACCCATCACTTTTGGCGCTTTGTCTTCTATTTGAATGACGCGTGGTGCGTAGTTGGCACGCGTAACAATCGTATCGAATAAGGCAGACTTTTTGAAAGGGTCATCTTCTTTGGATATTTTGCGGTCCAGTTTCAATAATATACCGTTTACTTCGCTTTCCATATTGGCAACAGTTTCTTCGGATGGTTTGAACGTTATACTCACAGAGGCGATTAATGGGAATTTACTAGCCGCACGTTCCAAAACTTCGATAATGTGAAATCCAAAGTCAGTCTTGACAATACCTACTTTTCCTATGGGAGCTGTGGCGCAGTATCCGCCAAATTCTTTAACCATGTCTCCTTCAAGGAAGTCTTCATAAACTCCGCCTTTTTCCTTGGAACCTGGGTCATCGGAGTGCTTGAGAACGAGTTGATCCCAGTTGGTCTTGTTCAGTACCTTGACAATGCTGTCTGCTGTTTTCTTTTTGGCAGCGATTATTTTTTCGTCTTTGGAACTATTCGTAGAAATAAGGATATGGCGTGCCTTGAGGGCAGAAGGCGTAAAGCCAATTACTTTAGAGAGCACCATTTTTTCTTTAGATACATAGGGGCCAACTAATTGACCAATTGCTGCTGTTTTAAAAATGGTGTCGAGGCTTCTTGGATAGGTTTGGTAGCGATCTGCTTTCGGGTGCCCTTCCGGAACAGAGGTAGCGCGTTTATCGCTAAAATAGATAGGTGTTTCACTATTTTTTGCAATAAATAAGGAGTCGTTGGTACTTGCTGAGAAGCCTCCGCGTAGGGTATTCATTTTTGCCGTAAAGACAGCAGAGTCAGCTTTCGAAGGGCTGATGTTTACATCAAACATTTTGATATCTCGGCTTGGATTGCGTACTACGTATTTTTTATCGCTTTTATGTTCATCAAAATAGGATTTTAATTCTGATTCAGAGATTTTGATATCGGCGTCTGAAATCTCAGTGTATCGGCGCACTACAAAAGAAATGGTTTGTTTTTCGTTGTTGGCGTAGTATTGATCGGCTGCTTCTAGGTCAGTGACATAAACGCCTTGTTTGAGTAAACCAAAATATTTTTCTGTTTTGCGTCGGTCGGTATGGTAGGCTTTGAAACCATTCCATTGATTAACAGCCTGTGCTTCTTTTGATTTTTTGAGGTTGTCTAAAGTAGCTTTGAGTTTGACACGTCCGTTTTCAATGGACTGGGGTGTTTGGATGCCTGTTAAAGAATCAGTAAAAAATTGATTAAGATCGGGTAAAACGTTAAAACCATCTTTAGCAAACCAATATGACTCGAGCTCGCGGTCGGTTACGTTGATCCCTAGTTTGTCATATTCCTTGCTCAGAATAGTAGAGTCTACCATAAAGTTCCAGGCTTTATCGCTGGATGCTTCCATGTCGGTTTCTGTGAATTCTTTACCGTTTTGCATGGCTTGACTGCGCTCTTGCTCTTGAAATTTTGCACTCGCAATGCTGTAGCTAGCTGGATCCACTTTATCTCCAAAAACAAGACCAATGCCGTATTCTCCTTCACCAATTCCAAATAAACTTTGGTAGTCATTTAAAATGAAAGCCAGCAAGGCGATTCCGATCATTGCTACTAGTAAGCCAGATTTTGCGCGTATTTTACCAATTAATGCCATTTATGTTCGATTTTAAGATTGCGAATATAGGAAGATTTGAGCAGAGCCCCAAGTAATTCTCCACAAAAAAGGAGGTCTAACGACCTCCTCCTTTTACGTTGGTATTTTCGTTGGTTTTGTTTGTTTTTGGATCTGCTGTATTGCTACCTTGTTTAGGTGGTGAAGGTTTGGGTGCAGTCGGTTTGGGTGTTACGGGTGCTGGCGTTGGTTTCGGTGCAACGGGTTTCGGTGCAACGGGTTTGGGTGCAACCGGTTTCGGTGTTACGGGCGCTGGCGTTGGTTTGGGCGCAACAGGTTTAGGCGCAACAGGTTTAGGCGCAACAGGTTTGGGTGCAACAGGTTTGGGTGTTACAGGAGCCGGAATATTCACTTTATTCGGAGTTGTGTTCAAAGAAGGTTTACTGTTCTGTTGTTGGTTTCCACTTGGCCTTGCATTGATCCCTGCACCACCTGCACCATCATAGATGACCTGATAACTATCTGTTAAGGTACCACAATCATTAGTTGCTGTTATTTGGATCGTATTCTGACCAACGTTAAGACCAAGTTCAGCTATAAGATTACCTAAATTATTGCTATAACCGGTTACGACAAGACCATTTATTGAGAGCGTAATCACAGTACTGGCCGTATAATTTAAAACTTGCGCTTGGTATGTAAATACGGGCTGACTTACAGTTTGGTTGTTTGGCCCCATATTGTAAACAACCTCAGGTACCGCACAAGGCTCGTAGCGTATTTCTCGGTTTTGGTTAGCCGTACCACAATTATTGGTTACGGTGATTAAAATATTATTGATGCCAGCTTGCAACACGATTGGCGTACTCAATTGGTTTCCCATGAGCGTTGCACCTATCAGCGCCGCACCATTGTTGAAGACCTGAACCTCTGATAGGTCTGTAATTTGATCTACAGTTGCCGTTACAATGATATTCGGATTACTTACACCAAATAAGCCCGCTGCTGGACTCGTTATTTGAACTCCAGGTTGAACACAAGGTGTGTAATTGAGCTGAAGGGTTTGGCTGGTGCGTTCACATGTGTTTTTGCCTTGAAGAACAATGGTATTTAGTCCTTTTTGCAAGTTGAGAGCTGCACTAAAGTTTTGATTTTGAAGGGTGAATGGTTGCCCGCTTTGCCCATTCAAGGATAGCGTAAGTTGGGCTGCAGTAAGGGCAGTCACTTGTGCATTGAGTTGCAAAGCGGCACTATTGACCGTGCTTCCATTCAGTGCTTGGTTGGCTAGTGCAATTTGCGGACTCACGCAAGGTTGGTAATTAAAGGTCCAGACATGTACCGCAGAGCCACAATTATTGGCCACACTCAATGCAAGCGTGTTTTCTCCGGGCTGCAATTGCTGAGTTGCAGAAAAGAGCCCGTTCAAGAAATTGAAGACACTTGGCGCGCCATTGACCAGCAAACTAATTTCATTGGGGTTTGTGATGCCAATAAGTTGTGCACTCACATTGATCTGCTGTTCGGCATTTTGAAGGTTGGTCTGCGGGCGCGTATTGCTGATTTTTGGAGCAATACACTCTTCGTAATTGACATGCCAATTTTCGATAGCCCGACCGCAAGCGTTCGTTGCAATTAACTGAATCAGGTTGTCTCCGGGTTGTAGCGTGATTACAGCACTGACTTGGTTATTATTGAAGCTGAAATTTTGCGCTTGGCCATTTACAGTAAGTTGAATTTGATTGGCTAGCGTGTTGGTCAGTGTTGCCGAATAGTTCAATGAAGAATTACTTGTGTTTGCACCGTTAGGAATGCTTGCATTCACTGAAATTTGCGGTGCCTGACACTGTACAAGATTGATAACTAAATTTTCTTTGTCATTTCCGCAAGCGTTGGTTGCTTGAATTTCAATCACATTATTACCTTGCTGAAGGTTGATGGTGCTTGTCACTTGATTATTTGTCCAGCTAAAAGGAACACTTGTGCCATTCCATAGGACCTGAATGGCTTGGCTCGTTGTGACTTGACTGATATTGGCAACTAGCGCAAGCGTTTGGTTGCTTGTGGTGGTTCCGCTTGCCGTTGGTTGCATCAAGGTGATTGCGGGTGCTATGCAGTTATCGTAGCGTACAAAGATTGTTTGAGCAGCTTGCCCGCAAGAGCGCACTGCATTGATCACAATCTGATTTAAACCAGGTTGTAAATTGATCGTAGCGTTTAAGCTACCGTTAATGGAATTGAAATTACCGTTCGTAAAATCAAATGCAACAGGAGCGCCATTATTGGTCACGCTCAAACCATTTTGACTTGGCATATATTGCAGTGTGGCGGAAACTGTAAAATTAGGGCTAGAAACTACAATTGGGTTGTTAGCGCTAGCGGTGTTCAAATTACCCTGCAGGCTAATGATGGGTGCCTGGCAGTCGTTAAAATTATACGTGAAGGTTTGGATGTCTGAGCCACAATCGTTCGCCGCTGTAATGGTGATGGTATTGATGCCCGAAAGCAACTGCGTACTGAGTTCCAACTGCCCTGACTGATTGAACGTAAATGCGTTTTGTTCTAGCCCATTAAGGATGACTTTAATGTTATTCCTGTTGCTGATATGACTAATTGTTGCCCGAAGTCGTAATGCTGCATTGTTCAGTGTAGAATTAATTGCCGGACTTGAAACCGTAATAATTGGTGCCAAGCAATTTTGGAAGTTGATGCTGCTATTGATTTGTGCAGAGCCACACGCATTGCTATAGCGCACCTGAAAAGTATTGAGCCCCGGAGTGAGTGCTAAACTAGCACTGATTGTGTTGCCTATTTGTTGGGCATTCGCTATGGGAATGTTATTGTGCAATACTACTAATTGACCATTCTGGGTACTGCCTGCTATTTGTGCATTGAGGGAAAAAATATTTTGGTTAGTGGTTGTGCCCGGTGCACTTGGGTGTAGCCAAAAAAGTTGCGGGCGAAGGCAGTCGTCATAATTGATCGTGATTTGATCAAAAGCACTACCGCAGTCATTGAAAGCAGTGACACGAATGGTGTTGGTGCCTGGAAGTAAGTTGATGCTGCGTTGCAAAAGCCCGTTGTTCGGATTGAAATTGAATCCGTTGAGCAGCATGCCATTGTGTAAGATTTGAACTTGATTATTGTTTAAATGACCACTAATAGAGGCATTGAGTAAGAAAACAGGTTGTTGAACTGTTATTGGATTGATTTGACCATTAATCACTTGAACATTAGGTTGCAAGCAATCTGGAATAAACGGAGATTGGTTGCTGACAGGATTGTTGTTCTCTCGAATGGGAGTAGGCCTTGGCGCTCTATTTTTAAAGTGAATTTGAAAAAAACCAGAGGTGTAGTGATACCAGTCATTGCGGAGGCGTGGATCGGTTTGAGTAAGTCCGTCAAAAGCATCAGCCATAGTAAACGTGGTTTTATGCTCTAGGCCAATGCTGAAACGGCCTTTGTGGTAGGCCAATCCAAACCCCAGGCTCGGCATCCAATTCACTGCCCAATCGTTACCCTGTAGACCGTCTAGTCGGGTCTCGTAGATGTCGTCGAGTACGCCGATGAGCTGTTGTTGTGCAGGTTGTTGAGGATCTAAACTATTATAGTCATAAGTACTAATAGTTGAGTCAAGGAGGGCATCGGCCCAAGTTTGTTGCCATGTTAGTCCTATACCGCCAAATACAAAAGGATCCCAACCTGTGCGCTCGCGCAAACGACCGGCGTGTATGACGAGTTCTAAGTCGAGTTCGCGGATATCGGAGCGAAAATTATGAACATAATTGGCATTGTTTGCATAAAGCGCACCTAAGGCAGGATTAACATTGTTTGTCAACAGGGTCAATGCATCAGATTGCCCATACCATTCACCTGACAAAAATCGGCCTCTCAAGTCAAAAGACAAGTTTCGGCCATAATCGTAATTATAAGAACGCCCTAGCGTAAGGCCCCAGCCGTTGTAGCGTTCATGTGCAAGATCTGTGCTGTGCCAAGTGCCGCCGTAATTGAGCCCCCAGAACCATTTGGAAGAAGTATAATCGACTTGTTGCGCGTTTGCGATCTGAACGGTAAGTGCGAAGAGAAGTAGTGCGTAAAGTTTTCTCATAATTTTTTATTTTAATTGACCCGCCTAAAATCTATGCCAAAGTTCATAAAAATAAGATCTTAAGAAAAATTTAACGATCAATTTTAGGGTTTTGAGAAGTAGGTATAGTTTGTAAAGCGCAAAATACTCATTTGATTTGTGGCATTTTCTTTTTGGATGACGGAACCAAGAAATCCGGTTTTGTAGTCATATACAATTTGGAAGTCTTTTTGAAAAACGCCTTGCACATATTGGTGCATTTCGATTAAATTGCCCCATTGGTCATAGCGGTAACGCCATTCTTCTTTGGCTACCTGCGCACTGTCAATGAAGCAAGCTTTGGATTCAAGTAGGCCATCCTGATTATAGGTGTAAAGCGTCGTTTCAGTGTGCTGTGAAATGCGGTAAAAGGCTATACTTCGTTTTAAAAATTGGTTGTTGTCATGCTCTAAACTGACTTCTAAATAAGGTTTCTGATAATTATTGTAGCGGGTGTAGTTTCCTCCATTTCCTTTGTGATATCGTAAGGTTTCGGTACGCATTTTGAAAGTGGACAGCAGTGAGTCATGACGGTGGTCAAATACATCTCTGTACAGGGCCATACTGACAAGGCGTTGCAAGGAATCGTACGCGTAGTGCTCTGAAATTGCACCACCGTATGCGGAGAATCGGTGCATGCTAAGTTTGCCATCGGCTTGGTAGGCATAATGATGAAATAGTGTATCCTTGCCGTTGCTTTTTTGTCGTATTTCCAAACTGGAAATGAATTGCCCTGAGGCGTTAAAACGGTAGCTAAATGCATCAGAACTTGGTTTGAACGCCTCATTGCCTTTCTTATAGGTATAAAACCCTTCGATGGTTTTGATATGCTGTGCTGCAATCAGCTCGGCATTGAAAAAAGGAGTTGTTCCGAAAGCTTCACCTTCTTGATTGAGGATAAATTGCGCATGAAGGGCATTTAAAAAAGGCACTAAGAAAAGTGCTAGGAAGAATAGTTTCACGATATCAAATCAGCAAGAACGCGTTTCCAACTCGCTTTGTCAGCAATTACGTTTTCGAGGGCTGAGATGGCAATGCGCTCTTGGATCATGGTGTCGCGGTCTCGGATGGTAACGGTGTGGTCTTCTAGGGTTTGGTGGTCAACGGTAATGGAAAAAGGCGTTCCAATGGCATCTTGGCGGCGATAGCGCTTGCCAATTGAATCTTTTTCGTCGTATTGGACGCTGTATTCGAGCTGTAATTGGGCCATGATTTCACGTGCTTTTTCTGGCAAGCCGTCCTTTTTGATGAGCGGCAGAATGGCTGCTTTGTATGGAGCCAACACCGCAGGAATTTTGAGTACCACGCGCTCAGAGCCATCTGCTAATGCTTCTTCTTGATAAGCGGCACTCAAGACGGCCAAAAACATTCGGTCAAGACCTACGGAAGTTTCTACGACATAAGGAACATAACTTTGGTTGAGTTCTGGATCAAAAAACTGGAGTTTTTTACCAGAAAATTGTTCGTGTTGCTTCAGGTCGAAGTCAGTGCGGGAGTGAATTCCTTCTAGTTCTTTAAAACCCATCGGGAAGTTGTATTCGATATCGCAAGCGGCGTTGGCGTAGTGGGCGAGTTTGAGGTGGTCATGGAAACGGTAGCGTTCTGCGCCTAAACCCAAGTTTTGGTGCCATTTGGTGCGCATGTTTTTCCAGTAGTCGTACCATTTCATTTCTTCGCCTGGGCGCACAAAAAATTGCATTTCCATTTGTTCGAATTCGCGCATGCGGAAAATAAACTGTCGTGCGACAATTTCGTTTCTAAATGCTTTTCCAATTTGGGCAATGCCAAATGGGATTTTCATGCGGCCAGATTTCTGTACATTCAAGAAGTTGACGAAAATTCCTTGTGCAGTTTCTGGACGCAAGTAGATAGTGCTGGCGTCGCCGGCTACTGAACCGAGTTCTGTGGAGAACATGAGGTTAAATTGACGGACTTCTGTCCAATTTTTAGAGCCGGAAATAGGGCAAACGATCTCGAGGTCAAGGATGAGCTGTCGAACGCCTTCGAGGTCATTTTGTTCGAGTGCATTTTTCATGCGCTCTTCTATTTGTGTGATTTTCTCTTGATTGCGCAACACATTCGGGTTGGTAGCCCTAAATTGTTGGGCATCAAAAGCATCTCCGAAGCGTTTTTGACCTTTTTCGACTTCTTTTTCAATTTTTTGACGGATCTTTTCGATGTGGTCTTCTAAAAGAACATCGGCACGGTAGCGTTTTTTAGAATCTTTGTTGTCTATTAGTGGGTCGTTGAAAGCATCGACGTGCCCTGAAGCCTTCCAAGTTGTTGGGTGCATAAAAATTGCGGAGTCGAGGCCTACGATATTTTCGTGTAGTTGCACCATGGCCTTCCACCAATAGGTTTTGATGTTGTTTTTGAGTTCTGCACCCAATTGGCCGTAGTCATAGGTGGCGGCAAGCCCGTCGTAAATTTCTGAGGATGGGAATACGAATCCGTACTCTTTGGCGTGTGAAATGAGGTCTTTAAGGCGGTCTTTTTGTGCTTCCATAGTTGCAAAGATACGAAAAGCACTATTTTTACTCTATGATTTTTTACCTCAACCCTCAGCAATTTATCGATACGAATACCGCTTTCGATCTTTCTTTGCCTTTGAGCGCAACAAAAGAGAATCCAAGAGCATGGTATGTTGACGCACCTCGCATAGAACCCGTGCGTGCAAATGGTTTTATTGGCAGCATAGCCGAAGGAGGGGCGGTCAATTTTCGGGATGTCTATTTTAATCCGCATGGGCACGGCACACATACGGAGTCTTACGGCCATATTAGCCGTGAGATATTTCCGGTGAATGAGGTTTTTTCAGACTATTTTTTTAAAGCGAGTTTATTGAGTGTAACACCTCGCATATTAGCAAATGGAGATCGTGTGGTATTTGCAGATCAATTAGAAAAATTGTTGACGCTTGATTTTACCGAAGCGGTCGTCATCAGAACACTACCCAATCTTTCCGAGAAAAAAAGCAACAATTACTCCGGAACAAACCCTTGTTATTTTGATGTAGGGGTAGTTGATCTTTTAAATCAATTAGATGTTAAGCATTTTTTAGTTGACACCCCTTCTGTCGACAGGGAGGAGGATGCAGGTGTACTCGCTTTTCATCATGCTTTTTGGAATTATCCGCAACAACCTAGAAAAGACCGCACCATTACCGAACTTGTTTTTGTAGATCATACAATTAGTGATGGGGAATATATACTGGAATTACAAGTAGCCAACTTTTGTAATGACGCCAGCCCAAGCAGACCACTGCTTTATGTGGTACAAGAAAAAAAGGGCTAACAAGTAGCCCTTTTCCTAGTAGTAGACAAAACTGTCTGAGTGGTACGTGGTAACTAATAAGGACAGGAACCTCTTTTGCACATTCCTTTCGGACGTTGACAAAAACTATTAAACTCTTATCAAACTAGAAAATGAAACTGCCTCTCCAAGCAGCATGTCAACTGCTATGCAAAAGAAGTAACCTGTTTCTCTCCTTATTTCATATTAAACTTAGTGCGAAAATTTTGTATAGTACCCACCAAATGAACATCTTAATAGATTGGCTGAATATTACACGATTTTTTGTGAATATTTTAAAATACAGTTGCGTTTATTCAAAAAATAAACGGCCGTTGATCCATTCAGGATCGAGGGTGGCGTGGTTGCGGCGGTAGAAATTGAGGGCGGTTTGGTTCCAGTCCAAGACCTGCCAATCCATGCGTTTCACACCTCTAGATTTTGCAATGCTGACCACTTCATCAAATAATGCTTGCCCGTAACCTTGCATTCTTTCCGTGTCCATGACATAAAAATCTTCCAAATAGAGACAGCGGCCTTTCCAAGTCGAATACGAAATGTAGTAAAGTGCAAAACCAATGACAGCTCCGTGCGCATTTTCGGCAACAATAGCATGGCAAATTTGATCTTCAAATAAGTCGATGTGCAGTTGTTGAGCGGTATTACTGACCTGTTCAGGAGCGCGTTCGAAGGTAGCAAGTTCTTTGATTAGGCTAAAAATAGCAGCGACGTCTTTGGGTTCTGAAGCTCTAATCATGCATCTTTATTTTAGTCCGTTGAGGTCAAAGCGGAGTGTGACGCCTGTTTTGAGGTTACCGGTAGGGTAGCTCAAGGAAACTTTTGGTGTATTGATAAACTGTTCGTAGTAGAAGATGGCACTCAAATATTCATTGAGTTTGTAGTTGGCATCTAGCTTAAAGCTCACTGTTGTTTGCCCCGCTGTTGCCATGTTCGTGTTCTCGACGACCTTTCTGATGACCGTTGCATTATCTCGGAAAGAGAAGTTTACATTGATGAGTAGATCGCTGGCATCAACACTTCTAACCAATTTAAGTTTCGGGATATTGACCACCGTACCGACGACAATTTCCTGACCCAAGGTTTCTGTCACTTGGTTGTTATTTAAGGAAAGCGTTGCTTGACGGTCTTTTTTGTATTCAAAATTGGTAGTGATGTTCTTGCCGCCAATTTTCCAGGTTGCAAGCATACCAATTAACGGAGAAAAGCGCTCTGAAATGGTGATGTTCTGAACTTGCATCGCTGAAATGAAATTATTGTTGAGGTCGAGGGCTGTTGGCGAGCCATTGGCATCTAAAGTTGCATTGAGGTTGGTTTGCATGCCATTAACAGAAACCGAAGAGGAGTAGCCGTGGTTGAGTTTGAAAGATTTCACGACATCTTTAGCGAATTCAAATTTGCTCAGACCTGCGTAGTTGATCGTCCAGTTTGGTAAAGGCAAATTGGAACGCGGGTTAATGGTTTTGCTATCGATAGGTGAATTGGTATAGGCAGTTAAGAAAGAACCAATAACAACCTCTTGTTGGGTGGCTGAGTAACCCTCGTAATATCCATTTGGAAGCGAACTTGAATTGGTGTTACTTGCGCCAATGAGTTGAGAAACTTGTTGGCTATTGTTGATCATTTGTTGGAAGATGGGCGAACGAAACGAGCTGTCCATTTTTGCGAAGGCAGTACCCCAAGAAATGGTGGTATAGGTAAGCGTACTCGTTTCAAAACGACTTTGTCCTTCAAAGGCATTTGCACTTGGATTCCAGCGATAGAATTCTCCGGCTTGCGTACTGTAGTTGCGCGATGCATTGAGGTTGATGTTGAGGTCTTTAAAGGGCTCTAAAGTTGCTTTTAATTGGAGATTGGCCGTATGGTTGACCATAAATTGTTTGTTGATGTTTTCATTTTGAACCAACCAGTTGTTGTCACGGGCAAAATCGCCAACATGGTAACCGTTTTCTCTGCCAAATACATCATAACCCTGTTTTCCAAAAACGAATGGCGTGAGCCCCAAAGAACTGCCATTCATACCGAGCACACTAGATTCTTGATTGTAACCTGGGAGCATGGTGCCATCAGATAGCGTATAGGTCGCAGATATATTGCGAACAGACATCACCAAGCGCGCCAAGGTACCCATAACAGGATTGATCGGTTCTGTTTCTTTTTCTTTGCGCATTTCTTCACGGGCTTGTTTGCGTTCGAATCTGGCGAGTTGCCTGTCGTATTCATTGCGCTCTTTGTCTGTCATTTCTTCGAGCGGTTTTTTAGGCTTGAACTCTGCTTTCTTTGGTGGGCCGCCCCTACCGGGTTGTGGGCCGCCAGCACCCGTTTTGGCACTATTGGTTTTCATACCTCTACCGTCGGAGAGCACGCGTTTGAAATAAGGTATTTTATTATATAAAGTAACCAAATTACCCTGTGCGGTCATGTTGATAGCGCGCGAGTTTTGGATGGTGTTGCCGAACTCAGCTTGCCCAAGCGGCGCACGTTGCCAGTTGTAGGTGCCAGAATATTTTACGTTCGAGGACAGCCAAGAAGTGACCGGGAGTTTGTCAAAGGGTAGGGTGTAGCTAATAGAATAGTTGTGCGTGTAGTCCATGGTACGGCCAAAGGTGTTCATTTGAGAACGGACGGTATCCATAAATTCTTGGTATCCTTCGGGGTTGCTACGCCTGTCTACAGCATGGTTACCCTCTTCAAAAATGGATCGGTTGTTGGCTGTAAAGGTCGTTTTGAGTGCTTTGGTTACATCATAGCCAACTTGGTAAGTTCGGTTCCAGTCAAAACGTTTGAGATAGATGGGTTCAAAATCGAATTCAGGGACGATGATATTTCGGATTTGCCGTTCGTTGTATATGCGTGAGTAATCGTTGGTAAATGCAATGTTTTTTGGCAAATAAAAGAGGTTGAAATCTTTAAGTGGTTTGAGCCAAGGATTTTTTTGGGCCGGTTGCCATTTTTTGAATGGTTCCCAGGGTTTTCCGGCAAAAGTGTAGTTGTAGTTGAGGGCACCCGTCCAGGTGCGTGTCATGTCGGATTTGATATTGAAGTCGCGACGGATATTTTCAGCAAAAGCGTATGTTGCAGACCAATTAGAAATGCTCCAAAATTGTGGTTTGGTACCCGCTTTTGCCTCTTTACGAACATTCGTAAAATTGTAAGAACGGCGCTCCGTAAAGTCTTGACCTAAGCGCATGCGCTCTTTGCGGGTTGCGATGTCGTAGTTAGAAAGTTTGATATCGGGGTTAAAGGGGTCGTATTCTGGATTAATGAGTCCGATAGAATAGCCGTAGTAGAAGGGCAGAGAGACACGGGCTTGCTTCCCAAAGAACTGCCCAAGTTGCATGGTGGTACTGATATCTGCACCCATGCGTTGGTTACGCTGGCGGTCTTGTACACGGCTATCTACAGCACCCCAGTTGATGCCTGAGTAGTTACCGGCGGCTTGTACGACGGCAAAATCGGCTAATTGAACTTGCATTTGGCCAACAGCTGCCGAGCCACCATCACTGACAAAGTCGGTTAAACGCATTTCATTGACCCATACGTTGGTGCATTCGGCGTCGCCGTTGTCGGGGCCCCAAGTATTGTCCGGATCAGCTTTGGACGGATTGCGAACACCGATCATGATGGTCCTGATGCCCTGAAGGTTTGGACTGCCTTTTACTTTAATTCGGTTGTTGGCATTGTTAGGATCAGCTTTTTCGTATTCTACCACGCTAGATACACCCGGAACGCCTTGTTCGAGTTTATCGTTTCGTTCCATTTTAAGGTCGAGTAGGCGGTCAAATTCGATTTCAATATTATTAGCCGCAGGCCAGATGAGGTCCGGGTTGGTTGCGTTCCAGTCGGTCACTTTGAGTGGCAATTCGTATTCGTAGTAGTTCTCTACGAAGTCTGTACCCAGACGTACAAAGAGGGTCAGCTCGTTGTCTTTGAGTTGATTTTGCACCACAGATTCAGCATGGGCAAACATTTTCAATTTTTTGTATGTACGCACATCGAACTGTACGTTGCGGTAAGCTGCTCTGGCGTCTCCGTCTTGCAAATTACAAACTTCGAGTACCAAAGCTTGTTCGTTCATTTGACGCTGATATACTTGTGAGGGGTCTATTTCTCGGTCAATACCAGGCGGAACCACATAATTGATCGGCTGACGCTGTGCATTTTCTTCGATATTGAGTGCGGCAATGTTAAACGCAGTGAGATTTGGGTCGGTCTGGACGCTCAGCCCCGGTTGGGTGAGGTCTTCGAAATAACGGCGCCACTCGCCACGAACAAATTCTAAACGTGCAAAACGCAGTACTACAGGCTCGTCAAAACCTTTCAAATACATGCGCATAAAGCGTATCGAACGGAAGTCTTGAATGCCATTGATGCGCTTTTCGAAGTCGCGGATCGGGACTTTAAATTGATACCAAGTTTCTGTTTTGTTCCCGTTTTGGTATACCTGTTTATTGGTGATAAAGTTGCTACCCACATTTTGCATATCGCCCGGGCGCAGGCTTACGCGATATTGAAAGTAAGCCTCAGATTCTGAGAGGTTGTTGTCTTGGTTGATATCTTCGATATCTGGAAAGTTGGAGGCAATGGTCGGGTAGCCTATTGCATTTGCGGTATCCGACATTTCTGTGGTCGGAGAGTTGCCTTGCATGCCGTTGTAGCGTTTGTAACGATCGAGAATAGTGAGCTGAGCTGCATCGTAGTTATCGTCGAGGTAATAGTTGTAGTCGTCTGTAGAAGGGTCGGCAATCATGCGGGCTTTTGCAGCGGCACTCAGCGTTGTGTTGTTTTGCACCCAACTCACAAAGGCCGCATAACTTTGCCTTTCGTCAAGGTTGTCCCAGCCATCTAGACCAACGTCTTGTTTGATGCGCGAGGCGGGGTCATTGGCAAAGGCATTTACCACGACCTGTTGAGTTGAAATTCTTGCCCATTGGGTGGTATCGATGTTGTCTTGCAATAGAGGGTCACTATTGGAGGGCAAGCCGTGTTCGAAGCTTTTTCGGGAGTCTGGAAGGATATCTTCCGAAACGTTTCCTAGGTTAAAGTAGAGGTCTCCGCCAGACATAGGGGCATTTGGATTCTGATTTTCAGCATCTTGATTAAAAGGATCGAGCACCCAAAATTGGATAAATTCGATATTCGCCAATTCAAAATCGTTGGTGCTAAGGCCGCGCATAATGCCTCCCCAACGTTCTTCAGGATTGGTAAAGCGCCCGATAGAATCTACTGTTGCAGTTGTATCAAAATTATACATGCCGCGTTCGGCAGGGTAGTAGGCTAAATCGAGCACGTTAATATTGGAGATAGAGCCGTATTGAAGTTGTAGGTTCGGAAAAATGTCGGTCATTTGAATGAGTCGCATGCGGCTGTCGTAAAGCATAGACGGATCTTGCTTGATGTGTGCGGGCGTGAGCTGATTACTTTGGTAAAAAACGGGGTCTATGGTGTACCACGCGAGGTTGGCCCGCTTGAAACCGGCACTGAGGTCTTTTTTGGACGCTTCGGGGAAGAGATCGGGCTGGCCCTGCGGTATAGAAGCCAAACGCCATGCACTAATGTTTTTGAGGTCAATGGCACTTTGCGATGCCTCAAAGTCGTCTATGTACGAGGTGCCTTCTTTGTTGATGGCGCGCGGCTGACCCGGTCTGAGCGTAGCTACTTCTCCGGACATCGAAAGGGTAGACATGGTATTGGTAGAAATGACGGGCAGTAAGTCGACCAATTTGGTAAGGAGCGGTACGTTGGTACGAAAAGCAAAATCTGCGCCAAGCACGTTGTTTTTGAAGGGCTCGCTGCCAAAATCAACTTTTTGTGTAACCGGACGCTCCATCATGCGCAGCCAAGTGGCGCCCACTTTGAAGTTTTCATTGATGCGGTATTGGTAGCGCCCACCGATCATAGAACGCGCTTGAAAACCAAAAACTGAATTTGATTCTATCGAAATTTTAATGGGCGTATTGGATTCTAAAATACCTGTATTGAGGATTTTTACCCGACTAAATGCGTAATCTACAGTGAAGTCGACTCCTTCAACCAAACGCATTCCGCCAGCGGTAACCACTACCGCCCCTTGCGGGATATTCATCACGTTCAATGGAATTTCGGAAGAGATCGAAGACTGAAACTCTCCCTTGAACACAAAACGATTTTTGCTTGGAATTTGTTGGGCAGCAGTTTTAGTCGAGTCGTAGAGTTCTGTGTAGGCCAGTTGATTAATGAACACACTGGGTACGCCAGCCGCGCTTAATTTGTCGGCGAGTGTTTTGCCGAAAGGTTCAACGGTAGTAAAGAAGATGCGTCCGTTTTTGCGGTTGATGGTTCCGCCATTGTCAATTTTGTTGCCGACTACATTAAAAGGAGCAAAGTCAAAAACACCATCCGAGAAAGGCTGGTTGTTTTGATTGATTTTATCCATGTCGAGTAGAGTAACAATCTGTTTTTTATTGATGTTTCCTTGTTCAAAGGGCAAAAACGGTTGCAAAACAGAGGTTTCGCGGTTGTTGTAATACACATCTATTTTAAAGCCAAGTTGATCAACTTGATACGCGCCAATGGAGTACACGTTTTTCATCATGAGGTCCCAAATTTTGATTTTTGGACTGGTGATGGTTGGTTTGATCAATTTGAGAATAAGTGCTTCTTGCCCGTTGGTACCATCGGTAGAGAACTCACCTATTTGGTATGTTTGCCCTCGGTAGGTATATTCGTAGGCTACTGCTAAAACTTCGTCGTTATTGAGCGCTGTGTTAAGTGAAACGTAGCCAAGTAAGGCATTGTAGGAAAACTCGTTTTCATTGAGCTTGCGCGCATTTTCTACTTTTTCGTAATCGATTGCCTGATTAAACGGCCCCGGAGAATTGACCTGTGCACTGAGCGCCAACACCGCGTTGGAGAAGCCACGAACCAAAGGCTGAGCTGCTGCCCAGTCATAGAGACCATTCGCTTGGTTGTCTGGAATTTCTTGGGTCGAGTAAGCACCCGGATTGCCTTGGCAGTTGGCTTGTTTGGCCTCACCTAAGTCTGAAAATGCGACAATATTTCGGGTGTTTTCGGTGATGCTGCTGCGGTTGGTTACCCAAACCTCTATTCGGGTAATGTAGGTCGTTGAATTCACAACAGGCAAAGTGGCCATTGCGGTATCGTAGTGCTGCTGATGGTATAAATTGAGAAAGTAGTGGCGGTTGGCCTCGTAGTTATCGGCAGTAATTTCAAATTTTTGAACTTGGGCCTTGCCCGTTACGTTGATTTCGGTACGTTTTCCTTTTGATTGTGCTAAAATAAAATCGACGGTCGAACGGCCAAATTTAAGTTGTGTTTTAAAGCCAAAAAGTGTTTGTGAACTCGGAATAAGGGTGGTAGGAAGCTCCAAACTTACTTGCCCAAGCGCAATTTTTTGTAGGATGTCGTCTTCTTGCCCGGTGCGCTCTAATTTGGAAATGTTTTCGAAATCGAAATTGGCGCGGGTGTTGTATTTCATATTCACCTTCATGTTGGTACCGATTTGGCCGGTGATGTCCATGTTGATGTTTTGATTGAAATCGAAGCGCGTGATATTGCGCTGCCGCATGGGTAAAATGGGGTTGTCTACCCGAGAGTGGTTTGCACCTAGTGAAATTTCGAGGTTACCACCCGGTGTTATGGTGATTTCATCTGATCCAAAGAAACTTTGAAAGGCTTTGGATCCAATTTTAATGGGCAATTCAAAGGTGCGGTTTTCTGCACTTTCTTCGGCTACGAGTTCTTTCCAATCTAGCGAAAAGCTTTTTTTCTCTTCGTATTCGAGATACTCTTCTAAGGTCATGGCCTGAGGAGCCCTAAAATAGGTGTCTTTACCCATGATGTCTCGAAAGACAAACGTTTTAGATTCGGGGTCGTAGACGATCGTTTGGTTCAGGTTGGTGGGGTCTCCGAGGTCAAAACTTTGGGGTAAATTTTGAAAAGGATTGAGCGGATTAAAGATTGGAAAAGGGAGGTTAGGGGTTTGTGCACTTACCTTCTCAAAAGTAAAAAACACCACCATGAGCATGATGATACCTGTTAAGTAGTTTTTCCAGTAGTTTTGTTGCACGGTTATAGT
>JBILSN010000012.1:0-65881 GCA_044372045.1 Crocinitomicaceae bacterium
ATGGAAATAACGCAGCTGCAATCAATACTGATTTCAATGCTGGTAATAACGATGACTACCTTATTTCACCTCAATTAATACTAACTGGTAACGAAGTTTTAACCTTCCGCTATGCAGTCTATGACGCTTTTGAGCCTAATGATTTCAGGGTTGTTTTATCCACTACAGGTACAGATCCAGCAGATTTTACAACTGAATTGATGGCATTAGACCAATATTCAAATACCGAATATCAGGACACTTCTATCAATCTTAGTGCATATACTGGGAATGTCTATATAGCCTTCCATATTCCACCAGGAGGACTAGATGGCTGGCTTTTATTTATTGACGAATTTTGCATTGATGTTTGTATTCCAACACCTGGGGTTGATGGTTCAGTTAATATCTGTCGTGCCGACAGTTTAGTGAATCTAAACACTGTGATAACTCCTGGCCAAAACAATGGAACGTGGTCTTTCGCCGCTAACCCTGGCATCCTTTCAGGTTCTACAATGAACATCAGTACCCTTGCAGCAAATGATTATTCTGCTCAATATATTGTTCAAACTGGTTGTACATCAGATACAACGATAGCAACAGTGAGTGTTTATGATGCCTCAAGTGCCGGTAATGATGGGACAATAGAAGTTTGTAACCTCACATCTTTCAACCTACTCGATGGTTTATCTGGAATTGTAAACTTAGATGGCACTTGGTACGACCCATCTAATCAAGCAATTAATGGAAACACCGTTGTTTCAAGTAATCTTGCAGGCTTGTACAACTATGATTACATCACAGGAAATGGCGTATGTCCAGATGACACCGCTAACGTTCTTGTAACTGTTACCATATGCGACGCCGGACTGAATTCAACTGCATTTGATGCCTTGAATATCTATCCTAATCCAACTACAGGCTTAATCTTTATATCAAATGAGGGAGCAAGTGAATTACTAAGCTATAAGATCTTAGATTTAAATGGTCGTGAGATTTTAACAGCTGAAAATGCTATCAATGGTAATGAAATAACACCCATTAACTTAGATAGTTACCAAAAAGGTCTTTATTTTATTACTGTTTACTCAGCAAACAGTCAACGTATGTTCAGAATTGTTCTACAATAAGCATCTTTATTCTCAAAAAAATGGGGTCCTAGGACCCCATTTTTTTTGACAAAAATCTTCAATTCCAACTTAAAAGGATCGTTCATGAAAAGATAGACCTGACTCGACGTAACAAATAATAACTTAAGGCTGAAACATAGCCCTTGTAGGGAAAGGAAATAAATGGCTATTAATCTAAAACGAATAAAGTGAACGCCTCTAATATACTGAGGAAACAGAGCATTATCGTCTTGTACTTAGGATCAACTCAGTCCTGTTCACTCTATTCCACGGTCACCGACTTCGCTAGATTTCTTGGCTGGTCGACGTTGCAACCGCGCATAACGGCGATGTGGTAAGAAAGAAGTTGGAGCGGTATGGTTGCTACAAGTGGCACTAAGAATTCGTCTACTTCAGGAATTTCGATGACGTGGTCGGCCATGTGGCGGACTTGTTCATCGCCTTCAGTGACAATTGCAATGACTTTTCCTTTGCGGGCCTTCACCTCTTGGATGTTGGAAACCACTTTTTCATAAGAAGTGCCTTGGGTGGCGATGACAATGATTGGCATGTTTTCGTCAATCAAAGCAATTGGGCCGTGTTTCATTTCTGCAGCCGGATAGCCTTCCGCATGGATATAAGAAATTTCTTTGAGCTTGAGCGCTCCTTCGAGTGCTACAGGGAAAGAACTGCCTCGGCCAAGATAAAGCGCATTAGTAGCATCTTTGTAGATAGCCGCAATTTGCTCAATAGCTGGGTCCGATTCAAGAACGCGTTTTACTTTTTCTGGAATGGCCTCGAGTTCTGCCAATAATTGTCGGAATTTGGATTCAGAAATGGTGCCTTTCTTTTGGGCCAATGAAAGGGCCATGAGTGTGAGGACTGTAACTTGAGCAGTAAATGCTTTGGTTGATGCTACGCCAATCTCTGGGCCAGCGTGTGTGTAAGAACCCGCGTCGGTGATGCGTGCAATAGATGATCCCACTACGTTGCAGATTCCTAGGATAGTTGCGCCTTTTGATTTGGCCAATTCTAGGGCAGCAAGGGTATCTGCGGTCTCGCCAGATTGCGAAATGGCTATTACGACATCGTTCTCGCTCAGAATGGGATTGCGGTAACGAAATTCGCTGGCGTATTCAACTTCTACGTTAATGCGGGCGAGGTCTTCGATGAGGTATTCGCCCACCAAACCTGCATGCCAAGAGGTGCCGCAAGCCACAATAATGAGGCGGTTGGCCGAAATCATTTTTTGCTCGTATTCACGGATACCGCCAAGTGCAACCCAAGCTTCTTCGGAATTCAAGCGCCCTCTAAAACAATCTAGAATAGAACGGGGCTGTTCATGAATTTCTTTGAGCATGAAGTGCTCGTATCCACCTTTTTCTAGGGCCTCGAGCTCTAACTCGAGTTCTTGGAAAAATGGTGTTTTTTGCTGATCGGCGATATCGTAAAGTTTGAGGCCTTTTTCTAAATCAATAACCGCCACTTCTTCATCGTTCAAATAGACTACTTTTTTAGTGTATTCGACTATTGGCGTGGCATCTGAGGCGCAGTAGTAAGAACCATCAGCACCTACACCAACTACAAGCGGGCTGCTTTTTCTAGCTGCTACAAGTCTATTTGGATAGTCTGAAGACATGGCCACAATTGCATACGCCCCCACAACATGGTTTAGTGCCAAACGGAGCGCTTCGCCAAACCATACGTTTTCTTTCTTTTGAATGTAATCTACCAAATGAACCACAACTTCAGTGTCTGTTTCACTCTTGAAGGTATAGCCGTTCTTGATCAATTCTTTTTTGAGGACGTCATAGTTTTCAATGATGCCGTTATGGATGAGCGCAATTTTGCCATCCATTGACGTGTGCGGATGTGAATTGACATCGGAAGGTTCTCCGTGTGTGGCCCAACGTGTATGGCCAATTCCTGCATGACCGCTTCTGTTTTGCGTTGCTGCAAAATCTTCGAGATTTTGCACCTTACCCATGCGCTTGTATACGTTTAGATCTCCGTTGTCTAATAAAGCAACGCCTGCGCTGTCATAACCACGGTATTCTAACCTTTTGAGGCCTTTGATCACGACCGGATAAGCCTCGTTTTTACCAATATAGGCAACGATTCCACACATAATTAATAGGTTGTATAGGTAACGATGAGTTTGGGTTTCTTTTTGTTGGTGGTTTCCACTCCGTTGAAAACGATTCGCTCTGCTGAATTTCTGAAAAATAATGGTGAAATCACTATTCCAGTATTTTCTAGCTTTCCATTAACGAGAGACTGAAGGTAAGCCCTGAGGTCGAGGTCGTATTGTTTAGTGACATCTGAATAGAGCCCCGCTATACCTAAGGAAGTATAGTAAACATCCGTGGCTGCTAATTTACTTGCCGCAGTGACACGAGAACCTGGCTTGTAGCGATATCCTGTCTGAAACTGCACGGGCAAACTAAGATCTGCTCGATGAATGATAATATTGCTTGGCAATTGATCGAGACCAGGAATTTTGACCATAGCCCGAAGTTTATTGGCCTGCGCAACAAATGATTTTTGACCGAGCGTAGTATCGGCCAGTAGGGCTGCAACGGGCGTATTTTGCTGATCATGCGCAACATGCGTGAAGTCTGCGCAATTCGAATTAATCGTGAAGTCATAGGTTTTTGAAACGCCATCTAACTTAAAATAGATGGTCATTTTAGACGCTGGATTATTGTTGAGATCCATATAAAGAATGGCGCCTTTGCCAGCGGTCTGACTTGGGGTGTTGGTCGTAATTTTAAGTCCTTTGAAAAAATCTTGAAATGTTGCATTAGATGCAAAAGTAGCCGAATTGGTAGTAGCTTCATTGATGAAATCCCATGCGCGATTGGTATCGAGGTGAATGCGCAATTGAGGGTCTACTTCGGCGCCGGCTACCACCGCATCATTAATAGGGTCAGGAGTGATAGTACCTTGGCCGTTGGCAACCCAATTGGTATTGTTGGTTGCTAGTGTAGAAAACTGATAGTATTTGACATCCGACTCGTTTTCTATAGAGTCTGAGAGTTCAAAAACCTCAAAAGTTTGTGGCGTTAAATCTCCGTAGTAACCTACATATTCAAGCGCCAACACAAAGGAATCTACAACAATTAAAGAGGGGTCTCCAAAATTAGGGCTTAGGCCAGGTAAACGAAGCTCCGTATATATGGATGCGGCTACCTTTCCAAATTTTGGATCGATGTAAGAACCAAGTAGTACATTAGATGCGTTTTTGGTTTCGGTAGAATCTTCGATAATGGAATAAGTATAGAGCTCAAAAGTGTCTGTAGTGATGCCATTTAAGAGGGCATTTGGATCGATGATATCTTTACCTAAGTTGTTTTCATTTTTAGTGCAAGCAGCAGCAAAAAACAATACGAGCAGAAGTATGCTAAAAATTTTCATTTTCTAGGCAAGAACAGCAGCGTCAATAACTTTATCAAAGAAAGCAGAAAGTTCTTTTCCTTGATGCTCTTCGGCAAAATAAGGTAATTTGAGAATGGTAGCCTCGTCATAAAGCGCTTGCAATGGAGCGTCTAGTGTTTCGCTGGCAATATTGACACCATCACAATGTGCTAAAATGACTTTAGTGAGGTTTGCGCAACTGGTGTCTTTGAGCGCAGCTGCCAAGTCTGGTGGAAAACCGTCAAATATGAGTTTTTCAGCAAAGCGAGGGTCCCAGGGTTGATCAAAGGATTCATTGTAGAGGCTGTACACAACCTTCGTTTCTTTAAAGTGAGGGTCTTTGTTGAAAATGAATTTGATATACAAAGCCATGATGCCGGTTAGCCAACCATGACAATGGATAACATCGGGTTGCCATCCGAGTTTTTTTACTGTTTCAAGTACACCTCTACAAAAGAACATAGCGCGTTCGTCGTTGTCTGGATGAAAAGTGCCATCTTCTTCTTGCAAACAAGTTTTGCGCTTGAAATAATCGTCGTTATCTATGAAATAAACCTGCATTCTAGCGGCCGAAATAGAGGCAACTTTTATGATGAGTGGGTGGTCGTGGTCATCAATAGAAATATTGAGCCCTGACAAACGAATGACTTCGTGAAGTTGATGACGTCTTTCATTAATTGCGCCAAAACGCGGTGTAAAAACACGAATTTCTTTACCCGCATCTTGAACTGCTTGAGAAATGCGACGGGCGCTTCCTGAAATTTCAGATTTAGGTAAAAAAGGAAAGATTTCTTGAGAAATAAATAGGATTTTTTTCTTTTCCATTTATAGTTGTATGCTAGCAAAATTACAAAATAAACCTGAACTATCCTAAAAAGCAATAGCTTTGTCCGATTCAAATTTTAGATGAGACGAAGCCATGCAGATCTTTGTTACCAGACAAGAATTAAATAACTGGCGCCGGCAAATGCGAGCCAGCCAACAACAAGTTGGATTTGTTCCAACAATGGGAGCCTTACATAATGGTCATTTGTCCTTGGTGCATCAAGCCTGCACTGCCAATGATTTTGTGGTTGTTTCTATTTTTGTAAACCCAAAACAGTTTAACCAAAGTGCTGATTTACAGTTATATCCAAGAATGCTTGATGCAGATCTCGCGCGCCTTTCCAACTTTCGGAACATCGTTATTTTTGCACCTGATGAAGACGAAATGTATCCGCAAGATTTGCCCTATACTCCCATGCCTTTGGGGCGAATAGGCAGTATTTTAGAAGGTTCGCGAAGGCCCGGCCATTTTGAAGGAGTTGTGCATGTTGTCCATCATTTATTTGCTTTGGTGCAGCCTTCTAAAGCCTATTTTGGACAAAAAGATTATCAGCAACTCGCGATCATCCGTCAACTCAACAGCTATTATGGCTTTGGAATCGAAATAATTGGTTGTGAGACGGTTCGAGAAACCGATGGTTTGGCCATGAGTAGCCGAAATTTAAGACTGAGCACTCAAGACAGACAAAAAGCAATATTTATCTCACAAGCGCTGCATTATGTGAAAAATAATGCGGGGAAAAATGCTATTGATGACGTAAAAAATAAAGCCATTTCTATCATCAAAACAGCTGGTCTGGTGTTGGAATACCTAGAAATTGTCGATCCGAATACCCTCGAAAGCTGTAGCGAATGGCAAGCAACTCAGGTGTGTTGCATTGCTGCTTTTTGCGGAGAAGTTCGACTGATCGACAATATGTTGTGTGAATCGGTTCTTTGATGTAATTTTGCCGCGCAACAAGTTATGTATATCAACGTCCTCAAATCAAAAATACATCGGGTTCGTGTTACGCAAGCCGACCTCAACTACATCGGTAGTATTACCATAGATGAAGACCTCATGAATGCCGCCAACCTCATCGAAGGGGAGCGCGTTCAAATTGTCAATATCAATAATGGTGAGCGTTTCGAAACGTATGTTATCAAAGGTGAACGCCAAACCGGCATGATCTGCCTGAATGGTCCGGCGGCAAGAAAAGTAGCCATCCATGACATCATCATCATCATTGGTTATGCCATGATGGATTTCGAAGAAGCCAAAAGTTTTAAGCCATCCTTGGTTTTTCCTAACGAACAAACTAACTTGCTCTCTTAAAAATGCAATGAGCAAGAGACTTTCAAACCTTAACAACAAAATACTCAGCTGGGACGACGCCCTTCGACTCAGAAATGTTTGGGCCATGAGAGGAGAAGCAGTAGCGTTTACCAATGGCTGTTTTGATATCTTACATTTAGGTCACGTGAGTTATTTGGCACAAGCGGCAGATACTGCTCAACACCTCATCGTTGCCATCAACACCGATGCATCGGTCAAAGCTCTTGAAAAAGCACCCAACCGACCTATCAACCCTGAAATGGCTAGAGCAATGGTGCTTAGTGCCCTCAGTTTTGTTGATGCTGTTGTGTTCTTCGATCAACATACACCGCTCGAAATCATTGAAACACTCAAGCCTGATGTGTTGCTTAAAGGTGCAGATTATAATGCTGAGCAAAGCAATGTTGACGCTAAAGACTATATCGTTGGTTCTGATATTGTCAAATCTTACGGCGGCAGCGTGCAAACCATTCCTTTTGTAGAAGGATATTCAACGACTGGTATTTTAGCGAAAGGGAAATTTTAACCTTATCTTTGCAGTCTCAATAGTATATCCATGAGCCACTCTGAACTTTCCGAACAAGAACTTTTGCGCCGCGAATCGCTTCAAAAATTGCGCGACCTCGGCATTGACCCCTATCCGGCAGCACTCTACCCAGTAGATGCCTTTGCCGAAGACATTAAAGCAAATTTTGAGGACGGCAAACAGGTTTGCTTGGCAGGGCGCATGCTCTCGCAGCGCATTATGGGCAAGGCTTCTTTTGCCGAAATTCAAGATGCTTCTGGCAGAATCCAAGTTTACTTCAACAGAGACGAACTCTGCACTGGTGAAGACAAAACGCTTTACAATGAAGTTTTCAAAAAATTGCTCGACCTCGGAGATTTTCTAGGTATTAAAGGTTACGTTTTCAGAACACAAGTTGGGGAAATTTCAATTCACGTCACAGAATTCCAGTTGCTCAGCAAATCTTTACGGCCGCTTCCATTGCCAAAAACTGACGCTACAGGAATAGTTCATGACGCCTTCACAGATCCTGAGTTGCGCTACCGTCAACGCTATGTTGACCTCGTTGTGAACCGCCAAGTCAAGTACGTCTTTATCAAAAGAACCAAGTTATTCAATGCCATGCGCAGCTTTTTTAATCGCGCAGGTTATATGGAGGTCGAAACCCCTATTTTACAAGCCATTCCTGGCGGCGCATCTGCCAGGCCATTTATGACACACCACAACGCGCTTGATATCCCACTCTACATGCGTATTGCCAATGAACTTTACCTTAAAAGGCTGATCGTTGGTGGTTTTGATGGTGTTTATGAGTTTTCAAAAAATTTCCGCAATGAGGGCATGGACCGCACTCATAATCCAGAGTTTACCGCAATGGAAATTTACGTTGCTTACAAAGACTACAACTGGATGATGGACTTCACAGAACAACTACTCGAGTTTTGTGCACTAGAAGTCAATGGCACAACAATTGCTCAATTTGGAGAACACACCATCGACTTTAAGGCGCCCTACAAGCGTGTTACCATGCGCCAATCCATCATCGATTTTACTGGATTTGATATTGCCGGCAAAAGCGAAGACGAACTGCGTATTGCAGCCCGAGGAATGGGCATTGAGGTAGATGAAACCATGGGGACCGGCAAACTCATCGACGAAATTTTTGGTGCAAAATGTGAAGGAAAATACATCCAGCCAACTTTTATTACAGATTATCCAAAAGAGATGTCGCCGCTTTGTAAAGTGCACAGAGAAGACCCAAGCCTTACCGAACGTTTTGAACTAATGGTTTGCGGCAAAGAAGTGGCCAATGCCTATTCTGAACTAAACGACCCTATTGACCAACGCGAACGCTTCGAAGAACAACTGAAACTTCAAGAACGCGGCGACGACGAAGCCATGTTTATTGACCAGGACTTCTTACGAGCACTAGAATACGGCATGCCGCCAACCAGCGGCCTAGGGATCGGGATGGACCGCCTCATTATGTACCTCACGAATAACCCTTCGATTCAAGAGGTTTTATTTTTTCCGCAAATGCGCCCAGAAACGCAAGGTCCTAAAATTGTGCTCACCGAAACAGAAAAAGCAATTCTTGAAAAAATGCAAGCAGAAAAACAACTTTTGCTAGGTGAATTGCGTGCGCATTTTGACATCAGCAATAAACTTTGGGACACCTCCCTAAAAACCCTAACAAAGCAGCAACTACTTGGTGTTTTTAAGGAGGGTGAACTGCTCCTTGTAAAGGTCAATTAAAATATTTTTTTGCAAATTCCCAAAGAACAATTCCTGCACAGACGCTCACATTTAAACTGTGTTTGGTGCCAAATTGTGGGATTTCAATGATATGATCTGCTCTGTCCAGCGCAGTTTGTTCTACACCATCTACCTCATTGCCAAACACCAGGGCAAACCCTTTTGACTCAAGGGTGTCTACTTCTTGCAAGAGGGTGGTTTTGACTGCCTGTTCTACCACGCAAATAGCATATCCACGTGCATTTAACTCATCCAAAGCCTCATGCAATGAGGAGCGGTATGCCCATTGAACAGTTTCTGTGGCGCCAAGGGCAGTTTTATGGATGTCTCGATGAGGAGGCTGGGCTGTAATGCCGCATAAATAGATGAGCTCGACATTAAAGGCATCGGCAGTTCTAAAAAAAGAGCCAATGTTATTAAGTGAGCGAATACTATCCAATACCAAAACAAGCGGAAACTTTTTTTGCGCTTTAAAGTCGGCTTCGCTTTTGCGCTTGAGCTCCCAAAGCTTTAATTTTTTTGTAGGATTTGCTGACATCTATGGCTCAAAAATACTGCAAAATTGTGGAAAAGTAGCCCAAAGTATAGGGCTAAAAAGGCCTATCTTTACTTATCTAAAAATTTCAAGTGTCAGCACAAAGCACAACAAAAAATTCAGAAACACCCTTGATGAAGCAATACAATCAAATCAAGGCCCGCCACCCCGAAGCCATGCTGCTTTTCAGGGTGGGTGATTTCTACGAAACCTTTGGTGCCGACGCCGTAAAGGCAAGCCGCATTCTTGGCATTATCCTTACCAAAAGAAAAAACGGAGCGGCGGCCGAAATGGAACTGGCGGGTTTTCCGCATCATTCTCTAGAAACATATTTACCTAAGTTGGTTCGGGCTGGGCAGCGCGTCGCAATTTGCGATCAGCTCGAGGATCCCAAAATGACCAAAACCATCGTAAAAAGAGGCGTTACTGAGCTGGTCACACCGGGCCTTGCTTTCAACGATCAAGTTCTGGACCAGCGCACCAACAACTTTCTTTGTGCGCTGCACCTTGAAAAAAATGAAATTGGCGCTGCCTTTCTAGATATCTCTACGGGAGAATTTCTAGTAGCTCAAGGGCCCGCTAACTACATAGATAAACTAATCAGCGGCTTTCGCCCCTCCGAAATTATTTACCCAAAAAGTAAAGCTAGCGTTGTCCACGAACTCTTTGGCAACGACGCCTTTCATTTCAAGCTAGAAGAATGGGTTTTTGGAGCTGACTACGCGCTCGAACAACTCAACAAGCACTTCAAAACCCGCTCCTTGAAAGGTTTTGGCCTAGACACACAAGCGCTTGCCATCATTGCCGCCGGGGCGGTTTTCCACTATCTTTCAGAAAACCAACAACAACAACTCGGGCACATCACCGGCATAGCTCAGATTGCGCCAGATCGTTACATGTGGCTAGACCGTTTTACGGTTCGTAACCTTGAACTTGTGCATTCCCCCCACGAAAACGCCAGTACGCTTTCAGAGGTGCTCGACCAAACCAAAACCCCAATGGGAGGGCGCTTGCTCAAGCGCTGGTTGGTGCTGCCCCTCAAAGACCGTCAACCCATCCAAGAAAGGCACCACGTTGTTGCCGTATTAAAAGACACCCAAGATATTCACCCCGACCTAGATGCCCGCCTCCGTGAAATCGGTGATCTCGAACGGCTCATTTCTAAAGTTGCAGTTGGCAAAATCAACCCAAGAGAAGTTCAACATCTGAAGCGCACACTTCAACAAATTCAGCCCATTCACGAACTCCTTAGCCCACTACAGAATAAGAGTCTGCAACTGCTTTTGGAAAACCTAGACGCTTGCCAAGAACTTATAGAACTCATAGAGGCCAATCTAAGCCCAGAGCCTGGGGTTCAAATCGGAAAAGGTGCAGTCATTAAAAATGGACGAGACGCAACTTTAGACGAGCTCCGTTCGATCTCCACCAATGGCAAAGACTTCCTCGAACAAATTCAAGAACGCGAAGTACTAGCCACAGGTATCTCCAGCTTAAAAATAGCCTTCAACAACGTATTTGGTTATTACATAGAAGTGCGCAACACACACAAAGATAAAGTACCAGAAACCTGGATTCGCAAGCAAACCCTCGTGTCTGCAGAGCGCTACATCACTGAAGAACTCAAAGAATACGAACAGAAAATCCTCGGTGCGGAAGAAAAAATAATACAAATAGAGCAACAATTATACCAAGAGCTCCTATTTGCTATGGCTGATTTTATTGCACCAATTCAAAAAAACGCACGACTTCTTGCACAGCTAGACTGCCTATTCTCGTTTGCCAAAGTTGCCCTTTCGGAAAACTATTGTTTGCCCATACTAACCGATGGTCATGAACTCGATATCAAAGCAGGTAGGCATCCTGTTATTGAAAAACGTTTGCCTATCGGCGAGAGCTATATTGCCAATGATATCCAACTAGACAACAACAAACAACAAATTATCATGATCACCGGGCCCAACATGAGTGGAAAAAGCGCTATTTTGCGCCAAACTGCGCTGATAGTGCTCATGGCGCAAATCGGCAGTTTTGTGCCTGCAGCGTCTGCACAAATTGGAATTGTAGACAAAATTTTTACCCGTGTTGGCGCTTCAGATAACATTTCTTCAGGTGAGTCTACCTTCATGGTAGAAATGAATGAAACCGCAAGTATACTCAATAACGTGTCGGAGCGCAGTCTCATCCTCCTCGACGAAATAGGTCGAGGCACAAGCACCTACGACGGCATCTCCATTGCATGGGCTATTGCTGAATACCTTCACGAAAACCAAAAAGCAACACCAAAAACACTCTTTGCCACCCACTACCACGAACTCAACGAAATGGCCAATCGATTTGCGCGCATTCATAATTTCAATGTGAGTGTAAAAGAACTTGGCACACAAGTACTCTTTCTAAGAAAATTAGTGCCCGGCGGATCAGCGCACTCCTTTGGTATACATGTAGCCAAACTCGCAGGCATGCCAGCGCCTGTAGTCAAACGCGCAGAGGCGGTACTCAAGGACCTTGAAGCCAGCCACGCAAGTGTGGGCAAAGGATCCCACAAAAAATCAATCTCACCTGCAGTTCAAAACATCGCTCCAGATGTACAGCTGAGTTTCTTTGCGCTCAACGATCCTGTTCTGCAACAAATTCACGACGAACTCGTCCAGACCGATATCAATTCGCTTACACCAGTAGAAGCCTTGCTCAAACTCAATGAAATCAAAAAACTTACCGGTGCGTAATTTGCTGTTTATATTCCTGTTTGTGCTCTTTACAGGCTGTGCCATAGAGGAAGCCCAGCCCAATACTGAAAACAAGTTAACGGTCGTACAAAACTTCATGTCAGATGCGCAAAAACAAGTGCTATTCAAAATAGCCAAGCGCAGAAAAATTGAACTTTCCATCATTGAACTTTCTGCTAACCAAATACGTAAATCACTTAAAAATCAGCCTTGGGAACCCGGATTTGACCTCATCATTTTAGATGGTATTCTTGCACAGAAAGCACTAAATGGGATCGATTTTCAATATCATGATGCCGCTTTTGCGGCTATTCCAATTGGGGTATCTTATGTCCCAGACTCCGTCGTTAAGGTGCGTCATTTTAGAGATCTTTCAGCACATTACCTGTGGTCTGCAGCGGATAACAAAGCACAACCCGTTTTAAATGCGCATATCGACTATACATATCGAGGTCGAGAAAACAAACAACAACTTAACAAAACTTACAAAACCCTCTTACGCGGATTCAAAGACCATCAACTCGCTTTTGACAAATATCAGTTGCTGCACACATTATTGCTCTGTCGGTACGATACCCATCTTCATGTCTTAAAAAAAGCTGCCAAAAAAAGGCGCTTTACTTTTGCCTTAGGTAAAAACAATAAATGCTACGCAGACTACATGAGCCTTTCTATTATTGAACAGAGCGCTAATTACAATAACGCTCAAAAATTCAAGCGTTACCTCAGCTTCATGCGAGACAACAATACTGCATTTAGAGAAGTATTTGGCATTGCAGCGAAACAAGACATTAAAAAGCAGCCAACAGCTTCGTGGCTTTTGCAAAACATTGAGAAATGACAACTCAATGACCTATCTTCTTAAAGACTTTCTTAATTTTGTGAAAAAATAGATATGTATCCAGCAGAACTTGTTCAACCCATGAAAGAAGACCTTACTAAAGTAGGGTTTGAAGAATTATTAGATGCACCCGCTGTTGACGCTGCCATCTCCACAAACACCGACACACTGCTTGTAGTTGTTAATTCTGTTTGTGGCTGTGCTGCTGGCAATATGCGCCCTGGTGTAAAACTCTCCATTCAGCACGACAAAGCGCCCGCCAAACTCACCACTGTTTTTGCAGGCGTGGATCAAGATGCAGTTGCTCAGGCTAGAAAATACTTCTTACCTTATCCACCCTCTTCTCCGTCAATTGCGTTGTTTAAAGAAGGAAAATTAGTGCACTTCTTAGAAAGACACCATATCGAAGGTGGCAGTGCCCAAATGATTGCAGCAAACTTACAAGCTGCCTACGACGAATTTTGTTAGTCTAATCGAAAAAGCGCCGCGGCAATGCCGTCTGCGTGCAATTTACCTTCTTGCGTAAGTATAATTTGATCTTGCGCAGAACATAACCAACCCAAAAGCGCAAATTCTTCGATTTGCGCTTTTTCTTTTGTAGTAAATTCAGATTTTAATGTGCGGATGTCCAAGCCCCAAATTGTTCTAAGACCCAATAAAATTTGTTCGTTGCGGTATTCGTTATCACTTAAATATTCGCACTCAAACCAGGTTTCATTTTTACCAACGTTTTTGGTATAAATTGTATTATTGCGCACGTTCCAGCGTCTTTGTGTGCCATCAAAAGAATGTGCCGAAGGACCTATTCCAATATAATCATGGAACTTCCAATAAGAACTATTATGCTTGGAATAAAAGCCAGGTAGAGAAAAATTAGAGATCTCGTATTGTTCAAAGCCAAATGCTTTCGCTTTAGCAATAAGTGTCAAAAATTGCTCGCTCTGTAGTACTTCATCGGCAGGCTGAAGCTTCTTTTTACTGACTAAATGATTCAGTATTGTTCTTGGTTCAATCGTGAGACAATAAGCTGATAGGTGCTGTACACGTAATTCAAATACGGCCGCTAGGCTAGCTTCCCATGCATCCAAAGACTGTCCGGGAAGGCCGTAGATGAGGTCCACACTAATATTGTCGAAGCCAAGCTTTTGTGCGAGCTTTATTCCTTTAACACCATCACTGACCAAATGAGCACGGTTCATCCATTGTAAATCGGCATCAGAAAACGTTTGTAAGCCAACACTCAAACGGTTGATGCCTGTTGCCTTCCAAGATGCCAAGTTTTCCAAATTGATGTCTTCCGGATTGGCCTCAAAGGATATTTCAGCATCAGGAGCAACAATATAGTTTTGTCCAATCGTTTCAAAAATTAGACAGAGCTCTGATTCGGTTAAGATACTTGGTGTTCCGCCTCCAAAATAAATCGTTTGCAGCGGACCTTTTGACTCCGAACTGCGCAAGATTAACTCGCGGATAAGTGCACTTATTAAATCACTACGGTAATTTTCAAAAGTTGTCGAGAAATGGAAATCACAGTAAGTGCAGCGCTTGCGACAAAACGGAATGTGCAAGTAGAGCCCACTCATCTATAGAATACTTATTGCTTAATGAATTTCTTTTGTACAATTGCGCCATTTGAATTGCTCAATTGCAACAAGTAACTACCAGCACTTAAGTCTTGAATATTAAGTTGCGTGCTATTAGCCTCCACTTCTCTTGAAAAAAGTAGTTTTCCGCATACGTCATAAATCTGAATATTCATTTGTGACAAATTGAACCAATTTACATTAAGTTCTGATTGTGCAGGGTTGGGTGCCAACACAAAGTTAAATGTATTGTTGTCTATACCTGCATCGTCGATATGACGCACAACAATCGCAACGCTATCGCCAAAATCAGCAGCTGGCAACGTGTAGATATTCACTGAATTATTGTCTGCCAAAGAGAGTGCACCATCAGTGCCACCCCATTGGGAAGCGCCCATACCATCACCATAATAATCATAAATGACGAATGTATAGCATTCAAATGCACTCAGCGGAATGTCAAAATTGTAGGTAGTGTTATCTTGTAGTGGGGTTGTTGGATCAATAGGCGCTGGGAAATTACTCGTGCCAAAATTTCCGGCTACGCTTTCATTTCCTTCTGCCCAAACAACATTGCCCGCAGCATTGCGCAACTCCACATAGGTTTCGTCGGCATAATCGTCGGTTAGAAGCGTCACTTTTAAAATATCAATTGTTTCTGGCACTGCTGAAACATTGATGTTGGCGACTGATTGGTTATTGTTTGAGTTTTCATCCAAGGCCTGATTTGGATTACTTACCGAAGCAGAAAAAGTGTGCACACCCGCCGAGAGCTGTACCGTTGGCAAGGTGATTGTTTGCGCTTGCCATTGCGAAAGTGAGCCAGACCAATTGAGTTGCTGTAAAGTACCGTTATCAATTTGATAACTAATTTGAGCACTCGTAAGTGTTGTTGTACCCACATTCATGAGTGAGACACTTGGTTGGTAGTTGTCTGCACATAGTGCTTGCGCTAATAAAGTTGCTCCTGATACGGCAGCATCTAAAGCTACTGTTGTTGCGTTATTTGGATCAAATCCATCTATAAATGCTGCCCCAGAACTTGATGGGTCTAGCCAAAATTTAAGTTGATTCGTACTATTGCTACCAGCGGGTTCCCAAGAACTTGCAACTCTGCCATAGTAGTCAGGGGATGTCAAATTCTGACAAGAAGCCCCACCACCCCATAACTGACCAATTATGCGATGATTTTGGTCAAATAATGGTGAGCCCGAAGAACCGCCTTCAGTTGTTGTATTGCGATCCCATTGAACTGTCCAAGTTGAGTTCGGTTCAGACGAGCCCATTGCTTGAGAAATTGTTGCAGGGTTGTCGTCAAATGCTATTTTCTTGATGTCGCCTGACGGATGGTGTATACAAACCGTTGTAGTTGGTATTGTTCCGGAGTTGTCCCACCCGGCGAAAAAAGGATTGTAGTCCAGTGGAACGGTCCCATTGACCAAGCCCCCTGTAATTTCTACTAAGCAAAAATCAGAGGGTGTACGACGTGAGCGCAATACTGCCCCACTTAAAGATTGAAAACTTGGCGACGTGCCAGGATTCGAACAAGTTTCTGATTGCCAATTGAAACGAAAAATCCAATTTGCAGGATTATCGTAACAATGGTTTGCAGTTAGTACATATGGTTTACCATCGTTTTGAGTGTTATTGATGAGGGCTCCGGAGCAAAAACCACTACTCCCCGACACGAGCATGATTGCGCTATTTCGTTGAGGGGTCCAGGGCAAGCCATCAGGGCAGTTTGCGTTCATGTTACAAGCGCCTGAACTGCCAAATGCTTTTTCCATGAATTCATTGGCTGTGCGGTAGCCGTGGGTTACCGTGCCAATTTGAATGTGTCCAATTTCATTTTTTGGCGCTACGTAATACTCAACAATGGCTTCTTGGCCAGGGATGAGTTCTGTGCCGAGCTGACCATCGTAAATGTGCTGTTGCGCAAAGGCCCCAAGGATGAAATCTTTTTGTGCATTGTAAACAAAGAGTTGGTTGCCATCTGGTATCACTGTTTGTTCGAAAGTAAGGTTGACAGTAAGTGCGCCGTCGCATTTCACACGAACAAACCACAAACGTGCGCCATTTGGCAACTCCAACCAAGTGCCAGTATTGGTAGTGGAAATATTGGTGTAATTGTTGTAACCAAAGCGCCATGGTGCAAGCCCCTTGTTGTCTACTTGCGCGTCTTCAGCTTGTAGAGCAGCAATATTTGGTTGCGAATAATCCCAACGGACGATCGTTTTTTGATCTAATGATAATTTGGTAGAGGTTGGCCAGCCACCATTTCCTTGGATTTGCGCTGCAACCACATTGGTCAAAAAAATGAAAAGAAGTGTATAAATTGATTTCATGTAGAGGACTTAATAAATTAACATGTCGAAAATAAGGTTTTTTAAGGTACAAGCCATATTTAGAAGACGAAAAAAGTAGCTCACAAGTTGTATCTTTGTTAGATGAGTAGGCCTTTTGTAATCGGAATCTGTGGAGGAAGCGGCGCTGGAAAAACCACCCTTCTTCATCGCCTATCCGAGACTTTTCAAGGCGCAAGTACTGCTGTTTTCTCCATGGACAACTACTACTTACCCCTTGAACAGCAGGCCAAAGATGCAAATGGGATCGTCAATTTTGACCTTCCAACAGCACTTGATGCGCACAAATTAGCGGCAGATCTTCAAAAGCTAATTGCTGGAGAGCCCATAGAAGTTCGCGAGTACTTTTTTAATGTTCAAGGAAGTAAAAATGTACTTCTGACCATACATCCAAGTGAGCTCATCATTGTTGAAGGCTTATTTACACTGCATTATCAAGACGTTTTTGCCCAATTAGATTACAGTATTTTTGTAGATGTGGACCACGCTACACAACTAGACAGGCGCATCTACCGAGACCAAGAAACACGCGGCTACAAGCGCTCAGAAATCATTTATCAATGGGAAAACCATGTGCTGCCTTGCTATGAACAATTCATTGCTCCTTACAGAGGTGCCGCAAACTTCGTTTACGCTAATGACCATCGTGCCGACCAAGATTTCTTGCGTTTAAGTGAACAACTGCGTACCTTGGTACCTGATCGCTTTTAACAATGCACGCGCTATTTTCTTTTATTCGAACTTGGAAATTCAGTTTAATTGGTCTTTTGTTTTTAATAGCAGGGGTGTTATCCTTTTTTTCGAGTCGAGAACTGCGGTTTTCAATTAGCGAAATTCAAGATCAATTCACCGCGCTTGAAAAAGCCGGAAAATCACAAGCTAAATATGTTTTGTATAGTCTTGAAAAAGGCAAAAATCTGCCAAATTCCAAAGAGCTCACCTACCATCTTTATGAAAAAGACAAGCTTTTTGGATGGAGTACCAATCAGTTGCCAATAGGACGCTATAAAACAACCGATTTTCCTGGAAATGGACTTATTAAACTCAATAATGGCTATTACTACATCACAACGCTAAAGAAAGATCATATTACATGTTGCGTCAGTTTTTGTGTGCTCAAAGAATATGAATTCACCAATAATTATCTGAAGACTAACAACCCTTCATTTTGGAAACGACAATTTGATGTTCAATTAAATGGTGAACGCAAATTTGCCATCTACAATCAACAAAATGAAATCGTTTTCTATGCAAGTCCCCAAACGCAGGATAGCCAGTCTAGCCAAAGCAAATGGGGTGCTTTCTACCTGTTAGTTGCACTGTTCTGTATTATTTATCAATTCCAAACCTTTGTTGAAAAAGGTTGGATTGGCAACCTCGTTCTCTTGCTTGCCCTCGTAGTCACTCGCACTATACTTTACGAAATTAGGTGGCCCCTCAATTGGCAAAGTAACGATTGGTTTGCTGCTGATTTTTTTGCATACAATGAATGGAATCCAGATTTTTTTGCTTTTGCTATCAATAGTATTTTTATAGTCTTTGGATTTCGCATAATAAGTGCCCTAATTCGCAATATTGACAAATGGTGGAGCAATATAGCTGCTATATTTCTCCCCTTTTTACTTTGGCTTTGGGTGCTCAAGCAATTACAAATCGTTATTGAGCACTCAAACATCCCACTTAGTTTTGAGCACCTTTTTGACCTTCGCCTCACCTCTTACTTTTTCTTTGCGCTCATTGGATTCAATCTATATTGTTTTCAAAGAGCCGTTCACTTCGGGGGCGTTATTCATAAAAAAAAGCACGGGTTTCCATCTTATAAATTACAAATAGGTTTACTGATCTTGCCGTTTCTTTGGTTATTGATACAAGAACAAAACTGGATTGATCTTCTACCCGTAAGTGTCATTCTCATTCAATTCGTATTTCAAAAAGTCGAAAAAACATCATGGCGCCGCTTGAGTAGTGAGGTACTTATATTATGCGTAACAGCCGCTATTGTGTCCTTTTATATACAAAACTTACAAGCAAAAAAAGACATTGACAACCGTAAACTTTTTGCGCAACAATTAGCTATAGAACGCAATATCAATTTAGAATTAGCATATGCTCAGTCTGCGTCTAAAATTTCAGCAGAAAAATGGTTGAATAACTCTTTTGATACCCTACAAAAACAATTTACCAAAGTAGGCTTCGAACACCTACTGACCCAAAAATTCTTCACGGGTGTTTGGGACGGTTTTGATATAGATGCCGATATATATGACGCCAAGGATAAGCCTTGCTTTGGAGCAGATAGCCTAAAGCTTCATAGACTAAAAACACTTGTTAAGCAACACGGAGAAGCTTCAGATATTCAAGACGGACTCTTTTTTATGCCCCATGAAGAAGAGGGGCTTAGTTACGTCATCTTGCTGCGCTTAACAGCCGAAAAAACGATTGGCATTACGCTTGTCTCCAAAAGAATTCCTGAAGAAATTGGTTTTCCGCGCTTGCTCATTTCAGACCAGGCTGGCATCTCCAACAGCCTAGAGTCTTACGCAATCGGAAAATATGCCGAAGGAAGGCTTATTCACCAAACAGGAGGTGTTAATTATCCAAATCTGCTCTCTGCTTTCAAAAGCAACGCGGCAAACCGCAGCCATTTCGAACACAATGGGTTCTCTCATGTGCTTGTTCAAAAAGACAAAGGGTCAGCAATTATAATTTCTGCTGAAACAAATGGCTGGTTTACAAATGTGACGAGTTTTGCTTTTTTATTCGTCTATTGGGGATTACTCTTAATTACCAACAATATCACCAAAACCATATTTAACGATAAGGCCTTGCAGTGGTCGCTTTCCTTCAAAGTACAACTCGCCTTCTTGTTGATTTTAGCAGTTTCCTTATTCCTATATGGTTTAGGCAGTTCGGTTTTTATTGGGCAACAGTTTGAAAATTACGCAAAGCAGGCATTAAGAGAGAAGCTTTCCTCGGTGCAAGCCGAATTAAAAGCCCAAACTATTTTGTTGGATACCCTTGACCAAACAGTGAGCGCTAAAGCACTAGAAACAAAATTGGCCAAACTATCAAAAGTCTTCAAAACCGATCTTTTTGTTTTTGACAGCGACGGTTTTCTAATTGCTTCATCTAGACCTAAGCTGTTTGCTTATGGCCTCATAGGCGAACATATGAACCCAAGGGCTATGGATGCGCTCATTGGCGCCAACCAAAGTTTTTTCTCGCATCAAGACCAAATTGGGCAACTGAACTACAGAAGTGCTTATTTGCCTATCGTCAATCATTCACTGAAGCAAATTGGTTTTGTAAATGTTCAACTCTTCGGCCAACAAGAGGCCTATGAGCAACAAATTGAACAGTTTTTTAAGGCGGCCATTAATGTTTTTGTGCTGCTCTTGGCGCTCTCCATATTGATTGCTTTAGTGGTCAGTAATTGGCTCATTGGGCCTTTACAAATTGTCTCAAGATCAGTACGCAATTTAGAATTAGGTAAAAAAAATCAAAAAATAACTTATCAAAATGACGACGAAATTGGCGCGCTCGTCAAAGCTTATAACGATAAATTAACTGAACTCGAGTTGGCTGCTGGCCAAATTGCGCGCAGTGAGAGAGAGAGCGCCTGGCGAGACCTCGCCCAACAAATTGCACACGAAATCAAAAATCCACTCACCCCTATGAAATTGAACATCCAACATTTATTGCGAAAAATGGATGCTCAAGATGCAGATGCTAATCAACTTGCACTAAAAACATTGCCCTCCCTCATCGAACAAATTGATGCACTAGCCAGAATGGCAAACGAATTTGCCCGCTTTGCTAAATTACCAGAGCCTACATTTGAAAAAATAGAACTCTATACACTAATTACTCAAAATATCGAGATTTTCGATGAAACACAGCGCCTCATTAATTTTCAGCCGAAGGAAGAAGCGCTTTGGATCAATGCAGATAAAGATATGCTCAGTCAAGTCTTTCATAACCTTTTGCTCAATGCCAAACAAGCTACCGATAGCAAAGCTGAACCTCAGATTATTATTGACGTACAAACAATAGAAAATAAGATAGTGATTTTCATAAAAGACAATGGCGTTGGCATTCCTTTGGAACAACAAGAACGCATATTTACACCCTACTTTACGACTAAATCTTCCGGGTCGGGAATTGGTTTAAGTGTCGTGCGGCAAATTATCGAAAAACACGATGGTGAAGTCAGTTTTGAGAGTTTGGTCGGATCCGGAACTACTTTTTACTTAAAATTAGCACGCGCTCCATTCAAAGGCTAATGTTTATAGCGTTTTAAGTCAAATATCTGAATATTGCCCTGCTCATAACGGAGGTCTAATAAAAATTCTTGAATATCAGGATGCGTATTCTCGGATTTAAAAACCAATAATTTACTAGCCCCTTTCTGAATTAAGCTTTGAATCTGAGGAGCAAAAGGTAAATCCCTATTTAAGTTATAATTGGTGTATCCGATTCTTTCTATTGCCGTGAGGTGCACATTTGGGTAAGGATCTGAGAAGCACAACACGGTGTCTGTTGTCAATATTTCCTTTTGAATGCGTGCTTTTTGTTCTTGTAGCTGGCCTAAATGGTCTTGATGATTAAAATAAAACCAGCCCCAATTGCCTTTAATGAACGACGAAATAAAGGGCGTGTTTTTTACAATAATATTTTGGTGTCCGGCTGCTACCTGAGTGTATGAAATCGTATTCAGGAAAATAAGTGAAAGGCCAACTATTGCGATCCATCTTCTCCACTTGGCAGCTGGCACAAACATTGAGGCGTATTTCATATAGATGGCTAACAAAACGAGTGGTACAAATAAGACTTCAATAAAATAATAATCATGAACATCAAAAACCCAAAACCATAAAATGAAATAGGCCATTAGCCCTAGAAAACTAATCACAATTAACCAGCGCAAAAAAGCTGGGATATCCTTTTTGAATAAAGACCAAAAAGCTAAAAAAACCAACGGCGCTAAAAGCAATTGATGATAAATTTCTTTGATATGTTCGGTAAGCACTAGCTTTATGATTCTCATTTGTTCTTCGAGACTCACCTCCCAAACTGGCCTAATTGTGGTAGAAAAAATAGTAGCGCCATAATAGGCGTTATACCAAATGGCATACTTGTACCATATAAAAGTAACGAGAAGTGCAGTCAAGGTACTCGCAGAAAGCCAATAAAATCGATGATCTGTAAAATACGGTTTCCAACTTCTTGCGAAAAGTAAATGGAAGAATAATGCGCCAATAAATGCTAAAACAGCAATGAGTGCCGTCACTTTGATGAGTATCGCCAATGCTAAAAAAAGCGTAAATAACAAGTAGCTACCTCGGTTTCTATTTTGCAAATAGGCGAAACAAGCACTTACCGCCAGCAGAAAAAACGAAAAAGAATAAACATTTGGCATGACGGTATCCGTGTAATACACCAACACCGGCGAGCTAAAAATAATAGCAGCAAATAAAAGCACTTTATTCTTTGAATTAAAATACCAAAACAAAAGCTGGTGCAAAGAGGTAATTGACGCAATCAAAACTGATAAACTGAGCAACTTTGCTATCCACAATTTATAGCCCGTAATTTTCCAAATTTGGCCAAGTAGATAATAAATGATCGGGAACTCAGCGGCGGCATTTCTATTTCCTGACGGAGAAATCCAATTGGTTTGCGGTTCGAGAAAAGTAGCGCCTCTCATATACTGAATGGCCTGCGTTAAAGAATCTGACTTACGGCACTCGTGGATTGGTAAAATATCACTAGTGAAGTGCTGCCAGAAGGCATAAAAAAAGCTCAACACCAAAAGGGTAAAGACAATTTGAATGCGAAGATCTAACGACTTCCAATAATTTTTCATGGAATAAAGATACTTGCTATTTTTGAAAACTCACCCGAATAGGGAAGGTATACTCCGAAACAACAGCTTGCCCTTGTTCGTTTTTTGCGGGCGACCAATTAGGCATCGCAAACAGGGCTTTATTGAGTTTTACTTTTAATATTTCTAATTCTTTATCTGAAAATTTCAAAAACGTGACGTCACGAACTTTTCCATTGACGTCAATTAATAAACGTACGTATATTTTACCCTCTATACCTAACTCTCGAAGGTAGTTCCACTCCATGCTACCAGCTATATTATCATTGATAGTTTTAAAAATATCAGTGAAATTGTTGCCAAAGGAAGCCATTGTTGCAGGAAAATTTACGATGCTATCACGTAGTGTTTTTGGAGAAGAAGCCGGCAATTCAAAGTTGATAGGTTCAGGAATGTAACCAGGCGGGTCAATAGGACAAGGATCAATCGGGTCATAAGGGAGCCTTGGGCGTGGTAGAATAACTTCAGCCTTGCGTTTAGCATTCCGATTAAATGAAGTAGCGTGTGCTTCCTTCTTGGTCGTATTTACTGCTGATTTATTTACTTTTCGTATGAGCTGTGAAGGTGGTGTTTTATCCTCTTCACAAGAAAAGAGAAACACCACAAATACTGAAAATAACAACAAATTTCTAAGCATATGAAAACCTTTCTAACAAAGAACGCACAAACAATTGATTCCTTACCTTTGTTAGACTAAAAAAAATAAATGCAGCGCTATTGTCTTGACCCGTGGAAACGCACACGCGTTTTAACCAAAGAAGTTCATATTGGAACCCTCAGCTTGGGCGGGCAAAACCCTATTCGGGTGCAATCCATGACCACCACAGACACTATGGATACAGAAGGTTCTGTAGCGCAGTCCATTCGGATGATAGACGCCGGTTGCGAACTTGTGAGGCTCACTGCCCCGAGTAAAAACGAAGCCGAAAACCTCAAAAATATCAAAGCAGCTCTGGTTCAAAGAGGCTACAACACCCCGCTAGTAGCAGACATCCACTTTACACCAAATGCAGCTGAAATCGCCGCTGGCATCGTAGAAAAAGTAAGGGTGAACCCAGGTAATTACGCAGACAAAAAGAAATTCGAAGAAATCGACTACACCGACAGCAGCTACCAAGCAGAACTTGACCGTATAGAAGAGAAATTCACCCCACTGGTTCTTCTTTGTAAAGCAAACGGTACTGCCATGCGTATTGGAACCAACCATGGTTCGCTCTCAGACCGCATCTTGAGTCGTTATGGCGACACCCCAGAAGGAATGGTCGAGTCTGCATTTGAATTTATTCGCATTTGTGAAAAACACAACTTCGATCAAATTGTGATTTCCATGAAAGCCAGCAACACGCTGGTCATGGTTCAGGCCTACCGCCTGCTCATGGCTAAAATGCTCAAAAATGGCGTAGTCTATCCATTGCATTTAGGCGTAACAGAGGCTGGCGACGGAGAAGACGGCCGTATCAAATCTGCGGTTGGTATTGGTGCATTGTTAGAAGACGGCCTCGGAGATACCATAAGAGTTTCACTTACAGAAGCTCCAGAAGCCGAGATTCCAGTTGCACAAAAACTCATCGCCAAATACAACAATTATACTCCCTTTGAATTTAAAATTCCTGTAAACAACCTACACTACTCGCCATTTCAATACAACAAAAGAGAAAGCCAGGCATTTCATAATATCGGCGGGAAAAACACGCCTGTTGTTTTAGCTGATCTTTCCTATGTTGAACAAATCAAACCCGCTCATTTTTTTGGTTTTGGATATCAATACAGCATTCCACTCGACAAATGGAATATCCAAGATCAGGCAGCAGATTACGTATACATCGGAAGTAATGAGCTCGATTTTGAAGTGCCCGGCACTTTAGGAATCATTATCGATTTTGAACTTTGGCAAGCAAAATATACCAATAAACCTGGCTACTATCCTTTGATTTTAAGTGAACAACTCGATCTTATCTCTTCTGAACAAGTTAGTTTTATACCTCTAGAAGCTGAAGAAAACATTCCAACTCAGTTGGCCTCACTACCAAAAGCAGTCGTTATTCTCAATACCAAATACGGCAATAAAACACAACTTTACCGTCGTTTTTTCCTTGAATTACAAGAGAAAAAGATTCCAAATGCTGTTATTCTTTCTTATCAATACGAAACCGATGAGCTTGAAACATTCCAATTATTCGCCGGAGCTGACGCAGGTGCGCTCTTTATAGATGGTTTTGGCGACGGTATTTGGCTCAATGCGGATTTAGGCGCTCAACACATCAATTCTACAGCATTTGGAATTCTTCAAGCAACCAGAACGCGTATTTCAAAGACAGAATACATTTCTTGTCCGTCTTGTGGCCGTACACTTTTTGATCTGCAAGACACCACGGCAAAAATTAGGCAACGTACCGCGCACCTCAAGGGCCTCAAAATCGGCATCATGGGTTGCATTGTGAATGGCCCAGGTGAGATGGCCGACGCCGATTACGGCTATGTCGGAACCGGCCCAGGCAAGATCAACCTTTATAAAGAAAAAACGATTGTCAAAAGAAATATTGAGGAAGAACAAGCGGTAGAAGCTTTGGTTGAGCTCATTAAAGAATACGGTGATTGGCAAGAGCCAAGAGCTTAAAAATCAGGTTGGCAATTGATTTCCATCCACTCGTTGGAGTGCGGATGATAGAAACCTAATTTGGCCGCATGCAAATGTAATCTATCTGCTTTTTGCCCATATAAATCATCCCCTTTTATTGGACAATTTAAGCCAAGATGATGCGCCGCATGAACACGTAATTGATGGGTGCGGCCAGTTTTAGGCAATAACCTGATGCGTGTTTCTCCATTGGCAACTTCCAACACTTCATAGGTTGTATGTGCATAACTTCCGTGTTCGTAACAAACCAATTGCCTTGGGCGGTCCTCTAAATCAACTCTTAAGGGCAACTTAATTTCTCCTTGTCTTTGTGTCGGAATACCCGCCAAAACTGCTATATATTGCTTTTGTACTTTTCTGAGTACAAACTGGCGCTGCAAACGCTGATGCATCAGTTTCGTTTTAGCTGCTAACATGATTCCAGACGTAGACATATCTAACCGATGAACCAATAGCGGGCCATCTGCCTCGGGATAACGCTTTTTGAGGTCTTCCAAACTATTGGGCTGAGGGTTCTTGCCAGGAACAGACAAATACTCCGGACTTTTATTGATCGCTACAATCCAATCGTCTTCATAGATAATTTCTAATTCCTTCGCAGGATGAATTGCCGTAATCGGATTTGAGTCTACATCAAGGCCCTTCAGCATGTGGCCTAGTATAGGTTCACATTTGCTTTTACACGATGGATAAAAATTGCCATGCATACGCACTTCGGAATCTGGTGATATTCCCCACCAAAATTCTGCCATGCAAACAGGTTTCAGTTCGTGCAAATAGGCGTAGTGCAATAACTTCGGTGCAGCACATTCGCCAGCCCCAGCTGGTGGTGATTCTGCAAAAAGGTTGAGTACGTTTTGGGTTTGGCCTAAGGCATTTAAAAACGTGTAGCGTTCAAAAATCCGCTGCTGAACTTCTGCAGATTGAGCCGCACGCTTGGCCCTTAATTGTTCAATTGCTTGTTTAAATAAACGCAATTGTTCTGAACGAGCGAACAACTCCTTTTGGGCTTGTTTTTTCAAGGCCTTGAGGGCACGGCTTTCATGCATACTTTCTTCGCGAAGTAAGTTTTCAAGAACTGCTATGTTTTCCGGATCTTGAACAAGAGCTTCGCTGCGTTTGATATCCCGTATAGTTTTTGACGCCTTTTGTTTAAGTTTTACCTCGTCTATTCGCTGTTCCCATTCTCCTTGAAATACTTGAAAGGCCTCCTTTAACCTATCTAATTCCTTTGATCCCTCTAATTGTTCTAATTGAATGGTTAACTCGTGGATTTCTACTTCTTCTCTACGAAAAAACCCTTGTGCATCGAGTATATCAAATACTGGTGGAACAAAACCAACATGGTGATTTGAATTGCCTAGCTTGCCAGAAAAAGCAGCTAAATATCCTAATTTTCCAGAGTTATCCTGTACCACTAAGACACCAAACATTTTACCTATGGCACCGAGTCTTTCTTTTCTATCGAAACCAAAATCATGGCCAAAACTTTCCGTTTTTAAACGCTGTTGCAATAAATCCACGGCATGATTTGCCATAGGATGGACATCATAGTAAAACGGGAAAGTAAAGCGCTCTGGTAAAGCGACAAGTTCAAATTCCGATCCAAATGGGATAAACATAAAAACAAAGGTCAAAAAAAAACGCCCTCGTTGGAGGGCGTATTTCATTTCTTATGAGAGAAATTATTTGATAACTACATTTTTTGTAGTTGTAAGACCGTCTACAGTAACAGTTACGATGTAGCTTCCTTTAGCAACGTTTTCAGTTGAGAAAGAAACAACTTGTGTTCCGTTAAGGTTCGTCATGTTTTTTGCAGCGATAACGCGACCTTGAAGATCCATTAAAGAAACTGCATAATCGTTGTTAGTTGCTTCGAAAGAAACATTTACTTCAGAAGAAGCAGGGTTAGGATATACATTCATAGCGATTGTAGCCAACTCATCCATGCCTAAAGCACCTGTTTTGAAAGCACGTGTGTCTATATCTCCAAACTCACCACCTGAAGCTATTGTTGTTCCGTTTGCATCTACCAAAGAGTATGCACCGTTTCCGTAAGAACAACAGATACCGTCACCGTAAGTGTCAGCGATTTCGAAAGTATAACATTGGCTTGGGTTTAGTGTTACCAATTGTGGTGGGCGAACTGTGATGCCATTTGCTCCGAGGTCAGTCCAGTTACCACCACCTTGTGCTACTGTAGCACCTGCGCTGTTTTTGATCACCCATGAAGTTTCAGATGCATAACGGTCTGTAGTGATATTTACAGTAATATACTGTGACACTGCATTAGCAGCAGCAGCAACGTTTGTATTCATAGTATTGTTCGCTGCAGATGCATCACCTGCGGTTGTAACTGTGCAAACAAGTGCGCCACCTGTAAAGTTCGCAATTGGAGAACAAGTTACGTTGGCAACACCATATGTAGATAGGCTTCCGCTGTAGGTACCTGTAGAAACAGTTGTTCCGCCTTGGGTAATGGTTACATTAGCCGATGTAAGTGAAGCTGTTCCGTTATTTTGGATTCGCACTGATGGCGTATATGCACCTTCACAATGAACGGCAGCACCAGTGTAGTTCAACGCAGCAACGTCTGCAGGTGCAGATGCTAGTGGCGGACAATCAGAAACAGTTGCATACAACGCCGAAGCACCTAATTGACCAACTTCTTGGATAATGCGGTTAGGGCAAATACGGTAGATTGTTGGAAAGTATGCGATTGCGTAATCATTGTTGATTTGATTGGCTGTAGCAGAAGCTGGGTTGGCCATTGGGAATTGAATTTGGTTACCTGCAGCTGGTTCTATCCAGTTGCCAATAGCGCCAGAACCGTCTAGCATTGTAGCATCGGCAGTTTGACCATCGCCTTCAATCCAGATAACCATAACATCGTCTGTTGTAGTAGATGCAACTCCAGGTGCACCAGCAGGGCCGTGTGCAGCATAGATATCTTCAAGCGCACCACCTAAGTGGTAGTTCCAACATGGACCACACCAAGTAGCAGATACATCTAAGAATACGGTGTATCCTTGATCAAGATAATCATAAAGGGTGTATGAACCATTGTTGGCCGCACCGGCAGTAGATAACCATGGCTGGTATGCAGTCACGGTAAAGTTAGGGGCAACACTAAATGGAGCTAGCTGCGCATTGGCGCTAACACCTGCAAGTAACAAAGCAGTTGAGAGTAATAGTTTTTTCATGAATAAAAAGTATTAAGTTTAGGTAAAGATAAGGAAAATCCGGGCAAAACAAAAAATACTAGGTAGTAAAACCTATACTTTGGGATTATTTTTTCTTGAGTTGTTCTTTGACGAACAATTCTATGGCCCCTACCATAGAGGGTGCTTTCGGATGCGGCGCATGAACGTCTAGGCGAAGGTTATTGCTTAAGACAGCGTTGGCTGTGGTTGGGCCAAAAGCAGCTATTGCCGTTGAATTTTGTTTGAAGCTAGGGAAATTTTTTAGCAAAGATTCTATACCTCCTGGGCTAAAAAATACCAGCATATCGTAATAGACATCTTCTAAATCGGAGAGGTCTGCGGCAACTGTTCGGTACAGAATGGCTTTTGAAAAAGGAATGTTGTATTTCTCTAGCGTGAGCGGAATGTTGTCTCTGAGGATGTCAGTGCAAGGGAGTAAGAATTTCTCTCCTTTTTGTTTTTTCATGAGCTCAGCCAACTCGTCAATGGTTTGCTTGCCAAAGAAAATTTTACGCTTGCGGTACGTAACATATTTTTGTAAATAAAGTGCTACTGCCTCTGTGATACAAAAATATTTCATGGTGTCTGGCACTTCAAAACGAACTGCCTCTGCCATTCTAAAGAAGTGGTCTACCGCAACTTTTGACGTTAAAATAACAGCCGTATGGGCAGAGATATCAATTTTTTGGGAACGAAATTCTTTGGGGTCCACACCTTCAACCTTAATGAATGGTCGAAAATCTATTTTGAGCTTGAATTTCTCAGCTAAATCAAAATATGGAGATTTGTCGCCTTCTGGTTTCGGCTGAGAAACTAATATGGTCTTTATAGCCAAAGTTATTGTTTTAATTATTGGTATTCAGCGGAAAACCAGCTCCATACAAAAAGGATAGGTACAATTTCCAAGGCGCAAAGATACAAAATTAAATAATACCATTCCAAATTTGCCTGAACGCAAGCTCTCCATCCTTTAACGATGCGCCAAGCATAGGCTGCAAAGAAAACAAGAACAAAACAGTACTTCAAGAAGTCAGTAGGCAGCCCGTTAATTAACCATAGAAATGAGAGTGCTAAATAAATCAGGCCCGTAAATGACCAAATTTGTTTATTGATCTCGGCGATTCCACTTACTAATTTCCAATTATCAGTAACCAACAAACCCAAACGAAAATTCAATAACTGGAACAAAATAAAACCCGTCACAAAAACAATTGCAAGAAAAAACGCATCTGTTTTCTGAATATCAGCCCGAAAATATAGAAAAGTAATTAGGCTAAAGGAAACCAGAAAATTTCCAAGTAATAGAGATTGGGTTTGAGGTTTTATTTTTTCATCATCAAAGCCAAAACTCTCTGCCCGACTCAGTTTCCAAAAACGCTTCCAAGATAAAGACAATGCATCAGGGGTGCTTATTCGGGCATAGGCAATGAACGTCAAAGAAAGCAAAGAAATGAATAGCAAATAGCTGTTCATTTGAGATGCTCTTTCAATGAGTTCAAATCTTTGCATGTATGGAAATTAGATTACAAAAATAATTCAAATTTACATGCTACAGCTGCTCAGATTATTGCGTACTTTTGTGCACAAATCAAGCAACATGAAAACCGATTTATATCAACACCCTGATTACTTCAACATGGACGACTTGCTCACAGAGGAGCAAAAATTGGTTCGTGACGCAGCAAGATCATGGGTTAAAAAAGAAGTCTCGCCAATTATAGACGAACACTACGAAAAAGCAACTTTCCCCATGCACATTTTGGGTGGTCTTGGAGAAATCGGTGCGTTCGGCCCCTATATTCCGGAAGAATACGGCGGCCCAGGCCTCGATCAAATTTCTTACGGGCTCATTATGCAAGAACTCGAGCGTTGTGATTCCGGTTTGCGTTCTACGGCTTCTGTACAATCCTCTTTGGTGATGTACCCCATCTGGAAATACGGGTCTGAAGCGCACAAGCAAAAGTACTTACCCAAACTAGCATCAGGCGAAATGATGGGCTGTTTTGGCCTCACAGAACCTGATTACGGCTCCAACCCCGGCGGCATGATCACCAACTTCAAAGATGCCGGAGATCACGTCATTTTGAACGGAGCCAAAATGTGGATATCCAATGCGCCCTTTGCAGATATCGCAGTAGTTTGGGCAAAAGACGAAACAGGACGCATTTATGGTGTTATTGTAGAGCGCGGAATGGAAGGCTTTTCTACACCTGAAATGCACGGCAAACTCTCCTTGAGGGCATCTGCCACAGGCGAGCTCATCTTCGACAACGTGAAGGTCCCAAAAGAGAATATTTTGCCCGGGCGGTCTGGCCTTGGTGCACCATTAAGTTGCCTTGACTCTGCCCGTTTTGGTATTGCCTGGGGAGCGCTCGGCGCAGCTATGGACTGCTATGATCAAGCTTTGCGATACTCGAAAGAACGCACGCAATTCAATGTTCCTATTGGATCATTTCAGTTAATTCAAAAAAAATTAGCAGAAATGATTACCGAAATTACCAAAGCGCAACTCCTTACTTTACGTCTTGGTCAACTGCGCAACGAAGGGCGTGCAACCTCTGCACAAATATCCATGGCCAAACGAAACAATGTCGAGATTGCTCTAAATATTGCCCGTGAGGCTCGTCAAATTCATGGCGGTATGGGAATTACAAGTGAATACTCCATGATGCGCCATATGGCCAACCTAGAGTCTGTGGTTACCTATGAAGGAACTCACGATATTCATTTACTCATAACAGGTATGGATGTTACGGGTATCCCGTCTTTCACAAGAGAGATGCCCAACCTCTAAATTTTAGATTTCCTCGCTTTCCGAAAGCGCATCTCCTCGCAAGAGGCGGATGCGCTTTCTTGCTTCTGAGCCGTATAAACTTGCCTTATACTCCATCAGCAATCGTCTGTATAGCGTTTCTGCCAAGACCTTATCGAGCAAAATGAGGTCGTTGATCTCGGCCATTCGAAATAGCGCGTCATCAGCTAAAATATCATCTGCGTGCAATTTTAATAAATCTTCATAGTAACCAAGAGCTCGTTGCCATTGGCCTTGTTGCTCCATTGCTTGTCCTTTGCGATGTAAAATTTCATCTGAAAGCGCATGATATGGAAAAGCAATTTGTATACTGTCAAATAACACAAATGCAGAATCATATTTGTGTTGAGCAATCATGCGCTCAGCGGTTGCGAACCAAAGCATTACTTGGTAGTTGCTATCCAAACCATAATTATCCGTGATAAAAACCGACAACTGAATGGCATCATTTGAAATAAAACGCGAAGTGCCTTCTTTTAGAATATTAAGCTGTGCCTGAGCGAATTCAAATTCACCATCGTAGTAAAATATTTTTGCATTTTTAAATTTTGCCTCGGCGCCAATGGTCTCAAATTTAAAATCGTTGTCTATTTGCATATACATTAAAGAAGCCTCCCAGATATCGCCGCCTAGCACCTGTATGTCAGCTAAGAGCATCTTTGCCTGAGCACGTTGCATGTCTGTAAGGCCTGGAAGCTTCATTAAATCTTGTAATTCTTGTATTGCTATTTCTATTTGTTGCGCATAGAATGCCCGAATCTCTGCAAGTTGTTTGGAGACTTGAAATGTTGCCCGGCCTTTCCCAAGGCGCTCTAAGGCCAATTCAAAGTCAGTAATACACTGCTCGATTTCTTGCGTATTAAAATTTCTAAGTTGGGTAACCTGAACAAACCTACTATTTAAAAGCGCTAACTGCGCCTCATAGAAATTGACTTGTTCCGGACCCAAATCAATGACGTGTTGAAAACAACGATTTGCTTGTTCAAACGCGGCATTTTCTACACAAATATGACCCAATTCGAGTACTTCCCGGCCATCGCTCTTCATCCGTCTGTCAAGTGCGATCACTTGTACTACTGCTCCGGAAAAATCTCGATTTTGTACAAACAACCAAATCAGCATTTGATTGAATACAATGGGTGCATTGAATTGCTGGGCCCGCTGCAAGAGGACTTCTTTTGCCAAGATATAATCAGGGCCCAAACCTACGGTTAAATCCAATCTTGAACCAATAGCTTGTTGAATGCCGGAAAGTACACTCGGTTGTTGCGCCAGATAATCCAAATAAGCACCCAACATAGAACGCTTGTCTCCAACCATTGCAAAGTAGTCGGCATATTGAAAATGAAAAGGATAAGAAGGGCTTAATTGCTGACCTTTATCTAGCGCTTGTTTTGCGCGCTCCAACATTCCTTTTGCTGCAAATGCTTGGTATACAGCTATTGTTTGACCCGGATTTGGCCCGAGCTCAGATAGAAGTTCGTCATAAATTTTTTTTGCCTTATTGGCGTCGTCTTGATCTTCGTAGAATTGACCTGCTAACAACCGCACCTCATAGTCTTGTTTGTTGAGACTAATTTGCTTTCTCAGTACTTTCTCAGCTGTCTTTATATCGTTTTGATCGAGCAAACAGTTCAGATAAGGTAAAAATATGGCCTTACTTTGATCTTGTGCATAAATTTTTTCATAATAGCCTAGAGCCTTATCTAATTCAGCGTTATTATAATAATAATGCGCTAATTGTAAGTCAGTTGCTGTTTGGGCTCTCAAGGTGCAAGTGCTCATGAATATCCACAAGAAAAAAAAGATCTTAGTGTGCATTATCTATTTTGCTTCTTTTGAAGTAGGAAATAAGAAAAGGCTTCTATCGGAGGGTATAAACGCTGGTAGTCTTGGAAAAAAACCGCTTTTGAGCGCTGAAATTCCAAGGAAAGCTCAACGATTTGATTTACTTTTTGGCGCTCAAAACGAATATACTCAGCGTAACGATCACGCGCTCCTCTTCCTTCTTGAATATCCTTTGCCAAACGTTTCAGTACTTGTTTTTCTTCTTTGATGACAGTGCGCAATTGTAAATACTGTTGCATAAGTGGCTTTATGCTCTTTCTCATGACTTTGTAGGCATCGAGTTGTTTAGCTAGGTTGGTGTTGATGGTATCCAAATGCAGGTTTTGTTTGATGCGCAATTCTGTTTGAATCGTATTGATTTTTATATCTGAAATGCTATCCATACGGCTGTCTTTTGAGCGCGCTTCTATCTGCTCAAGTTTGGTGTTTAATCGGGATACATTTTTTACTAATTGCTCTTTTTTCAAGTCTACGCAAGACGCAAATAATACACTGAAGAGCGAAAGAAAAAATATGTTTTTCATGGCTATTACGATAAAAACTGATGAATTCCTGCGGTGATCAATAAGGCAAAAACAAAGCCGGTATATACCTCCAAGGAAGTATGCTTTCGCAAATAAAGCCTTGCGGCCATTGTAAGCCCGGCTGCCAACAAAGCACTCAATACCCACCATATACTAAAAGCATCTTGAGCACGAGTAAAAATGATCAAAAAACCAAGTAATATGCCTGCGCCAGCGCCGTGTAGAGAGATTTTAATCCAACGATTAATAAGTAAAAAAATACTGGTAACGGCAACTCCCGATAACGGTAAAGCATAAAAATAACGAGGTAAAGTTCCAGCGCCAGCTTTGTAAACAAGAAGGAAAAATAAGACCAAAGAGTACACTAACATAATAACAAGAGGCAAGCTTCGTTCACCTTGTCTTTCAATGTCTATAGTGCTAATGACTTTAAAGCGATGTAGTAATATAAAAGATATGCCCGGCGCCACTACACTAAATAAAAAGAAAATTGTAAAGAGCGCCCACTTGCTCTCAATTGGGGCGAAATATAAGCTTGTCATTTCGATATTCGTGCTGTAGGCTGGCACAAACAAACTGATCAGGATGCCGTAGGAAGGCATCAGCAAGGGTAAAAATACCCATGAAAAAAAATGAGCTAAAAATTTCATAGTTCTTTACGCATTCTTGCTACGGGAATATGAAGCTGTTCACGATATTTTGCAACTGTTCGCCTAGCAATGTTGTACCCCTTTTCTTTAAGTAAATCCATTAGTTTTTCATCTGTCAGTGGGCTATGCTTGTCTTCGGCCTCAATAGCATCAGATAAGATTTTTTTAACTTCTCGAGTAGAAACCTCTTCACCGCTGTCCGTGGATAAAGACTCTGAAAAGAAGTACTTTAACGAAAAAATGCCATAATTTGTTTGAACATACTTCGAATTAGCAACTCTAGAAACCGTAGAAATATCGAGCTCTACCATATCTGCAATATCCTTTAAAATCATTGGCTTTAACTTGGTTTCGTCTCCGGTTAAGAAATAAGCCTCTTGATACTCCAATATAGCGCCCATAGTCAATAACAACGTTTGTTGGCGCTGTCTGATTGCATCAATAAACCATTTTGCACCATCGAGTTTTTGCTTTACAAATTGAAACGCTTCTTTGTCCGATTTTGAATTTTTTGCCCCCTCAGCATAGTTGCGCAACATGTTTTCGTAATCGCGATTGACTTTTAAATCAGGTGCATTTCTACTGTTTAAACTCAAGTCTATACGGCCTTCGTGTTCTACAACAGTAAAATCTGGAATGATTTGCTGGTGATTTTTAGCGGCCTCACGCATAGAGCCCCCGGGCTTTGGATTGCAGCGCAATATTTCATCTATAGCCTCTTTGAGGTCTTGCTCTTCTATTTCAAGTTTTTTGGCAATGCGCTCGTAATGTTTCTTCGTGAACTCCTCAAAAAAATTCTCTACAATTTTCAATGCGGTAAAGCGCACGATATCGCCATCTTGTTTGCGGCGCAGCTGTAGCAATAGGCATTCTTGTAAATTCCTTGCACCTACACCGGCAGGCTCCAATTCTTGTACTAAAGTCAGGACATTCGCTACTTCTTTTTCATTGACTTCCATATTCATCGAAAAAGCAATATCATCGACAATTGCTTCTATCGCCCGATTCAAGTACCCCGATTCATCGAGGTTACCAACGATAACATCCGCAATTATAAATTGCTTTTCATCTAAATAAAGTAAATGTAACTGTTCGGTGAGTCTTTCCTGAAAAGTCTGTTCTCCCGATAATGGAATCACGCGCTCTTCATCGTCTTTAGACTGATTATTGGCCTGCGTTTTATAATCGGCAATATCATCGTCTAAATAATCTGAAATATCGAAGTCGCCATCGTTGTCGTCGGACTCTGAGTCGAAATCTTCGTCATTGTCAAAATCATCTTCCTTTAACTCTTGCCCTTCTTCTAAGGCTGGGTTTTCTTCTAGTTCTTGCTTGATGCGTTGATCTAGTTCCATCGTAGGAACTTGCAGCAATTTCATCAGCTGAATTTGCTGAGGAGAGAGCCGCTGCTCAAGTTTTTGAATCAGTTGTTGCCGCAATGCCATTATTGAATTTTCTGTTTGATGACTTGGTAAATTTCCAAGGTTGACATATCGTAAACATAAATCAATAGGTGCATATTTTCTGCATTATAATTGCCGTCCAATTGATTCGGAACAACAAAACTATAATTGATATAATACTTGTTATTCATTATATCTGCCGCTGTTAACTGACGTCCAAAAGGCATGTTGTTGAGGTTTCGGCGGTGGATATCTCTGTGGACATAGTTATAATTATGGGAGTTGTCAGCCATTTTTTGATCGCCCACTAATGAATCTTCTAGTAAATAAGTAACGATGCCCAAATCGTTTGTTAAGGTTTGGTCTATTTTGTCGACTTCAACATGTAAAAACGCTCCTTTTGTACTCGGATAGTAATTAAGTGCGGACTGTATATTTACTTTTACGTTATTCTCAGAAAGAAGTGTGCTTGTCATTGAAGACCACTGCCCTGGACTCTGAAAAATAGTGCCTCCGTTTGTGACACGACTAACTGGGCCTCTTGGATTGCCTACAAAACCACCATCATTTGTACCAAACCATGTGCCAATAAATAAGCCATCAGGGTTTGTAAAATCCAAGGTATAAGTGGCGTCTACACTTTGAAAATCCCCAATGCCGTCTACACCGGCATGGATGGACGCAACATGTACTCTACCCGGATTTGCCAGCTGTAACTGGTGCGCTAACTCTGCTGCCGCCGGGCAAAAAATACATTTATGCCCAGTAAAATCTTCGATTAATACATTTCGATCTGTATTGGTATTTGCTGTAAAGTTAGGCCATTCGTTTGCCAAATAGTCGGACCAATTGCCAGGATAAAGCGTTGTATCTAGCTCGAGGTTGGCAATTGGCGGGTACGGATTCGTTACGCGGTCGCAAGAAGGCAACATATACAAACCAAAGGTGCATGCAAACAATAAAAAAAGAATGCCTTGTTTCATATTAAAAACTGTGCGTTAAATTGATCATGAGTCCGTTGTTTGCTGGCACGGGTCTACATACGCCCCCTACACAGAATAAACCTGCTCTCTGTCGTCCGTAAGACACGGTTAAGCGCGTTGCATCTTTAATGTACCCACAAGTAACTATGGGGTAATTTACGCGCTTGCTAGGGTCGTCGTTACCATAGTTGTATTGATTCATTGCTGAGAAAAACCAGCCCGGAGAAATCGTATATTCCACAAGAGCAGTGGCCCAATCACCTTTGTCATTGATCCCCTCATCGTTTCTTTGAACCCACATACCTTGTAGTTCCCAGCGCAGTGCGTGGTGTGTATTGATTTTGTAGGTTCCTTCTAAAACAGCAATACGCGCATGAATGATGCCTTGCGCATCGCTGACTTTAACGACGTCATTATTGATTTTGATGTCGTAATAACTTAGAATCCCGCTCCACTTTTTATTGATTTTTTTGGTGATGTTAAAATTGATGTCCTGCCAATACAAGCTATCGCTCATTGCAAACGGACGGGTGTGGTAAACAACCCTTGAAGAATCATTTAAGTCAATGCCGTTTAAAGTTTGCTCTGGACGAAAAGTAGTGGAGTAGTTGAGACTTAGGGTTGTGCCGTATTTTCCGCCAAGCTGTGAGCCTTTTTTAAAAGTGTAGAGAATATCTGCTTGGTAGGCCACTTCACCTAATGGTTGTGTTGCATAGGGATACAATGTGGCAACAAGATTGTAGGTATGTGTTTTGTTTAGAGAGGGTAAAAAATTGATTAACAAGTCTTGTAAATCTTTGGTGCGGTCAGAACGGAAGCTCATGTTGTCTACGGATTTCCCGGACAATAGTATTCCTAAGCCTTTTTGGGTATAGCGCAAATTAAAAATGGCCGCATGGCCGTAATTGTATATGTATTGATTGTCTGAAGAAGGATCTTGTTCTTTTTGAATGAACTCTGCATCGGCGTAAAAGTTACCATAAGTAAGTTTAACTCTACCTCCATAAGCCCCCACATTTTGTGGCAAAACCCATTCTGGATTGTTGTCTTCTTGGAATTTACTTACAAAAGAAGCGCCTATTACAACGTCTAACTTTTTATCCTTTAAGATTGCCAAGCCTTCGTTAAGGTGCCACTCAGCGTCCGTTCCGCGCACTAAGCCTTCACTATGCACAATTTGGCCCTGCTGAAAAGACAAACGTTGCGTGCCATAGACACCTTTAAGTACCAATCCTTTGCCCGGGCGTAAAACAATGCGCATGCCATCGAGTAAGTTGTCGTAGCCCAAATTTCGATCTTCATAGGTGCGCAGGGCCAAACCTGTTCCAAATTGCTCGTAGAACGTGCCCAACGTAACATCGACAAAATCATTTTGATACCCCACATAGCGCATGCCAATTCCTGTTCCATCGAAACGATTAGGATAGCCTTGTATTCGGGGCAGATAAGACTCAAATCGCATGCCCGCCTTAAAATTACCTTGGGTATAAAAAACGTTCATGTAAGCGTTCATCAGGCCTTTTTGGACAGGTTGTTTGGCGTTGATGATGCTATCTTCATTTAGATACTGAAAAACGGTTTCCATGTTGCCGGTAATATTACCTTGGGCAAAAGCAACCTTATTGAACAATAACAAGATGAGGAGCGTGCTGGCTTTTTTCATAGCTTATTTTGCACTTAATTTGAGCAATTCTTGGTATAGTTTTTCTTCGTCTCCAGGCGCATAATTGTTATGAGAATAAACGATATTCCCGTTTTTATCCACTAAAAATGTGTGTGGTACATTATTGACCCCCATAGCTCTTTTGAAATCCCAATTTGGATCCATTAAAACGGTGTAGTCCCATGCTTTGCCATTGACATATACCGCGACCTGGCTTTTCGTTTTTTCGTCGTCAATTGCAATAGCGATTAGCGTAACGCCTGTTTCCTCCACCCAATCTTCATAGCGTTCGTGAATTGTATTTAGTTCTTTCTTGCAGGGCGCGCACCAGGTTGCCCAAAAACTTATAATGACTGGGCCATTCACAGTCAAGTTTGCGGTGTTGACTGCCTTACCGGACATATCCACTAATTTAACCGAAGGAACTTTTTTCTGGATGTTTGACGTCTCGGCAGTTGGTTCTTGCGCACGAACAACCAAAGAAAATAAAGCTGTTAAAAAAAGGAATAAAAAATATTTCATAGTTTGATTTTTGAAAGGCGAGGCAAAAACCTTGCCGCATTCAAAAGTAAGAAAAAAGCGGCGATGCAAAAAATGGCTTAAATTTTGATAAGTGCAAGGAAAAGCTTATTTTTGAACAATTACATTACTTTCTATGAAAGCCTTATTTCTATCTCTTCTCTGTACTATAAGTTTGGCAAGTCTCGCTCAAAACAACATCGTTATCCATCTCGATGGTCAAACCAACGATATCTCAGGCCAAACGCACACTGTAGTTGCGCTATCTCCAGAATCTTTTGATATTCCCTTTGATGTCATTAACAACACAGGTGCTGCTGCACAATGGCGTATTACCAGAAAACAACTCTCTGTCCCTACCGGATGGACAGACCTCCTTTGTTGGGGTCACTCCACCGACCCTTTTGGCGGCACTTGTTATTCTTCCAGTCAAATGAACACCAACCCATGGACCTCACCTGGTTCTCAATCGGTATTGTTTACATTAAATGATGGAGAATACGGCAAAATGAAAATCACTATTGACCCTGAGGACAATACGTTTGGGCAAGCACACTATCGTTTTTATATTACGCCCAATGGCCTAACCATGTTAGATTCTGTTGATTTAGTTGTAGACTACATTGCCGCCTCAAAACCCATACTAAAAGAAGAGTTGAGTATTACAGTTGCGCCAAATCCAAGTACAGAATATGTCAATATTCAATTTTCAGGAGCAGACCAACTACACCTTAAAATGGTCGACGCACTTGGTAATGTCATTACTCGTGAAGTTCTTACGTCCAACCGAAAAATCAATGTAAGTGACCTCAACAGTGGAGTTTACTTTCTTGTTTTTGAAGCCTCAGGCGCTAAAAGCATTACGCGCAAATTGGTTGTAAGACACTAATGTCCAAGCGCAAGTCTAAAGCCCCCTCAGCACAGGAACCCAGAAAAAAAGCAGGTATTACCACCTTGGTAATGCGCATCTTTGAGCAAAATCCTGGTGTCGAGCTCACACACAAACAAGTTTGTACCTTACTCGATGCCAGAGATGGCAGATCACGACAAGTTGTCTTCGATTCTATCAGTGTATTGGCAAACAAAAATGCCATTCAACGCATCAACCACCACACTTACAAGCTAGCGGGTGCTGATTCTCTCTTAGAAGGCACCATTTCCATTACCCAACGCGGCGCAGGTTTTGTTACAGTGCAGGGTCATCCAAAAGACATCTATATTGGGCCTTCTAACATAGGTCAAGCGCTTCACGGAGACACCGTCAAGGTTCGCGTTTTCAAACAAGGATCTAACAGAGACGAGGGTGCAGTTACTGAAATCACAGAACGCGACCGCATTCAATTTGTTGGAACCATTCAAATTCGCAACAATGATGCACTCATGGTTCCAGATAACGTGCGTTCTGGAGTTGACATCAAAATTCCTTCGGATAAGCTCAACGGCGCGCAAAATGGTGAAAAGGCGCTCGTCAAAATAACAGTTTGGCCTAAAAGTGCTGAAAAACCTTATGGCGAAGTACTTGTTAGGCTCGGGAAGTCTGGAAGCAATGAAACTGAAATGCTATCGATTCTGTACAACCAAGGCATCAATCCTGTCTTCCCAGATGCCGTTATGGCCGAAGCCGAGCTCATTGGTATTGATCTCGACGCCAAAGAAATTGAGCAAAGAAGAGATTTTCGACCAATTCTTACTTTTACTATAGATCCATTTGACGCCAAAGACTTTGACGATGCCATTTCCTACCAAGCCTTGGAAAACGGACACCTTGAACTTGGCGTGCATATTGCAGACGTGAGTCACTATGTTCGACCTGGGTCTGCTATGGATCAAGAAGCACTATTGCGGTCGAATTCGGTTTATTTAGTAGATAGGGTAGTGCCCATGCTACCAGAACAACTCAGTAATTTAGCCTGCTCGCTAAGACCCAATGAAGACAAGTTTGCTTTTTCCGCTGTTTTTGAACTCGACAATAATGGCAAGATTTACAAAGAATGGTATGGCAAAACCGTCATTCATTCAGACCGACGCTACACCTATGAAGAAGCTCAGGAAATTCTTGAAGGAAAGCCGGGCGATCACGAAGAAGTACTACGAAAAATAGATGCATTAGCCAAAATATACCGCAATCAACGCCTCAAACATGGCGCACTCAGTATAGAGTCAGAAGAAATGCGCTTTAAACTAGATGCCGACGGAAACCCTGAAGGGGTCGTCATTAAAACTTCCAAAGACGCACACAAACTCATTGAAGAATTCATGTTATTAGCCAATCGTAAGGTTGCAGAGTTCCTATCTCCTAACAAGAAAGAGAAGGCGAACTTCCCCATGATTTACCGCGTTCACGATACCCCAGATCCGTCCAAAATGGAGCTTTTCTCCGTGTTTATAGAAAAGTTTGGACATAAAGTAGACATCAACGATCCGCTAAATATTGCAAAAAACCTCAATGCACTTTTTGAAGAAATCCGTGGTGAAAATGAATTTTCCTTGGTTCAATCTATGGCTATTCGCTCTATGGCTAAAGCCAGTTATGACACCACCAACATTGGCCACTACGGCCTTGCTTTTAAGCATTATTCACATTTTACCTCGCCAATTCGAAGGTATGCTGATTTAGTAGTTCATCGGATTTTACAAGAAGAACTCACTACAAAAAAACACAAGTATGGCGCCGAACTTGGTGCCATTTGTCAGCGCATTTCAAAAAATGAGCGCAAGGCAGCTGAAGCCGAACGAGAATCGACCAAATTTTTCCAATCGCTTTATGCGATGGAATTTGTAGGGGAGGTTTTTGAAGGGACCATCTCAGGTATTGCCGAACACGGTATGTTTGTCCGAATGGACGAAAACTTTTGCGAAGGAATGGTGCCTATGCAAGCCATCCCTGGCGATCGTTTTTATTTTGATCAAGAAAAATTTCAGTTAGTAGGTTCTAAAACCAAACGCACTTACCAATTTGGTGACCGCGTTAAGGTGCGTATCGATCAAGTCAGTACCAAAAAACGGCAAATTGACCTTGAATTGGTTGTTGGTTAATGCGTTTCGAAATGAGGCTTTGTAAAAACTAATACAAGAAATTGTTGTACGGGTATCTCACCTTAAAAATAGCTTTCACCTCTTCATATAACACCTCTTTGAGCTCCTCGATATTCTCTTTGTCTGTTGCTGAGATAAATACACATTTGGTTTTGCCCATTTTTGACATCCAAGATTTTTGAAGAGATTCTAGTGTTCTGATGTCTTCTTCTGGTTCATTGAGGTCAGTTAATGGAGGCTGATACGCATCTATTTTATTGAAGACAATGATGGTAGGTTTTTCTGCGTTATCTATTTCGTTAAGTGTCTCGTTGACTACATCGTAATGCTCTTCAAAATTAGGATGTGCAATATCCAAAACGTGCACCAGTAAATCCGCTTCTCGAACCTCATCTAAAGTAGACTTAAAAGACTCCATGAGTTGTTGAGGTAGTTTTCTAATGAAACCAACGGTGTCTGTTAATAGCAAGGGCATGTTGTCTATAACCACTTTTCGCACAGTTGTGTCTAAGGTTGCAAAAAGTTTATTTTCGGCAAATACGTCTGATTTAGAAAGCATATTCATTATTGTGCTTTTGCCCACATTGGTATAACCCACAAGAGCAACTCTAACCAATTGTCCGCGGTTGCTGCGCTGTACCGTCATTTGCTTATCGATTTCGCGCAAGCGTTCTTTCATAAGCGCAATACGCTGCTGAATAATACGACGGTCTGTTTCAATTTGAGACTCTCCAGGGCCGCGTAAACCAATTCCCCCTTTTTGACGCTCCAAGTGCGTCCACATTCGTGTTAACCTTGGGAGCATGTACTGTAATTGTGCAAGTTCTACCTGTGTTTTGGCATGAAAGCTGCGGGCTCTACTTGCAAAAATATCTAGGATAAGAATGGTTCGGTCTAATACTTTGCACTCGAGTTCGCGTTCAATATTACGCAATTGAGAGGGGCTGAGTTCGTCATCGAAAATAATCAGTTCGATATCGAGGGCTTTCATGTATTGCTTGATTTCTTCGAGCTTTCCGGTTCCGACGTAGGTGCGCGGATTCGGGTAAGGTAGTTTTTGAAAGAACTTTTCTACGGTAATGGCGCCAGCGGTCTCGGCTAAGAATTCCAGCTCATCAAGATGTTCTTGTGCAACCTCTTCGGAGGTTTCAGAAGTAATGACCCCCACGAGAATACAGCGTTCTTCTACGGCATCTACGGTTACGTGTCCTTGCATTAACGACGAAGTCCTTTAAGGTGACTCAACACAAGATTGAGGTTCTCTTCTGTTTCTAAAAGCGCTTCCATGGCTGGCATAGCACCTTTGCCATTTTTGATGATTTGTACAATCTGTGTATCCGAGAGCCGCGATGTACTTAGGTCTTTTGCGCCACTAGCGCCAAGCTTGCCGTCTTCGCCATGACACTGCGCACAATGCATGCTATATAAGCTGGCTCCCTGCTCTGCAGGTGTTTGAGAAGAAAAATCTTGTTGTTGTTTGGCTGTTTCTTGACAAGCAAAAGTTAGCAATACAAAACAACTAAAAATAATACTGTTCTTTAAAACCATCCTGCTCCTAATTCTGTACGAAACGGCCAAGGAATGAAAGCCACAACTAATATTAGTGCAAGGACATACCAAAGTTTAATGGCCTTGAATTTAGCTGCGGCATCTGCGCCTTTTTTGGACTTGCTGTGCCCTATTGTAATGGCAATTATTGCTAAAAGCATTCCAGTGAGGTGTTCCATTCCATAAAAACGATACATTGCTTGTTTCATCCAACCTTCTATAAATTGAACTTTATCTGATAGGAAATACAAAATGATGCCCAACAGCAACTGCGTGTGAAAAGTAATCATGGTGAAGAGGTTCACCAAGCGGTGTTTCTTTTCGTAATTTTTTGCTGTAAAAGCATTGATAATGGCCAGGAGTAATAATAAAAGTGCGATCCAACGCAGTCCGGAGTGTGCAGATACTAAAGCTTGCATATTCTTGTGTTTAAGGGGTTAATCATTGAGTTTGAGGACAGCCAAAAACGCCTCTTGTGGCACTTCTACGCGGCCCACTTGACGCATGCGTTTTTTACCTGCTTTTTGTTTTTCTAAAAGTTTGCGCTTGCGGGAGATGTCTCCGCCGTAACATTTTGCCGTTACATCTTTGCGGAGCGCTTTGATGGTTTCGCGGGCAATTACTTTAGCGCCAATAGCGGCCTGAATAGGTATTTCAAATTGCTGGCGCGGAATGAGCTCACGAAGCTTGAGGCAAATTCTTTTGCCGAGGTCAAATGCATTGCTTCGGTGAACCAAAGCTGAAAGAGCGTCCACTTGCTCTCCGTTAAGCAAGAGATCCATCTTGACCAAATCTGATTCTTTATAACCAATTGGATGGTAATCGAAAGAAGCATAACCTCGAGAAACTGATTTTAAACGATCGTAAAAGTCAAAAACGATTTCGGCAAGTGGCATTTCAAAGGTGATCTCGACACGGTCTTGGGTTAGGTATACTTGGTTTTGAAGTTCACCTCTTTTTTCGATACAAAGTGTCATGATGGCACCAACATATTCTGTTTTGGTAATGACCTGTGCTTTGATATATGGTTCTTCTATACGATCCATGCCGGACGGGTCTGGTAACTCAGAGGGGTTGTTGACAATCGTGACCTCATCTGGGTTTTTTTTCATGTAGGATTTATACGATACGTTTGGAACAGTCGTAATTACCGTCATGTTAAACTCACGCTCGAGCCGTTCCTGTATGATTTCCATGTGGAGCATCCCGAGGAAACCACAGCGAAAACCAAAGCCAAGCGCAGCTGACGACTCGGGTTCAAACACCAATGAAGAGTCATTGAGTTGAAGCTTTTCCATCGAATAACGGAGTTCTTCGTAGTCTTCGGTATCTACCGGATAAATCCCTGCAAAGACCATAGGCTTCACATCTTCAAAACCTTTAATTGGTATCTCACAAGGGTTATCGGAACTTGTAATGGTGTCTCCTACCTTGACTTCGTTTGCAGCTTTGATTCCTGAGATAATATAACCTACATCTCCTGCGCGCACCTCTGTTTTTGGAGAGAGGTCCATTTTGAGAATGCCGATTTCGTCTGCATTGTAGTCTCGGCCAGTATTCAAAAAGCGTACTTTTTGACCTTTTTTTAAGACTCCGTTCTTCACGCGGTAATAGGCAATAATGCCACGAAAAGGATTAAATACGGAGTCAAAAATCATGGCCTGGAGCGGCGCAGATTCGTCGCCTTTGGGCGCCGGAATACGGTTTACTACCGCCTCGAGGATGAGGTCAACGCCAAGGCCTGTTTTGCCAGAGGCCTGAATGATATCTTCGAGGTCACAACCAATGAGTTCCATGATTTGATCTGAAACCTCTTCTGGCATGGCACCAGGAAGGTCCATCTTATTGAGGATAGGAATAATTTCAAGGTCGTGTTCTAGGGCAAGATACAGATTTGAAATGGTTTGAGCTTCTATTCCTTGAGAGGCATCGACAATGAGCAGTGCGCCTTCACAAGCCGCAATTGAGCGCGAAACTTCGTATGAAAAATCGACGTGCCCTGGGGTATCTATGAGGTTGAGAATGTAATCCTGACCTTCGTGTTTGTAGCTCATCTGAATAGCGTGCGACTTGATGGTAATGCCGCGCTCACGCTCGAGGTCCATGTCGTCGAGAGCTTGGGCTTGCATCTCGCGGTCCGATATGGTTCCTGTAGTTTGGAGCAAGCGATCTGCTAGCGTGCTTTTGCCGTGGTCAATATGGGCAATAATACAAAAATTGCGGATGTGCTTCATAAGTTGCAAAAATACAGAATCTATAGCACATAACAAGGTTTTGATTACACGTTCTTGACCGCAAATCTGCTGATATTTATTTCGGGATCCAAGGGTGTTTTTTCGGTGATGTGTGCGACAAGTTCCCGTGCAAGCGTTGGTGCCATCATGTAACCTTTCGCCCCCAAACCGTTAAATACAAATACATCCTTCCACTTTGGATGTGCCCCGATCAAAGGTCTTCTATCTAAAACCGTTGGTCGCACACCTGCAAAATGGCCCACCACTTTTGGATCGTAGGTTCCCAACGATTCCAAATTAGCCAGCAATTCCTCTCTGCCCACCTCGGTGGGGTTCAATGTAGGATTGTTCCACTCATAGGTAGATCCAACCTTAAAGCGCTTGTTCCCAAGTGGTAAAACAAAACATTTTCGGTTTAAAGACTCATTCTCTGCTAAAATAGCGCTCTCTATCAACAAGGTTTGACCTTTCGTTTGTTCCAATGGTAGGTAACCAAAAGTTGGCTCCTCTTTTTGCAAATAACCCATGCAAAAAATAACAAAATCGTATGTTGTATCCTTATATTTACGTAGTTGGGGCTGCCAGTATTGCGCTTCAAAATGAGTGCTCAATAGCAGTCCTTTTTCCTTAAAATAGGTGGCGTGGCTTTGGACCCATTTGGCGGCGTCTATCCAAAATGCTTTTTTTACACGCCCGCTACCAAAGGTATTGTTTGCGCCCTGGTGCTGAAGATCTTGAGGGCTCAACTTTTCTAAGTAAGCCCCATAGGCAGGGTCTTTTTCTCTTTGGTCCCAAAGCTTGCGTTCTTGTTCAGATGAAAAAAACCTCCGGATGATCAACGGGTGATAAAGTTTTACCCCCAATATTTTTTCTATTGCTTGATAAAATGCTGCTGCCTCAGGATGAAAATCATCTAGGCGCCAAGATTTATTCATGCGCCGAAAAACCATCGGATTCACTATTCCTGCGGCAATAGCGCTCGAGTGGTTGGTTCCTTGATCAATAATCTGCACCGCTATTCCTTTGGAGCGCAACTGATGTGCCAAACATGTTCCTGCAATACCTGCGCCTATAATTAATGCCTTTTGTTTCATGTGTTATTTCGTAAAAGCGAAACTAAGTAAACTAATCTGAATAGTTGAATCTACCGCTTTAATGGCTTTGGTCAAAGATTCCAAAGTTGCTCCGGTAGTAATGACGTCGTCTACTATGAGGACATGGCGATAATTGGCTATTCGTGCGTCGCCTACAAACAGATTCTGTACATTTTCCCAACGTCCAAAACGGTCATTGGTCGTCTGGCTTGCCGTATGCTTGCGTTTGTGGGCAATACTTTTTAATATGGGTGCTCCCCACACATTAGAAATACCCTGAGCCAATAATTCGCTTTGATTATAGCCTCGTGCAAACTTCTTTTTTGGGTGTATAGGGACCGCCACAATTGCATCCACAGCCGATATTGGATGTGTTTGAAGATGTTGAGCCATGTGTTCACCTAGATAGATGCCCAATGGTGCTTTGAAATCATATTTCAACGCCCGTATCAATGACTGGCTCACCTTCCCTTTTCCATAAAAGTATAATGCGCAAACATGATGAACTTCTATTCTGTTCCAAAAAAGTTTATCTAAAATAGTGGGTTCTATTTGCGCTTCATAAAACGTTCTCTCTAATCCTACCCAGCAAACCCAACATAAATAATGCTCTTGCAAAGCAAGTTCTTTATTGCAATGCAAACAACTATTGGTAAAAACCAAATGGCCCAAGCCATCCGTGTAATTTTTAAGGACTAATCCGAGTTTTTGAATATAAGTACTCTTCATTTTCTGGATTTAACAATTTGCTGTTCAAAAGTGAAAAATATGTGCAGCACAATTTCAACGCTTTGTTGTTAACTTTATTGAGCTTTCTTTTCATACAAAATTTAATGCTTCGCACACTCAATTTTCTTCAGAAAAATTATCAAATAGCAACGCAAAAACTTGTGAATATCTTTCCAAGGCCTGTTGAAATCCGCTGAAGGGTTTGTCAGAGAAAGGATTGCGCAGTTCAGTGTTGAAAACCGTGATTAAATGTTAATTTCTTTAATTGATTTGAGCCTGAATTTTAACAAATTTTGTAACCCTGATTTAATTTAAAATCTGCAACCCGAAAACCATGACAAAAACACTACACGAACCTATTCTCGAAGAAAACAAAAGCCGATTCGTACTATTTCCTATTCAGCACGATGACATCTGGAGTTTTTACAAAAAAGCCGAGGCTAGCTTCTGGACTGCAGAAGAAATTGACCTCTCTCCTGACCTTATCGATTGGGAGAACAAACTCAATGACGACGAACGTCATTTCATTAAACACGTGTTGGCGTTTTTCTCTGCTTCTGATGGTATTGTTAATGAAAATTTAGCAGAGCACTTTCTCAATGAAGTACAATACACCGAAGCCAAATTCTTTTACGGTTTTCAAGTTGCAATGGAAAACATCCATTCTGAAACCTATTCCCTTCTCATCGATACCTACATCAAAGACACTCAAGACAAAAATTACCTATTCAACGCCATCGACACCGTTGACTGCGTTCGCAAAAAAGCAGACTGGGCATTGCGATGGATAGACAAAGGTTCTTATGCAGAGCGCCTTGTTGCTTTTGCTGCTGTTGAGGGCATTTTCTTTTCTGGTTCCTTTTGTTCCATCTTTTGGCTCAAAAAACGTGGCTTAATGCCAGGTCTTTCTTTCTCCAATGAACTTATTTCTAGAGACGAAGGTCTGCATTGTGATTTCGCCTGCCTACTTTACACCAAGCATTTGGTGAATAAACTACCAAAAGAAAAAGTTCAAGAAATCATTACACATGCCGTCGAAATTGAAAAAGAATTTGTTACCGACGCGCTCCCTGTAAAACTCATTGGCATGAACAGCGACCTCATGGGTCAATATATCGAGTTTGTTGCAGACCGCCTTCTTGTTGAGCTCGGAAACGACCGCGTTTACAACGCCACCAATCCTTTTGACTTCATGGACATGATTTCCATTCAAGGAAAAACCAACTTCTTTGAGAAACGAGTTGGGGAATACCAAAAAGCTGGAGTGCTAGCCGGCAAAGAAAATCAAGCGTTCAGCCTTGATGAAGATTTTTAAACTTAACCAAACTACTAATATAAGGAGCATATGTACGTTGCAAAAAGAGACGGAAGAACTGAGTCCGTTAAATTCGATAAAATTACTGCGCGCATCGTCAAGATGTGCTACGGCCTAGACCCGCTTGTATCGCCTGAAGCTGTCGCTATGAAGGTCATTGAAGGCCTATTCGACGGTGTAAGCACGACAGAGCTAGACAACCTTGCTGCTGAAGTTGCAGCCGCCAAAACAATTGATCATCCAGACTACGCCTTGCTCGCTTCGCGTATTGCCGTTTCAAACCTGCACAAAGAAACGAAGAAGACCTTTTCTGAAGTCATGCACGACTTATACCACTATGTTGATAACAAAACAAACGAACCTGCCTCGCTCCTTGCAGAAGACGTTTATCAAATCATCATGGATAACAAAGAAGTGCTCGACTCCAGTATCATCTACGACCGCGACTTCCGTTACGACTACTTTGGTTTCAAAACATTAACCCGCTCATACCTCATGCGTCTTTACGGCAAAATCGTTGAGCGTCCACAACAAATGTTAATGCGGGTTGCCATTGGCATTCACAAAGAAGACATCCAATCAGCCATCAAAACCTATAATTTGATGTCTGAAGGTTGGTTCACACACGCCACACCAACGCTCTTCAATTCCGGTACACCAAAACCACAAATGTCCTCGTGCTTCTTGCTGACCATGAAAGAAGACAGCATCAGCGGCATTTACGACACCCTCAAGTCTTGTGCACAAATTTCACAATCTGCCGGCGGAATCGGTTTGTCTATCCACGATATTCGCGCAACGGGCTCCTACATCAAAGGCACGAACGGCGCATCTAACGGAATCGTTCCAATGCTCCGTGTTTTCAATGACACCGCTCGCTATGTTGACCAAGGCGGTGGCAAACGCAAAGGTTCTTTTGCGATCTACATTGAGCCATGGCATGCCGATGTCTTCGATTTCCTTGACCTCAAGAAGAATCACGGAAAAGAAGAACAGCGCGCTCGTGACCTCTTCTACGCACTCTGGATTCCGGATCTTTTCATGAAACGCGTTAAAGAAAACGGCGACTGGACCCTCATGTGCCCGCACGAATGCCCAGGTCTTTCCGATACACACAGTGCTGAATTCGAAGCGCTTTATACTAAATACGAGCAAGCAGGAAAAGGCCGCAAAACGATCAAAGCTCAAGACTTGTGGTTCAAAATCCTCGAATCTCAAATCGAGACTGGCACCCCTTATATGCTTTATAAAGATGCTGCCAACGCTAAATCAAATCAACAAAACTTAGGTACTATCAAGTCTTCCAACTTATGTACCGAAATTATTGAATATACCGCACCTGACGAAGTTGCTGTTTGTAACCTCGCATCACTTGCCCTTCCGAAATTTGTTACTGAAGAAGGCACCTTTGATCACGACAAGCTTTTTGAAGTTACTTATCAGGCAACACTTAACCTTAACCGCATTATCGATAACAACTTCTATCCAGTAGAAGAAGCGCGCAACTCCAATATGCGTCACCGCCCAATTGGTTTAGGCGTTCAAGGTTTGGCAGATGCCTTCATTATGCTTGGTTTCCCATTCGAATCTGAAGAGGCACGTGCACTGAACCGCGAAGTATTTGAAACCATTTACTTTGCTTCCATGACTGCATCCAAAGACCTCGCTAAGGTAGAAGGCCCTTACCAAACAATTAAAGGTTCACCTGTATCGAAAGGAATCTTCCAATTCGACATGTGGGGTGTCACGCCAACCAACCGTTGGGAATGGGATCTCCTTAAAACGGAAGTCAAAAAACACGGTGTTCGCAACTCTTTACTCCTTGCACCAATGCCTACGGCATCTACGGCTCAAATCCTTGGTAACAACGAGTGCTTTGAACCATATACCTCAAACATCTACACACGTCGTGTATTGTCCGGCGAATTCATCATCGTCAACAAGCACTTACTCAAAGATCTCGTTCGCGAGGGGCTCTGGAATAAAGACATGCGTCAAAAAATCATGACCGCTAACGGATCTATACAAAATATCCAAGAAATTCCGCAGCACTTAAAAGATCTATACAAAACCGCTTGGGAAATCTCCCAAAAAGCTATCATTGAGCAAGCTGCAGACCGCGGTGCTTATATTTGTCAGAGCCAGTCTCTCAATATTTTCATGGAAAATGCCAACTTTGGTAAGCTCACCTCCATGCACTTCTACGGTTGGGAAAAAGGTCTCAAAACAGGCATGTACTACTTACGTACCAAAGCTGCAACCGACGCTATCAAATTTACCGTTGAAAAAACAGTTACAGAAGAGCCTAAAGCCGCGCAAATTATCGAAGACCAACAAGCAGCCATTGCCTGCTCTCTCGACGACCCGGACGGCTGTGAAATGTGTTCCGGATAGATGCGGTGCCAACCGCTTTTATGTAGAACGTAAATTTCTGAAAGAAGCGTTTTAAAAGTGTTTTAAAAGTGTTTTAAAAGTGTTTTAAAAAAACAATAAAAAGGCCTGCAATTGCAGGCCTTTTTAATTATACCCCTTACCTTTGCACTTTCCAACATATCATGACCCTTCAAAAACCTATTCAACGCGCCCTCATTTCGGTATTCTATAAAAATGGCTTAGCTCCCATAGTAGAAAAACTACATGCAAACCATGTAGAAATTTTATCAACCGGGGGCACCCTTTCTTTTATTCAAGAAATGGGCATTCCTGTCACAGCAGTTGAAGAGGTGACCAAGTTTCCTGAAATACTAGGTGGTCGTGTCAAAACTTTGCACCCTGCTATCTTCGGTGGAATTCTCAATCGCAGAGATTTTGCACCTGATCAAGCGCATATGGCTGAACACCAATTAGGATCTATTGATTTGGTTATTGTAGACTTATATCCTTTTGAACAAACCGTTGAGTCCGGCGCAACGCATAGCGACATTATCGAAAAAATCGATATTGGCGGCATCTCACTGATTAGAGCTGCAGCCAAGAATTATAATGACGTTCTCATTGTTCCGAGTGTTAAGCAATATTCCGAACTCCTCGAAATACTCAACAATCAGGGCGCCACAACAAGTTTAGCACAACGCCAGGCGTTTGCAGCCGAGGCATTCCATGTGTCTTCTCACTATGACACCATGATTCATCAATATTTTATGAATGGCAAAAGCACCAATCTAAAAATTAGCGAAGAAAAGCAAAGCCCATTACGTTACGGTGAGAATCCTCATCAGAAAGGTGTTTTCTTTGGTGACCTCGAGGCACTATTTACAAAATTACACGGTAAAGAACTATCCTACAATAACCTACTCGATGTAGACGCCGCTGTACGCCTCATGTTAGAATTCAAGCAAGACGGGCCCACGTTCGCTATACTTAAACACAACAACGCTTGTGGCTTGGCTACGCGGCCTACACTCAAGGCAGCCTATGAAGCCGCCCTTGCCGCCGACCCTGTTAGTGCTTTTGGTGGAATTCTCATCTCCAATCAAGAGGTCGAGTTAGATACCGCTATTTTAATCAATGATTTATTCTGTGAGGTGCTTATCGCTCCAGCTTACTCAAAAGAAGCTGTAGAACTTTTGCAGTCCAAGAAGAACCGCATCATTTTAGTTCAAAATGAGATAGACCTTCCAACGACACTCGTTCGCAGCGCTTTAAACGGTTATTTAGTCCAAGATGCAGATATGGCCACTGAAGGCCCTGAGCAACTTGAGGTCAAAACTAAAATTGCCCCAAGTGCCGAAGAAATTACCGATCTTCTTTTTGCTAATAAACTCGTCAAGCACACCAAATCGAATACCATCATTTTAGCAAAAGGAGGTCAGCTATTGGCCAGCGGCACAGGTCAAACTTCTCGTGTAGATGCGCTCAAACAAGCCATTCACAAAGCAAAATCATTTGGCTTTGATCTAAAGGGCGCCGTGATGGCTAGCGATGCTTTTTTCCCGTTTCCAGACTGTGTCGAAATCGCTCATATCGAAGGAATCAACGCCGTTATTCAACCAGGTGGTTCTGTTAAAGATGATTTATCCGTTACTTATTGCGATGAAAATCAAATGAAAATGGTCTTTACGGGCGTGCGGCACTTCAAACATTAAATAAACCCTAGCTATTTTCATAAATATTAGCTACAAACGTAACCTTTGAACGTCTTCTACGAATAAGAAGAAATTACAAAAACCAATAAGCGCTTAACATGGGCCTTTTTAACTTTCTTACACAGGAAATTGCCATCGACCTCGGTACGGCAAACACCCTGATTATTTGGAACGACAAAGTTGTTGTCGACGAACCTTCAATTGTAGCCAAAGATATCCAAACGGGTAAGGTGGTTGCCATCGGACGCAAGGCGCAACAAATGCATGGAAAGACGCACAAACTCATAGAAACAGTCCGTCCACTCAAAGATGGCGTAATTGCCGATTTTCAAAGTGCCGAACAAATGATCAAAGGCATGATCAAAATGATCAACCCTGGTCGTACGCTATTCAACCCTACACTGCGTATGGTTATTTGTATCCCCTCCGGTATTACAGAAGTAGAAAAGCGCGCCGTTCAAGACTCCGCCGAACATGCTGGCGCAAAAGAAGTATACCTTATTCACGAACCAATGGCTGCCGCAATTGGTATTGGTATTGACGTTGAAGAGCCTATGGGCAACATGATCATCGACATAGGCGGTGGTACATCTGAAATTGCAGTAATTGCACTTGGTGGTATTGTATGTGATAAATCTATTCGAATTGCTGGTGACGACTTTACAAACGATATCGAAGAATATATGCGTCGTCAACACAATATCCTAGTAGGAGAGCGTACTGCCGAGCAAATTAAAATTGAAGTAGGTGCAGCACTACCCGAACTAGAAAACCCACCTGCAGATTTCGCCGTTCGCGGCCGAGATCTTATGACCGGTATTCCAAAAGAAATCATGGTGTCATACCAAGAAATTGCGCACGCACTTGACAAAACCATTTCTAAAATCGAAGAAGCCATTTTGAGTGCACTCGAAATGACGCCGCCAGAACTTTCTGCCGATATTTACAAAACAGGGATTTACCTTGCTGGTGGAGGCTCCATGCTCCGTGGCCTCGACAAACGTATTTCTGCCAAAACAAAGCTTCCAGTACACATCGCCGAAGATCCACTCAGAGCAGTAGCTCGAGGCACGAGTATCGCACTTAAAAACATCGACAAGTACCCATTCTTGATGGGTAGATAAAACTACCATCAAGGATTTCACTTCGCTATTCTAAAGCGCTTTCAATTTCTTGCTTGTATTTTTTAACAAGATTTAAATAAGCATCTCCCGTTGCCGGTCCGCTAAATCCAGTATGAATGGCAATAATCTTTCCTTGCTGATCTACTAACAACGCTGTTGGAAAGCTCATGATGCCATTTAGCATTGGAAATCTTGCAGAAGCCGCATCCTTACTAGACGAACCTGCCAAATAAACCGGATAAGTTACATTCATGGACTTGATCCAGTTCTTCAAACGAGTTCTTTGTTTTTTGGTGTCAGACCCAACCTCAAAAGCCAATGCCAGAACTTTTAACCCTTTTGAACCATAACTTGCCTGTAGTTCCTTTAACAGCTGAGTCTCATCAAGGCAATTCGGACACCATGTTCCCATTATTTGAATAAGCGTTAGTTTATTTTGGGAAGAAAAATCTATTGTTTCCTTTCTCCCATTCATTTTGATGAGCTCTTTCAGCACTACTGGCTCGTCCCGCTTGATTAAGTAAGTCAGGCTGCTTTCGTCGCGCAGTTGAACTGTTGAATCGCGATAAGCTGCAAAGGAAGCGTTGTAGGATGCCCCGCTGTAAAAATTACCCAACATTTGATCTGCACTTTGCAGTGTCGCATCAACAACAAATGCCCAGTAACCTGTGTAAGTTTGTAGATGAATGGCATTGCCAACGACATGCCCATTAAGATAGCGGTAGTCTCCAGTTTCACTTAAAAAGCTACCCGTCACGAAATTGCCAATCTTTTGTTCAAATACACCAACTAAAACTTCCTCATTCGTTGTGCCAGGATTAAAAACAACTCGCCATTTTCCTGATATATTGAGCTGGCTTGAAGCAGGTTCAGGCTGTTTTAAAATGCCATTTTGAAGATGAATAGGATAGCGAACCGGAACTTTTTTATTATAATTGACCCACCAGCCTCGAGCCTCTGACAAATCATGAGCAAAGGCAAGCCTCCACTCTGCATCTTGCGCTGGAAATTGATAAATGATGGTGTCACCTATCCGTTTTTTTACGGATAATTGGTAAACTTCTTTACCATTGTAAATAGTAATAGGGGCTTTCGGATTCTTCTTTGCTAAAGATGCGCTCACTTGAATTTGCAAGCGGTCGTTGAGTTGAATCTCCGCAATAAGAGGCACAACTTTTGCGTTTTGTGTAAAGACAAACTGCACCTGGAAAAGGATGATAAATGTACAAATAGCGTGTCGCATGGCTTCAAATGGCGTTTAGATGAATCACGAAATTAAAAGAAATAAGCTATCTTGTTCAGCGCATGCAACTTTTTCAAAATATAATACGTCAATGCTAAGGAGTTATGGATGAACAAGAACTCATACAAGGTTGTGTTGCTGCTCGTCCAAAGGCTCAAAAAGCGTTGTTTGACATCTATGCCCCAAAGCTTTACGTCGTGTGTTTGCGTTATTTAAAAGACCAAATGCGTGCACAAGACGTCTTGCAAGACACCTTTGTTAAAATATTTGCCAATATCGGCAACTACAAATCGGAGGGTGCTTTTGAAGGCTGGCTCAAAAAAATAGCAGTCAATACCTGCTTAGACCAACTTCGTAAAGACAATAAATTACTATCGGACGTTTCCATTGACGACGTCAGTCACAAACTTTCTACCGATAGTTTTAGCGCAGAAAAACTCATGGCCGACGACCTCCTTAAATTGGTACAAGCCCTGCCAGATGGTTACCGCACTGTTTTTAACCTCTTTGCAATAGAAGGCTACTCACATCAAGAAATTGCGCAGCAACTTGGCGTTTCTGAGAGCACTTCCAAAACACAATACTTGCGCGCTAGGGCCTATTTGAAAGAACGTATAGAAAACATTGATTAAATGACCCAAAAAGACAACATAAAAGAACTCTTTGCCAAAGGCCTTCAAGACCACCAGGTCTCGATAGACCCCGCATTGTGGTCTTCGATTTCTTCGTCTATTGGCGCTGGTAGTGCCAAAGCAGGGCTCAGTATTTTAACCAAAGCACTTATTGGTGTGGCGGCAAGTTCTATCGTCGGTGTGGCTGTTTACTTAACTGTTCAAACAACTCAAATAGAACCGAAAAAAATAAATCAAGAGCAAAAATCCAATACACCTCAGCCCAACAAAAACCCTTCTAAATCAATACAAACAGAAAGTAGTATAAAGTCAAGCACTACCAATCAAACCAGCGTAGAGGTGAATATTCCTCCTATTGACGACTCAGCACTTGAAAATCAGCCTACTCAAAATCAAGTGGTTTCTATTCAAGATGTTAGCCACTTGTCACCTGTTTTACAAGATCCTACACTTTCAAATTCTGTTGTTCTAGTTCCTACGCAAAATCCGACGCCTGCTCCATCACAAAATACAAACACCCTGCCTACAAGCGCACAAAATCAGGTTTTAAATCAAGTTCAACAAATTGCAAAGCCTACACGTATTGTTCTTCCAAATGTCTTTACCCCTAACGGTGACGGAAAAAATGAAACCCTCCAAATCGACTGGAATGAATTTGAGATCCTAGACTTCAGCATTGTGGTTTTGGATACCAAAAACAATGTCGTATTCAAAAATAACGATCCGAATTTCCAGTGGAATGGTACCAACCTAGGCGGTGAAAAACTTGCTGCAGGCTATTATATCTATTTTGTAACTGGCCTGCTCAATGAGCAACAGTGGCAGCAATCGAGCAGTTTGCAAATACAATACTAAAATATTTGCGTAATTTGGTGCATGCATCAAATCTATTGCATTACAAACGGACAAAAAAAAATCAACGCCAAAAACAAACAAATTTTAACTGCGTTGAAGCAGCTGTTTGGCGAACAATTTCATCTTTATAAGAGCCCTGATTCTAAAGCCGCGCTCGCTTATATTCATTCCTTAGAACAAAATTGCACACATTTACTTGGCGTTGGTGGCGACGGCACTTTTAACGTGCTCATCAACGGTGTTTGTTCCCATCCAAATCCAACATTTCAACCAATTCTTGGCATCCTTCCAAATGGTACGGGCAATGATTTTTACAGATCCGCGGGATTTATTCAAACCTATGACTTCATCAACAACATAAAAAGTGGGTCATTTGAACTTTTCGATATTGGCATTCTAGAAACCGCCAATGAAAAACGCTATTTTGCGAATATCGCTGATATTGGTTTTGGAGGTGCCGTGGTACTAGAATTACTGAAATTTCGAAAACATTTTGGACCGAACTTTTCTTATGGCTTGGCTATTGTAAAGACCTTTTTAAAGTACAAAAGGCCCATTGTCGAGCTACAAACCAAAGATTTCCAATATTCCGGAGAACTTCTTTTGGCGGCATTTTGCAATGGAAGTATTTTTGGTGATGGCCTGCATATACACCCCGATGCGCAAATCAATGATGGAAAGCTCAAGCTCACCCTTTTAGGAAAAGTTTCATTATTTGATTATTTGAGCAATGTGCTTAAGGTCAAAAGAGGAAAGAAAATCAAACACAAAGAAGCACATTATTTGCAAATTTCCTTTCCCATCTCATTGCGCGGTGTAGGCGAATATTTACACGCCGAAACTGATGGTGAGTATATGGTAGGACGCGAATTCAAAATAGATCTTTATCCAGGAAAGTTAAAGTTACTTCCGTTTACACAACGCTAGTTTGCTTATCTTTGAAACCAGATGAAAAAAAGCATCATCATTACTGCTGGCGGAATCGGAAAGCGCATGGAAACTGAGCTTCCAAAGCAATTTTTGCTCCTTGGAGGCAAACCTGTTTTGATTCATACTTTAGAACGATGCTATGCCTTTGACCCCACTGCTCAGCTCATCATTACACTTCCCAAAGAATGGATGAATTATTGGGAGGGCTTATTATTGGCGTATCAAATACAAATTCCACACGAATTAGTTGATGGTGGGCAAGAGCGCTTTCATTCCATTCAAAATGCGCTCAACCTCTGCACAGGCGATCAAATCGGCATTCACGATGGCGTGCGGCCACTTGTGAGTATTTCTACCATTGAAAGATGTTTCGCGGGACTTCATGCTGCTACTGCAGTGGTGCCGGTAATAAGGCTGAAAGACTCTCTTCGTGAAGGAAATTTATCCACTTCCGAGTCTGTAGACAGAACCAAGTATTACCTCGTGCATACACCGCAGTGTTTTGATGCTCAAACGCTCAAGCAAGCGTATTTGCAAGCATACAAACCCATTTTTACAGATGATGCAAGTGTTGTAGAATCCATAGGAATCCGGCCGCTTCTTGTAATGAGCAACGAAGAAAATATTAAAATTACCAGCCCCATCGATTTAAAAATTTTAAGCGCACTCCTAGAAGCATGAATTTAATCGCTCCACCTGCTCTACAAACTGGCGACCTCGTTTATCTCTGCGCTCCTGCCAAAGCAATAGAAGTATCCTATATACTTGCAGCAGAAAAATGGCTAATTCATATTGGTCTTCGTTCCATTAGAAGTAAAAATTTAACGGGGAGGCACCATTATTTTTCAGGATCAGCACATGAGCGCTTAGCAGATTTACAAGAGGGAATTGATCATCCTGATGTAAAAGCAATTTGGTGTGCAAGAGGCGGCTACGGAAGCGTCCAGCTGGTTGATAACCTACAATGGGCATCATTCATCAGGGCACCGAAATGGTTAATCGGATTTTCGGATATCTGTGTTTTGCATCATAAAATTCAGTCGGTAGGCATACAAAGTATTCATGCAACAATGGCGCTCAACATCGAAAAAAATAGTGCTGCATCAAAAAACCGGCTCCAAGAACTTCTATACGGTGAGAAAACACCATTTGCAATTGCTCCTTGTCGTCATAATAAATTTGGGAAAGCGTCTGGCACCTTAATTGGTGGAAATCTAAGTATCATATACAGTATGCTCGCCACACCTGAACGCTATGATTTTAGTGGCGCCATCTTATTTATAGAAGATTTAGCCGAGCATCTCTACCACATAGACCGCATGCTATATGCGTTGCGCAAAAATGGCGCGTTGACACAAATCAGCGGATTAATGATTGGTGGCCTAACAGATTTAGAAGACACCGATATTCCATTTGGCAAGTCAGTCGAAGAACTTATTTTAGCACATTTCGACTATCGTAAAATTCCGATTTGCTTTGGTTTTCCTGCGGGACATATCGATGATAATCAGGCCCTCTTGCTCGGGGCAAAGGTTGAATTAGAAGTGAGTGAGCGCCAATGTTTGCTGAGCTATCTATAATCGTTCTAAATAGCTAAATTAAAGAGATTATATTAGCAACATTTGTTACAATTTAAATGTTGTTGAGTTAACTTTGCGTCACTACAAATGATCGTTTCTTATGAGTAACTCTGTAATTTTTAAATCTTCTATCGGTAAAAAGGTCTTTATGGCCCTAACCGGTCTGTTCTTGTGTACGTTTTTGGTCGGCCATTTACTTGGAAACCTACAACTTATTCTCAAAACCGGAGAAGAGGGGCGACGAGCATTCAACGAATATGCTTATTTCATGGGGCATAATCCATTTATCAAAATACTCTCTTACGTCACTTATGCAGCTGTCCTAATTCATATCATTGACGGTTTTGCACTTACCATTCAAAACAAAAAAGCACGGCCAATCCCATATGCCAAAAACAAGCCAGGGGCTAATTCAAGCTCCGCAAGCCGCAGCATGGCCATACTAGGCACACTAATTTTGGTATTTCTCGCTACACACATGGCCAATTTCTGGTGGAAGATGAAAATCAAAGAAGACGTCCCGCTTCATACCTACAAACTAGAAATGGACAATCCAATGATGGGTGCTTCTAATGCAGAACTTTATTACACACATGTTCCAGGTATTCAACCTATTCCCAAAGACAAAAACAATGTGATAGAAAAAGGCACTGATCTCTACATCAAAGGCACCAATGTGAAAGTAGCTGAAGGTTACAGAGACCTGCACGGTTTAGTCATGGATTTCTTTAGTAAAAGTAAAAACGAAGGCGCGCTTTTTGGCGTATTGTTTTACGTGATTTCTATGATTGTCTTGGGCTACCATCTTCTGCATGGTTTTCAAAGCGCCTTCCAATCTCTTGGAATCAACCATCCCAAATATACCCCTTTGATCAAAATGATTGGAACCGGCTTTGCGGTTATTGTTCCACTTTTATTTGCGATCATCCCTGTTATTATTTACATGAACAACTAGGAATTAGGCTATGTCAACATTAAATTCGCGCATTCCAGAGGGTCCAATCTCAGAAAAGTGGACCAATCACAAGAATAACATGAAATTGGTTGCGCCAAACAACCGTCCAAAAATCGATATTATCGTTGTCGGAACAGGTTTGGCAGGTGCCTCCGCTGCAGCCTCTTTAGGTGAAATGGGTTACAACGTGAAAGCGTTTTGTTTCCAAGACTCACCGCGAAGAGCACACTCTATTGCAGCGCAAGGCGGAATCAACGCAGCAAAAAATTACCAAAACGATGGCGACTCCGTTTATCGCCTGTTTTATGATACCATCAAAGGTGGTGACTACCGCGCACGCGAGGCAAACGTTTATCGGCTTGCCGAAGTATCGAGCAATATCATCGACCAATGTGTTGCACAGGGTGTCCCATTTGCACGCGAATACGGAGGCCTTTTAGACAACCGCTCATTTGGCGGAACCCAAGTTCAACGTACCTTTTACGCTGCGGGCCAAACAGGTCAGCAACTTTTATTAGGTGCCTACTCTGCGCTCTCTCGTCAAATTGGCCTTGGCCGCGTAAAAATGTATCACCGTCATGAAATGATGGACCTTGTCAAAATCGATGGCAAAGCACGCGGAATCATAGCCAGAAACCTCATTACGGGCGAACTCGAGCGCCATGCTGCTCATGCCGTTGTAATTGCCTCTGGTGGCTACGGAAATGTATACTTCTTGTCCACGAATGCAATGGGTAGCAATGTATCTGCAGCTTGGAAAGTACACAAAAAAGGAGCTCATTTCGCCAATCCTTGTTTTGTTCAGATTCACCCAACGTGTATTCCTGTACACGGCACCAACCAATCGAAGCTCACCCTCATGTCTGAGTCATTGCGTAACTCAGGACGCATTTGGGTTCCTAAGAAAAAAGAAGATGCTGAAGCAATCCGCGAGGGGCGCCTGAAGCCCACACAAATTGCAGAAGAAGACCGCGATTTCTTCTTAGAGCGACGCTACCCCGCATTCGGCAATCTTGTGCCACGAGACGTAGCCTCAAGAGCTGCTAAAGAAAGATGCGATGCTGGTTTTGGAATCGAAGCTAATGACACCAATGAAGGCGTTTACCTAGATTTTGCAACAGAAATTCAAAGTAAAGGCCGTCAGTCTGCTTATGCATTGGGTGATCACAACCCAAGCGAAGAAAAAATCTTGGAACTCGGTAAAAAATGGATCGAAGAAAAGTATGGCAACCTCTTCAAGATGTACCAAAAAATCACCGACGAAAATCCATACGAAACGCCTATGAAAATTTATCCAGCGGTTCACTACACAATGGGTGGTGTTTGGGTAGATTACAACCTTCAAAGTAGCATCGAAGGCTGCTTTGTAACTGGTGAAGCAAATTTTTCTGACCACGGTGCTAACCGCCTTGGTGCATCGGCACTCATGCAAGGCCTCGCAGACGGCTATTTCGTTTTGCCATACACCATTTCTAATTACCTTGCTGATGACATTCGCACGGGAAGTATTGCTACTGATGCCCCTGAATTTGAACAAGCAGAGGCCGAAACAAAAGCGAGCATTGACCGCCTCCTTTCCAATAAAGGCAGTAAATCTGTTGACCACTTCCACAAGCGCTTAGGCCTCATCATGTGGAACAAAGTAGGTATGTCACGCGATGAAGCTGGCTTAAATACTGCCATTGCAGAAATTGCCGCATTGCGCGAAGAATTCTACAAAGATGTATATGTGCCTGGCGATGCCAATGAAATGAATATAGAGCTTGAAAAAGCGCTGCGCGTTGCAGACTTAATTGAGTTGGGGCAACTCATGGCAGTAGATGCTTTAAATCGTTTGGAGTCCTGTGGAGGGCATTTCCGCGAAGAATATCAAGATAGCGAAGGGGAAACTCTACGAGACGACGAAAACTTTAAATATGTAGCTGCTTGGGAATACCAAGATGGCGATGCAACAAAAGCAGTCCTTCATAAAGAGGTGCTCAACTATGAGTTCATTAAAATTGCAGCACGCAACTATAAATAAATAGATATGGCTTCAAAATTTATCAATATTACGCTCAAAATCTGGAGACAAAAAAATACCAATGCGAAAGGTGGTATTGAAACCTACAATCTAAATAAAGTGTCTACAGATAGCTCGTTTTTAGAAATGCTCGACCAACTGAATGAGCAACTCATAAATGAGAAGAAAGAACCTGTAGCATTTGACCACGATTGTCGAGAAGGCATTTGTGGGATGTGCTCCCTTTACATTAATGGTCGTGCACACGGTCCGCAAAGTGCAACCACTACATGCCAATTACATATGCGTAGCTTCAACGATGGAGACACGATCTATGTAGAGCCATGGAGATCCCGCGCATTTCCAATTGTCAAGGATTTAGTCGTTGATCGTTCGGCCTTTGACCGCATCCAGCAAGCAGGCGGATTCGTCTCAGTAAATACATCTGGGCGCACTATGGATGCCAACGCCATTCCTATTCCAAAAGCAGATGCTGATAAAGCATTTGAGGCCGCAGCATGTATCGGTTGTGGCGCGTGTGTTGCAACTTGTAAAAATGGCTCTGCTATGCTTTTCGTTGGTGCAAAAGTATCACAGTACGCGCTTTTACCCCAAGGAAAAGTAGAAGCTAAAGACCGTGTACTGAACATGGTGCGTCAAATGGACGAGGAAGGTTTTGGTAACTGCACAAATACTGGTGCTTGCGAAGTAGAATGTCCAAAGGGCATTTCCTTAGAGAACATCGCTCGTATGAACCGTGAGTTTTTAGGCGCTTCGCTTACTTCCACTAAATAAGTATTTTCAAACCCAACAAAAAAGGGTGGTCAATGACCGCCCTTTTTTATATAAGATAATATCCGTAGGATTTATTTGAGTTGTTGACCTTCTTTTTTGTACCAACCTTGGTTGTCTTTAACCTCAACAGGAACATTAGATTTAGCACTTAGGCGGTTTTGGGTACGCATCCAAAAATAAAAACCAAAAAAACCAAGTAAAATAAGTGCGGTATTAAAGTAATTTTGAATCATTTCAAAAAAGCCAAAAGACCATTGAAATACGTCACCAATTTTGTATACGAAGTCTGTCCAAGTCATGTTGTGTTCTTTTATAATACAAAGGTACTACAAATTTCAATAAAAATATAAGTCAACTAAATTTCTCCCATTAAGGCGAGGGTTTCTTTTGCTGCTGCTTGTTCAGCCTCTTTCTTAGAGTTGCCTTTGCCTTTGCCGTAGATGGACTGATTGATTTGCACACTCATTTCATAGACGACCTTGCCTTCTATGATTTGCTCATTGGATAGAATAAATACTAATGCCAATTTCTTGCGTTGGCACCAGATAAAAAGAGCTGATTTAAAATCCAACTCCTCCTCCAAAAGTTTATTCAAGTTCAGATGCTTTTTGAAGACCGTGTTTTGTAATACTTTTTGTGTTTTTTCAAAGCCTCCGTCCAAATAAATGGCACCAATTAAAGCCTCAAAGGCATTTCCTTCAAGACCGGCTAAATTGATACTCCTGCCTTGACTATAAATCAGGTGCTTTCGTATGCCCATGCGCTCTCCAATTGCAGAAAGTGATTTGCGGTTTACGATTCTCGATTTAATTTTTGTAAGCTGACCTTCGTCTATTTCAGGATATTTATGATACACAAAAGAAGCGACAACAGCATCTAAAATAGAATCACCTAAAAACTCTAATCTTTCATTGGCAGCCAACTGTTCGTGATCAGATAGCGAACTTTTATGTGTAAGGGCCTGTATAAAAAAAGAAATGTTTTGTGGTTTATACCCAAACTGCGACAACACGAAACGAATAACAAGTAGCTCTTCGTTTGATTTTCTTTTTTTGAAGAGGGGTATTTTAAGCAAACTTAGCCTTTATATTTCTTTACAATTACAGAGGTATTGTGGCCTCCAAATCCAAAGGTGTTGGATAATGCTATATTTACTGTGCGGTACTGTGGTTGATGAAAAGTAAAATTGAGCTTAGGGTCGAGCTCGGGATCGTCGGTGAAGTGATTAATGGTGGGTGGAACTATATCGTTCTGGACTGCTAAAACACACGCTACAGCCTCGATAGCGCCTGCGGCACCTAGAAGGTGACCCGTCATGGATTTTGTAGAACTAATATTTAGGTTATAGGCGTGGTCTCCGAATACATGTTGAATGGCCTTTATCTCTGCGATGTCTCCAAGCGGTGTTGAGGTTCCATGTACATTCACGTAGTCGATTTCAGAAGGATTTATTTCTGCATCTTCTAAAGCAGCAAGCATTGTGTTGCGAGCGCCAAGGCCTTCTGGATGCGGTGCGGTCATGTGATAGGCGTCACCTGACATGCCTCCGCCAATGACCTCTGCGTAAATTTTTGCACCTCTTTTGATGGCGTGCTCATATTCTTCGAGAATTAAACAGCCAGATCCTTCACCGAGCACAAAACCATCTCGGTCGAGATCAAAAGGTCGAGAAGCGGTTTGCGGTGAGTCATTGCGGGTAGATAGTGCTTTGAGGGCATTGAAGCCGCCCATGCCCATCTCGTTGACGCCTGCTTCAGAACCACCGGTTACAATAGCATCTGCTTTACCTAAACGAATGAGATTGAAGGCATCAATGATTGCATTGGTAGCAGATGCACAGGCAGAGACACATACGTAATTTGGGCCTCGCAAACCATATTTAATGGAAATATGACCTGACGCGATATCTGCTATCATTTTTGGGATAAAGAACGGATTGAAGCGCGGTGTGCCGTCGCCACTGAAATATTCTCTAGCCTCTTCTTGAAAAGTTTTAAGACCACCGACGCCAGAACCCCAAATAACACCAATACGGTCTAAATTTGGGTTTGACTCAAGCAAAGCAGCATCTGCCATAGCTTCCGTTGCAGTAACTATGGCATACTGCGAAAATTGATCAAGCTTGCGAGCTTCCTTTTTGTCGATGTGGTCTTCCACATTGAAATCTTTTAGTTCACATGCGAATTGCGTCTTGAACAAGGCTGCATCAAATTGTTTGATTGGTGCTGCGCCGCTTTTACCTGCCAATAAAGCATCCCAATACTCTTGTACTGTGTTACCTATTGGCGTAAGCGCACCAAGACCTGTTACAACAACTCTTTTTAATTGCATGCCCGTTAACTAAAAGAAAATATGGGAATTGTTAAACGTTTGCTTCGATGTAAGCAACAGCGTCACCAACTGTTTGGATACCTTCTGCTTTATCGTCTGGAATAGATATGTTGAATTGTTTCTCGAATTCCATGATTAACTCGACTGTGTCAAGAGAATCAGCACCCAAGTCATTTGTAAAGCTAGCTTCGTTCGTTACTTCACTTTCTTCAACATTCAGTTTATCTACGATGATCGCGATAACTTTAGCTTTGATATCAGACATTTTTTAAATTTTAAAGGTTTCAGCTTGCAAAGAAAAAAACTATCGCCC
>JBILSN010000013.1:0-60799 GCA_044372045.1 Crocinitomicaceae bacterium
CGACCCCCATCCAGGAACAAGCAATTCCCTATTTATTAGGTGAAGATTGCGATTTTGTCGGTCTGGCGCAGACCGGTACAGGTAAAACGGCCGCATTCGGTTTGCCGTTAATTAATAACATTGATAACAAAGCACGCCTGCCACAAGGGGTCATCATTTGCCCAACACGCGAGCTCTGCCTACAGATTACCAAAGATTTAAATGTCTTTGCAAAGTATCTAGATGGCAATATCACAGCAGTGTACGGCGGAACCGATATCCGTACGCAAATCACGAGCGTTAAAAAAGGAACCTCAATAATTGTGGCAACACCAGGTCGTTTGGTCGACCTCATCAATCGCAAAGTAGTTCAACTAGGTGAAATCAAGTACGTCATCCTAGACGAAGCCGACGAAATGCTCAATATGGGTTTCAAGGAAGATATCGACATGATCCTCGAACAAACACCCATCGACAAAAATGTATGGTTGTTCTCGGCAACAATGCCAACTGAAGTTGCGCGCATTGCCCGCACCTACATGAACGACCCGTTGGAGGTTTCGATTGGTCATAAAAACCAGAGCAACGAAAACATCGAACACATTTACTTCTCTGTTAAAGAACGCGATCGCTACGACGCCATCAAGCGCCTTATCGACTTTAATCCAACCATTTATGGGCTGATTTTTTGTCGTACTAAAAATGAAACCGCAACGGTGGCAATGAAACTCGCCCGCGACGGTTACAACGCAGAACCCCTGCACGGTGACCTCACCCAAGCCATGCGCGACCGCGTCATGGAGCGTTTTCGTTCTAAAGAATTACAAATACTAGTGGCAACCGATGTTGCAGCCCGTGGTTTGGATATCAATAATATTACCCACGTCATTAACTATAACTTGCCCGACGACATCGAAAACTACACACATCGTAGTGGACGCACCGCGCGCGCAGGAAAAACTGGTCAATCTTTGGTGTTGGTCAACACGCGTGAAAACGTTAAAATCAAAGCCATCGAGCGCCAAATGCGCATGACTTTCAAGCAAGGACAAATACCGAATCCGGCCGAGATTTGCGAAATCCAACTGAAAAAACTCATCGACAACACGATTGCTACCGAGGTCAAAGAAGACGATATTGCACCATTTATGGAGCAAATCTTGGCTTCTTTTGCCGATTTATCAAAAGAAGAAGTCATCAAAAGATTTGTTTCTGCTGAATTCAATCGTTTTATTGAATATTACGAACGTGCTGGCGACCTCAATGCGGCGGCAAGCAAAGACGATCGCGAGCGTCCAGAGCGCAAAACCGACCGTCAGAGCCGTGCCCGTGAAGAAGGTAAAACACGCTTTTTTGTCAACTTAGGCCGACGAGATGGGCTCAACCCTGGTGCCATGGTTCGCATCATCTGCGATGCCACTGGCCTCAACTCCAAAGCACTTGGCCGTATAGACATCATGACTTCTTTCTCATTTATCGAGGCCGACGACGAACACACACAAAAAATCTTGAAACACGTCGATGGTTACGAATTTGAAGGCCATAAAGTCGCTATCGAAGTTACAGCTCCTGGACAGGGAGGTGGAGATGACCGCGGCGAGCGCAAATTCTCCAAAGGCCCTGGTTCAAAAAGAGGCCCCGGTTCTTTTGGCGGAAGCAGAAAACCAGGCTTTGAAAAGAAACCAGGTTTTGAGAAAAAAGGTGGTTTTGACAAAAAACGCTCAGGCGGCTTTGACCGCGATCGCGGTTTTGGTGCCAAAAAAAATAATTATTAATTCTCCTTACCCATACAATTCTCCATATGGAAATCAGAAATATAGCCATTATTGCCCACGTTGACCACGGTAAAACTACCCTCGTCGACAAAATGATCGAAGCGGGCCAAGTTGTCAATGAGCGCGACCGCATGACAGGCGAGCTCATGATGGATAACAACGATTTGGAACGCGAACGCGGCATCACGATTGTTTCTAAAAATGTATCCGTTTCTTACAAAGGCACTAAAATCAACATCATCGACACCCCGGGTCACGCCGACTTCGGTGGTGAGGTTGAGCGCGTACTCAACATGGCTGATGGCGTTTGTTTATTGGTAGACGCATTTGAAGGGCCTATGCCACAAACCCGTTTTGTGCTTGGTAAAGCACTTTCAATGGGGCTCAAGCCTCTTTTAGTCATCAATAAAGTCGATAAAGAAAACTGTACCCCTGAAGAAGTTCACGAAAAAGTGTTCGATCTCATGTTTGAGCTAGATGCCAGTGAAGAGCAACTCGACTTCCCCACCATTTATGGCTCAGCCAAAAATGGCTGGATGTCTACTGATTGGAAACAACAAACAGATAGCATTACGCCCTTGCTCGATCAAATTTTGGCCTACTTTCCACCAAAAACAATCGAAGAAGGAAACACGCAAATGCTCATTACCTCTCTTGATTTTTCTTCATACGTTGGCCGTATTGCAATAGGGCGCCTAACAAGAGGTGTCATCAAAGAAAACCAACCAATCATCCTTTCAAAATCAGACGGGCGCCAAGAAAAGCACCGCATCAAAGAAGTGTTTGTATTTGAAGGCATTGAGCGCGCAAAAGTAACTGAAGTACAGCCCGGAGATCTTTGTGCCGTTACAGGTATTGAAGGTTTTGAAATCGGCGACTCCATCTGTGATGCCGAAAATCCAGAGCCGCTTCCTACCATTAAAATGGACGAACCTACAATGAGTATGTTGTTCTCTATCAACGACTCTCCATTCTTTGGTAAAGAAGGTAAATTTGTAACCTCTCGTCATATCTCAGATCGTCTCAATAAAGAGCTCGAGAAAAATTTGGCACTGCGCGTCAGCGATACAGACAAGGCCGACAAGTGGATGGTTTTTGGCAGGGGCGTCTTGCATCTTTCAGTATTGATAGAAACGATGCGTCGCGAAGGTTATGAACTTCAGGTTGGCCAGCCTCAGGTGATCATCAAAGAAATTGATGGTGTCAAATGTGAACCAATCGAAGAACTTACCATAGACCTTCCAGAAGTACACAGCGGAACCGCAGTAGAGGCCGTGACCCGTCGCAAGGGAGAAATGACCAACATGGTGCCTAAAGGCGAACGCATGATAGTTACTTTCCAAATCCCTTCTCGTGGCATCATTGGGCTGCGCAACTATCTCTTGACCCAAACAGCTGGTGAAGCCATCATGAACCACCGCTTTTTGGAGTACCAACCTTACAAAGGAGAAATTCCTGGTCGTCAGAATGGATCCCTTATTTCCCTAGAGCAAGGAACTTCTATTCCTTTCTCATTAAATAACCTTCAAGAACGCGGTAAGTTTTTTATTGCACCCAATGAAGATATTTATGAAGGTCAGGTAATTGGAGAAAACTCTCGCGCTGGAGATTTGTGTGTGAATGTAACCAAAACGAAGAAGCTCACCAACATGAGGGCTTCGGGCTCTGACGACAAAGTGCGTTTGGCTCCGCCAAAAGTATTCAGCCTCGAAGAGTGTTTGGAATATATCCAATCCGATGAATATGTGGAGGTAACACCCAAAAGTTTGCGCATTCGCAAGGTCTTGTTAAAAGAAACGGACCGCAAACGTTCCGGTAAGTAATAATAAATTTGCCATTTTTACGTTCACTTAACGATGAAAAAGGCTTTTCTACTTTTGTTTTTTTTGCTTGCGCTTATTACGCAAGCACAAAAACGCACTTTTTTATCGCGTTCAGAGCTTGGTTTCCACGTTGGTCAAACCTATTATCTTGGAGACCTCAACCCCTACCAGCAATTCAATAATGCCCATCTTGCAGGGGGGCTCATGTATCGTTACAACATTAATAACCGCCTAACACTGCGTTTGAATTATTTGTACGGACAAGTTTCGGCTGCAGACTCTACTTCTCCATATCCTTTACTAGTCAATCGAAATTTGAGTTTTCAGTCCAAACTTCACGAAGTATCCGCAGGCTTAGAGTTTCATTACTTGCCTTTTCAGTTTGGAAGCAGTCGTTACCCAGCTACAGCCTATTTACTTGCGCAATTTGGTGTCTTTCACATGAATCCTCAGGTATATTACAATAATGCTTGGCAAGATCTTCAGCCCTTAGCTACAGAAGGGCAGGGAACGAGTGCCAATATGCAAAAACCCTATAATCTCTACCAACTTTGCCTGCCTCTCGGAATGGGGTTAAAAGTTAGTTTAGGGAAAATGGCGACTTTCAATATAGATTTGGCTATTCGCAAAACCTTCACCGACTATCTCGACGACGTAGGTTCAGATTTATACTTTGATCCTCAAGTTCTTTCAGATGAAATCTCTGACATATCGGCCGTGCTTTCTAACCAAAGTCTGGACGGAAATCGTTTTGGAAAGCGCGGCACGAGCAGTACCAATGATTGGTATGTTTATGCAGGCGCATCGCTTACCATTCGCCTAGGGAAGGGCGGGGGTTGTTTTTATTAAATGGAATTTATGAAAAAATCTTTGATCATTGCGCTAGTGGGTTTATTATTTTCTTGTCAGTCTGAGGTTTGCCAATGTGCAGACCAATGGTTAGAAATGACCCAAGCCTTGAAAGCGGCCGAATCAAAAGGGCAGCCAGTCGATCAACTTCTGAAAAAATACGAAGCTCCCATGAAAAAATGTGAGCATCTAGACGCCAACAAAACAGCTGCGGAAAAGCAGCAAATGCTCGAAGAATTACGCAATTGCGATTCCTATAAAAAAATAGGAAAAGACTAGCGCTTACCCGGCATTAAGGAAAAATTCGCTTTAAAGACGTCCTGGTAAGCCGCCCAATGCTGGTAACCTGTAATTGTCTCGTTGTGCCATAAAAAGCTAAACGTGCCCCCATATTTCTTTACCGTAGCATATAAATTCTCAATCCGATGAATTGCTTCGTCTGGGCCAAGTTGAAGATATTCAAGCAGTGTCCCGTCCATGTATACAAATGGATGAACATTCAAATGAGTCACCTCATTTTTATGTAAATCGAACCATTTAAAAGTACGTGCTGTTCCGGCCCGAAATCCAGTTTGTTCGGCATAACCCATTGTGTAGTCGTGTGTGATACCCGTTTTTAAGAGCTGATGGTACGTATGGGGTAAGCGCAGTAGCAAAAAGTGCTGTCGGTTACTTTGCGGACGATAACCAATAATCTGTTCGAGCCGCTCAATTTCGAGCTCCAATTGTTGTGGATTATTCCTTGTTAGTGAACTTCCATGGATGCCCACCTCTATATGCGCGGCAATTTGTTTGATTTTGTCTTGTTGTGCGAGGTTAAGGTGTGAGAGGTTTTTGTCGAGTTTGGTGTAATTCCCTAGCAACCAAAAAACTTTCGTGTCTGGATCGTTTGCTGCAATATTGACAATCAGATCAAAGCTATCGTACGGGTCTTTTAGGGAGCCATTTCGAACTAGTTTTCTATCCTTCACTCTATCAGATCTGCGGTAAAAGATATCTTTGCAATTGGCAAAAAAAGTTCGAATTGTATTTTTGTGTGCGTAGGCAAAAGTGTTGTCGATGTCAAAAGTTGGCTGAAAATAAAATCTTGGCCTTTGTGCTTGAAAACTTTGATTGAAGCGTTGTTCTAAATAGGATATGATGGCCTCGCTCCATATATCGCATATGGGAACTTGCAACCAGTCATGGGAAAACGCTACAGAGGCACTGGCTTTGAAGCGATCGAGCGAATCTGTGGAAAAGATTTGGTATTCTTCCATGCGGCTCAGGACATAAAAAATAGAGGCCAATACATCGGGTGTTCCGTTGAATTCAAGGCATTCAATACCCTCAAAAGCGCTTTTTATTGGTGGTTTAGATAGAAGTTCGTCTTCAAAAAGTAGCTCAGCTGGTACTATTTGTAAAGCATCTTCAAAATCGCGGTTAGAATAATTGAGTTTTGGACCTTTTGCACCAATAAATGCAATGCCGTCATTGGTGAGCTCGTAGGCTACTTTTCTTTCTGCAAAAACAAATGAAAGCGTATAGAGCAGGCGCTCTGTGATATACTCAACATAAATAAGCATTAGAGATCAGAAATTATTTTTCCACAAATAAAGGCAGCTGCATTTCCGTCTCCAAAGATTGCAGGGTCGGTAGTTATTTTTTGCTCAAGTAAATGGGTAGCGGCGCTGATTATTTTTTCTTTATTTGGGCCAGTTAAAATAGCTGCACCTGCCGCTACAACTTCTATCCATTCTGTTTGCTCGCGCAAAATAACGCAGGGTTTGGCAAAGAAATAGGCTTCTTTTTGCACCCCTCCGCTATCTGTAATGATCATTTTGGCATTTTGCTCCAGCGCAATCATGTCTAAAAATCCAGCAGGAGCAATCATGCGCAGTTTCTTTTGGCCTGCTATATTTTGCTGAAAGTCCGCAGATAATAGGGATTCAATTTTGTTTTTTGTGCGCGGATGAATGGGTAAAATGACCTCTAAATTAGTTTGCACGATGAGCTGTTGTAAGGCTTCTAATATACCCTGTAGTGCTTTTGGGTCATCGGTATTGGAGTCTCGGTGAACCGTGCATAAAATGAACGCATTTGGTTGTAGGCCCAATTGCTCGATAATCGTAGACTTTTCGTTGCTTAGTTTGGCATAGTGCACACTGTTGTCGTACATGATGTCTCCGCAATGATAAACGTTTGGTGCATCAATTGAAGCCGGCAAATGCTGCTCAAGTTGGAATCCTTCGTTCGTTAAATTTCTGATACCCGCTTTCGTAGGAACAAAAAGTAGCGTACTCATGTGGTCGGCAGAAATCCGGTTGATTTCTTCTGGCATGGCCTTGTTAAAACTGCGCAAACCCGCTTCAATATGTACAACTGGAATATGAATTTTTACCGCAGCTAATGCAGCGGCAATTGTGGAGTTGGTATCGCCATAGATGACCACAGCGGAAGGTTGTTCTTTAAATAGGATGTCCTCAATGCCGCTGAGCATGGCTGCGGTCATGTGCCCATGAGTGCCACTGCCTACTGCTAAATTGTAGTCAGGTAGTGGAATGCCGAGTTCTTCAAAAAATACGGCAGACATATTTTCGTCGTAATGCTGTCCGGTATGCACCAAAACTTCTTCAATTGCTGAGGCGTAATGGGTTCGTATGGCACGGCTAAGCGCGGCAGCTTTGATAATTTGGGGTCGGGCACCAATGACCGTTAAAATTTTCTTTTTTGACATATTATAGAAGCCCTTCATCGGCGAAGCTAAAATAGCCATTATCTGTGAAAATGACGTGGTCAAGTAGTTTCATAACGATTTTTAGGTTTGCTACACATCAATGAACGCAAGTCGGCATCACTGAGTTGTTGCAGATTATTTTCTAATTTCATTGTAATTAAACGCAAGAAAATTGGCTAGCGCATTTTCGTGGAAAACTTTTTGCAAAGCGAAGAATTTATAACTTTGTGACATGGCCAAAAAGCAACAGAAAGTCCAAAACGTGGTGTACAGCACCAATCCGAATTTTGCTTATGAATTTGAGCAATCCGATGATATACAGACACTTCCGCCTCAGCAACAGCGCCTTTATGTCAGTATAGACCGCAAGCAGCGCGCAGGTAAGGAGGTAACGCTTATAGAGGGTTTTGTAGGTACTGAAGACGACCTTAAAGACCTCGGGAAAATACTGAAAAGTAAATGCGGAGTGGGTGGCAGCGTCAAAGACAACGAGATTTTAATCCAAGGCAACTTTAAGCAAAAGATATTTGATTTATTGCTCAAGGAAGGCTTCTCTCAAACCAAACAAAAGGGTTAGATTAAATTTGGTGCAGGTTCTATGTGAATGAATACCTCTGTAACGTATGGAAAAACTTCCTTCAAGTGGTCTTTCAGCGCATGCGAAATGGAATGACCCTCATAAACAGTCAATTTGCCATCTAGTTCTAGATGTAGGTCTACCACATAGTTCATACCATGTTTACGTGCCCAGCATTTTTCGATAGCAACAACGCCTGCAACCTTAACTGCTTCTTTTCTTATGAGATCTATTAATGAATGGTGATTATGTTCATCCATGATTTCACCAAGCGCTGGTCTAAATATTTTATATGCGTTATAAACAATGAAAAAAGAAGCAATAAGTGCAGCCCAGTCGTCTGCCTTTTCAAATCCCTTACCAAAAAGAAAGGTTGAAGAAATCCCTAAAAAGGCAATAAATGAAGAAATTGCATCTGACCGATGATGCCAGGCTTCAGCTTTCAAGATTGAGGAATTGGTTAGTTCACCTTTTCTGTGGACATATTGAAAGCTCAATTCTTTGATTAAAATAATTGCCGCTAGTACGTAAAGTGTAAAAAAAGCGGGTTGCTCCTGATCCTCAGATAAGTTACGGATGCTTTCCAAAGCAATTATTGTAGCAGAAATCAAAAGGAATCCGACTACTGCAAAGGTGACGAGTGGTTCTGCTTTGCCGTGTCCGTATGGGTGGTCTTCGTCAGGAGGTTTGCTTGCATAGCTGATTCCAATTAAAACCAAGAAACTCGAAAATATATCTGCACAAGACTCGATAGCATCGGCAATAAGTGCATCGGAATGTCCGGCAATTCCAGCAAATCCCTTTGTAGCAGCTAAAATTGTGTTAGTTAGTACACTTAGTAGAGCTGTTCGCTGTATCTGTTTAAGTATTGATTTCACCAGTTAAAGGTAGAATAACTTTGTAGTAATACAAAAAAAGCGGCTCAGAAGAACCGCTTTTTCGGATAGGGCAGGTGGCCCGCCACTATCCATAACCTAACTATAAACTACTACATCAATTACTTATCAAATTCAGTGCCAAAGTTTGAATTAATCTCCCTTTCTCATCTAAACTTCTTTGTTAACTTTGTTTGGCATGAAAAAAATAGACCGTTTACGCTTAGCGCAATTTAAAAACCTTGAACTATTAGCTAAACAGGTCGTTGAAGGTTTCATTACGGGTTTACACAAGAGTCCGTTTCACGGGTTTTCAGTAGAGTTTGCCGAACATAGGCTCTACAATCCAGGTGAGTCTACGCGCAATATCGACTGGCGTCTTTATGGTCGTTCTGAAAAGTTATTCACCAAAAAGTATGAGGAGGAAACCAACTTGCGTTGCCAAATCGTTATTGACGACTCCAGTTCTATGTACTTTCCGCAAGAGGGCATCAGTAAATTTGAATATGCGGTTTATGCAGCGGCCAGTTTAATCGAATTACTCAAAAGGCAGCGCGATGCCGTGGGTCTTAGTTTCTTTAACGAATCACTCGAATTACATACGGCTGCCAAATCTTCTCTTTTGCACCACCGCTACTTATATAGTGAGCTAGAAAGCCGCTTAACCACATACCAAGACAAAGCTAAAAAGCAAACGGCTTCCATTGCTGCGCTTCATGCGGTTGCAGAACTCACCCACAAACGGAGTCTAGTCATTCTTTTTTCGGACCTCCTTGACGATCCTCAACATACAGATGCACTATTTGATGCATTGCAACACCTCAAGCACAATAAGCATGAAGTCATTCTTTTTCATGTGCACCACGAAGGATACGAGAAGTCTTTTCAGTTGGAAGACAGACCTTACCAGCTCATCGATATGGAAACAGGTGAACGCATGCTTTTGCGTCCAGGAGAAGTCCGCGAAAAGTATCAGGCGGCAATCAATTTATATTTTGAGCAAATAAGTAAAAGGTGTTTGAACAACAGCATAGATTTTATGCCGGCACCAATTGAAGAAGGATACGATCAAGTACTCTTAAAGTATCTCTTGAAGCGCCAGCAGCTTTTTTAATGTTTTTAGGTGCTCAACGCTCGTTCTACTTTGCCATTCATTACTCTAAAAAATAACGGTGGAACAAACGATAAAAGCATCATGCCAGGATAACCCGTTGGCATTGTTGGTGCTTCAGGGTCGGAATGCAACAGTTGGTAGGGTTTATCGGGTTTGTAGTGGTGTTCACTATGCCGACTGAGTTCAAAAAGAATCAGTCTACCTAGCACATGATTGCTATTCCATGAATGTTTGCGTTTGACCAATTCGTAACGTCCGTTTTCTTTGAGTTGGCGCTTTAAACCATAATGCTCGATGTAATTGACGGTTTCTAGTAGCAAAATACCAATCATTGCCGCAGCCATAAAAGCAAGAAGCGCGGTCAGGTCAAAAATTTGCCAGATTATGAGCAAAAGTAAAAGATGACATAGGGAATAAATCACCATTTTATTGGCGAACGAAAACTTGGCTTTGCTCATGATTTGCATCCGCGTCAGTTCTATTTGCCAGGCTTGAAAATAACTACCGATTTGCGAACGGAACCAAAAAACATAAACAGGTTCATTTTTACGTGCAGTTGCGGGGTCCGAGTGCGTACCTACATTCGTGTGATGTCCTCTATTGTGGTAGGGTAAAAAATGGTTTTCTAAGGAACTTAGTAGTAAAACCTCGCCAAAAAATTGTTCAAAGCGCTTGTTTCGATGCCCTAATTCGTGCCCTACATTGATACCGATGATGCCACACATCAGACCCATAGAAACAACGCGTCCCCACCATGTGATAGCGTCAGGACTGCTGTTTTGTGCATTTAAAAAGTAGGCCACAAAACCCCATTGCACAATAACGAGCGAATACAATAGGTAATCGTAATATTTGGCGTGTCGGTGTAAAGCTTTTTCACTCGCTTCGTTTGTTGTCCATCGGGATGGTAAAATCAGTTCTAAAAAAGGTACCAATATGAAGAAAACGTAAACGGGTAAGTAACTCAACCAACCTTCAGATTGAAAAGCAATAGTTACTGTAATAGGCAAACTAAAAACCAGTAAGTATTTGATGCTTTTCATGATGCTTATTGTTTTATAAAACGATTGCTTTTGGATGTGTTTGAGAATTGAACTTTAAGGATGTAAATTCCCGAATCGAGGTGTTCAATATCCAATTGTTGAGAAGATTGTGCAGACCAATAAACATTCATCTTTTGACCTTGAGCATTATATATCTCGATGCTCAAAGGAATTTGAGATGCAGTAATTTTGAGTTGTGCATCTGCCGGATTTGGAGTCACATGCAAATCAATATTGTTGAATTCTGGAAGGTAGGAAGCTGGGTTCACACGTGTTGGTTCTGCCTCGAAGCAATCACTTTCAATTCTGAACATATCAAAATAAGCACCATTTGGTATTTGGACAGAAGAAACAATGGAACCATCTTGCAAGGAAAGCCCAATTAAGGTAACGCCAGCACCAAGCATACTTTCAAAATAATAAATACCGTTAAACGGATCAATGGAAGCAGCATTCAAGATGTAGTTAGGAAGATTAAGTTGAGTTGGAAGTGGTGTCACTACTCCTGATGCCGCATCAATTTTACCCAAACATTTGACGCCATTTTGCATAATGAGACCGTACATTGTTGTGTCGGCACAGTTGTAAGCAAAATTATCAAAACTATTACCACCACTAGGTATAGAAATGGTAGGGTTAGAAAAAATGGTGCCGTTATAGATATCTAGCCCTCTAAGTTTGCCTTCGGAAATAAAATAATAGACCATTAAATGCGGATTGATGACCGCACCTGCCATTGTGTAGCTTGTGGCAATGGAAGTAGGTGAAATCAGATTGACGAATCCGGTGCTAAGATCACAACTTGCCAAGCGCATGTCTCCGCTGTAGGTTCCGGTGGCTTGGTTATAAACCACTTGAGAATACAAACCATACATGACGGAGTCTGAAGTATTGAAACGAAAATTATTAAAGTCACCGTTTGCACTTGGTAAATTCACGACTACATCAGATAAAATATTGCCATTTTGAAGTGAAATAGATAGCCAAGAATCGTCGTCTTGGTAAGAGTAGCTTAGGTCGTAAGGATTCAGTGAAACGCCTGTAGTGTTAATCGTAGTGCTAAGTACTTGGTTTCCAATTGGAGTAATGGTACCACTTACAGGATCCATCTCGACAAAAGAAACACTCGACGGATTCAATTGACGATACAAGCCATACATGTTGTTACCTAGTTGACCAAAAGTCAGAATGGGCAACATTAAAGCAAAACTTAGGATGTACTTATTGCGTGTGGTTGATTTTAATTTCATAGGTGATTGTTTAGGGTTGAATAAACGAAAGTTATTTCTAAGATACTTACTACCCAAGTAAATTAACTTCCGCAATACAAACAATCGTCTTCGTCGTCTTGTTCTGGCGCGTGTTCAATTGCAGGGTTCAATTGCTTTTTGAGCTCATAGATTTTTTGTTGTGTTTCAATATCTGAAAATAAGTCTCCGGTTAGTTGAGATTTGAGCGCTGCAATTTGTTGTTCAATTGTTTCCATATTACGAAATTAAAAAAATAAGTTTTCATTCGACGTTCATCTCGTTGATGAGCATCCCATCAAATAATCGTACCTTTGCACTTTATTAAACTATGGCGCACAAATCAGGTTTTGTCAATATTGTAGGTTCTCCAAATGTGGGGAAGTCTACACTCATGAACCAATTGGTTGGTGAGAAACTATCCATAGTAAGTTCCAAGGCGCAAACCACCCGTCATCGCATCCTTGGAATTGTCAATGAAGAAGATTATCAAATTGTATTTTCGGATACACCTGGTGTGGTTAATGCGGCCTACAAGCTGCATGAGAACATGATGGATTACGTCAATGCCTCTATTTCAGACGCCGATGTCCTTATTTTCATGACCGATACCCATGAAAATGACATGAACCACAAAGAAACGCTCGAGCGCATTCAAAGGCTCAAGGTTCCTGTGCTTTGTCTGATCAATAAAATAGACAGCTCAGAACAGGCTAAAGTCATGGAGCGGGTTGTTTTTTGGCAAGAAAAATTACCCAATGCAAAGGTATATGCCATTTCAGCATTGCATCAATTCAACATAGAGGCTGTTTGGGAAGAAATCTTGAGCCTCATTCCAGAAAGCCCACCATACTACGACAAAGAAGAAATTTCTGACCGCCCCATGCGTTTTTTCATTTCAGAAATCATCAGAGAAAAAATCTTTATTCACTGTCAGAAAGAAATACCTTACAGTACGCAGGTGGAGGTTGAAGAATACAAAGAAGAACCCGGTCTCACCCGCATTAGGGCAAATATCATCGTGGAACGAGATTCTCAACGAGGTATTATCATTGGCCGAGGCGGAGAAATGCTCAAAAGAATAGGTAAAGCTGCGCGCCTAGACATGGAAAAATTCTTAGAAACAAAAGTATTCCTCGAGAATTATGTCAAAGTAGACAAAGACTGGCGCCATTCCGATGCCAAACTCAAGAAATACGGATATTAAGCACAAGAATCATGAGTAATATAGTTGCAATTGTCGGACGTCCAAACGTCGGTAAATCTACCTTGTTCAATCGCTTGACAGAATCTCGCGATGCCATCGTAAAGGAGGTAAGCGGCGTTACCCGAGACCGACTTTACGGAAAAGGGGAGTGGAACGGCTATCAATTTTCGGTTATCGATACCGGTGGTTATGCCACCACCAAAGAGGACATCTTTGAAGGTGAAATCAGAAAGCAAGTTCAAATTGCCATCGAAGAAGCAACCGTTATTGTCTTTATGGTAGATGTCATGACCGGTATAGTCGAAATGGACCAAACCGTAGCTCAACTATTGCGCAAAAGTAAGAAGCCTGTACTCATCGCAGCCAATAAGGTAGACAACACTGAGCGCGTCGGGCTTTCCTCTGAATTTTACGCTTTTGGTTTAGGCGAAGTATTTGACCTCAGTGCAGCAAATGGAAGCGGTACCGGTGAAATCCTCGACGAGCTCGTCAAATTTTTTAATAAAGAGGATGAATCTATCCGTGAAGAAGACAGCTTGCCACGAATTGCAATTGTAGGAAGGCCAAACGTTGGTAAATCATCAATGGTGAATGCCTTAACGGGTCAAGAGCGCAATATCGTAACCAATATTTCGGGAACCACCCGTGACGCCATCCATACCCGCTACAAATCTTTTGGTTTCGACTTTTTATTAATTGATACTGCTGGCATCCGCAAAAAAGCAAAAGTAACTGAAGACATCGAATATTATTCTGTCCTCAGGTCAGTGCGAACCATCGAAAACGCTGACGTTTGTATGTTTATGATAGATGCTGCTGAGGGCATTCAAAAGCAAGATCTCAGCATCTTTTACATGATCGAGAAGAATTCAAAAGGAGTTGTGGTATTGGTCAATAAGTGGGATTTGATAGAAAAAGATCAAAACACCATGATCAAATTTGAAGCCGACTTGCGCGAGCAGCTGGCACCATTTAACGACGTGCCGATTATCTTTACCTCGGCCATCGAAAAACAACGCATACACCGCGCTTTAGAAACAGCCATGCGCGTTTTTGAAAACCGTACGCGCAAGATTCCAACCCATGAGCTCAACGAAGTCATGCTCGAGATAATTGCGGCCACGCCGCCTCCTGCCATGAAAGGCAAGTACATTAAAATCAAGTTTGTGACGCAGTTGCCAACGCACGCACCAGCTTTTGCCTTCTTTTGTAACCTGCCTCAATACCTTACTGACGCATACAAGCGCTTCTTAGAAAACCGCTTAAGAGAGCGCTTTGATTTTGAAGGCGTACCCGTTAAAATATTTTTTAGAAAAAAATAAAAAAGGCGAGCCAACGGCTCGCCTTTTTGCTTGATAAGAGCGTGCACTATCGAATCAGATTCAAGTGCCCTGTGACGATCTTGCGATAGTCATTTTCTTTGGTTTCAAATTGGAGTTTCCAGGTGTACATGCCTGAAGGTACTTTGGTGCCTTCTAAGCCGTAGGTGCCGTCCCAAGCCTGGGCAGCATCTCTCGTTTCCCAAATAACCTCTCCCCAACGGTTGTAAACCGCTAAGTGAAATGCATGTGGATCAAAACCTGTAGTAAAAACTGCTTGCCATGTTTGGTTGTGTTCGTCTTCATCAGGTGTAAAGGTATTCGGCACGTAGTAAATGGGTTCTGCAATTACGGGTAGGTTCAATTGATATTCGTCTGTACAACCTAGTGGCGTAGAGGCACTTAGGGTTACCAAAAGGTTATCAGTTACACCAACATACATATGGTTAGGGTTTTCTTCAGTACTTGTTGTATTGTCATCGAAATCCCAGAAGAAGGTTAGGTTATTACCAGTAGAATTATTGATAAATTGAATAGGCATAGTGCTTTCAGTAAGGCCCACTGGAAGTACAGCGAAAGAAGCTTCAGGATAATTCTCCATGTAAATGTAGTCGTTGTAAGTAGTGGTTTCTATGCAACCTAAAAGGTTATATTCTAGGGTGATATCGTGGTATCCGCTCGCATTAAAAGTGTGAGAAAAGTTATTTCCTTGACCAATTTGCGTATCGCCCCAATACCAAGTATAAATAGCTCCCTGAACAGCACCAATTGTACTGAGATTTACCAATAATGGGTTGCAACCCGAAAGGGTGTCTGCAACAAATATTGGAGGAACTGCTGCCACAACAGTGATGAGCATGTCTATGGTATCTCCGCACTGTCCCAGGTCAGGTAAGAATGTATGGGTGAAAATTCCCGGAACAGAAGTATCTATGTTTGGTGGAGTCCAAGACCCTGTAATTCCAGGTACATTATTTGATATTGTAGGGAAAATAGGATTGGCTTCGTCCTGACACAATTGTGGGATTTGGGTAAACTGCGGAATAATCAATGGGTCAACAGTAATAGGGAAGGTGAGGATACTTGCACATTGATTCGGGTCAGGGGTAAACGTGTAGTTGACCGTTCCTGGCGACGTTGTAATCACATTTGGGTTATTCCATGAACCCGTAATGAGTGGACCATTTAAATAGCTGGTTGTATTTGTTGCAGTTGTTGGTATGACCACATTAGAGGTGTATTGGCAAATTTGACCCATTGGGTTAAATTGTGGCGTTGTAAGTGCATGGGTAATAATATCCATTGTTGCTGGAAACGCACATTCTCCCGGAGCAGGTGTGAACGAATATGTAATTGTTCCTGCAGTATTTGTATTTACGGTAGCCGGAGACCACGTTCCAGTGTATGGATAGGTATTAGTAGACGTATTTGGGAGAACTGGTGCCGCATCGTTGATGCAGAGGTCTGGAATTTGATTAAAGATGGCCTGTTCGTTTGGAGAGATTAGAACAGATACACTAGTGCTACAAATACCTGCGCTTAAAAAATAAGTACCTGCCATTGCAGTGGTAATATTTGAAATAGAAGGGTTTTGAAGGGTTGATGAGAATCCGTTTGGTCCTGTCCAGTTGTAATTTGCTTGCCCACTACTTGCCACGAGATTTAGTGTATTACCTTCGCACAAGGGCGGAATATTATTTATCGTAACGGTTGAATAACTAATAATGACTTGTCCATTACCTGTTTGAAAACCTTGTGTACATGTACCGCCTGCAGGATAAAAGCTTGACCCGCCGCCGCCACCGCCGCCGCCATTGGCTCCGGCACAGCAGTTGTCTGAACCGCCGCCGCCGCCGCCAAAATAACCTCCGCCACCGCCGCCGCCTGATGCAGTAGAATAAAATCCCCCATTTCCCCCATTGCCAATTATACCTGCTGTTCCGAGTTGACCAAAGCCCCATGGAGGTCCACCATTGCCCCCAGCAACTTGACTGCCGCCGCCTCCACCGACTTGAGTAAATGGTGATCCGGTCCCTGTTTGCCCTGTGGTACAGCCTCCTTGGCCACCAGTTGCTTGGTAATTTGACTGTGACGAACCACCTGCACGGCCACCACCTCCACCGGCTACAACTATACGGTTGGTCATGGAATATGGGGTAATTCTAATATCTGAAGAACCACCTCCTCCTTTGGATTCATTTTGAGGGTTTGAACTGGCATGACCATTTCCCCCACCGTTCCATCCTCCAGTTGGCCCAGTTGGACAGCCGCCTACACGGATTTCAAGAACTTGACCAGGCGTTACAGCTATACTTGGATGTTGAACCCTAGCACCGTTTCCACCTTGACCTGATCCAACAAAAGGGGTACCTAAAACGCCCCCACCTTTTGCACCGCGAACATCTACTTGAATGGAATAAACGCAAGGTGGAACGGTCCAAGTTTGTATGGTGCCAGTGTAGTTGAAGGTTACTGATTGTTGTGCCCGAGTTAAAAAGCAAGAGAAAAAAAGAAAAAAGAAATACAGTAATTTATGCATATAGTTGTAGGATGTTGAGGCTGTCAAATTTATATTAAATATTGTGTTTTTACAACGTAAATAAAGAATTACGGTTGCTTTGCTTGGTAAAAATATCGTACTTTACAGTAAAAATATCGACAATGACACCTTATTCAGGTCCATGGACAACCGATCAAGCGGCTCATCTTTTGAGGCGTTGCACCTTTGGTGCTACCTATCCGCAAATTCAAAATGCGGTAAATCTTGGTTTAGCTTCGGTACTCAATCAGTTGTTTCTGCCATCCGTTACCGATGAACCGCTGGCTTATGACGCTGGCGAACAAGTTGTCAATTTGGGTGAATCTTGGGTATCGGCAGTGTATCCTGCCAATGTCACAGCAAATCAACAAACCGAGGCTGCACGTATGAAATCTTTAGGTGCTTGGCTTGCTAAAAACCTGAATCAAGAAAGCCTGAGTTTAACAGAAAAAATGCAGTTTTTTTGGCAAAATCATTTTGGCGTAACCACCTCTGGTGATGCCAGAGCAATGTATCATTATCTGCAATTACTCAGGCAACATGCACTCGGCAATGTAAAGCAACTCGTCAAAGAAGTGACTATAGACCCATGTATGTTGGTATTTTTAAATGGCAACACCAACACGGTTTTTTCTCCAAATGAGAATTATGGACGAGAGTTGCTGGAATTATTCACGGTAGGTAAGGGTGAGCAACTCGCAGCCGGAGACTACAGCACATTTACCGAACAAGACGTAGCGGCAGCTGCAAAGATTTTTACTGGCTACATTGTGCAGGGCGTGCGCAGCTCGACCCAAACGCAGGTGACTAGTCAGTTTATGCCTAATCTCCACGACAACACCAACAAAACACTTTCTTATCATTTTGCAAGTCAGAGCATCAGTGCTGCAGGTGCAATTGAGTACGCCAACTATATAGATGTCGTTTTTAATCAAGTAGATACCGCAACATATATTTGCAGGAAACTCTACAGATATTTTGTAAACTATGATATCACACCTTGGGTGGAACAAATTATCATTGCAGAGATGGCTCAAATATTTACTTCCAATAACTTTGAGGTAGCACCCGTACTCATGGCGCTATTTTCGAGTGAACATTTCTATGACATCGGTGTCAGTGGAGCTATTATCCGTTCTCCACTCGAAACACTTTGTGCAATGCTCAATACCTCTGGCACCACGGCAAATTTTGATTTGCAAAGTACCTATCAAATTTACTTATCGATGTACGGCTTGGCAGATCAGATGGGGCAGGCCTATGCTGCGCCACCAAGCGTTGCCGGCTGGACGCCATATTATCAAGCACCAGCTTTTTACAGACTTTGGATCAATTCTTCTTACATTAAAAAGCGCTTTGACATCGCCAATTTATTGACATCAAATGGTTTGAATGTCAACGGAAATACTTTTAAGATTAAGGTAATAGACTTGTTAAACGGTCTATCTGCACCGGCAACTGCCCTTGCTGTCATTAACGATCTTTGTGTTGTGTTCTTTCCAAAAGAAATCCCGGTGGCAGATCAACTTGCTTTGAAGAATATCCTAACAGGTGGCTTGCCCGATTTTGAATGGACCATCCAATACAATGAGTATTTAAATGATCCGACCAATCCGGTTTTTTATAATCCAGTTGAACTGCGCATGCAGGCAGTGCTTAATGTCATGTTCAAAATGCCTCAATTTCACGTTTGCTAATGAAAAGAAGATCCTTCCTTAAAAATGGGGCCTTAGCCAGCCTTTCTTTGCCTTTTGTGCAAAACGGTTTTTCGATGCAGGCTATTGCCAAAGAACTGTTTTCAGTTCCAAAAAGCGCCGAAGACAAAGTCTTGGTTTTGATCCGAATGAACGGCGGAAACGATGGCTTGAATATGATTTTTCCTCGCGATCAATACGCAGAGTTAGTAGTGCAAAGGGCTAACATTCTTATTCCTGAGAATTCCATTTTGCCTTTAACATCAACGGTGGGCTTACATCCTAAAATGTCCGGGATGCAAACCATGTTCAATGAAGGTAAACTTTCAGTGATACAAAATGTTGGTTATCCTGAGCCCAACCGCTCTCATTTCCGGTCCATGGATATCTGGACTACAGGCGCCTTGGATATCAATCAAACAAGTGGGTGGCTTGGCCGTTATTTTGACAGTGCTTATCCGAATTTTCCTGATGCATATCCGAACGTTGATTATCAAGATCCTTTTGCCATTTCTATGGGTTCTGAGGTATCCTCTACTTGTCAAGGGCTGATGGGTAATTTTAGCCACGCCGTCTCTAATCCTTTTAGTTCTTCCAATTTATTGTTGACATCAGTTACTAATGATGGTACTTATTATGGAGGGCAAATCGAATATATTTCAACACTCATTAATCAAACCAACGAGTACGGCGAGCAAATTAGCAGTGCGGCAAGCTCGGGTAATTCTTTGTCGAACTTGTACGACCCACTCAATCCATTGGCAGTGCAACTAAAGTACGTAGCTCAAATGATTTCAGGTGGTTTAAAAACTAAAGTGTATATCCTCAATGTAAACGGTTTTGATACCCATGATGGGCAAGTAGATGCAAATGATGTACAAGAAGGGTTGCATGCCAACTTGCTTCAGCGTATTTCCGATGCGGTACGCGCCTTTCAGCACGACCTTCAATTATTGGGCTTGGAGCAGCGCGTTGCGGGCCTTACATTTTCTGAATTCGGCCGACAAATTGCGAGTAATGGCAGTCTGGGTACTGATCATGGAGATGCAGCACCGATGCTTATGTTTGGATCATGTATTAGCGCTGGTATCATAGGTGCAAATCCTCAAATTCCAAATCAAGTCAATAATCAAGCGGGTTTGACAATGGCCATTGACTTTAGGGATGTTTATGCCAGTATTTTAAAAGATTGGTTTGAGGTGGATCCGAATGTGATACAAGGTTTATTTGAGCAGCAAGTCAATTACCTCGATCTTTTACAAGGGTGCACGAATTCTGTTACTGAATCAACTGAATTGGCGCAACAAAAGGCGTTGGTTTATCCGAATCCGAGTTTAAGTCATCACCATATTCAATGGAATAGCCGAGGTGAGCACTACGAGATTTTCTTGTTAGATCAGCAGGGTAAAGTACGGTCAAAAGTCTTTGAAGGCTTTGTGTCGGCCGGAACCATCAACCAAACTTTTGAAGTAGCGTTTTTAGCGCAAGGAACCTATTACTATTTACTCAAGTCAGCAGCACATCAAGAATTGGTTTCTTTTCAGAAACTTTGAGTAGACTAATTACCGCGTTCAAGTTGCTCCAAACGTTGTTGGCGTTGCATTGGGTTCTCTTTCTTTTGCTCTTGCTTGTAGAGTTGGTAACGCGTTGGCGTCATGACGCGCGGCCAAGAATTGTTATCGAGGTCGGTATCGGCTGTTTCTAAGAATGGATCCAATCGAAAAGCCACTACCGGTTGGTCGTAAACAAAAACTTTACTCACTTTTAATTCTTCGATGCGCCAGATTTCTGCCGGAATGCGTTCTACTTTAGAGCTTCCGTCGGCAAATGTTGCTTCGATGATCAGGGGCATTACCAAACCACCTAGGTTTTCAAAGGTGAGTTCATACAGCTGCTTACCTGCATTCAAATACGCGAGGTCTTCTGCATTGGTCTTGGCTACAAAATTCTCGTAATCTTTGCGATCCAGTGCGTCTACGGCGTAAATATTGCGCTTCGCATAGAAGTCGTCAATTTGGTCATCGCGTTCATTGACGGTTTGCTTGATAGCGCTTACATTTCTTGTAACGCCGATAAATTCATCTTTTTGTGCATTTTTTTGTGCTAAAAAGGCTTTTTCAAGCTCGGGATTTTGCGTATTGAGCTCGTACCACTTCACATCTGTTAGCGCAATATCGACGTGGTCAGTAGTATAAAACCAGCCGCGCCAAAACCAGTCGAGGTCTACCGCAGAGGCGTCTTCCATGGTGCGGAAGAAATCGGCAGGGGTTGGGTGTTTTAAGGCCCAGCGCTGGCAATAAGTTTTAAAAGCGTAGTCGAAGAGTTCTCTGCCCATGACTGTTTCTCTTAAAATATTCAAGGCTGTGGCAGGCTTGCCATAAGCGTTATTGCCGAATTGTTTGATAGACTCCGAGTTGGTCATGATTGGCGAAATACCGCTCACGTCGCCGCGCATGTAATCTGCTATCATATAAGCAGGGCCGCGGCGGCTTGGGTAGTTTCGTTCCCACTCTTGTTCGGTGAGGTATTGAACAAAAGTATTGAGGCCTTCGTCCATCCAGGTCCATTGGCGCTCATCTGAATTAATGATCATTGGGAAGAAATTGTGGCCAACTTCATGGATAATAACTCCCCACATCCCGTATTTCTCTCCTTCGGAATACGTGCCGTCGGCTTCTGGGCGGCCTCCATTAAAGCATATCATTGGGTACTCCATTCCGATCCATTTAGAATGTACCGAAATGGCTACAGGGTACATATAATCAACGGTGTATTTGGAGTACGTTTGAATGGTATGTGCGACTAATTTCGTGGAGTAGCGCTCCCACAACGGGTTGCCTTCTTTCGGATAATAACTCATGCACAATACGTCTTTATTGCCAACGGTTTGCTTTTGTGCATCCCATATGAACTTGCGAGAGCTCGCAAAGGCGAAGTCTCGAACGTTCGTTGCTTTATACACCCAAGTTTTTGTTTTTTGCGCCTTGTCTTTTTCAGCGGCTTCAGCCTCAGCTTGCGTAACAATAACCACTGGGGTATCTGATTTTTTGGCCAATTCGTAGCGTTTGCGTTGTTCAGTAGTGAGGATACCCGCATAATTCTGACATTCTCCGGTGGCAGCTACAATGTGATCTGCAGGAACCGTAATGCTCACTTCGTAATCGCCAAAAGGCAGAGTGAATTCGCCACGACCTAAAAACTGTTTGTTTTGCCAGCCTGTAACGTCGTTGTAGACGCACATTCTCGGAAAAAATTGGGCAATTGTGTATAAGTAGTTTTGGTCGGTTTCAAAATATTCGTAGCCAGAACGACCACCCACTTGCATGCGGTCATTGACGTTGTACCACCATTTGATTTGAAAAGAAATATTTTGACCTGGCATTAATGGCTTTGCCAAATCGATTCGCATCATGGTTTTATTGATGAAATATTGCATTGGCTGGCCGCTCATATTGGTGATCTTTTCAATTTTGAAACCGCCGTCGTAGTAAAAATCTCGTTTGCGCAAATCTGAAACACTTTTAAAGTTTTCCATTTTCTCTACCTCGATGAGCTTGGTCTCTGAATTCTGATCGTAGATATTTTGATCAAGTTGCAACCATAAATAAGCCAATGGGTCTGGCGAATTATTGGTGTAGGTGATGGTTTCGGTGCCGTCTAAACGTTGTTTGTTGTCATCTAGGACAAGCGTCATTTTGTAGTCTGCTTTTTGTTGGTAGTAGGCGTGTCCTGGTGCGCCAGAAGCAGCACGGTAACTGTTGGCTGTTGGCAACAGTTGGTCTAGTTGTGCAAATTTGGTTTGGGCCAAAAGACCTGCGCTTGAAAGCAATATAAAAGCAAGGATTAAGTTTTTCATGGCTTGAGGGTGAAATATTTAGATGAATCGTTAAGTAAAAAGGAAAGAGTTTCTTTTTGTTGTCTATAAATAAAGTTGAATTTGTTTTGTTGCCCTGGGAATTGTTCCATTAATGCATCAAACTTAATTTGAATGGGGTTGTAAAGAGCGGGAATAGAGGCTGAAATATAACATTCAATAGTGCCATTGAGTTGAGTGACAACACCTTCTAGCAAAAATTGGCTAATACAAATAACATCAGTTTCAAGAGAATCTAATGCGCAACCGTAAATGATTTGAAAATGTTGATTTATATAATTTTCAATGCGTTTTAACTCAGCGGATGTTTCATCCAATTTTTCAAATTTTCCGATGAGGGTACCCTTTGGTTCGATGGAGCGCTCGAGGTCATGGGTTGTAAAAATGAGTGTACCTTCTAATTTTTGCTGCAATTCATTGTAAGAGATTTCAGCGTAAGCAAAATAATACTCGTGGGCAAAGGAAGTAGAAATGACACTAAGATGAACAAGAATAGCAAACAGCAATTTCGGCATAGCTACGAAAATACAAAAAGCAAATGAAATGTTTAACTTTAGCCCATGAAACTACTTTTCTTACTCTTCCTAAGCCTCTTTGCTTTTTCGAGTTGTACTTCTGCCGACCCCGATGCATGTACATGCGGAAAAGAACTTTCCAAATCTACTTTAGATCAAGATCAAGACCTTATGGATGCTTGTTCTCAGAAAGGGGAAGCCATGAATGACAAAGAAAAAGTGCGTTGGTTCGAAGACATCATGACCTGCGTAGACTAAGCTTTTCCCTTGTATTGATGAAAAAAAGAAAGTCCCGCCGTGGCGAGACTTTCAAACAAACAACAAACAATTCCTGCATGCACCATGTTGCATTTGAAGCAGGAATACTTTTAAGTCCGTTGTCCGGATTTATCCTGTATGTAAGTGCTAAACGCAAAGCAGGTAAAAATGGTTACATAATCGTTTTTTTATGTTAGTGAAGCAGCTTAAATCGGAATTTTTGTCAGTTCGTTAACTTGAAAAATCGTCAAAATCGGAATTTTTGTCTACTTTTTTTTAGTTGGTGTAGCATTTGAGCATACCGTAACAAATAATACAGATTGTTATGGATTTTGAAAAATTCACCCACCGTGCACAAGAAATGCTTCAAAAGAGTCAGTCGTTGGCACTTGCCAGTAGTCAACAAGCTATAGAGCCTGGTCATTTACTTCTGGCGCTTCTTGAAAATGACCCAGACGTCATAGGATTTTTACTCAACAAGAACCAATTGCAATTTATAGAAGTGCAAAAAGGCGCTCGTGCAATTGTGGCTTCTTACCCAAAAGTAACAGGGGCTACTCAGCCTTACGCAAGCGCTGATTTTCAAGCGCTCTTGCAACGTGCGGTGCAAATTCAAGTCGAGCTGAAGGACAGTTTTGTAGCCATCGAGGTACTTTTTTTATCTCTTCTGGAAGGCAAAGACGCGGCAGCTCGCTATTTAAAAGAATTAAAATTAGATAGATCAACACTCAAATCACAAATTATGGAACTTAGAAACGGCGCTAATGTCAACGACTCCAACCAAGATGCCACTTATCAATCATTAGAAAAATACGCCAAAAACCTCAATAAACTTGCCGGAGAAGGCAAGCTAGATCCTGTCATTGGCCGCGACGACGAAATCAGACGCGTATTACAAATTCTTACCCGCCGCACCAAAAATAACCCGATTTTAATAGGTGAGCCTGGGGTGGGTAAAACAGCTATTGCAGAAGGCCTGGCTCACCGCATCATTGCAGGCGACGTTCCCGAAAACCTCAAAACCAAAACAGTTTATTCCTTGGACATGGGTTCTTTAGTAGCCGGAGCTAAGTACAAAGGAGAATTCGAAGAACGTCTCAAGGCGGTGGTCAAGGAAGTCATTGCAGCTGAAGGTGAGATCATATTGTTTATCGATGAAATCCATACCTTAGTTGGAGCCGGTGGGGGAGAAGGCGCCATGGACGCCGCCAATATTCTAAAACCAGCTTTGGCAAGAGGTGAGTTGCGAGCAGTTGGGGCTACTACCTTAAATGAATACCAAAAGTATTTCGAAAAAGATAAGGCGCTCGTGCGTCGTTTTCAGACGGTACTCATCGACGAGCCGAGTACAGAAGATGCGATATCCATTCTACGCGGTATCAAGGACAAATATGAAAATCACCACAAAGTACTCATCAAAGATGCGGCTATTATTTCGGCAGTTGAGCTATCTCAGCGCTACATAACCGACCGTCATTTGCCAGATAAGGCTATTGATTTAATAGACGAAGCTGCAGCCAAACTCCGAATGGAAATCAATTCGAAGCCAGAGGAACTCGACGAAGTAGAGCGTAAAATCATGCAGCTAGAAATTGAGAAAGCAGCTATTTTGCGGGAAAATGACCAAAAACGTTTGCAGCAAGTTGAAGATGAGCTATTCAAGTTGCAAGAACAACGCATGAGTTTACAAAGTCGTTGGCAAGCTGAAAAAGACCTCATTGAAGGCATTCAGCGCGCCAAAGAAGAAATTGAAGCGCTCAAATTTGAAGCAGATGCAGCAGAGCGCATGGGTGATTACGCAAAGGTGGCCGAGTTGCGCTATGGTAAAATCAAAGAAGCAGAGGCTGAGCTTGACCAAATGAAAGAGAAACAGCAAGTGTTAGAAACGCAAGTGAAACTCATCAAGGAAGTTGTTGATATTGCCGAAATTGCCGAAGTCGTTTCCAAATGGACAGGTATTCCTGTGGGCAAAATGCTCGAAAGTGAGCTTGGCAAGTTGTTGCGCCTTGAAGAAGAACTTCATAAGCGTGTGGTTGGTCAAGAAGAAGCCATTATAGCGCTTTCTGATGCCATCAGACGCAGCAGAGCAGGTTTGCAAGATGCCAAGCGCCCAATTGGGTCGTTTATCTTCTTAGGAACAACAGGCGTCGGCAAAACAGAATTAGCAAAAGCGCTAGCCGCCTATTTATTCAATGATGAGCATGCCATGACACGCATTGACATGAGTGAATACCAAGAAAAACATACGGTGAGCAGACTTGTTGGCGCGCCTCCAGGTTATGTTGGTTATGAAGAAGGAGGGCAGCTCACTGAAGCCGTAAGAAGAAAACCTTATTCGATTGTTTTGCTCGATGAAATCGAAAAAGCGCATCCAGATGTCTTCAATATCTTACTCCAGGTACTCGATGATGGCAGGCTTACCGACAACAAAGGTCGTTTGGTGAATTTTAAGAACACACTCATCATCATGACCTCGAATCTAGGTTCACAACTTATTCATGAGCGTTTCGAAAAAGCCAAAGAAGAAGCTTTTCCTGAAGTTGCAGAAGCAACAAGGGTGGAGGTTCTTGAGCTATTGCGTCAAACCATCAGACCAGAATTCTTGAACCGCATCGATGAAAGTATCTTATTTTTGCCGCTCACAAAAAATGAGGTGTCGCAAATCGTTGAAATGCAACTCCATGAGCTCAAACTTAAATTACAACTTTCAGACATCCATTTGGTAGTGACACCAGATGCCTTTGACCACCTTCTTTCACTTGGTTATGATCCGTTCTTTGGAGCTCGTCCTGTGAAGCGCGTGATTCAAAAACAAGTACTCAATGAGTTGTCTAAAGCGATCTTAGCGCAAAAAGTGGATAAAACCCAAAATGTGGTGATGGATATGTTCGACGGAAAGATAGTCTTTAGAAAACCAATACATGCCCATGAGGAGCAATTGGTAGTAGAACTTAATTAAATGCGGAACTTCTTAAAGAAGGCATCCCAATTCCAGACGAAATTAGCCATGACTTCGTCCATACGCTTTAAAAATAAAGGGTTCGGAGCTTGCATGCGCTTGAAGTAATCGTCTTGAAATTCGTACAGACCGTACTTGTGGAATACCGCTTTTGACATGCCGTAAATCCAGTTTTTGGATGGATGGTTGACGCGCATAATGAAACTTTGGTAATCTCGGATCATGTTTTGGAAGTCACCAATGCTCATTTCATAAATGCGAGAGAGCTTCTCAAAAATGATTTGTTCGACTCTTTCGGCCTGATCAGGTTCGAAAGTGCTTTCTAGAAAAGATAAATTACCGACAATGACAATTAAGCCAAATTGACCGGAGTCTGAGGTGGAGATGTTTGGCCTGTTGACAAATGCGCTGTCTTCGTTGATCATCTCGGCAACTTCTGCAAAGCCGTTATCAACGCTATCAAAAATACCATTGATAAACACATTGGCTACTTGGTTGTCGGATAATTTTTTTTTGGTGAAGGAGCTAAACATTTCGATTTGGAATTTGCTTCAATACAAATTTAACATTCGGTTGATCTATTCCAACCCGACAGAAAAGTGCTTTATCAACGTAGTTTTCAACAAAATTAAATCTAAAATAGCCGTAATTTTGCAGCAAAAATAAATTATGAAAGCAATCATTTCAACCAACAAAGGCGATATGCACGTGCAATTTTTTGCCGAAGATGCGCCAAACACAGTAGCGAATTTTGTCAAATTAGCTAAGGAAGGCTATTACAGTGGTCTTAAATGGCACCGTGTGATTCCTAATTTTGTAATCCAAGGTGGTTGTCCGAACACGCGCGAAGGCGCCAACGGCATGCCAGGAACAGGCGGCCCAGGCTATTCTATCGATTGTGAGCTTACGGGTGGTAATCAGCACCACGACCGCGGTGTTTTGTCTATGGCACACGCCGGACGCAACACAGGAGGTTCGCAGTTTTTTGTTTGTCATTCACGCACGCAAACATCACACCTAGATGGCGTTCATACGGTTTTTGGAAAAGTGGTTGAAGGCTTAGAGGTGATCGATGCTATTCGCGAAGGCGACAGCATTGACCGCATTGAAATTATAGAAGAGGCTTAAAATTGATGGCTATCAGAGCAGAAAGCTTAGGCTTTCTGCTCCTTGGCAAATGCGATAATCAGGTCGGCGAGTTCTTCACCGATCCGGTCCTGAGCTTCCAAGGTTGCCGCTCCAATATGTGGCGTACAGGCAATTCTAGGGTGGGCTAATAATGCTTTTAATGGAGTGGGTTCGTTCTCGTAAACGTCTAGCGCAGCCGCTGCAACGGTGCCATTATCCAAAGCTTTTAATAGCGCTGCTTCTTCAATAACACCTCCGCGCGCTGTGTTAACGAGTCTCACTCCTTTTTTCATGAGCTCGAATTCGGCGGCACCAATTACCGCTGCACCGTCGGGCTGTTTAGGCACATGAATAGAGATGTAGTCAAGTTGACCAATGACATCTGCTAAATTGGCGACTACTTTAACAGGAACCTCTATAGATTGCCCAGCAATCTTGAGTGTAATGGGCTGAATGCGCGCTCTTCTTTCTATGGCAACTACTTTCATGCCTACGCCCAATGCATAAGCAGCTAAGCTTTGGCCTATGCGCCCAAAGCCAATAATACCTAATGTTTTTCCTCGGAGTTCAACACCTTTTGCAAAGTTCTTTTTCAAGGTGGAGAAGTCGCCGGTTTCTATGTTTTTGAAAGAATCGTTTAAAAATCTTGATATTGAAAGCATTTTCCCCATAACTAGTTCTGCAACAGATTGTGACGAAGAAGCTGGCGTGTTGATTACAGTGAGTCCTTTTTCACGGGCATAACTTACATCGATGTTGTCCATGCCGACACCGCCACGTCCAATGAGTTTTAAACCTGGGCAGGCGTCTATGACTTCTTTGCGAACGGTGGTTGCACTGCGTACTAATACTGCGTCAAATCCTTGTTCGTTAATGGTTTTAGCAAGTTCTTCTTGGGCCACTTTAGCCGTGCTTATTTCGTGGCCGGCTGCTTCTATGAGCGATTTACCTAAATCTGATATGCCGTCGTTCGCTAAAATTTTCATATTACGCTTTTCTATTGAATTCTTTCATGACATCGACCAGTACTTGAACGCTTTCGATGGGCAAGGAGTTATACATAGAAGCACGGTAACCACCCACTGAGCGGTGACCCGGGAGGCCAACAATGCCTGCATCTTTCCACATAGCGTCGAATGCGGCACTTCTTTCTTCGTTGGTGAGTAGAAATGTTGCATTCATGTGTGAGCGGTCTTCGGTCGAAACAGCGCCTTTGAATGAAGGATTGTTATCGATTTCGGAATACAGCAGGTTGGCTTTTGCTTCATTGCGCTTTTGCTGTTCAAGCACTCCTCCATTGGCTAATAAATGACGCAAGTTGAGCATGGCTACATACACACTAAAAACTGGTGGGGTATTCAGCATCGATTCTTTGTCAATTTGTTGTTTGAGGTCGAGGTAGGTGGGCATAAATTTGGCAGTGCTTTTACCTAATGCATCGTCTTTAACAATGTAGAGGGTTGCGCCTGCAGGGCCAAGATTTTTTTGTGCACCAGCATAAATGAAGTCAAAATCAGCAACGTTGATTGTTTTGGAGAAGATATCCGAAGACATATCGCAGACCAACGGTAAAGTAGTTTTTGGAACATCCTTGAATTGGGTACCAAAAATAGTGTTGTTGCTCGTGAAGTGTAGGTAGTCAAGACCGGTCGGAACCACATAATCTTTTGGTATGTAGCTGAAGTTTTGGTCTTCGGATGAGGCAAATACATCGACTGCTAATCCCATTTTTTGAGCTTCTTTAATGGCACCACTGGACCAAGTTCCTGTATTGATATACCCTGCTCTTTTGTGCTCGCGTTGCATGTTGAGTGCTGCAATTGTAAAACCTAAAGTGGCGCCACCTTGCAAAAAGGCCACTGAATAGCCTTTTGGAACATTTAAAGCTTGTTTGACTAGATCTAATGCTTCGTCCATGACGGCCACAAAATCTTTGTGGCGGTGCGAGACCTCTAAAATAGATAAACCATTAAAGTCTAGTACTGCTGCTGAAGCTTCCTTGAATACTTCTTGCGGTAAAATACACGGGCCCGCGCCAAAATTGTGTTTCATAAAAATTGATTAATTGTTGCTATGCGTTGCAAAGTTGCAAAAAAAAAGAGCTGCGAAGGCAGCTCTTTGTATCATTCAGATTTTTTTGTGGTCGTTTTTTTTGCGGCCGGTTTCTTTGCGGCAGTGCTTGCCTTGGCTTTCGGCTCAGCCTTGACAGGCTTTACTTTCTTTTCCTTTTTGACGATGATGACAGGTGCGTCTTCTTTTCGTTTACGGGTCTTGCCGTAAGAACCCATGGCGCGTTTGCCTTTGGCCGTTTTTTTATCTCCTCTTCCCATAAGTGTTTGTTTGTGATACGAATACACTCAAAGTTATTAAACTTTTTGATATTCTTCACGAAATTTTTGTGCAAGTTGTGGGCCACCATTCAAAATACGCGCGCACCACTCAATTTTTAGTGCAATCTGTTCTGCATCATTTAAAAGCCAAGAATATTTACTTGTTTCTAAACGAGTTCGAAGTGCACTTAATACAACAGCGGCCGACACGGATAAATTATAGCTCTCCGTAAAACCATGCATGGGTATGTGCAAAAATGAATCGGCATTTGCCTCCAGTGCTGCAGATATACCGTGTTTCTCTGCTCCAAAAAAGAGGGCAATAGGTTGTTCTAAATCGATGTCTTGTGGAGTAATGGCTTGGTAATGAGGTGAAGTGGCTACAATGCGGTAACCTTTTGCTTTTAATGTGCTGATGGCATCCAACACGGGTTCTGGTTCTTGTTGGTGTTGTACCACCTCAAGCCAGCGTGCTGCTCCAAGTGCGATATCGCGCTGAAATTGGTAATTGTTGTTTTTTTCAATGAGATGCAGTTCTTGAAAGCCGAGGCAGTCCATCGTGCGCATGATGGCAGAGGCGTTGTGGTCTTGTTGGATGTTTTCAAGCCCTACAACCAGGTGCCGACTTCGCTGTGGAGCGATTTTTTCGAAAAGCCCTACCTTATTTGGCGTAATGATTTTGTAGAATTCTTGCAATACGTAGGCGTCTTCGGTCATGCATTAGATCAATTTGTGCATTAAAAAATGTTGGATTTCACCAAATAGCAGGTGAGAAGGATAATCGAGCTCATAACCCAATTTTTGGTAAAAAGGTAAGGCCACCTCACGCGCATGCAGAATGATTTGTTGGATGCCTTTCTCTTTTGCCTCAGTTTCCATATATTGAATGAGGCTTTTACCAATTCCCTTGCTTTGTTGAGCTGCGTCAACGGCCATAAAGCGAATTTGTGCGGTTTGTGCATCTATTTGATCCAGCCTTCCAACACCCACTATATTTTTTTGCTCGTTGAAAAATGCAAAATGCTCATGAAGCGCTTCATCGGACGTTTGTTCGCTTCCTTTGGCCTGTCCCCAAGGAGCGCGCAGGACCTCATAGCGGAGCTCGTAGTAAGCTTTCCATTCAGTTTCATTTTGTGGGCTGCGGATCATGCTTCAAATTTAAAAGCAATTTGCGAAACGCGCCGGGTATTTTGTCCATTGATATGCTCTTCCTTGACGAGGCTCAGGGCTTTCGGATCTGCAAAAACTTCGTCTAAGGTTTTAATTTTAGCAACCGGAACGTTCAGTTCGAAGAGTGCAGCAGTGATTTGAGCACAAGTTCTTATTGAAATGACACTTTCTAGGTGCTTAAAAAGCACCTCTCGGTTTTTTAATCTTTCGATATTCGAGCCAAAACGAGGGTCCTGGGAAAGTTCAGGCTGACCGAGGTACGAAACAAGTTTATCGAAATGTTGGTCGGAGCCAATGGCGAAGGTGAGTAATTGCCCATCTAGTGTTTCAAAAATTTCACCATATGGGGCAATGTTGGGGTGCAAACTGCCAATGCGTTGAGGTACTTGTTGTGCCATTAAATAGTTAGATGCTTGGTTCGCTAAGCTGCAGATGGCCGCGTCGTAAAGCGAAACAGTCACTATCTGACCCTTATCTTTTTGGCGTTGAAATAGCGCCAATAGCAAGCCTTCTTTGAGTTGGTGCGCGGCTAGTACATCGATGAGCGCAACCGGCATTTTTACAGGTCCGCTTTCGGATGTGCCATTCATCGACATAAAACCAGTTTCTGCTTGTAAAATGAGATCGTAGGCAATGCGGTCGTTGTCTGAGCCAAAACCGGTGATTTTTCCAATGAGTAAGCTCGGATTGATTCTCCAGAGGTCAGAGGGTGTTACTTTCAACTTTTGATCGTCGCCTTTCTTGAAATTCATGATAAGGATATCTGCACTTAAGAGGTAATCCTCAAAAAGTGTGTAGTGCTCAGGATTTGTTAAATCAAGCGCTAGGGTTTCTTTTAGGTAATTGACACTAGCATAATAAGCACTTTTTTGGTTTGGTTGTGCTTCAGAAACCAAACACCAAGTATTGGTTACGTCTCCATGAATAGGGTGTTCAATTTTGATGACACGCGCGCCCAGTTCCGCAAAAAAAGTACCAACAGAAGGGCCAGCAAGTACGGTAGAAAGATCGATGATGGTCAGGTCTTGAAATGGAAGTATGCTCATTTGTGAGATATGGTGTCTATGATTTTGAGCTCAACTTGTGCCAAGCCGTCGCGCACAAAATTAAGTTTTTTAGCCGCAGCCCAACTCACGTCGATAATCCGGCTATTGGATGCCGCCATTCTATCAATGATGCGGAGTACAACGGTTGAATCATTTTTAAGATTGCGTACTTCAACCATTGTTCCAAATGGCAAGCGGGCATGTGCCGCGGTTAGACTGTCTGAAAAGTAGCGCTCGCCTGACGCTGTGCGTCTTCCATTCATGGAAGCCGCGTAATAAGATGCTTTTCCCCGTTGATAGATATCGCTAGAGGGGAAGAATAAGCATAAAAACAGTAGTTGAAAAATCCAATTCATGGCTTCTATAAGTCAGGAAAGATACAACCTTAAGGGTAAAAGCGCCAAATTTTTACAGTGTAAATAGTTTTAAATCCGTAAATTTGGATCGCATTAAAAATCACAATATCGTCCTATGAAAGTTTTTGACCTCGACATGATTCAACGCGTTTACGAGCGCTACCCTGCTCGTATTGCTGCTGCTCGTAAAGTAGTGGGCCGTCCACTTACTTTATCTGAAAAAATTCTTTACGCCCACCTCTGGGATGGAGAAGCAACCGTTGCTGCTGAACGCGGAAAGTCATACGTCGATTTTGCACCAGACCGCGTTGCCATGCAAGATGCAACTGCTCAAATGGCGCTTTTGCAATTCATGCAAGCGGGCAAAAAGCGCGTTGCGGTACCTTCTACAGTACACGCCGATCACCTCATTCAAGCAAAAGTTGGTGCTAGCAAAGACCTTCAAGAATCACTTAACCAAAACAATGAAGTATTCAACTTCTTGTCCTCTATTTCAAATAAATATGGCATTGGCTTCTGGAAGCCAGGTGCAGGAATTATTCACCAAGTTGTATTAGAAAACTACGCATTCCCTGGCGGCATGATGATCGGTACCGATTCTCACACCGTTAACGCTGGTGGTTTGGGAATGGTCGCCATAGGTGTTGGTGGTGCCGATGCTGTTGATGTCATGGCAGGTATGGCTTGGGAGCTCAAGTTTCCAAAACTTATTGGTGTCAAACTTACAGGTACGCTCAACGGCTGGACCTCCGCCAAAGACGTCATTCTAAAAGTTGCCGATATTTTAACCGTGAAAGGTGGAACAGGCGCCATTGTAGAATATTTTGGCGAAGGTGCCATTTCTTTGTCTTGTACGGGCAAAGGTACCATTTGTAATATGGGTGCAGAAATTGGCGCCACTACCTCAACCTTTGGTTACGACGATTCCATGCGCCGCTACCTCAATGCAACAGGCCGTGAAGAAGTTGTGAAGGCTGCCGACGCCATTGCCGAGCACCTCACTGGTGACGCCGAAGTATATGCAGAACCAGAAAAATACTTCGACCAACTTATCGAAATCAATCTAAGTGAACTCGAGCCGCACGTTAATGGTCCGTTTACCCCAGACCGCGGTACTCCAGTATCTAAAATGCGTGCAGAGGCAACAGCAAACGGCTGGCCTTTGCAAGTTGAATGGGGCTTAATTGGGTCTTGTACCAACTCCTCTTACGAAGATTTAGCACGAGCAGCTTCTATCGTGAAGCAAGCAGTTGCACATGGTATTAGCCCAAAAGCAGAATTCGGTATCAACCCAGGTTCTGAGCAAGTACGATTCACTGCTGAGCGCGATGGTATTTTAGCTGACTTTGAAAAAATGGGTACTAAAGTTTTCACCAACGCTTGCGGGCCGTGTATCGGCCAATGGGCTCGCGAAGGCGCTGAAAAACAAGAGAAAAATACGATTGTTCACTCGTTCAATCGCAATTTTTCTAAGCGAGCTGATGGCAATCCAAATACCCACGCTTTTGTAACCAGCCCAGAAATGGTGGCTGCATTGGCCATTGCCGGTGACCTCGGTTTTAACCCAATCACTGACACCCTCACCAATGACAAAGGCGAGCAAGTGAAACTTAACGCACCTGTCGGCGACGAATTGCCAATGCGTGGTTTTGCAGTAGAAGACAACGGCTATCAAGCACCTGCTGAAGACGGTAGTCATGTTGAAATCGCCGTAGCTCCAAATTCTCAGCGCTTACAACTATTAGAAAATTTCCCAATTTGGGATGGTCATAACATTCTAGGTGCGCGTTTGCTCATTAAAGCAAAGGGTAAGTGTACAACGGACCATATCTCCATGGCGGGCCCATGGTTGCGCTACCGCGGTCACCTAGACAACATCTCTAACAATATGCTCATTGGTGCCGAAAACGCTTTCAATGGCCAAGCAAATAAAGTGAAGAATCAACTAACTGGTGAATACGGAGAGGTGCCTGCAGTTCAGCGTGCTTACAAAGCGGCAGGTATTCCATCAATTGTAGTCGGAGATCACAATTACGGAGAAGGATCTTCTCGTGAGCATGCTGCAATGGAACCTCGTCATTTGGGTGTGCGTGCGGTGCTTGTCAAATCTTTTGCGCGTATCCACGAAACGAATCTTAAAAAACAAGGGATGCTCGGTCTTACCTTTGCCAACGAGGCAGACTACGACAAAATCCAAGAAGACGACACCTTCGACTTCATCGATTTACAAGATTTCGCCCCTGATAAACAACTGACCTTACTGATCAAGCATAGCAATGGTTCGTCAGAGCAAATCATGGTGAATCATACTTACAACGCCTCTCAAATCGAATGGTTCAAGGCTGGATCTGCTTTAAATCTGATTAAGTTAATGGAGTCTTAATTTAAGGACATGAAATTTACTTTTGCACTTTTCTTGAGCTTGTTCTGTTTGTCGGGGCAGGCTCAAGGTGTTTTTAGGGGAAATGTTTTATTGAATGCCTACGCGGGTTATCCCAATTTTATGCGCTTCAACATGAACTTTTCAGAAAATATTCCTGTAGGTACTGATGCCCAATATGTGGGTCTTGCGCCCTCGGGTTTGCGCCTTATGTATATGGTTTCCGACGATGTAAGTGTGGGTCTTGACCTCATGTACGGAATGGCAAGTGTGCGTTACGACCGAATTGATACTTTATTCTTTGACGGGCAATGGAACTATTACAGCAATTCTTATTTTGTACAAAAGCAACGCTTCAGACCGCAGTTTCGCATCGACATGCATTTGGGTGCGCAAGACCCTAATTTAGACCAATACATAGGCCTCGCCGTTGGCGGGAACATGCGCACAAGACAAGTTTATCAGAATGATGTTTTAATAGACAATACCCCCAACGATATCGATTTAGTCATCCCTGCATCTTTTAGAGCGTGCTACGGATTTCGCTATTTCATAGACTACAACTTTTCTGTTGGAGGAGAGCTGGGGCTTGGCGGGCCGCTATTGCAATTTGCGCTTACCTATCGAATGTAGATCAAAAAATTATAGACCACAAAAAAGGCGAGCCCATTGGGCTCGCCTTTTTTGTGATTTGGTATTTTTTAGTAACGGTAATGTTCTGGTTTGAACGGCCCTTGAACAGCAACGCCAATGTAGTCGGCTTGGTCTGCAGAAAGGGTTTCGAGTTCTACACCAATTTTGGCCAAGTGCAAACGCGCAACTTTTTCGTCGAGGTGTTTTGGAAGCGTATAGACATCGTTGTCGTAGTTAGCGCTGTTTTTCCAGAGTTCGAGTTGAGCGAGCGTTTGGTTGGTGAAGCTATTCGACATCACAAAAGAGGGGTGACCAGTTGCACAGCCAAGGTTGACCAAACGACCTTCGGCGAGTACAATGATATCATTGCCATTGACATTGTAGAGATCAACTTGTGGTTTGATCTCCATTTTGCTTGATCCGTGGTTGGTATTGAGCCAAGCCATATCGATTTCGTTGTCGAAGTGTCCGATATTACAAACAATAGATTTGTCTTTCATGGCTTCGAAATGACGTCCGACTACAATACTTTTGTTGCCGGTTGCCGTAACAATGATGTCTGCTAAACCAATTACTTTGTCCAGGGGTTTTACTTCGAAACCGTCCATAGCAGCCTGCAGTGCACAAATGGGGTCAATTTCAGTGACAATCACACGTGCTCCTGCTCCTTGTAAAGATGCAGCTGAGCCCTTACCGACATCGCCATAACCACAAACAACTGCAACTTTACCCGCCATCATAACGTCTGTGGCACGGCGAATAGCATCTACAAGTGATTCTTTACAGCCGTATTTGTTATCGAATTTTGATTTGGTAACGGAGTCATTGACATTGATAGCAGGCATTACGAGTGTGCCATTTTTCTTGCGCTCATAAAGTCTGTGAACACCAGTTGTGGTTTCTTCAGATAATCCTTTGATGTCTTTGGTGAGTTCTGGGAAACGATCGAAGACCATATTGGTGAGGTCACCGCCGTCGTCTAGAATCATGTTAAGGGCTTTTCCATCTTCAAATGCGAAAAGTGTTTGCTCGATGCACCAATCGAATTCTTCTTCGTTCATGCCTTTCCAAGCGTAAACGGGAATACCAGCTGCTGCAATTGCTGCTGCGGCGTGGTCTTGGGTAGAGAAAATGTTGCAAGAAGACCAAGTTACTTCTGCACCGAGCTCCACGAGTGTTTCGATCAAAACAGCAGTTTGGATGGTCATGTGTAAGCAGCCCGCGATGCGTGCACCTGCCAAAGGTTTGGTGGCGCCGTATTCTTCGCGCAAGGCCATAAGACCGGGCATTTCAGCTTCAGCTAATTTAATTTCTTTACGACCCCAGTCTGCAAGACTGATGTCTTTCACTTTATAAGTGAGTTTTTCTGTTTGATTCATGTGCGATTTCTTCAAATAAGTTGCAAATGTACGTTGATTCTAATTGGTTATCAAGAATTAAGAAAGTTCTTTCTGAACGAGTTGTTTAAGGCCTTGTACAAATAGGGGGTGCGTATTGGAGCTTGGTACCAATTGCACCTTTTCTCCGCCGAATTCTTCGAAGATTTCTTGATATTCGTCGCCGATTTCAATGAGTGTTTCAAGGCAATCGGCTACAAAAGCTGGACTAAAAACAAGCAAGTTTTTGGCTCCCTTTTTGCCCCATGCTTCCACTACCTTGTCAGAGAACGGTGTGAGCCATTTTTTATCGAGGCGAGATTGAAAACAAACCGTGTAATCGCTTTCCTTTAAACCCAGACGTTCAGCAATGAGTCGGGTCGTTGCGTAGCAGGTGGCTTTGTAGCAAAATTTGTTGCGTTCATTGATTTCCCGCTCACAAGGTTCGTCCTGACAGAGGTCGGTACCTTCATAGACTTTATCGACCTGGCGCTCCGGAAGGCCGTGATATGAAAATAGGATATGATCGTAGTTGGTGAAGTCAAATTTTTTGGCGTTGTCAACTACAGAATCGATGTAGCCGTCGTTGTCGTAAAATTGGCTAATGACTTTAATTTCTGGGATAACCCACCATTTGCGAATGATGTTCATCGCTTTTTCAATGGCTGAACCCGAGGACGCAGATGCAAATTGTGGAAAAAGCGGTAGAATGACGATGCGGTCGTAGTTCGCTAAACGCATGCGCTCCAATACCACATCCAAAGAAGGATTCTTATAGCGCATCGCTAATTCAAAGGTTACGTTCTCACCTTCAAATTGTGCTTGTAACAATTCTTTCAATTGCCGACTGTGCGTAAGCAGGGGAGACTCGCCATTACCTAGCGTCCAGAGTTCTTTGTACACTTTAGCAGATTTTGGTGCTCTAAACGGCACAATAACACCATTGACGAGAATTTTTCGTAAGAGATATGGAAGATCAATCACTCTAGGGTCATTGAGAAATTCAGAGAGGTAGCTGCGCACATCAGAAACACTTGGAGAATCTGGGGTGCCGAGCTGAATAAGGAGAACGCCGGTTTTTTTCATGTTAATTGGTCCAACAACTTGGAAATTTCTTTGTTCAAAATTACCGATTTATTCGCGATAGCAACCCTCGAAAAGCTAACTTTGTATCGTGGATCCAATTGTATTTCTCGAGCAAATCAATGCAAGTAATTTTGAAACGGAGGCTTTGGCCACCTTTGAACGTCAATATAACAATGTTCCGGTTTACCGTCAATATGCAGACTTACTTGGTAGACAACATCCACAAAGCCTGGCTGAAATTCCATTTTTACCCATCGATTTTTTCAAGAATCAGAAGGTAGCGCTGCACAATACGTCAGTCATAAAAACCTTTCAATCGAGTGGTACAACACAGCAAATTAGAAGCCAGCACCATCTTACGGACCTGCGCTGGTACGATGCCGCATTGACCCTCGGGTTTACGCGTGTTTTTGGTCAAGTAACAGATTATGTGTTCATTGCATTATTGCCATCATACCTCGAAAATGGAGATTCCAGCCTCGTTTATATGGTAAACCAGCTCATTCAAAAGAGTAATTCACCGCTTTCGGGTTATTACTTGGGTCAAGTACAAGAAGTAGCATTCATTTATAAACAAGCACTGGCATTGGGCAAAAAACCATTCGTATTTGGCGTCTCCTATGCCTTGCTCGATTTAATGGAAGCCGGGTGTACACTTCCACAAGCATTCATTTTAGAGACTGGCGGCATGAAAGGACGTCGCCAAGAACTCACCAAGATAGCTCTTCATCAACTCCTCAAAGACGGTTTTGGTGTGGCACAAATTCTTTCCGAATATGGCATGACTGAATTGCTTTCACAGGCTTATTGTACTTTTGACCAAAACTTTCAGTACCCGCCCTGGATGCAAATCCGAATTCGCGATGCCTATGATCCGTTCACAGAAGTACCTTTTGGTCAAAAAGGAGGAATCAACGTGATTGATTTGGCGAATCAAAATAGTTGCGCGTTTATTCAGACCGATGACCTCGGAAGGTTGGTGCCCAATGGTTTTTTGCTAGAAGGACGCATGACGGCGGCCGATATCCGAGGTTGTAACTTACTACTTGACTAAAACCCGAGAAAACTTACTAAATTTGTTTAAGATGTCCATACAAACCGTCCTTTTACTCACCGTTATTGGCCTAGCTGCTGGAATGCTCAGTGGTATGGTCGGAATTGGCGGTGGAGTTGTGCTGGTACCGGCTCTTGTTTTTTTACTAGGCTTGAACCAACATCAAGCACAAGGAACCTCTCTATTCGTTTTGTCTTTACCTGTTCTTGTATTAGCCGTATTTAATTACTGGAAAACCGGCAATGTCAATTGGCGTTTTGGATTGGTTATTGCCAGTACGTTTGTGATTGGTGCTTTGCTTGGCTCCAAACTCACCCTACGCCTTCCCGAAGCCTGGGTAAAATTAATTTTTGGTCTTTTAATGGCCTATGTTTCTATTCAATTGATACTCGCCGGCTACCACGGAATCAAACAAGATGAACTCTAACCTAAAGCGCAATGATTTAAATGCCCTGCTCGAACAAGTAAAGTTGTGGAGACGCCATTTTCACATGCATCCTGAGCCTTCATTCAAAGAATACGCCACAATGGAATTCGTTTGTGAGGTGCTCGCCCAAAATGGTATTTCTTTTCAAAAAGGGGTGGCAAATACGGGGGTTGTTGCACTCATTCGCGCAGCGCATCATTCAGAAAACCAAGCCTGTTTAGCCTTGCGTGCAGACCTCGACGCACTTCCTATTCAAGAAGCCAATGAGGTCTCATACAAGAGTCAGGTACCGGGCTGGATGCACGCCTGTGGGCACGATGTCCACACCAGCATATTATTGGGTACTGCCGTGTTGTTGCAACAACACCGCGAGGAACTCCCTAGACCCATTAAACTCATTTTTCAGCCAGGCGAAGAACAAAACCCAGGCGGTGCAAGCCTAATGATCAAAGCAGGCGTCCTCGAGAACCCTAAAGTGGAGGAGCTAGTGGCCTTACATGTGTATCCAGAAATGGAAGTAGGAAAGGTGGGCCTGCGTTCGGGTTTGTATATGGCTTCTAGCGATGAAATTCATGTCGAAATAATTGGTGTAGGTGGCCACGGTGCCTTGCCTGACCGCTTTATCAACCCGATCGATGTCGGTTTGGCCTGGATGCAAAGTTGCAAGCGGCTTTTCGAGGAACAGTGCCCTGCTGCAGTACCACAGGTACTCACCTTTGGTCGTTTTGAGGCCTTGGGCAGCACAAATGTTGTTAGTTCAATAGCCACCATTAAAGGAACCTTTCGAACCATGGACGAAACCTGGCGTTCCAGGGCTAAGGAAATTCTTCAAGCCCAAGCATTGGATCTTTCAAAAAAAATGAATGCGCAAATCAATTTGACGATTGGTGAGGGTTATCCTTATTTAAAGAATGATAGGGAGCTTACGCAAAAGGTACAAGCTATCCTTGAAAAAGAATTAGGCAACTCCAATGTGGAAGAATTAGCACTGCGCATGACCGCCGAAGATTTTGCTTTTTATAGTCATCATCGGCCGGTTTGTTTTTTCAGATTAGGAACCGGCAACAGCAGTAAAGGACTCACCCACGCGGTGCATCATCCGCAGTTTGACATCGATGAGAACGCCCTTGAAGTGGGCGTAAGAAGTATGTTTGCGATTGCAGTATCATGAAAAAAATCTTTTTGATTTTCTTGCTGAGCTCCATATTTGCTTGTTCCAAATATCGATACAACGAAAAGCGATTACCCGGTTTATGGACGGTCCAAACAGTACGTATACAAGATGGCGAAGGCTTTGTCTTTTTTGACAGTTTAGCTACGGGCAGTTTTTTAATTGATGCCGCAAAAATGAGCGGCAAAGCAAATTATACGTATTCGTATTTTGGGCAGTATGATGTCTCAGATTCGGTGATTTTTGACCAAAGTGCTTGTTTTTTGAGCTCAGGTGGAGATTTCTTATTGATCGAAAGAGCCACCGATACCCTACAGGCAAAAATTATTGTGCTGACCTCGAAGCACCTCACATTTGAGTACTACGATTACTTACAGTATCGCTTGAAAAGATTTAGTTGCGCTAGAAATTAGTGCGAGCAACTGAAGCACCTACAGAAACCCTAGCTCCAGTTTGGCTTCTTCACTCATCATGTCTTTGTCCCAGGGTGGGTCAAAAACGATATTCACTTTAGCGCTTTGAACACCGTCTACACTGGCTACTTTTTCTTCTACGTCCTTGGGTAGAGATTCAGCTACAGGGCAATTGGGTGAGGTGAGTGTCATGTCGATGAAAACATGATTGTCCGATTCTATTTTGACTTCATAAATGAGGCCAAGTTCGAAAATATCGACGGGAATTTCAGGATCGTAAATGGTTTTGAGCATCTCGACGATGCGGTCTTCTAATTCGTTCATTTGGCTATGCTGTGAAGTGCTTCGGTTTTCATGCGTTTGACCATACTCAGCAGGCCGTTGGCTCGGGTAGGTGAGAGGTGTTCGGCGAGCCCGATTTGTGAGATAAAAAATAAGTCTGCTCGAACAACGGTTTCTGGGCTTTCGTTGTTGAAGACGTGAATGAGTAGGCCAATAATGCCTTTGGTGATGATAGCGTCTGAGTCTGCGCTAAAGTGCATTTTGCCGTCTTTGATTTCGGTAGCGAGCCAAACATTAGATTGGCAGCCCTCGATAAGGCGGTCTTTGGTTTTGAGCTCAGGAGCCAAGGTAGGTACACTTTTTCCGAGTTCGATGATGTATTCGTATTTGTCCATCCAGTCGTCGTAGATGGCAAATTCGTCAATGATTTCTTGTTGTTTTTCTTGAATGCTCATGCGCCTAAAATTTGCATGCTGCGCTCCAGAGCAGCAACAAAGGTGTCAATTTCTTCTTTCGTGTTGTAAAACGCAAATGACGCCCGAACAGTTCCCGGTATTTGATAGAAATCCATGAGCGGTTGCGTGCAGTGGTGACCGGTGCGCACTGCAATTCCTTGTTTGTCTAAGAGCGTACCGATGTCGAACGGATGCATTTGGTCAATTGTAAACGAAACTACACTGGTTTTGTTCTTGGCCTCACCGATGATATGTAGCCCCTCAAAGGTATCTAAAATACCCTGGGCATATTTGGTGAGCTCGAGTTCGTGGGCGGCGGCCGCTTCCATATCAATGCTTTGCAAAAACGAGATGGCACTACCAAGGCCAATTGCACCGGCAATGTGCGGTGTTCCGGCTTCAAATTTGAGCGGAAGGGTATTGTAGGTACTGCGTTCAAAGGTAACTTTTGAAATCATGTCGCCACCACCTTGATAGGGCGGCATGGTGTCTAGGAGCTCTTCTTTGCCATACAAGACGCCTATGCCCGTTGGGCCATAGACTTTGTGCCCGGAAAAAGTGTAGAAATCGCAGTTGAGGTCTTTGACATCAATTGCTAAATGCTGAATACTTTGGGCGCCGTCTAAAAGTACTTTAGCACCCACTTTGTGTGCTTTGGCAATGAGCTCTTTGACGGGGTTGATGGTACCTAGCGTATTGGAAATATGAATAATAGACAACAGTTTGGTGCGTTCTGAAAGCATTTGTTCAAATGCAGCTAGATCGAGTTCTCCTTTTTTGGAAATGGGAATAACGCGCAGCACACAGCCTTTGCGTTCGCACAAAAGTTGCCAGGGCACAATGTTGGAATGGTGCTCCATGGCAGAAATGAGAATTTCATCTCCAGGTTTGAGGCGTTCACCAAAAGAGAAGGCTACCAGATTGATACTGTCGGTAGCACCTTTGGTAAAAATAATTTCTTCGGGGCCTTTCGCACCGATGTATTGCTGAATGGTACGACGCGCAGCCTCATAAGCTGAAGTTGCTTGTTGGCTCAGGTAGTGCACGCCTCTGTGAATATTCGCGTTTTCGAGCGCGTAATATTTGGCGAGGGTATCGAGCACCACTTGGGGCTTTTGGGAAGTTGCGCCATTGTCAAAATAAATGAGCGGTTTCCCGTAAACTTTTTGTTGGAGCGCGGGGAAGTGCTCACGGATAGCGGAAACGGAAAACGGAGTGTGCTCCATACTTTTATTTTTTTTACAAAAGTACGGAATTTTGTTATTTTGAATGGTTCTAAAGAAGCAAAATAAAATAAAAACTTTTTGTAGCTAACCTAGGTTTTATTTGGCTTTTAGAACGACGTACGGAATGAGGATTTCCTCGAGAGATATACCACCGTGCTGAAAGGTTTGACCATAATAATGAACAAAATGGTTGTAGTTGTTCGGATACACAAAAAAGTCTTGTTCGCGGGCAAAAACAAACTCGGCAGAAAGCTTCAGTTTCGGAAGTTGGGCATCTTGCGGGTTTTTAACTACAAATACATCTTTGGCCTCATAACTAAGCCCACGACCTGCTTTGTAACGCAAATTCGTATTGGTATTGCGCTCGCCAACGATGCGCACCGGTTTGGTTACTTTGATGGTGCCGTGGTCGGTCGTAATGATGAGCCGTTGCCCTGCTTCGGCAATTTTTTTTAGTATATCGAGCAATGGCGAGTGTTCGAGCCAGCTTGTGGTAATTGACCGATAGGCTGCTTCGTTATCAGCGAGTTCTCGAATAACCTCCATTTCTGTGCGGGCATGCGATAGCATATCCACAAAATTGTAAACGATAAAATTAACGTCGTTGTCTTTCCATTGATGGAATTGGTCGGAAAGTTTTTTGCCTGCCTCGACGTTCGTGATTTTGTTGTAAGACCACTTTACGTTTTTTCCCAGCCTCTTTAGCTGCGCCTCTAGAAAGTCTTTTTCATGCATATTTTTTCCACCTTCATCGTCTTCGTTTTTCCAAAGCGTGGGAAAGCGTCTTTCGATTTCTGCCGGCAGTAAACCGGCAAAAAATGCATTTCTTGCATAGTGCGTAGCGGTCGGTAATATCGAAAAAACAATATCTTCTTCTTCCTTTTGAAAATAGCGACCCAAAATGCCTTCGATGGTTTTCCATTGGTCGTAGCGCAGGTTATCAATGACCAACACAGCGAGTTTTTCTTTGCCGATGAAAGGTGCAATACGATCTTTGATGAGGGTGTGGATCATTGTAGGCGCATCGGGATCACCACTGGTCCAGTCAAGGTAGTTGTCTTCGATGAAATCACAAAAGAGTTTGTTGGCTTCTTTTTTCTGCATTTCGAAGATCTCGCGCATGCCCGTATCTTCGATGTTGTCCAGTTGGAGTTCCCAAAATACCAATTTGGCGTAGAGTTCTTTCCAGTCATCGGCATCCAGACGCCCCATGAGTTGCATGCCGAGTTGGCGAAATTCTTGTTGGTAGCTCGCGTTGGTTTTTTGACTGATGAGTTTGCTGTGGTCCAGGTTTTTTTTAATGCTGAGTAAAATTTGATTGGGGTTGACCGGCTTAATGAGGTAATCTGCAATTTTAGAACCAATGGCTTCTTCCATGATGTGTTCTTCTTCACTTTTAGTGATCATAACAATCGGAACCAAAGCTTTTTGTTCTTTGATCTGAGCAAGTGTTTCTAGGCCGCTTAGGCCAGGCATATTTTCATCTAAAAAAATGATGTCAAAATGCTGGCTCATGGCTTTTTCGATGGCGTCTTGACCGTTTGTAGCTGTTTCTACCTGATAACCTTTCGATTCTAAAAAGAGAACGTGGGGTTTAAGTAATTCGATTTCGTCGTCGGCCCAAAGAATTTTACCTTGCATATGTCTTATTTTTAATAGCTTTGATTGAATTTTTAAAGTTAGCAACTTGCCAGCGAACACCGCCCCTAATAACAAGAAGAAAATCATAAACGACCCAGTTTACGGTTTTATTTCTTTGCCACACGAAATTATTTTCGATATTCTCGAGCACCCTTATCTTCAGCGCTTGCGTCGCATTCAGCAATTGGGCTTAAGTTACCTCGTTTATCCGGGTGCCAATCATACGCGTTTTCATCATGTTTTGGGCGCCATGCACCTCATGACCCAAGCCGTTACCAGCATACGCCGCAAGGGTCACGACATCAGTTTAGAAGAAGAGCGCGCCGTTTGCCTGGCCATTCTGTTGCACGATATCGGTCACGGCCCTTTTAGCCATGCACTAGAATATGATATCGTCTGCGGCGTGAGTCACGAACAAATTTCTGCCTATTTTATTGCTGAACTCTCTGTTGAGTACGGTCAAGATTTAGCGCTCGCGCTAGAAATCTTTAAAAATGACTACCACAAGCCATTTTTACATGAGTTGGTATCGAGTCAGCTCGATATGGATAGACTAGACTACCTCAACCGCGACAGTTTTTATTCTGGTGTATCCGAAGGCGTTATTGGCAGCGAGCGGCTCATCGAGATGCTCAATGTTCACGAGGGCCACTTGGTACTCGAAGAGAAAGGTATTTATTCGGTAGAAAAATTTTTAGTGGCTCGACGCCTCATGTATTGGCAGGTCTATCTGCATAAAACCGTCGTAGCTGCAGAATTCATGCTGATCCATGCGCTGCGCCGAGCCAAAGAACTCACCTTAGATGGTTTCGATCTTTTTGCCAGTCCAACGCTCAAATTTTTTCTAGATCAAGATATTCGAGCCGAACATTTTGAGTCCGACCCAATGGTGCTGACTCATTTTGCACGCCTCGACGACTACGATATCTGGGGTGCAATCAAAGTTTGGCAATTTGCGCCCGACTACATTTTAGCGACCTTATGTTCTGGGCTCGTCAACCGTCAACTTTTTAAAATAGAGATCTCCAAAACGCCCTTTAGCGCAGCGCGCTTAGCAGAGGTGCAGCAACGCATAAAAGGGGAGCATGGCCTGAGCGAGCAAGAGCTGCCTTATTTTGTGTATTCAGATATCCTGAGCAACAAAGCCTACAACGAACAAAAGCACAACATCAATTTACTGCTCAAAAACGGCAGTATTATGGAGCTTTCCAAAGCCTCTGATAACTTGAATATCTCTGCACTTTCGACGCCGGTCGAAAAGTACTTTTTGTGCTACCCTCGATGAGTGTTTTTTTGAGATTTAATGATTACAGTTTTATTTAAAACGGCCGAAGTAGGAATTGTAATTAAAAAGCCTTCCGACGATTTGATGTACATAAAAAAGAAGCTCAAGTCAATGAGTTCTCCTTCTATATCGAACTCTTTGTCGTAAATACGTAGCGTTTCGCCAATATTGAGCGGATGATTGAAGTATAAAATCAAGCTCGCGGTGATATTCGATAAAATGGACCAATTTGCAAAAAATGCGATGCCAATGACGGTAATTGTAGAGGTAAAAAAAACGATGAGGTCTTTTGTCTCGATGTTCCAAATTGCGGCAAATATCAAAATAAAGAAAATCGATAAAAAGAGGTTAATGATGCGAATAGATACTCTTTTTCTTTTGATGTCGCCTTCAAACTTGGATAGAAAGCGCCCTACAGCTTTGCCCGCTAAAAAACGGATCAGTAAAGTGACTGTTAATAAAATAAGTGTTTTGATCGCATATTGATAAAAAGCATCCATATAATTTGATTTAAAGCGTATCGGTTTTAAATTTCTTTAAGTTTAGCGCGTTCCCAGTAGCGGTCTAAATTGGCTAGCGATTGGTCTTGCGCGAGTAAGCCGTCGGCTTCCAAAAGCTTTTCCATTTGCTGAAAGCGCCTAATGAATTTTTGATTGGTTTGAGCCAGTGCATTTTCTGGCGATATATTTAAAAAGCGTGCATAGTTCACCAATGAAAACAGCACATCGCCGAATTCAGCTTCTATTTGATCAGATTTGCTATCTATTTCCACTTTCAGTTCGGAAATTTCTTCTTGTACTTTCTGCCAGGCGTCATCGGCTGTGTCAAAGTCAAAACCAACGCCTTTGACTTTCTCTTGAATGCGCGTGGCCTTGACCAAAGCAGGAAGGGAAGAGGGCACTCCTTCGAGTACAGATTTTTTTCCTTCCTTGAGTTTGAGTTTTTCCCAATTTGCCTTGACCGTTTCTTCGTCTTTGGCTTCGGTATTGCCGTAGATATGTGGATGTCGGTATATCAGTTTATCGCAGATTTTATGGAGGACGCTTTCGACGTCAAAAAGACCTTGTTCGCTGCCTATTTTACTGTAGAATATTAAATGTAGAAATAAATCACCGAGCTCACCCTCTAAACCAGCGTAGTCTTTATCGGTAATGGCATCGGCCATTTCGTACGTTTCTTCAATGGTGAGATTGCGCAGGGTTTCAAAAGTTTGTTTTTGATCCCAGGGGCAGCGCTCCCGAAGTTCGTCCATGATTTGGAGGAGGCGTGCAAAAGCGATTAAACGAGAGTCCATAGCACAAAGTTAGCAGTTGAAACGAGCTTTTACTTAAATTTGAGGATGCGTCTGCTCAACTTTTTATTATTTTCCCTTTGTTTTGGATCATATATAAAGGCACAGCCCGGTTTTGAATACCGTCAGAAACTTGGTTTTTTACTTGCGCACCGCGGCCTAATGGCTCATTTGCCTAAGGAGCCTGCAGTTGCTGCTGAATTTTCCTATATCTACCGTGCTCATGATGCAAAATTATGGCATACCGCTTATCGACAACCCTTAGTTGGGGGTACGTTTTTTATTGGTTCTGTAGGCAACAACCAGATTTTGGGCCGATTTGCCGGCCTTTATGGCTTTGTAGAATTACCGATCGTTAAGCTCAAAAAGTACCGTTTAGATTTTAAGTTCGCAACCGGTTTGGGCTATACCAACCGTCCTTTCGATGAGGTTTTAAACCCAGAAAACGTAGCAATTGGATCGCGAATGAATGCAATGATGTGTTTTGCACTCAAAAATAGCTGGCGGTTCAAGGCGTATGGCCTCACATTTGGATTGGATATGACACACTTTTCAAATGCCAGCTACCAAATGCCCAATTTGGGTGTCAATGTGCCATATTTATCGCTCGGTGTTCAAAAGTTTGTTGCACCCGAAAAAAAAGAAAATCCAAGAACTGAGCTCAAACGCCCCGATCTACAAATGGGCCTAACAGGTGTAGTCAGTGGCAAAGAGATGAATCCAAAAGGAGTGGGGCGTTTTCCAGTATACGCGACCTCGCTATTTGCACGCAAATATCTAGGACCCAAAGCGGGTGTTGAAGCCTCCATTGATATCATTTATAAAACCAGTTTGCTCTCGCACCCTAGTTATCCGCAAGCTGCAGGCCTAGACCCGCTGCAGATTGGCTTGTTTATTGGTTATATACAACCGTTTGATCGCTTGCATTTCATCTACGGTGCAGGGTTCTATTTGCGCGATATCTTGCGTCCAGACGAATTCGTTTACCTCCGTTTGGGAAGCCGCTACGCGCTCAGTACAAGGCTAGATGCCATTGCCACGCTCAAAACGCATTATGCGAAAGCCGACTACATGGAGCTCGGTTTGGCTTATCATTTTTAAATATGAGGTACTCGATCGAGATTGTTCTAATTTTGCTCTTAGTTGCCTGTAAAAAAGCTCCTGAACGCGCTTGCTGGAAAGCAACGGGAGCTATTGAAAATTTGATTGTGCCACTTTCTTCCTTTCAATACTTATCTATCCATCCCCACATCGAAGTTGCACTCGTGCAAGACTCATTGGATTACATCGAATGGCAAGCGGGCGCTCACTTATTACCTTTTTTGTCAGCCGAAATACAAGCCGATACCTTACAACTTCACAATAAAAATGGTTGTAAATTTCTCCGGTATCGAAACGGCCAGGTGAAAGCAGTAGTTCATTTTTCTTCAATTAAGGAATTACATGTATCAAATAGTGATGCCATCCAAACCCAGCAACTATGGTCTGCAAATGACTTACTTATTTTTCTTAAAGAAGGTGTTGGCACCGTTGATTTGAACATCACTGCTCAAAAAGTTACCGTACGCAATAACTACGGTTGGCAAACGCTTAAACTTATGGGTACGGTGGGTTCCTTATTTGTTGACTTAGATGGTTCTTCATCGTTGCAAGCGTCTAATTTACTCGTGACGGACTCCATTTCGTTTAGAAGTATTTCGCCAAAGGCATGTTATATCGCGGCTGATCAATTGTTAGTGAAAGCTCAACTTTATGGCGCCGGAAATTTATATTATGTTGGTCAGCCAAGTCAAATTTTAAAAACCGAGTACGGCACTGGTCGGGTACTAGCTCACTAAACACCTCAACAATGAATATTACCCGCAATGTTTAGACTTTTCCTTGTTCCCGTTTTTTTTCAAGTTTTTGCTACGAGTGCACAGTTCTCGCTTTCTGGAACCTATGATGGATATGTATCGGTTTCAAAAAAAGGGTTGTCAAGTTTGCCTTTCATGGTGTCACACACCAAAATAGGTGCTTATGATATTAATTTACTAGAGCTCGAGCTGCGCTATACGCACGAGGCTTGGACCGCGCAGTTTTCACCAGCACTTGGCTCGTATATGCAAAATAACCTTGCCTTGGAGGCTTTGCATAGGCGCTATCTTTATGAAAGCTACCTGCAATATGCTCAAGGAAAAAACGAGTGGGCCATTGGAACGTATAGTTCACCATATACACAAGAAACGCCCCGTGGCGTAGATCAGCTCTCAGCGACGCGCAGCTTGGCTGCAGAGTACGTTCCTTATTATGTTTCCGGTTTGCGTTGGACGCGGAGTTGGACCTCGCAATTCAAGACCCAGTTATTTGTAACGAATGGTTGGCAGCGTTTGCTATTAAGCGCTGTGCGTCCGAGTTTTGGTCTATTATTTCAGTATGAAAAGAAAAACTGGAACTACAATTGGAGCCATTTTTATGGAGACCTCGCGCCTGTTGGTGAAGTTGACCCTTTATTGGTTCAAAATAGGTGGCGTTTTTTTCAGGAATTCAATATAGGCTACGCTAAAAATAATTGGACGCTCCAGTCATGTGTATACGGCGGTATGCAAAAGCAAACTGGAGCATCCCAATTGAAATTTTGGTTACAGGGAAATTTACAAGCGAGTTATACCGTTAATGATCAATTGAGTTTGAATGCCAGATCTGAAATATTTTATGACCCTGGTATGGTCGTATTTAGTACCGCCAACACTCCATTTACCTCGGTTTCTTCAGGCTTCATGTATCAGATAGGGCCTGTGCTGCAAGTTGGTCAAGAATTCCGCTACTTTTTATCAAGACAGATAGAAATCCCGGTCTATTACAGCTTTTTGCGCCTTAAATTTTAGTATTTTTGAAGCTAAACTCGCGTCATGAAAATCCTTTCATTTAATGTAAATGGCATTAGGGCTGTAGTCGGCAAAACCTTCATTGAAGACATGCAAGCCCAAGCTCCAGATGTCATTTGTTTGCAAGAGACCAAAGCCACGCCAGACCAAGTTGACGTAGCAGTGGCTCCGTTGTCTGGCTACCAAGTATTTGCCAATTCAGCTGAAAGGAAAGGGTATTCTGGAACCGCAATTTTAACTAAAGTTGCGCCAATTTCGGTTTCTTATGGTATTGGCCTGGCCGACCACGACACCGAAGGCCGCGTGATTTGCGCAGAATTTGATAGTTTTTTTCTGGTAACCGTATACGTACCCAACTCTGGTAGTGAGCTTTTGCGCTTGGGTTATCGCCAAACTTGGGATGCTGCGTTTTTAGCCTACTTGAAGAATTTAGAAGCTAGCAAACCGGTAGTTGTTTGTGGCGACTTCAATGTAGCGCATCAATCCATCGATCTGGCTCGTCCTAAAGAGAATTACAACAAAGCGGCTGGCTACATGCAAGAAGAAATCGACGGCATGAACGCCTTTACGAGTGCGGGTTTATTGGACAGCTTTAGAACCATACATCCAGAAACCGTGAAGTATTCTTGGTGGAGCTACCGCGCTGGGGCTCGTCAGAAGAATGTGGGCTGGCGCATAGATTACTTCTTAGTGAGTGAAGCCTTTACCCCAAAGCTTAAAGAAGCTTTTATCTTGAACGAAGTTTTAGGATCTGATCACTGCCCTGTTGGCGTTGTATTGGCTATATAATGACAATGGAGCACCTCAAAGATACTTTCAAGCACAAAGGACGTCGGCGTCAACTCATCCAAGAATTAGCCGAAATGGGCATTCAAGATGAACGCATTTTAAATGCCTTTGATGCCATTCCACGCCATTATTTTCTGGACCTCGCTTTTGACGAACAAGCCTATACCAATATGGCTTTTCAAATTGGTTCTGGGCAAACCATTTCACACCCTTACACTGTCGCTTTTCAGACTGAGCTCTTGCAGCTCGAAAAGGGCTTACGCATCTTAGAAATTGGTACAGGTTCTGGTTTTCAGACCTGTATTCTTTGTGCCTTAGGCGCTAAAGTTTTTTCCATTGAACGGCACCAGCCCTTGCATACAAAGGCCAAGCGCATGATTGAGTTTTTTGGTTTCAATGCCAGTCTTTTTTTTGGAGATGGCTACAAAGGAAACCGCGTCTATGCACCCTATGACCGCATCTTAGTTACTTGTGGTGCTCCAGATATTCCTATGGTACTCATAGAGCAATTAAAGATCGGTGGCCTTATGGTGATCCCAGTAGGTGAAGGAGCGGAACAAAAAATGCTACGCATACACAAAAGTTCAGATACCGATTACAATACCGAAGAATTTGGTACTTTTAAGTTTGTACCCATGTTAGAACGCACCGTAAAATAAAATGATGCAAGTACTCCTCATCGACGACGAGCGCGCGATACGCCGGGCGCTGCGCGAAATACTAGAATTTGAAGGCTGTGTTGTTGAAGAGGCCGAGAATGGTGCCCAGGCCTTAGAAATGCTTAAGGTGCATACCTATGAGCTCATTTTCTCCGATATCAAAATGCCGCAAATGGATGGTTTGGAATTACTCGATCAAATTCTGGCATTAGGTATCGAAACGCCCGTCATCATGATATCTGGTCATGGCACTGTAGAAACAGCGGTTGGTGCCATTAAAAAGGGTGCATTTGACTTCATTGAAAAACCGCTGGACCTCAATCGTATTTTAGTTTTGTTGCGTCAGGTAAAAGACCGTAACCTACTTGTTCAAGAAACCAAACAACTCAAGCAAGTCGTCAAGAAAATAAAAGGCTCAGCAATAATAGGTGAAAGTCCTGAAATTGAAGCCATTAAAACCATGATTGAAAAAGTAGCGCCCTCAGATGCGCGTGTGCTCATTACAGGCGGCAACGGGACAGGTAAAGAACTGGTAGCTCGTTCCTTACATGAGCTTTCATCGCGTGTTAAAATGCCATTTATAGAAGTCAATTGCGCAGCTATTCCAGCTGAACTCATCGAAAGCGAGTTGTTTGGACATGAAAAAGGTGCTTTTACCTCCGCTGTGAAGGACCGCAAAGGAAAGTTTGAGTTGGCGTCTGGTGGAACACTTTTTTTAGATGAAATAGGCGATATGTCTCTTTCTGCTCAGGCCAAAGTTTTGCGTGCGTTGCAAGAAAACGTCATTCAGCGGGTAGGAGGGGAGAAAGACCTCAAAGTAGATTGCAGGGTGTTGGCCGCCACCAACAAAGACCTCCGCGAAGAAATCAAGGCGGGTCGATTCAGAGAAGATTTATTTCACCGTTTGGCGGTTATTCTTATCCATGTACCTGCGCTCAATGAGCGCCGTTCTGACATTCCTTTACTCGTGAACCACTTTTTGAAATTGGTTTGCCAAGACCACGGCATTGCTCAAAAAACCATAGATGTTGCTGCGGTTCAAGCCCTGCAAGCGCTCAATTGGACTGGTAATATCCGAGAACTGCGCAATATCATCGAGCGCTTGGTCATTTTGTCTGATCAGTGCATTACTACAAATGACGTGCAGCGCTATGCAAATCCAAACCATTAATTTGTAAATTCAACCCAAATTTTCAGCATGAAACTGTCTTTTAAATCATTTCTACCACACCTCGTAGCATTGGTGCTTTTTGTGGCTTTGCCTTCCATTTATTTTGCTCCACTTTTTGACGGTTATGCCCTTAAGCAAAATGACATCCGCCAATTCCAAGGGATGTCTAAAGAAATGTTCGACTATAAACTGACACATAACGAACAGCAACCCAACTGGACCAACGCCATGTTTTCTGGTATGCCAACCTATCAGATATCCGCCGATCAGCATTCCAATTGGCTTACGTATGTCGATCAAATTCTCAAATTGGGCTTGCCGCGTCCGGTGGGTATTTTATTTGTGTCCATGCTTGGATTTTATATTTTAGGGCTTTGCCTGCGCCTCAATCCTTGGCTTGCCATGATTGGCGCCCTTGGCTATGGTTTCTCCACTATCAATATCTTGTATTTGGGAGCAGGCCATATGTCTAAAGTAAATGCCATTGCCTACATGGCGCCCGCACTCGGGGGTCTTGTATTGGTATTTAGAGGCCGCTGGCTGCTGGGTTCAGCCATTTTTGCTTTGTTCATGGGGCTTAATATTACAGCGAATCACTTGCAAATGACTTATTATTTGGCTTTTATTTTAGGAGCAGTTGCTATTGCAGAGGTGATCCGTTTGGCGCTTGCTAAAAACTGGAAACCACTAGGTTTAGCAATGGGTGGTCTTGCGCTAGCGAGCATTTTGGCACTGCTTTCCAATGCCAGCTTACTCCTTACAACTCTTGAGTACAGCAAGTACACCACAAGAGGAACCTCTGAATTAACCATTAAGTCCAAAAACGGATCTCAGCAAGCCAAAGAAGGCTTAACTACAGACTATATTCTCGAATACAACTATGGTGCGCGTGAACTACTCTCGCTTTATGCACCTAATGCCAAAGGAGGTAAAGGCGACCTGATTGCCAATGACCCCGATGCGCTTACTGATACCGACCCAACCTACGCTGAGCAAATTGGCCAAATGAACCATTATTGGGGCGGGCAGCGCATGAGCGGTGGTGCTTTCTATTTTGGTGTCGTGATGCTCGTGTTTTTCTTGCTTGGTCTTGTGTTTGTCAAAGACGCATTGCGCTGGCCATTCTTGTTATTAAGTGTATTGGTGCTCTTTTTGGCTTCTAATCAAATGAACTTCTTCAATGATTTCTTTATCCATCAATTTCCGATGTATAATAAGTTCAGAGACTCCAAAATGCTTTTGGTGTTATTACAGATCATGGTGCCAACCATGGGCCTAATGTTTTTGGATAAACTTATAAAAAATGAAGGGCTCTGGGGGCAAAAGAAATATTGGTACGGCGCTATGGGCATTGTGCTGCTCTTTGCCATTGTACTCGTGCTGAGCCCGAGTCTATCAGGGACTTTTATGACCAAAGAAGAAGTGCAACAATTCACTGAAGCAACCAAGCAAGCCAAAGATCCGAGCCAAACCGCGTTTTATCAGGGCTTGCGTCAGTCCTTAATCGATGCACGAATCGCTATTTATAAAGCCGACATGCAGCGCTCTTTGTTTTTAGTCATTTTAGCGTTAGGTGTAGTGGTCCTTTTGTTGCGTACGCAATTCAATAAGATGTTGCTTATTGCCATTGCTGGTGTGCTGGTCTTGGCCGATCAAATGAGCGTGGCCAAGCGTTACCTCAATAACGATGACAGCACTGGTGTACTAGAAGCCTACCAGTCTTTAGACGAAGCAAGTATCCCATATCCGGTATCGCCTGCCGATATCAGTATTATACAACAAGAAAAACCCAATCCAGCACTCGCGCAGCAATTAGAGGCGGCTTACGCCGACTTTATTTATTACAAAGATCTTTCTGACCAAAGCGTGCTCAGGACCTACGCCGCTTTTGGTGCTTTGAATTTATCGAGCAACTACCGCGTGCTAAATCTCAATGGCACCATGGCCGAGACAAACACTAGTTTTTTTCATAAAAGTTTAGGTGGGTATCACGGTGCCAAGTTAAAGAGATACCAGGAGTTTGTGGATTTTCATTTTTCGCCGGCAGTTCAGGCGCTCAGCACAGCAGTGAATGAGGCCAAAAACAACAAATTGCGTACGCTTGCTCTTCCTGTAGGCGTTACTCAGGAACAACTCCAGCAAATTTACGATACCCTCAGCATTGAAAGTTTGGCTCTAAATGGCCAGGCAGAATACTTGAACATGCTCAATACCAAATACATCATCCTCAAGCCCAATCAGCCTGCCGTTCGCAACACCAATGCCAATGGCCCTGCTTGGTTTGTTTCAGATGTTAAAGTGGTACCCAATGCCAATCAAGAAATGTTGGCTAGCGGATCAAAAGTACTGACCAACAGCAAAACACAAGCCGTAGTTCATCGAGAATTCAAGTCGCAGTTGGTAGGCCTCGGTCAAGATTCTACCTCGCAAATTCAGCTCTTGAACTATGACCCATCTGAATTGCGCTACCGTTCCAATGCGAAAGCAAAGCAATTGGCTGTGTTCAGTGAGATCTACTATCCTGCAGGTTGGAATTGCTATATTGATGGCAAAGCAGTTGCCAATCTTCGTGTCAACTATTTGCTTAGAGGTGTTGTGGTACCCGCCGGCAAGCATGAAATTACTTGGAAATTCGAACCGCTTACTGTGCAAACAGGTTCAACACTGGCAAGTATCGGATCAGTTTTATTGCTTTTGGGCTTCTTGTTATCGCTGTGGCTTACTTATAAACACGCAACTCGTCTAGCGCAAGCACCCCAAAAGTAGTGTTGTGCCAAGCGCGTTTCAAACGCTTATTGTCAAAAAGTAAATAACTAGGAAACACACCTTCTGCAGCTAGCATCCAAAGTGCGGCATCTTTGGTGTAGCGAATTTCGATGCGTCGGTCTAATTTCTTTCGAAAGGTTTGCAGTGCGTCGGGGTCTTCTGATACGAGGCAATAGACAATCTTTAGCTTTTGATTTTGTTTGGCCAACCGATTCATGATCTCGGTAGTTTGCATACAATAAGGGCAACCTGGCAAAACAACAACGGTCAGTGTAGTTCCTTTTGGCGGATGGTTTATAACGGTCTTTGGTAGGTAGGTTTGGTTCTGAAGATCGGGTTGGTAAATAGGATAAAAGAAGAAGTAAGTTGCAAAGGGCAGGCAAAAAACAAGTGCTAACAAAGGAAACAAGATCCATTTATTCATCCGGAACTTTTTTACGGTTCTAAAAAGTACCCATCCTATCAATAGGGCAAGCAAAAAAGGAATGTACTTAGCTAAGGTCCAGGAAAAACCAAGGTTTAGTAGGATGTTTTCAAAAAAATTGTACATCTTGCTTTATTTTTTGACCAATTCAAGCAATAAATCGTGTATTTTATTGCTCAATTCTTCTCTTGAATAAGGGGTTAGTGAAGCTTTTCTGTTGGGTTTGTGCGCACACATTTCTATTATTGTCGTCCAATCTATTGAATCTTGGAAACCAACTATGTGGGTGCCTGCTTGCTTGCGCAAAATTGTTGCAGAGTCGCCTTCGATTGGGCCTATGGCTAAAATGGGTTGTTCGCTTGCGAGGTATTCAAAAACTTTGCCTGGGATAATGCCCATTTGGTTTTTGACATTATTGATGGGCAATAAAAGTAGGCTGCAAGCAGAAAGTTCTTCAATAACGCGCGCATGCGGTACAAAGTTTTCTAAGTAGGTATAAGGCATGAGGCCAGCTTCTTCTATGTCAGTGCGGACACTAGCGTCGAGCGCGCCAATGAGTCGGATTCGAAGTTTGGTTGCAAATTCAGGGTTGTTTTGGGTAAAACGACCCAAACTTTTCCAAAGGGCGCTTGGGTTGCGGTCTTTGTTGATAGAACCTGTGTGCAAAATGGTGAAGTAGGGGTCTGGTTGCTGCTGAAAAGCTGCAAAATCTTCGGGGGCATAACCGTTTGTAACTAGCGCTACATCTCGCCCGCAAAGGGCTTGCGTTTGTTGTTGCCAGTTGCTACTGACAATAGTAAGTTGGTCAGCTTCTAAGAGCACGCTTTTTTCTAGGGCTTGGTGCTTGGCTAGGCCAAAGCGATTGAGCGGAAGCTGTTCAAACCAATCGATTTGAGTCCAGGGGTCGCGGAAATCTGCTAGCCAAGGTAGTTTGGTAGCGCGCTTGACATTGCGTGCAATAAGATGCATGGTGTGCGGCGGACCGGTTGAGATAAGAGCTGCTACTTCATTGGTTTTAAGGTAGTCGATAAGGTAACGGCTTGCAGGCTTGACCCAAGTCATTTTGGCATCTGGAATAAAAATATTTGCCCGGACGTATAGTGCAAAGCGCTGTAAAAGACCTGGTTTCTTTTTGCTTTCTTGCATAAAACCAGTTTGCAGCTGCTTCCCTTTATTACCATTTAGCCGCATATAAAGTTGTGTGGGCTCCCAGATCGGAAGTTTGAGTACCTCTATACCTTCCGGGATTTGAGCGAGTAGTTTGGAGTCTTGTACAGGCGCCTCTGGGTTGCTTGGAGTAAAAATAATGGGGTCCCAGCCTAATTCTTTGAGATAACGGGTAAAATGCAGCCAGCGTTGAACGCCAGTGCCGCCGCTAGGTGGCCAGTAGTAGGTCAGGATCAGTATTTTTTTATTGGCCACTCAGTTTATTTTGTAGTGCTTGGAGCGCTGCTGCGAGGCCCGCTGGATTTTTGCCACCAGCCGTTGCAAAGGCCGCCTGCCCGCCGCCACCGCCCTGAATCAGTGCAGCAACATCTCGGATCCATTGCGCGGCGTTCCATTGTTTTTCTGCAGCAAGTGCGTCGTCTAATAAGATAGTTAAACCGCATTTGTCGGCTTCGCGGTGAGCTAGTACGCCAACAAAAGGGCTGAAGTCTTGGCGAAGTGCAAAGAGGATGTCTTTGGCGCTCGCAGCATCGGTATGTACTTCTTTGAGCAGCAGGTGCATGCCGTCTATGTGTTGGACGTCGTTTTTGAGTTCGTTTTTGAGTTGTAAGGCCTGAACCTTTGCCAAACGCTCGATTTCTTTGCCAAGCGCCGTATTTTTTTGTTGCAGCTCTTCAATGGCTTTGACGATATCTGCAGGTTTTTTTAGTAAGGCTTCTATTTGCTCTAGCTGGGCAGCTTTGTCTTTGTAGTAGTGCATGGCGGCGTCGCCAGTGATGGCTTCTATGCGGCGAATGCCTGCAGCAACTGCACTTTCTGCCACGAGTTTGAAGACACCAATTTGGTTGGTGTTCGGAACGTGGATGCCACCACATAATTCAACGGAAGCACCAAATTCAATGACGCGAACGGTGTCGCCATATTTTTCGCCGAAGAGGGCCATGGCTCCTTTTTGCTTGGCACTTTCAATGTTTAGGGCTCGGTTTTCGATGAGTGTTTGTGCTGCTTGAATGGCGTTGTTGACCATATTTTCAATGGCAAGCAGCTGTTCGTCTGTTACTTTTGAAAAATGCGAGAAGTCAAAGCGCAAGCCTTTGTCTGAAACCAATGAGCCCTTCTGCTCTACGTGGGTTCCCAAAATGCTACGCAAGGCGTGATGGAGTAGGTGAGTGGCGCTGTGGTTTTTGGCCGTTTGTTGTTGTTTGGCTAAATCGATGCGGGCCTCAAAAGTAGCGTTGAGTTGACTGGGCAATTCGGTACTAAGGTGCACAATGAGGTTGTTCTCTTTTTTGGTATCAAAAATTTTGATGCTTTCTGTACCGTTTAGCAATACACCGCTGTCGCCAATTTGACCACCACCTTCTGGGTAGAAAGGCGTTTGATCCAAAACGAGTTGATAAAACGTCTTGCCTTTTTGACTCACTTTTCTGTATTTGACGAGTTGGACGCTAGCCGTTTTATCGTCGTAACCAATAAATTGGGTGGTGGTATCTGGCTGTACTTGTTGCCAGTCATCGGTTTCGATGCTGGTGGCTGCGCGCGAACGGTCTTTTTGAATTTGAAGTTCTTGTTGAAAACCCACTTCATCTACCTCGAGTTCGTTTTCTCGGGCAATCAAAGAGGTGAGGTCTAGCGGAAAGCCGTAGGTGTCGTAGAGTTCAAAAACAGCTTTGCCATCGAGTTGTTTAGCGCCTTGTGCCTTGACGCTTACGATGAGATCGTCTATGCGCTTGATGCCGAGTTCGAGTGTTCGAAAGAAACTCAATTCTTCTTCTTTGATAACTTTGTAAATCAGCTCTTTTTGGTTAATGAGTTCTTCGTATGGATGGCCCATGAGGTCGGTGAGGACTACGGCAAGGTCGCAGAGAAAGGGTTCTTTGAGGCCCAGTGTTTGGTAGCCATAGCGTACAGCTCGGCGCAAGATCCGACGGATGACATAACCTGCACCGTTATTGGCAGGAAGTTGGCCGTCGGCTATTGAGAAGGCAATGGCACGGATGTGATCGGCAATGACGCGCAGCGCGATATCTGTTTCTTCAGCTTTTCCGTAAGGAATATTGGCTTGCTTAGAGATAAACTGAATAAGGGTTTGAAAGAGGTCGGTGTCGTAGTTGGATTGCTTGCCTTGCAAGGCCATAGCCAAGCGCTCGAGCCCCATGCCGGTATCTACATGCTTGGAAGGGAGTGGTTCAAGGCTGCCATCGGCTTTGCGGTTGAACTCCATGAATACGTTATTCCAAATTTCGATCACTTGGGGGTGGTCTGCATTGACCAACGATTTACCATCGCCTTTGGCGCGTTCATCTTGGCTGCGGAGATCGACGTGAATTTCAGTACAAGGGCCGCAAGGGCCGGTGTCTCCCATCTCCCAAAAGTTGTCTTTTTTGGAAGCTAAAATAATGCGTTCTTCAGCGATGTATTTTTTCCATATTTGGATGCTTTCACTGTCCTGTGGCACGCCGTCTTTGGCATCGCCCTCAAAAACAGTAATGTAGAGTTGATCAACGGGAATTTTATAGACGGTGGTGAGCAACTCCCAAGCCCAGCCAATGGCTTCTTCTTTGAAGTAATCGCCAAAAGACCAATTGCCCAACATTTCGAACATGGTGTGGTGGTAGGTGTCTACACCCACCTCTTCGAGATCGTTGTGTTTGCCCGAAACGCGCAAGCATTTTTGGGAGTTGGCGACACGTCGGTTGACAGGAACTTGGTAACCCAAGAAAAAATCCTTGAATTGATTCATGCCGGCGTTGGTGAACATCAGGGTAGGGTCATTCTTGACCACCATTGGGGCGGAAGAAACTATTTGGTGTCCTTTACTTTCAAAAAAGTCGAAAAATTGTTGGCGAATTGCGGAAACGGTCATGTGTAAATGCTGAATTTACAAATTTAGGAAAATGCGCCGAGCTTCGTGTATCTTTGTGTAAATACAAACACAAATGGATTTCATTTCTTCTGAATTACAAGCTTATGTGAGCGCACACAGTTCTGAGGCTTCGGCATTGCTCACAATAATAGACCGTGCAACACACCTAGAAGTACTGCAGCCCCGTATGCTCAGTGGTCATTTTCAAGGCCGTGTTTTGAGCATGATTGCCAAGTTGCTACGCCCTCAAACCATTCTAGAAATTGGCACTTACACGGGCTATTCTGCGCTTTGTTTGGCAGAAGGGCTTCAGCCTTCGGGTAAACTGCTCACCATTGATGTCAATGAAGAACTTGAACCACGGGTGCGAGGCTATTTGGAGGCTTCCGAATTCGCCAATCAAATTGAATATATCATTGGAAATGCTGCCCAAATTATTCCAACACTTTCCAAAACCTTCGACCTCATTTTCATCGATGCCGACAAGCAACAGTATCCGCTCTATTACGAACAAGCGCTAGAAAAACTGAATCCGGGTGGTTTTATTTTGATCGACAATGTATTGTGGTCGGGGAAGGTGCTCGACGCTACCCATCAAGATAAAGACACTGTTTTGCTTCGCGCGCTCAATGAGAAAATAAGCCAAGACACAAGGGTAGAAAAGGTGTTGTTGCCCATTAGAGACGGCTTGTATTTGATTCGCAAAAAATGAAACGCGAACTGCGCATTACCGCCGATGGCTCGCCGACCTTGTATGTGCCAGATTTAGACGAAACGTATCATTCCATGCACGGCAGCGTGCAAGAAGCAAATCATGTGTTTATTCAAAATGGTTTGGCTTACATGAGTGCAGTTTCAAAGAAAATAAGAATTCTTGATGTTGGTTTTGGTACTGGCCTGAATGCCTTGCTCAGCGCTCAGTTTTCATTTGAAAATCAAATAAATACTGATTATATTGGTCTGGAGGCTTATCCGCT
>JBILSN010000032.1:0-18360 GCA_044372045.1 Crocinitomicaceae bacterium
GACGTTCATCTCTGAAATTTTAGCCCGATTCAACTGAACGGGGGTGCAATATTACAAATTTTTTCTGATTCCAAATACAGTAATGCTGTTTTTTTTAGCCTTTAAATGTAAACAGCAAGCAAAAATAGCATGATCGCGACTGCAAGATAAATCAAAAACAATTGAACGCGCATGCCACGCTGAACCGAAATATTGTTTTGCTCTTTTTCTTCTTGCGCCATGCGTTCTTCCGGTTTGACCCCAAATATTTGCATCCAATCTATTGGTTGGGCAGCGATAGAGAGCTGGTCTCCAGCGTTTAATTCGACTAGACCCGTATGCGGTGCACCATTAACGAAAAGTGGGTGTTGGCTAGCCCTGTTTGCGACCAAAATATGACCTCTCCCGTCGTTGTATAGTAAGGCATGAAAAGGAGCGCTCTGGTCGCTTGTAAGTTGTAAAACATTGCTCGGATGGCTACCTATACTGTAATACCTCAACATCTCCATGATGGTAAAATTAGTGAAAAAAGTACTGTAAATTATTTGGGTTAACAAACTGGTTTTGAATGATATTGACAGAAATAGCTGGTAAATGGTTAATAAGTTCCTTTTACTGGCAAGAAAAGTATGCAGAACAACTTGTAATTTTATAGTTCAATAAATGAATTATGGGTAAAATTATTGCCATTGCCAATCAAAAAGGAGGTGTCGGAAAAACAACCACTGCAATCAATTTAGGTGGGTGTTTGGGTGTGCTTGAATACAAGACACTCATCGTCGATGCCGACCCACAAGCAAATGCAACTTCAGGCACTGGTTTTGACCCTAAATCTGTTAAAAATATTTACGATTGCTTGGTCAACAACCGCCCTGCGCAAGAATCCATATTAGAAACCAATAACCCAAATCTTTTTATTCTTCCCTCCCATGTTGATCTCGTTGGAGCTGAATTAGAAATGATCAACATGCCCAACAGAGAATACCTGCTGAGAGCTGCCCTTGATCAAATCAAAGACGACTACGATTTTATCCTCATCGACTGCTCTCCTTCCTTGGGTCTGATCACCGTGAATGCGCTTGTAGCTGCCGACTCCGTAATGATTCCCGTTCAATGTGAATATTTTGCACTAGAAGGGCTCAGCAAACTGCTCAACACAATCAAAATTGTACAAGGTAGACTCAATCCAGAACTTGAAATCGAAGGAATGATCCTCACTATGTATGACACTCGCTTGCGTTTGGCCAATCAGGTAGTTGACGAAGTTAAAACACATTTTCAAGAATTGGTTTTTGACACCGTTATTCACCGAAATACCACCTTAAGCGAAGCGTCTAGTCATGGCAACACAGTCGTTATGCACGATGCTTCATCCAAAGGCGCTGTAAACTACCTCAATTTTGCACGAGAACTACTGCAAAAAAACAACCGTACCAAAATCGGAAACGACGACAAAATTATCGAGATAGACCATGAGCTCTAATGCAAAAAAACAACCGGCTTTGGGCCGCGGCCTCAGCGCACTTCTTCAGAATGCCGACACAGACATCACCAGCGCCAGTGCTGTACCTGCAGGTGCTGTGGCGCTTCTCGCTATCAATCTAATCGAAGCCAATCCATTCAATCCGCGCACCCATTTTGAACGCACTGCACTAGAAGAACTCAAAACATCCATTCAAACGCACGGCATTATTCAGCCGCTCACCGTCAGAAAAATGGGCCGTGACCGCTACCAACTCATCTCAGGAGAACGCCGTTATAGAGCTGCTCAGCTTGCGGGCCTTACTGAAGTTCCAGCCTACGTACGTATAGCCAATGATCAAACCATGCTCGAGATGGCACTTGTTGAGAACATTCAAAGAGAAGATCTCAATGCAATTGAAGTAGCGCTTTCTTATGAGCGGCTCTTGGAAGAGTGTAAACTCACCCAAGAGCAACTTTCTGAAAAAGTGGCCAAATCACGTTCGCACATTGCCAACCATTTGCGCTTACTCAAACTACCTGTCGCTATTCAAGCTGCTGTACGCGACAAACAAGTCTCTATGGGGCATGCACGTGCCTTACTTGCGTTACCCTCTGAAAAAGAACAACTACTTGCGTTAACGCGCATCCTGGATGAACAACTTTCTGTTCGAGATGTAGAAGCACTTACAAAACCCGAGCAACACAAAAGCACAACAAGTAACTCTGTTGTTCCGAAAGCAAAAATAAGTTTAAGTACCACTGAAAAGCTCTATTTAGCTTACCTTACCGCTCAACTCGAAACAAAAGTAAGCATCGATAAATCTCCTGATGGCAAAGGAAAGCTTATCGTCTATTTTAATCAGGAGTCCGAATTACAGCGCATCATAGAAATGCTTAAGCAATCAGAATGAAGTTTGCGCTTTATTTCGTACTACTCGTATCAACTGCTTTTGGGCAGGACACCATACAGCAAAAAGACAGCCTCAAACTGCAATACCACCAAAAAAGCATGCTCTATTCAGCACTCATTCCGGGCTGGGGGCAAATTAGAAACACCATAGATGCGCCGCAACATAACAATGCCATTTGGAAAATTCCTCTGATCTATGGAGGCCTTGGTATTGCTGGGTATTTTTTAGTGAATAACCAGCAAACCCAACTCGATCTCAAGCAAGAATACACCAACAGAATCAACGGCGGTAATTTAGACCCCACATGGGCAGCCTACGACGACCCTGCTATTTTACAGCTTTACCGACAATACCTTGACTGGCGAGACCTCTCCATCCTTGGTTTTGCAGCAATGTACCTCTTTCAGATTGCCGATGCGGGTGCAGAAGCACATTTTGTACATTTTGATACCAACCCTGACCTGAGCATCTCTATTGAACCCAGTTTTGCGCCATATCAGTATCTCGGTGCCAAAATTCAACTGACATTTCGTTGATAAATCGTATCTTTAAACCATGAGAATTGCACTGCTTGGTTACGGCAAGATGGGTAAAGCCATTGAAACTATTGCCCTCGAAAGAGGCCACGAGATTGTAGCAAAAATCAATTCTCAACTACCACTAGACCAAATCAATTGGACCACTGTAGATGTCTGTATTGAATTTACCCAGCCAGCTCTAGCACCTGGTCATATCACCTATTGTGCCAATAAACAAATTCCAATAGTAGTGGGCACCACTGCATGGCAAGAAAAGCTTGAGCAAGTCACAAATGAGGTTCTTAAAGCGGATAGTGCTTTGCTCTATGCCAGTAATTTTAGTGTTGGTGTAAATTTATTTTTTGAATTGAACAGACAATTCGCTCAGCTCATGAAAAATCATAGCGATTATCAAATTAAGGCTTCAGAAACGCATCATGTTCAAAAACTAGATGCCCCGAGCGGAACAGCCGTGAGTTTATTAGAAGACATCTTACAAATCAATCCCAATTACAATAGCTGGTCGCTAGAACACGTCACGCAAGCCCAGCAAATACCTATCCAAGCCAAACGCATTCCAGACGTACCCGGCACACACGAAATCCGCTACGAAAGCGATATAGACACCATTCGCATCGAACATATTGCCCATTCGCGCAAAGGATTTGCAATCGGGGCTGTTCTTGCAGCAGAATTCATTTATCAACGCAAAGGCATTTACACCATGGCCGATGTCCTAAAAAATACCCTATGAGTTTTTTATATTATTATTTATTTCTTTTGGTTCATCCCTATTTAGCGCAATGGAACCGTATGTTCCCCAAACTTGGACGTAAATCATGGGAGGCAATGGTTCCGGGCTACAATTATTTTATCCTCTACAAGGAGGTCCTCAACAAACCATGGTGGTCTTTACTTTTAATTTTTCCAGGTGTACATCTTGTCATGTGGATGACTATCAATGTGAGTGTGCTGCGTCGTTTTGGTTTCTATAGCTTTAAAGAGACCCTACAAGGCCTTTTCTTTCCCTATTTGCTGTTTGCCAACATTGCTAAAAACCAAAATATAAGTTTCGGGCCAGCTACCAATTGGGCCAACTCCAAGGAACTAGAACAGCGCAAATGGGGAGATCACATCGTGCTTTTCATGGCGCTACCTATTGTCGGTCATGCACTGGCTTTTGTGCTAGACAAAGTATCCAGAGACAAACCAGGGGCCAAGCCGCGCGTCAAAGAATACGGAGATTCTTTTGTTTGGGCTTTGGTTGCAGCAGCAGTGATTCGCACCTACACATTTGAACCATTTCAAATCCCAACAGGTTCCATGGAAAAAACCATGGTGGTTGGCGACTTCCTTTTTGTCAATAAATTAGCCTACGGCTCAAAAGTACCGATTACCCCACTCTCCTACCCATTGGTTCATAATATTGTGCCGTTAGTCAATATCAAGTCTTACCTTACCTGGGAAAAGGGTACCTATACCCGGCTTCCGGGCTGGAGTAAAATTGAGCGTAACGATGTCGTTGTCTTTAACTTTCCATCTGGAGACACCGCAATTCTAGACCCCAGAACACCAAGCGGCCTCATGGGACATGACTTTCATGGCTTAATCAACCAAGAGGCGTTTAGTCAATTTATCAATTCGAAACGCAATCAAAACCTCAACCAGCTCGATTCACTAGGGCAACAAAATTTATACAACGAATATATTGTTGGTTTTGAAAACTGGAAAGTGCAAGCTCGGGCTCATTTTTCGCAGGGGTACTTTCCGCTTAATTCTCCCGAATACGCCAATGGAATTACCCACGGGGGTCTCATTTACAGACCCGTTGACAAACGAGAAAACTACATCAAGCGCTGCGTGGGTCTTCCTGGAGATATACTCGAAATCCAGAATTCGGTTCTTTATGTCAATGGAAAGCCAGCTTTTGTCGCACCTGGTCAAGCACTACTGTATCGCATCGAAAAAACAAAAGTTTCCTTCCCATCTACTGAAGAAATGCTGAGTCGTTATGGCCTAGAAAATTCTTCCGATGCTGCGAGAACAGACTTCGATCCAAATACAGATGCCCAATACTACATTCTAAACCTTACGCGTCTTGAGAAACAAAAAATAGAAGCTGACTTCAAAATTAAATTGGCCAAAATTCGCTATCCCCAATACAGCGATAATTCGGCCAACCAAATAAGCCCAATGCAGCGTATTTCCAATCTGGATCAATTCCCAAAAGATTTGAATGTCAATAATACCATGACTGATTTTCAGCGTTTCCAAATCCCCAAAAAAGGACAGCGCATTGCCATCAACAGCCAGAATATTGCATGGTACAAACGCATCATTAGCGCCTATGAAGGGCATGAGCTCACAATTAAAGGCGATCAAATTTACATTGATGGCAAGCGCGCCACCAGTTACCGTTTTGCCATGAACTACTACTGGATGATGGGAGACAACCGCTTCCACTCTGCTGACTCCCGTGTTTGGGGCTTTGTTCCTGAAGATCATGTTGTGGGCAGGGCATCTTTTATCTGGTTCTCTAAATCTCCATTTGTAGATTCATTTTTAGGCATCCGCTTCGACCGAATTTTTCACTTCGTTGTTTAAAAATGCTGGTCCTACCGAGCGCCTACTTTCCATCTCTTGCTTATATCCATACCCTTCTTAAACAATCAGATATTTGCATTGATTTACAGGAGCACTTTGTCAAACAAAGTATCCGTACGCGAGCAGAAATACTCGGTGCCAACGGTATTCTACAACTCAACATACCCATTATTCACGTTGCGCACGCCAAACAAACGGTTGCTACACTTCAGATAGACAATAGTAAGAATTGGCAAGCGGAGCACTTGCGAACGATCACAAGCGCTTATGCCAATGCGCCTTATTTTGAACATTATAGCTATGACATCCAGCTTATTTTCAAACATCGTTATGTGTATGTTTTCGAGCTCAATAAAGCAATACTCGAGTGGGTCAATTCAGCACTCGATTTGCAATTAAACATTTCATGGAGTACTGAATTTACTGGGAAAACACCTACTGACAAAAAAGCATGGCTTGGAAGAGCACCCAAGATAACCCATGTATACAGACAAGTTTTTAGTGAGCAACAAGAATTTATTCAGAACCTATCTATTCTTGACGGTCTAATGAACGAGGGCCCCATGCTCAGGGCTCATTTTTTGCCAAGGTAAGCGCAATACAATTGGATGCAACGCACTGGCATCAGTGGCTAAGAGGTCTCCGTTCGAGGAGAAACTAATCAGTTTAGGCTCTGAGATACTATTTGGCAGAAAATGACGGGAAACGAGCTGCCCGTTTTGATCCAAAATGACGACTTCTCCGCTCGCTGCCAAAAGATAAATCTCATTGGACTGAGGATGTATAGCCATAGAAATAGGGACGAATAACAAATCTTTGCTGTCAAAAGAAAAGAGCGGAACTTGACTCAATTGTCTTTTAGAAACATGAAAAGTTCTACAAGTAAAGTGACGTTCGCCGTTTGCTGACAAATTAGTTTGCAAAAGTAACAAGCGCTTTAAAGAAGGGTGGTAACACAGCAATTGATGACTGCCGGCCTCATTTTTCAGTGGGTATGTTTGTGCATTGGGATTAGAAAAAGGCGCATTTAAAAAATGTAATTCTTGCGCTTCATCTAAGTAAACCAACGTGGAATCAAAACCCGTTATTTGCGTCATTTTGACGTCTTCAAATGTTGCCGTTAAGGGCACAAATGTATTGTACATGTTATCGTAACGCACCAAATGCAAGGAATCTTGGCTAATGGCAAATGATTGCAATGAATCAAGCGCAGTAAGCGCAGTAAAAGGCTGAACACCTATTGGTAAATACTGAGCGGGTAGCGGGTTTTCAAAATCTATAAACCCTTGCTCTTTTGGTACGCTATTTGCAATTTGCGCATAGTAGTTTTCTATTCCTTCTTGCTGGATAGAACGAGCCGCAATAAATGAAATCGTTGCGAGCACAAACGAGAAAAAATATTGCGTTCTAGTCATTGAACAACAAATTTAAATGAAAAACAAACATAACTACAAAAAAAGCACGATAAAAGGCCTTATTTTTGTTTAAAATATTACTGTAAGTTATTGAACATGAAATATATCATCATCATCCTTCTTCAATTCATGCTTGTGTTAGAATTAACTGCACAGTTTAGCTATGGTGGCGGGCTCAATTTGACGCGCTTTTTCAATACCCAAACCATTCAAAATCAAAGTCTTTCAATGCCCGGTATTCATGGTCATTTGGAAATTCCGAGAAGCGGAGATGTCACCCTTTACGGCAGAGTAAGTTATTTATTTCCGAAGGCAAATTACGATACCCTAACGAGCTATGTCACCGCACTCGACAACAATACCAACCCTTATATTTTAGCTGTGAACAGCCGCTTCAAAACCAGTTATTTCATGATCGAAGGAGGGAACCGCTATTATATTGGCAACGATTACGACAACGGCTTTGCTGGCTACGGAGGATCGGGCATCAGTTTAGGAATCGGACAAGTAAGCAAAGCTTATGAGTCTACGGATATATCAGGGCAGTACTTTTGGGAACAAACCCATCAGGTAGACAACACCGAAATCAGCGAGGGTCGCTTATTTACCCTTGGTGGCTACCTGCAAGGCGGCCTTAAATATACCATTCCTGCAATTGGCACAATTTATTCCGATCTTACCCTTAATTACCTATTGCTTGCCAATGCAAATAACAACACGGCGGCCTCAACAGAATATCTGTCACCCCTATTTTTTAATTTCACCGTAGGTTTCAAGAAAGATATTTATTGATTGTTTAGAGTCTGCTGCAGCGTTTGCACTACTTCCCAAACCTCCGAATGCGCATCGATCCTTAGATCTGCTAATGTATAGAACTCCACTCGCTGTTCGAGTAATGATTCAAACGATGCCCAATCTTTGAGTAGGGGTCTATTGGTATCCTCTTTGATGCGATCATATAATTGAGTGGCTGCAACTTCTAAATACACAACCCATCCCTTCTGCTTCAGAAGACGCATATTGCCTTCAAAACAAGGCAAACCACCGCCACAAGCCACTACACAGGGTGTATTGGGAAGTTTCGCTAAAAAATCCTGTTCTAATGCTCTAAAATAACGCTCACCCTGTTGTTCAAAAATTTGGTAAATGTTTCTGCCCTCCTGCTGTGCAATTAATTCGTCTGTGTCGTAAAAAGGAGTGTTTAAAGCCAAAGCCAAAGCCTTCCCGATTGCTGACTTACCGCTTCCCATCATTCCAATTAAAAATATTGGCTTCGTGACCATTTTTAGAACCTTGGCTATCAGTGCATTGATTTGAGCACTCAAAATAATTACGAATTTACCATATATTTCTTTGTGTTATCCAAAGAAAATCCATATATTTGCACCCTCAAAAAGGCAGATCCTGTAGCTCAGCTGGTAGAGCAATACACTTTTAATGTATGGGCCCTGGGTTCGAATCCCAGCGGGATCACTCTGATAAAAGCACCTCATGTAGGTGCTTTTTTTGTTGAATGGCGTGAAAAATTTATTTTTCAAAGTCATGAAACAAAAAAAGTAATTCAATTTGAAAAATTGAATGTGCTTTGATCCACTGCACGTCGGTTCAAGGGGATCTTTAATCCCAGCATAGCTTCTAAAAGAAAACCACTACTTCACCTGCCACACCCGCACCTCATAAGGCAACAGTTTCATTTGGTTTTGAAATGGAATCTTTTTGTCAAGCAAATTCTTTGCCTTTTTGAGGTCCTGATTAAAAAGCACTTGTTGGTTGTCTGCGGATAAATTCACCACCACCAGCACCTTTTTACGGCCTTGCGTGCGATAAAAACTGAATACATTTTGGTTTTCATTGGGTACATTTTCGTAAGAGCCCGTTGCAAGTGCGGTGTTGCTTTGTTTGAGGGCAATCATGGCCTTATACCAATTAAACAAGGAATTTGAATCGAGGCGCTGCTCTTCCAAAGAAATGCCATCGTTGGGCTTTGAGTTGGCGTTGGTCCACCACGCGCCTGAGTTTTTATACCAATACGACATGCCTTCTCCCTGGCCTGTTTGGTACCACTCGAATGCTTCTCGGCGGCCAATATCGTTGCCATCGGTGTTGCCAAAAGAATAGGCTTTACCTTTCATTCCGAGTTCTTGACCGTAATAGATCGAAGGTACGCCACCGATGAGCAACATGAGAGCTGCTGCTAATTTTTGTCTTTGGAAATTGGTTTCGAGCGAAGCAAAGCGGTCGATGTCGTGGTTTTCGATGAAAATGATTTGCGCTTTCCCTGCGGGAGTTTGATTCAAAATAATTTCGGCATTGTTGATGATTTGCTGTTTGTCAAAGGATAAAATGGCTTGTTGGAGGCCAAAACCAAACATGCGGTCCACGGTTGCTTTTTCGAAGTATTCAAAGCCGTAGTCTGCCCAGTTGGCTTGTTCAGCTACAATTTGCAGCGCCGGATTCTTGGCTTTTAAGGCCGAAATAAGCGGCTTCCAGAACTCCTCGAACAAATTGGTGAGTGTTGGTTTGCCATCTAAATGATCCATGGCATGATCCAAGCGAAAGCCGTCGACGCCGTCGTTAAAAATGCCATCTTTATTGGGGTCCATGAAATAGGAAAACAACTCAATGTTATAAGCGAGTACTTTTTTACTTTTCAAATTGACTGTTGTAGCGGTAATGACCTTGCCGTCGTAGCCGTTCAAGATGCGTAAATCAAAAACCATAGTGGCGGGAACCTGATGTGCGGCGTCATCGAATAAGATATAATCACTGTATTTAGAATCTAGGTTGCCCACGGCGTCTTTCCACCAAAGGTGTTCGGAGGTCACGTATTGGGTTTCCATGTCGAGGTAGATTTTCATGCCGCGGCGGTGAACTTCTTTGACGAGTTCCAGATAATCTTCCATCGTGCCGAATTCAGGATCGATTTTCTCAAAATCATTGGCAAAATAGTTATGGTAGCAATCGGCTTCGTAAAGCGGAAAGAGCAAAATGGAGGTCACGCCCAGCTCTTGCAAATACGGGAGCTGCTGTCTCAAACCGTTCAAATCGCCGTTGGAATCGCCATTGGTATCGTAGAAACTACGTTGGCAGACATGGTATACGATTTCTCCATTTTTGTTTTTGCGCTGTTGTGTTTGAGCCAATACCAATTGATTTAACGACAAGAAAATAGTGAGGTAAAGCACTTTATCAATTACATTTCTCATTTGCTTTTGCTTAATGGTTCATCATTTGAAACCTCAATTCGCCGCCTTGCATGATTTCCGGGTAGCCAATGTAGTTTCTATTTAGTTTTACTTTGTTCAGGCTTGGGTTTTCTTGATAGATATTGGCTTCAGAGATCTTTTGGGCTTTGAACACAAAACGCTTTTTTTGAGGCAGGTGCAGTGTTGCCTTCTTTACCTGCGGACTCCCAAATACGAAAGTTCCATTAGCAGGGTTCAACGGATAAAAACCTAAAGTCGATAGCATGTACCAGGCGCTCATTTGTCCGCAGTCGTCATTGCCGATCATGCCATCTGGGGTGTTTTGATGGAAGTCGGTCATGACCTGATGGACATACTTTTGGCCTATTTTGAACTGATCGGTAAAAGCATATAAGTAAATGATGTGATGACTCGGCTCATTGCCATGTGCATACTGACCAATCATGGCTTCCTGACCCAAAAATTTGTTCGGATTGGGTGCTTGCGTCGTGAAAAATGCATTCAATTTTTGGGTAAATTGTTCTTTGCCGCCGAGTAATTCGATCATGCCTTGCACATCGTGTTGGGCGGGCGTCCAAAAATACTGCCATGCATTGGCTTCGGTGTAGTCACCAGGATTGTTGAGTGGTGAGGTAGCCATCAAAGGATCAAACGGTGTGCGCCATTGCCCGGTCGAATTCTTCCCTCTGAAAAAAGTAGTACTGGAATCATAGATATTTTGATAAAAAAGAGCGCGCTTTTGAAATTCTTTTTCAACTTCTTCCTTTCCTAATTTACGTGCCATTTCGGACACACACCAGTCATCATAGCCACTTTCGAGGGTTCTAGAAACTGATTCGTTGTCCAAAAGATCAAAGGGGTAATATCCAAACTTCGTGTACATTTCCCAGTCTGAATTGATATGACTTCTTGTACTGGTTTCAACCATGGCCTTGAGTGCCTCCTCTGCGTTAAAACCCTTGAAGCCGTTCTGATACGCCGATAAAATCATAGGAATGGCGTGGTTGCCGATCATGCAATAGTTGTCTTGGCCCCAGGCTGTCCAGATGGGTAAAAAACCTTTGGATTGGTGGTGCAAGAGCATGGTCTGAACAATGCCATCGATTTTTTCTGGCGCCACAATTTGCAGCAGCGGAAAGGCCCCGCGATAAATATCCCAAATAGAAAGCGTGGAATAATAGGCTTTGTTTGCCGCTGTTCTGACGACGTCATCCACTCCTCGGTAGCGGCCATCGACATCGGCAATATTCGAAGGTTGCAAAAGCAAATGGTAAAAAGAAGTGTAAAATACTTCCTTCTGCTTTTGAGGTGCTTTGATGTCAATTCTCGACAAATAGTTTTCCCAACTTTTTAGGTTTTCGTTGCGTACTTTTTGAAAATCCCAATGGCTGATTTCTGCTGCCATATTTCGTTTGGCGCCTTCTACATCCACCGTAGATAAGGCAATTTTCACTTGAAGAACCTGGTTCTTGTTCAATATGAAATCCAAGAGGTATTTGGGCGCTTTTTCGCTTGCTTTTTGGGGTAATTCAGTAGTTCGCGCAATCGGATGATCAAAGGTCAGGGAAAAGAAGTATTTCCTATTGACCCAATTGTCGGTATAGCAATATCCTGAAATCGTAGAGTCGTTTTCAAACTTGATGTCACTGTCAAGGACCAAACCTTTCGGGTCGTTTTGTTCAAAGACAAAGCGCAGGCCGTGTTGAAAATCTATAAGTACCTGTGCTTGCTTTTCGGGAAAGGTATATTGATGAAAGGCCACTCTTTCTGAACACGTGAGTTCTACCTTGACGCCATCTTGTTTGGTCACACGGTAATAGCCAAGATTTGCTGACTCCGTTGCTTTGTCATATTCATTTTTTTCATTTACGCGTTTTGGATTGATCGGCAACAGCAAAATATCGCCCATTTCGTTGATGCCTGTTCCGCTCAAGTGCGTTTGCGAAAAACCCAATAAAAAGGTGTCTTTGTATTGATAACCACTGGTGTGGTTCCAGCCGTAATCCTGATTATCTGGGCCAGGTTGCACCATGCCAAATGGCATAGAAGGCCCCGGAAAGGTATGTCCTGTGCCGTCGGTGCCAATCAATGGATTGACAAAACGAAGGTGCTGGGCATGAATTTCACTTCCAAGAAAATTCAAACAAAAACATACAAGTATCTTAAAATTCAGCATTTATAGCTTTTCTTGTAAGTATTTTTTCATGAGGCTATTTACTTCCCATTGGTCAGACAACGGTTGTTGCGTGAAAGGCGCTTGCGGCATATATGGGAAAGGGCCGAATTCCGTTGTGATGGTGAAATGCGAAGCTCCGTTCTGCGACTGCAGCGCAATGATTTCTTTCCACCAAGTGGTATACCGATCCAAGTGCTTTTTCCATTCAGGCGCAAACGGATGATTCACCTGCGGACATTGCTCAAATCCTACCCTGGCATGGATGTGTTGGATGTTTGGATAGATGCGCGTCAAGAGTTCTTGTTGATCACTTAAATCGCTCTCAGAAACAACACAAAAATGGGATAAATCTGCGATGAGCTTCAGATTCGGCAATATATTCAAATAGTCGAGCAGCGTTCGGAGGTGAAAGGAAAACCGCCCTCGGTGGATTTCATGCCAAATGGGTATGCCTGCGGCTCGGCCCACCTCCTCCACTTTTTCTATTATGGTACAATTCTCTTCAAATTCAAAAAAGTCCTTACCAGTATGTGAATTGATCACATTTGGCTTTAATCCAACCAAGAAATTCAGTCGGTTCGTCAGTCGTTTGGCGTATGCTTCAACTGTTTCCTTTTCGTTTGAAAGTACTTGTTGGGCAATGAAGATAAAATCTGGATGGCTCGTCTGGCGGATGCGTTCCAATTCGGACATAAATTCAGCCACAAATTGCTGGTCATCTGGTAAGTTGATTTCAACGCCATCGAAGCCGTGGGAAAGAACTTTGTCTAGGAAAGCTTTAGCCGAAAGATCTTCGGAACCCCAATACGTGCAAAGGTATTTGATCTCCATGCTCAATTAGAATAAATGAGTTCATTCAATGGCGTTTGAATGACGGCGCCAATTTGGGCACCCGGACACCAGGTTTTCCAGTCGTTTTCTTGGTTGGCGTTGTCTGGCGCCTTCAGCACCATGTCTTTGTCCATGTAAATGACCGTCATGACTTTACGCATTTGATTGGTGACATTCGCTCCTGCTCGGTGAAAGATCCAGCCAGAATGAAAACTGATTTCACCAATGTCAAAAGCTTCGATAACATGCTCAAAATCAGTCACGCGGAGTGTTTTCTGAATGATTTCTTCACTTTCATCGCCAATTTCTAATTCTCTTCCTTCAACGATGGCATGACTTCCCGCACTAAATTCTAATGGGCCCATTTCTAAAGGTGTCGCTTGCAAGGGAATCCAGGCTGTGACGGTTTTGTCACTCGACAAAGGCCAGTAATATTGGTCGGCATGCCAAGGTGTAATACCTCCACCCGCTTCCTTGAACAAAGCTTGGTCGTGATACAAACGCACGCCATTGACCTGCATGAGCTCACTGGCTATTTGCCCTAAGCGCTTACTGAAAACCAATTCTTTGATCAACTCATTCTCACACCACAAATTAAATAATTGCAAAAATGCTTTCCCGTATGTACTGCGCTCTTCGAGTGCGGTTTGCTCTTGGTTCATGACGGTAACTTGCTCCGAAATAACTTCATTAAAGTAAGCGATTGTTTCAGCATTTAATACCTGCTTTAATTTGATGAAGCGCTGTTGCTCATAAAAAGCAATTTGTGCTTGCGTCAAAGGATACGGCGTTTCAAGGAAATGACGAATTTGTTCAGGTAGTTGAGGCATGTTATACGAATTGAAAGTTTTCTACAACTCAAAATTAGCAGTTCAATCAAAAAAGAAATAGACGTATTTTATTCAATTATAATACTATATTGAATTATATTTGAAAAATAAAAGTAAATTTAGTTGATAAGAGCTCATGAAAGCACTATTAGAAGACATCCCATCCAAACAAGGCGGCGCTAGTTTTTATCAAACCAAAATTAGTGTTCCCGCCTTTGAATTCAAGTGGCACTACCATCCAGAATATGAATTGACATATATACTCAAAGGTAATGGCTACCGGTTAGTTGGCAATTCGCAGGAACAATTTACTACTGGTGACCTCGTCCTGATGGGCAGTAAGCTCCCGCACACTTGGTGGGGACAAAATAAGGATGGCAGTCCTTCGCAAGCAATTGTCATTCAATTTTCAAGCGCATTCATCGAACCATTTTTAAAGTTGAATGAAGGTCAATCAATCAAAGATCTGTTGGAGAAAGCTGCAAAAGGGCTGCGCTTTGAGTCTGATTATATTTTCGTGCAAAAACTCCACTCACTTGGACAAACCCAAGAACTAGAAAGCGTCCTAGCGCTTTTATCCTTGCTTCAAGATCTGACCGTAAAACAAGCAAGCGTCTTGTGTCCGGATTCCTATCACAACGTCATTTCGAAAAAGTTCGAAACGCGCATCAACAAGGTTTGCACGTATATCCAAAACCATTATTCGGAGTCCATTTCACTCAAACAAGTGTCCGACCTAGTCTTTATGTCAGAAAGTAATTTTTGCAAGTTTTTCAAGAAGGCAACGAATACAACCTTTTCGGATTATCTCAACGATTTACGCATCAACCAAGCCTGTCACCTCTTACTCTCTTCCGAAGACAATGTCAGCAAAATTGCACACGATTGTGGCTTTGAATCCTTGAGTTATTTCAATAGAGTGTTTCTGAAGAAAAAACAGTTGACCCCGTCGGGATTTAGAAATCAGTAGCGAGTAGTCTACCCCTTCGGCTCTTCTACCCTGCCGTCAGCATGCTTGGCAAAGCGCCCAAGTTTAGGGTCGTGGACTTGATCGTAGCGCGGCCAAGGCCAGCCACCAAATTGCGTGGTTTGATAATCTTGAAACGCTTGGTAGATTTCTTCTTTGCTATTCATGACAAAAGGGCCGTGCTGCACAACGGGCTCGTCGATCGGGCGACCTTGTAATACCAAAACCTTTGAAGTTTCTGTACCGTTGCGCAGTATGCAACTCTGCGCTGCGTCAATATCTACTGCGTGGTAATGGGCAACAGATTGACTACCAATTTGCAAGCCATTTCCTTCGTAATAATAAACACTGCGATTGATGTGCTCGGAAAGTGCTGGCAGTTCAAAAGTAGCGCCTGGTTCTAATTGGATATTATAGATGGCTACGTGGTTGTTGGCATCTGCTGCCCAAGAATTGGGTGGAGTATTAGTTGACTTATATTGTCCTAAACTACCAACCAATACTTCAATATGTGCATTTGCGCTATTAGCGGCCACGGAAAATTTAGGAACGGACTCCGACCATAGCATTTTGAAATGCGGCTCCACCATTTTGCTCTTTTTTGGTAAATTGAGCCAAATTTGAAATAATTCAAGCGGATTCTCAGCATCTTGCTTGAGCAAAGGAAACATTTCGGCATGTTGAACGCCTTTGCCGGCGGTCATCCATTGCACATCTCCGTTGCCGTATCTGCCGGCAGCGCCGAGGCTATCGGCATGATCAACAAGGCCTTTTCTGACCACCGTAATGGTTTCGAAACCACGGTGTGGATGTCCGGGAAAACCAGGGACGGTGGAGCCATGGTACATCCGAAAACCGTCCTTAACGATGAAGTCTTGGCCCATATGACGGCCCTCAAAATGCTTGGCATCTGGCCCCAACTGCGCGTTTCCCTTTGGGAAAAAATCTTCGTGGTGGACGCAAAACAAAAACGGATCTAGTGTTTCCCATTGGAAGCCTAATGGGCGTATTTTCTTAATGAGGTTTGCAGACATATTGGAAACATTTGATTTGGAAAATGCAGCAAAGGGTTGCACAACGAGTGCTCCTATACCAAGACTCAAGCGCGAGAGAAAAGATCGGCGTTCTAACGGATTTGACATAGCATTTGATTTGTTACGAAAATACACCTTTTCTTGAATGCGCGCCCTAGACTTAAATCAAGAAATGAGGCTAGGCTTCCAATTTAAACGCTGATGTCTGATGGAAAGTGAGATCGGGGTAGTCTTGCTCAGCCATTTGTAATAAAAATGGGGTTTCTGCCAAGAAAACAAGGTTTTCGTCTTTGTCCAAAGCCAGATAATTACTCTTGGCACGCTTGAAGTTGGCGAGTTGCTCGGGGTTGGTAGTGGTAATCCAGCAGGCTTTGAAGTAATTGCGCGGTACAAAACGACAATTGGCACCGTATTCGTGAATGAGGCGGTAATTGATGACCTCAAATTGAAGCTGCCCCACGGTACCGACAATTTTACGGTTACCGGGCTGCTGCACAAACAATTGTGCTACTCCTTCATCAATGAGTTGGCGAATGCCTTTTTCTAGTTGCTTGGATTTGAGCGGATCTAGGTTTTCGAGTTCCTGAAAGATTTCTGGTGAGAAAGACGGCACTCCTTTGAAAAGCATTTTCTCTCCTGTGGTGAGGGTGTCGCCAATTTTAAATGAACCTGTGTCGTATAGACCAATGACATCGCCTGGATAAGCATCATCGATAACGCTTTTATCTTGGGCCATAAAAGAAGTAGGGTTCGGGAATTTCATGTCCTTCTTCAAGCGCACATGATGGTAAAATTTGTTGCGCTCAAAACGCCCCGAAACAATCCTTAAAAAAGCAATTCGATCTCTGTGTTTGGGATCGAGGTTGGCATGGATCTTAAAGACAAAGCCCGAAAAGCGCTCGTCTAATGGTTCTACCATGCGGGTATCGCTCTCGCGCCCCTGCGGAGAAGGAGAAATTTCACAAAAGGTATCGAGTAGCTCCTTCACACCAAAATTATTGACTGCTGATCCAAAAAATACAGGGGCCACATCGCCTGCCAAATAAGTAGCGCGGTCAAAAGCATCGTAGACTCCTTCGATCATGTCGAGTTCTTCGCGGAGCTCTACTGCAGGCGCTTCGCCAATGATTTGGTCAAGTGCAGGATCAGAGGTGTCGGCAATTGAAACAACATCTTCGGCAATTTTTGTTTTGTTGGCCGAGAATAGGTTGAGGCTTTGTTGGTAAATGTTGTACACGCCTTGAAAGCGGTCACCCATGCCAATTGGCCAAGTAAGGGGGCGCACCTTGATGGATAACTTGGATTCTAATTCGTCTAATAAATCAAACGCCTCCTTGCCATCTCGGTCCATTTTATTGATGAAGATGATGACTGGCGTTTTACGCATCCGACAAACCTCCATGAGGCGCTCTGTTTGGGCCTCTACCCCATTGGCGCAGTCAATAACAAGTATGACGCTATCCACGGCAGTGAGTGTTCGAAAGGTGTCCTCGGCAAAGTCTTTGTGCCCTGGTGTATCTAGGATATTGATTTGTTTGCCGTTATAGGCGAAAGCCATGACGGATGTGGCTACAGAGATACCCCGTTGCTTTTCAATCTCCATGAAGTCAGAGGTTGCTGACTTCTTGATTTTATTGTTTTTGACCGCCCCAGCTGTTTGGATGGCCCCACCAAAAAGCAAGAGTTTTTCTGTCAGGGTGGTTTTACCAGCATCTGGGTGGGAAATAATGCCAAAGGTGCGGCGTTTCTCGGTGGCTTCTGTGAATCTCATGGGGCTAACATAAAAAAAGACCGCAAAGCGGTCTTTAAAAGTCTATTTATTGGGCGAAATTAGAAAATTTCGTTGGCAGCAAAATGGAATTTACCTTCAATTTCGGCGTTATCGTCGGAATCTGAACCATGGACAGCATTGCGGCCTTTGCTTTCAGCATAAGCCTTACGGATAGTACCATCAGCGGCCTCAGCTGGATCTGTTGCCCCAATTAAAGCACGAAAATCAGCAACTGCGTTTTCTTTTTCTAAGATGGCAGCAACGATCGGACCGCTCGTCATGTATTCAACAAGTTCTCCGTAAAAAGGACGCTCAGCGTGAACTGCATAAAATTCTTTTGCCTGTGCCTCAGAAAGTACGGTGTATTTCATTGCTTTGATCTCGAAGCCAGCGCCGATAATCATGTCGATAATTTTGCCCATGTGCCCGTTCTCGATCGCATCGGGCTTCAGCATTGTAAAAGTTCTGTTGGTTGCCATGTTTGTTAAATTTGGGTGCAAAGATACCACTTTTTTAAAACGCGTAAAAACTTATTTTGTTGGTTTTTTGGTGATAAACTCAATGATAATACCAAGCGTGGGTTGTACAATACCCGAGGCATTGGATATCAGATTAGCTTGGTAACGCGTCGGATCGTTCGGATCTAAAATGGGT
>JBILSN010000001.1:0-190686 GCA_044372045.1 Crocinitomicaceae bacterium
AAACGGTGTCGTTATTTGCAAAAAATCCAGGACCCCAGACATAATTGTAAGGAGCTATTCCGTTTTGAACGTTGCACCATATATTTGTTCCTTGTCCAAAGTCTGCACAAACATTAAGAGAGTCTACCGCGGTAATTGTCATGGGCGTGTAGTCTATAATATTTAAGGAGATAGAAGTGGTGTCAAAAGAGCCATCACAAGGGTTTGGCAAGATTACGTTGAAGAAAACGGTTTCGGTACCTTCTAGGATGCTGTCTAAGAAAGCTGAAATGCCTATGGTATCAGATGCTACGCCTGCAGGAATAACGAGCACGCTATCGATAAATGGGTAGTCTTCGCCATTGGTAGCTGTACCGCTAAGGCTAATTTGAACTACTAAATTGGCGCTGAGGTCGGTGCGTTTGACGATAAAGCCCGCAAAACCACAGTCTTCTATGAGCTGGGTAGGGCCCGTTACGTCTACTTCAATAGGGATCTCTATCTGGCAGGTAACTACTCGGTATCCGAAGGTTCTAATTTTGGTATTGATAAGAATGCCATTTCTCCATTCTTTTACCGCAACACCAGCCACAAAACTACCGATGAGGTTTGGTGTAAACGTCATAAAGCCCGTGACCGGGTCTATGGTTACATTTGATCCTGCGCCAAATGGAATGGTTTCTGAAAACGTAGGATTCCAACTTACAGGCGTGTAGGGTGCGGGGTCTTCGGGGTCAGGAACAACATTGGTAATGCTACCCCCAAGCAATGGTGCTAGGAGTTCATAACTTAGAGAATCGCCATCTGGGTCAAAGGCAGAATGATCAAAGTTCAATGTATTTTGCGAACATAGAATGAGCGGTGGATAATTGTTAAAGCGCGCCCCTTGGTTGTGAACGCTCACTAGGGTAGAGCCCGGGATGAAAGTGGTGAGCGTGATGCCATTGCTTGCTGGGTCTAATATGTTGTCTATGGCACCAGTCCAACAACAGCGTTGGTAAGACACGTAGTAACCTTCGAAACTAAATGGCAATGTAACTGTATCGATATAAATTGCGCGCTCTACGCAGATGTCGTTGGGAACCGTTACACAAGGGTCATCATAGACAATTGGCAGTATGTTTTGTGAGAAAGGTGTAATATATCTAACTGAATAAATACTGCCGTTTGCCGCGAAAATGGTATAATTCAAAGGGTTATCGAAGTTCGTAGCAGAGTTGCAGTCTCGGTAGATTTCGATCGTGATTTTGTATTGATTATTGCCCAATGAATCGTAGTATATTTCACCCCCGATAATGTGGCTTGCCCAGCTATTAAAGCTGAAGAATAATGCGATTAAAAAGGCAAATAAAGGAGTAGTGAGACGCATGCGTATGAAATTTGTATATTCGTTGTTGATGTCAAAGGTAAGTTTGTTGCTTTTATTGGTTCAATTCATCTGGTGTTGGCAACTCACTGCGCAATCTGAAAATAAATTACGCCAAGAACTTCAAGCCACAAAAGATAAGACGTCGCAATTACAAGTAAGGTTGCGTCTGCTCGATGCTATCTACGAGCGAAACCGCAACGAGTGGCAAAAGGAAATTAAATTATTAGTAGCACAAAGAAAGGCTTATATAGGCGTAGAAAATCAAGCGCTCATTTCACTGTTGGAAGCAGAACGCGCTCAATATCTTGGCGACACCAAGTCCATGATTCAAATATTTAATCAAAGTGTTGAGCCATTTACTTTTTCTAATCACAAGGCAAATTGGCGTAAAAAAATAGTGGGTTGTGCAATTGCCACCAATAAAAAATACCACTACACAATGCTTGTCCAGCAAATGGATCGGCGCTTAAAAAATAGAGAACAAACAGCCCTTTATCTTCAAATTGCTCAAAATTTTAGCGCTACATTTCAAAAAGATTCCGCAATCTGGGCAAGTAACATGGCTTTACAGCTAGCCAAAAGAGCTGATAAAAAATCGGTGCTGATCAACGCCATGCAACAGCAGGCCCAGATCTATTGGCAATTCAACCTTTTAGAGCAAGCCGTACAACGTTCCATTTACGCCCTCCAACTCGCAGAAGAAGCACAACTTGACCATTACAAATTAAATCCGTTACTTCTCATTGCAAGTATTTCTATTGAAGTCAAGAATTACAATCAGGCATTAACTTATTTAAAATTAGCCCAAGATTTAGCCCAATCAGAAAAAGACGAGCGCAGCCAGGCGTTTAGCAATTATTTACTTGGTCGTTATTATCTTGGCATTCATCAACCAGATAAAGCAAGCGCTATGGCAGGTTTAGCCTACCGATATTTCGGGGATGTTGGCAACATACGTTATCAAAATCGAGCTCGTTTACTCATGGTTACTACGATGTACTTGAATGGTGTAAGTGTGGAGTTGCCATTTGCTCGTTTGTTGTCAAATTACAATTTGTCTAATGACCCTATTTATGCAGCCGATTTAAATTACGAGTACGGTCAATATTTATTGCGTAAAAATCGATTAAAAGCGGCAAAAATGGCATTTCAATCAAGCTTGAATTACCTGCCTAACGAGGCCTTGTTGCGTCCAAAAATTGCCAATGTGTATCGAGAATTAGCTGCAATTGCGCAAAAAACGGGTCAGCTCGAACTTGCCTATCAGTACCAACAGAGATATACAAAATGGTTGGAAAACAGTCCTGTTTGGCGCAGTGCTGCACGAATCGAAGAAATGGCTGCTGCCAATTTGCGCGAAGAGCGAGAACGATTGATAGTTAATCAGCAAGCGTCTATAGAGCGCGCTCAAAAGGAGCGAGAAATTATTGAGCTTCAACGCGACCGCCAATTATTTATTTCTATCATTTTTATTGTTGCAATTGTTTTCGGAGTTGTCATTTATGTGCTCCGGACCCAACAAATTAAAACCAAGCAAGAGCAGCGAGAAGCAGAATTATCCCAAACTTTATTGCGTACCCAAATGAATCCACATTTTGTATTCAACGCTATGTCCGTAATTCAGAGTTACATTTATGAAAATGATCCTGAAAAATCCTCTCAATTTTTGGTCAATTTTTCGCGTCTGATGCGCTTGATTTTGGAGAACTCCCCAAAAGAATTTATTCCTATTGAGTTGGAACGTGAAATCCTCGATAAATATCTAACGGCTCAGAAAATGCGCTTCGAGCATCGTTTTGATTTTGAGCTCATTATAAGTGATGATTTATTGTTCAAAAAAGCCATGGTTTCGCCCATGATTACGCAACCTTTTATTGAGAATGCCATTGAGCATGGCCAACTCCACAATGTAAAAGGCGGGGAAATTGGCGTTTTCATGCACGCCCAAGATGAGCAACTTATTATAGAAATCCAAGATAACGGTATAGGTAGGCAAAAATCAGGCAATACCAAAAAATTGAGGACGCATAAAAGTATGGCGATCGATATTACTCGCGAGCGCATTGCCATTCTAAATAAAAAGTATAAATTTAATGGTAGCTTGACAATCAGGGACTTAGACCCCATTCAACAAACAGGTACAGCAGTAAAACTTGTCTTACCATTAAAGTACGAACCCGAACAATAAAACCGAGTGTGTCATGAGTCGAAAAGTACTGATCATCGATGATGAAAAACCAACCAGAACTTTCATCCGTAAGATGCTAGAATCGTTTGATTTGAATTTAACGATTTATACAGATGGGGAGAACGTTGAATCTGGGATAGAAGCCATTGACGATATCCAACCAGATATCGTATTACTTGACATCCAAATGCCAGATGGCAATGGTTTTGACGTCTTGAAAAATGTTAAATACAAGCAGTTTGAGGTCATATTTATCACGGCTTTTCAAGAATTTGCTGTTCAGGCCATTAAATTTTCAGCACTCGACTACATCCTTAAACCCATCGATGCTGAAGAGCTTCATACGGCCATGACCAATGCGATGCAAGTCGTTGAACATAAAAAAGACGACACTCAGTTTCAAACCCTACAGCACAATATTCAGCCGCAACACAAGCGCAAGCTCGTGCTCAAGACGCAAGAAAGTATTTTTGTCATCGAGATTGATGATATCGTGCACTGCGAAGCCGATAAAAACTATACGTTTTTCTACCTGAACGACGGCAAGAAAATACTTGTTTCCAAAACACTCAAAGACTATGACACAATGCTATCTGGCTTCTCCTTTTTTAGGGTGCATCAGTCGCATTTGATCAATCTGAATTGTGTTGAACGCTATGACAAGCACGATGGCGGATCCGTCATTTTAAAAGACGGCACCTCTGTTCCGTTATCTCCTGCTAAAAAAGAACAGTTCTTCAAGAGTTTAGATTTACTATAAAGAATAGATTAGCTAAGCGCCTGTTTTAGGTCGGCAATGAGGTCTTCAGCGTCTTCTACACCAACACTCAAACGAATGAGTGAATCAACTACACCGCTTTTTTCACGGACTTCTTTCGGGATAGATGCGTGCGTCATGGTAGCTGGGTGCCCGATCAAAGATTCAACACCTCCGAGAGATTCAGCAAGTGCAAAAATTTCTACTTTTTGAACGAGGTCTAGTGCATCTTGAAGTTGATTGCCTTTCAGTGTAAAGGAGATCATACCACCAAAACCGCGCATTTGTGTTTTGGCTACGTCGTGGTTTGGATGCGTTTCAAAACCTGGCCAATAAACTTTGTCGACGATTGGATGGCTCACTAAAAACCGTGCAATTTTTTCACCATTCTCACAATGGCGTTGCATCCGCAGATGCAGGGTTTTGATGCCGCGCAATACCAAGAATGAATCCATTGGTGCAGTAACTGCTCCTGAAGAATTTTGAATGCGGTACATTTCATTTGCTAGGGCGTCGTCGTTGCAAACCAAAGCACCCATAACAACGTCTGAATGCCCACCCAAATATTTGGTAACAGAGTGCATCACCATGTCTGCACCGAGGTCGAGCGGATTTTGTAAATAAGGAGTAGCAAAGGTGTTATCCACACACAACAAAGCCCCTGCATTTTTTGCAATGGCGGCCATCGCCTTGATGTCGATGATATTCATCATCGGATTGGTTGGTGTTTCAACCCAAATGAGTTTGGTATGTTCATTGACCAATGCAGCAACAGCAGCAGGATCTTGCATGTCGACAAAATGAAAGACCAAGCCGTATTTGGCAAAAATGGTATTAAAGATGCGGTAAGAACCCCCGTAGAGGTCGTTTGTGGAGATGATTTCGTCTCCCGGATTGAGCATTTTAATGACGCAATCGATGGCTGCTAAGCCAGAACCAAAACAAGCACCATATTGACCATTTTCTATGGCCGCAATATTTTTTTCTAGTGCGTGGCGGGTTGGGTTTTGTGTTCTGGAATATTCATATCCTTTATGATTGCCAACACCATCTTGTACGTATGTAGAGGTTTGGTAAATTGGGGTCATTATGGCACCGGTTGCAGGGTCGGGGTGTACGCCAGCATGAATGGCTTTGGTAGCAAATTTCATAGTCAAAATTGTTTCGACAAAATTAATAGAATCCTTTAAGGCAGATCTAATTCAAGTGTAGGATCCCAAAAAACTTTTTGAAAGTCTTGAATTTGATTATCGATAACAACAATGCATTCATTCTGAAGGAGCTCCGCCATTTGCGAAGGTCCCTTAAAATGATGCTTGCCACTCAACAAGCCAATTCTATTCACTACCCTGTGGGCCGGAACATCAGGCAAATGATGGCTGGCGTTCATGGCCCAACCTACCATTCTAGCACCTTGTTTTGCGCCTAAATAATTGGCAATTGCTCCGTAGCTCGTCACTCTTCCTTTAGGAATGAGGCGAACAACTGCATATACGTCTTGAAAAAAATCTTTATTCTGAAGCACATACAAATATAATTAAAACAAAAAAGCCACCTTTTGAGGTGGCTTTAGGAAGTATGTGAGGCGCTTATTTTGCGCAACAATCTTTATTCTCTTTTGAACATTTGCTCATGTCGCATTTCATGTCGTTAGACATTTCTGTTTTGGCACAGCAGTCAGCTTCTTTCTTCTCTTCTTGACCGTTGCCTAAGATTGGTGCAATGACCAAGCCAATTAGACAAGTCAGTTTAATTAGAATGTTCATAGATGGGCCAGAAGTATCTTTAAACGGGTCTCCTACGGTGTCTCCGGTTACGGCAGCTTTGTGTGCATCAGAACCCTTATAGGTCATTTCTCCGTTGATTTCAACACCAGCTTCGAAAGATTTCTTAGCGTTGTCCCATGCGCCACCAGCATTGTTTTGGAAGACTGCCCAAAGCACACCTGAAACTGTTACACCCGCCATGTAACCGCCAAGCATTTCTGCAATGAGTTGGTTATCGTAGCCAAGTAACATTGGTAAAGTAGCAATTAAAATAGGGAAGCCAATTGTAAGTACCCCAGGCAACATCATTTCGCGCAAAGCAGCTTTGGTAGAGATTTCTACGCACTTGCCATATTCAGGCTTGCCCGTACCTTCCATAATTCCTGGAATTTCACGGAACTGACGACGAACTTCGTATACCATATCCATAGCCGCCTTACCAACTGAATTCATTGCGAGTGCAGAGAATACAACGGGGATCATGCCACCTACAAATAACATAGCGAGTACTGGAGCCTTAAATATGTTGATGCCGTCGATTCCTGTGAAAGTAACGTAAGCAGCAAACAAAGCAAGGGAGGTAAGTGCTGCTGATGCAATGGCAAATCCTTTACCTGTTGCAGCCGTTGTGTTACCAACTGAGTCTAAAATATCGGTACGCTGACGCACTTCTTTTGGAAGCTCGCTCATTTCTGCAATACCACCTGCGTTGTCGGAGATTGGTCCGAAGGCATCGATCGCTAATTGCATAGCCGTAGTGGCCATCATGGCAGATGCCGCAAGAGCAACACCGTAGAAACCTGCCAATGCGTAAGATCCCCAAATTGCGCCTGCAAATAATAATACAGTCGGGAAGGTTGAGATCATACCGGTAGCTAAACCAGCGATAACATTAGTACCAGCACCAGTAGCAGATTTTTGAACAATTTTCAAGACTGGTTTGGTGCCCAATCCTGTGTAGTATTCAGTAACTGATGAAATAACACCACCAACAACCAAACCAACGATTGTTGCGAAAAATACGCGCATGGAAGAAATTTCTTGTAGACCTTCTCCAAAGAACTCCATGGTCATTTGAGCAGGCAACATCCAGTTTACCAAAATATAACAAGCAATAGCTGTAAGACCAATAGATACCCAGTTGCCTAAGTTTAGAGCACCTTGAACTTGCTTTTCTTTGGCGTCGTTGCTCTTGATACGGACGAGCATCGTACCAATGATCGAGAATAAGATGCCGAAACCAGCAATAGCCATTGGCAATAAAATAGGGCCAATACCCCCAAAACCTTCTTTAATGATGTTGCCACCCATATCTTTGATGACATAATTACCAAGAACCATAGCAGCTAAAACGGTTGCTACATAAGAACCAAATAAGTCAGCTCCCATACCTGCTACGTCTCCGACGTTGTCTCCAACGTTATCGGCAATTGTTGCTGGATTACGTGGGTCGTCTTCAGGAATACCCGCTTCTACTTTACCCACGAGGTCAGCACCAACGTCGGCAGCTTTGGTATAAATACCACCACCCACGCGCGCAAATAATGCGATGGATTCAGCACCGAGAGAGAAACCGGCTAATGTTTCAAGAACGATGGTCATATCTTCAGTATTGGTCCATTGACCACCCATGAAGAATTGGAAGAAGAAAATAAAGAAAGCAGTCAAGCCTAAAACGGCCAAACCAGCAACGCCAAGACCCATGACAGTTCCGCCTCCGAAAGAAACTTTCAATGCTTGAGGTAAACTTGTACGTGCCGCTTGAGTCGTACGCACATTGGTTTTCGTGGCAATTTTCATTCCCATGTTTCCTGCCAAGGCAGAGAAAATGGCTCCGAATATAAATGCGAAAATAATTAATAAGTGTGTTTTAACACCTGGAACAAAAGTAATCCCGGCTAAAACTATACTTGATATCAAAACGAAAACCGCGAGTAAGCGGTATTCTGCTTTTAAAAAGGCGAGTGCTCCTTCATAGATGTAATCTGAAATTTCTTTCATTTTTCCATCGCCAGCGTCTTGCTTCAAAACCCATGCTCTCTTCATTGCCATAAATAGCAATCCGATAACGGCCATCACAATTGGCACATAAATCATCATTGATTCCATACTGATTTGTTAGTTTGATTAAAATTTACGTCGGCAAAAGTATAGTTTTCCGCCTAGGAAAGCAAATACGTATTTAAAAAAGAAGGGTTACATAAAGCCACCCTTTTTTTATTCTATAAATAACTACCGATTTTTTGTTTAAGTGTTTGGAGCGGAAAGGCACCGCTTTCGCGCCAAAGCAGTTTGCCTTCTTTAAACAAGACGAGCGTAGGAACACCTCTTACTTTAAAGCGATTGGCGATTTCCGGATTTTTATCGACGTCTATTTTCAAAATTCTAACTTTAGCACCGTATGCTTTTTTAAATTCCTCCAAAACGGGAGACATCATTTTGCAAGGTCCACACCAGGTGGCATGAAAATCGACCAGTGTTGGTGTTGTTGCTTGGATGATATCATTGAACTTTCCCATAACGCAAAATTAATTCATTGAACGTTCCTGTTTTGTAACCAATACTACAAATCGTGAAAGGATAATAAAAAAGGCCCTTCAATGGGCCTTTTTGTATTTGCGTAAACTTGCTGTTATATTGTCTATACTTATTGTTTGGTGTAGGTAGCTACACAAGTTCCGGATCCGCCAATAATTGGAATGGTATTGTCGTAAGTGTAAGTGATGGTGATGAGATTTGCTTGGTTATTGATGCTGCCTGCTCCGGAAAAGGTTAATTGACCAAGTGTAACGTCGATTAATTGGGTTGGAATGTTGATGTTATTACCATTGACAGTTGCATTTGCGGTACCGCCAATTAGGTTAAACATGTTGTCAATGATGAGCTCATTGGCGGTGGATCCAGCAGTGATTGTTGGGTCTGTGGTTAAGGGAAAGGCATTGCCGCAGTCGCTGCTCACCGCCCAAGTAACCAACCAATTGTCCTGACCAATATTTACGTTAACGGTGCGCGTTGCAGTTGCGGTACCATTGTCATTGGTAGCGGTATAAGTTACTGTATAGGTGCCTTTGGTCGTGGCATCTACTTGGCTACTTGTGTTTACCGTTACTGTAGAACCGTCTTTGTTGGTTGCAGTTGCCCCAGCATCGGTATAGGTATCGCCTACATTGATATTTTCTGGATTGTTTCCGTTAACAGTAATGGTGGGTGCATACTTGCACGTACCGTCGTCTTTTTTTGCCTCAGCGTTATAGTTGACGGCGTCTTGGTCTAGACAGCCTTTTTTCTTACAACTGGTAGTTGTACCGATGAGTAAAGCAGATAATGCAATGAGTGGAAGATAAGTTTTCATAGTTTGTTTAAGTTTGAGTTTCGAAGATAAAAAACAAAATTGACAATAAAACGAAGGTGCTCTTAAATTATTGCAACAAAAAAAACGGCGCTCCAAAAGAGCGCCGCTTCCCAACCAAACGATAGGTTTAATCATGTAACACTTCCGCCTGACCTGTAGGTGTTACAAGTGCATTTTTAATTTTTGCTTCTAATTCTTCCATGAGTTCTGGGTTGTCTAGAATGAGTGCTTTAATGGCGTCGCGTCCTTGACCTAATTTGGTCTCTCCATAAGAAAACCAAGAACCACTTTTTTTGAGAATATTGAGGTCTACGCCTAGGTCAATGATTTCACCAACCTTAGAAATGCCTTCGCCGTACATGATATCGAATTCAGCTTTTCTAAATGGAGGAGCTACTTTATTTTTGACAACTTTTACTTTAACGCGATTCCCAATAATTTCTTCGCCGTCTTTTAATTGCGCTGCTCTGCGGATATCGAGTCGGATAGAAGAGTAAAATTTGAGTGCATTACCGCCGGTGGTGGTTTCTGGATTACCGAACATGACGCCTATTTTATCTCTGAGTTGGTTGATGAAAATGCAACAACAGCCAGCTTTGTTGATAGACCCTGTTAATTTTCTGAGGGCTTTAGACATCAGACGCGCTTGAAGGCCCATTTGGGAGTCACCCATTTCGCCTTCGATTTCTGCTTTTGGCGTGAGCGCCGCAACAGAGTCAATGACAATGAGGTCAATGGCACCCGAACGGATGAGGTTGTCGGCAATTTCTAGCGCTTGTTCTCCGTTGTCGGGTTGTGAGATTAAAAGATTGGCTATATCTACGCCTAGTTTTTGCGCATAGAACTGATCAAAAGCGTGTTCAGCATCGATGAAGGCTGCGATGCCTCCTTGTTTTTGAACCTCTGCAATGGCATGTATGGCAAGTGTGGTCTTGCCCGATGATTCAGGGCCGTAGATTTCAACTACGCGGCCTTTCGGGTAGCCATTGATGCCCAATGCCAGGTCAAGTGTTAAGGATCCTGTAGGGATCACTTCTACTTGTTCAACAGGAGCGTCGCCAAGTTTCATAACAGCGCCTTTTCCAAATGTTTTGTCAAGCTTTTCCATGGTCAGTTGGAGCGCTTTCAGTTTTTCTAGATTTTGTTCTTTTGCCATATCGTTTGTTGTTGTGAGCGGGGCTCGGTGAATAATTTTTACAAAGTTGTAAGATGAAGTACGTAAAGTATTTACGTTCTATTGAAAACAAGCCAAAACTTCGTTGGCGTGGTCTTTTGTGTTGGGTTTTTCAATGACCTTAATAAGGGTGTGTGTTTGGTCAAAGATAAAGGTCATGCGATGGATACCCTCATATTCACGACCCATGAATTTTTTTGGACCCCAAACACCGAATTCTTGAATAATGGTTTTGTCGGTATCGGATATAAGTGGAAAGTTCAACTGGTATTTGTTTACAAATTTGGTGTGTGCAGCTACGCTGTCTGCGCTTATACCAATTACCTGAACTTGAGCGGAAAGCAAAGCTTCTTGGCCGTCGCGGATACTACAGGCCTGTGCTGTGCAGCCAGGGGTGTCGTCTTTGGGATAAAAGTAAACGACTAGGTTTTTACCAGCGAAGTCTACACTGCTGATTGCTGCGCCGTTTTGGTCGATGCCTGTAAAGGCAGGAAGCTTGCTTCCGAGCGTTAGTGTTGCCATAATGTTTAAAAAATAATCGGTGTTACGATGAAAAACTAATCAAAAGTAAAAACTATTCACCAATTACAAAACATCATTCGCAAAAAAGTTTTAGTCTTGTCCGTATTTTAACAGACGAATAAGTAATACACACCATGAAATGATACTTATTGCCCCACCGATTGGGGTAATTGGCCCTAAAAACCTAAATGCATTTTCATCAATAAAGTGACGGCCCAATACCAATCCGTAGATAGAAAAGCAAAATAAGAGCATTCCGATCAGCATGGCCCACAATATATTTTTGATTGAATATCCAAAACGATCTGCGTTCAGGGCAAGTAAAAGCACGCCCATGGATAAAAAGCCTTGGTAACGCACGCCTACTTCGAAGGTTTGAAGCGCCGAGGGTTCGAGTAGTTCTTTCAAGGCATGTGCTCCAAAGGCCCCAAAAATGACAGAGAGCATAATAAATAATGCAGAAACGAAGGCAGTTTGTTTTTCCATACTGCGAAATTGTAAAAAAAAGACAAACCAAGTGTATCTTTGTATCATGCAAATGGTCTTTGTACTGCTTACTTTTTTGTTCCTGAGCTCCTGCGCGCCGGATCAACCAACCGATTTCGATTACGTGCAATACAAGCCCTTCGACCTCTCACCCTACGATTTGTCGGTCCAAATAATGCTCCCGAATGCAAGCTCCGGAATCGGAACCTCAGTAAAGCCTAAGGTAGATTTTGAACCAGGTGGGTATAAATGGAAGCTCCAAGTCGGAAGAAATTTTAGTTTATTCATAGAAGATTACGGAGACTACGCTTTTAGATTTGCTGAATTCAAACGCAAATTACTCAAGCCAAATCCATTTTTTGAAATTGAGGTAGTGAAGCAGTCCGATGACATACTCATTTACCGAAGAAAGGTGAAAGGAGAATTCGTAGCTCAAAAAAACGCGCGTTTTTATATTTATAGTGTCAAACGCCTTCACAACAATTACTACGAAATCATGAACCGTGAACAAGGAGACACCAAAAGGGTTATAGATTTCATGTATCACACCATCCAATCTATCAAAGCGCAAAAATGAATATAAATAGAGAAGAAGTACTCGATGTTTTAGGAAAGATAATAGAGCCCGATCTCAAAAACGATTTGGTCAGTTTAAATCTAATTGAGCAGCTTACTATTGATGAGGCTGGTATTGCAATTAGCGTAAAAATATCGAATCCAGCATTGCACGCAAGAAAGCGCATGCAAGAGGCCATCGAATTTAATTTAAAGCGCGTTTTTGGTCAAGCTATTCAAATCAGTTGTCAAATTCAAGGTTTAGATGCTGAAAGTAGAACTGCTCGCAGGAAAATATTGCCCGATGTCAAGCATATTATTGCCATTGCATCAGGAAAGGGTGGGGTAGGAAAATCAACCATTACTGCTAATTTAGCAGGAGGCTTAGCGAAGAAAGGATATCGTGTCGGAATTGTCGACGCAGATATTCACGGCCCATCGATGCCCACCATGTTCGATCTCGTTGGAGAGCGCCCAAAAATGACCGATGTCAATGGCCAGTCACTCATTGCGCCTATCGAATCAAACGGCATTAAAATCCTTTCTATTGGGTTTTTTACCAGTCAAGACGACGCCGTAGTTTGGCGCGGGCCAATGGCATCAAAGGCACTTACTCAATTGTTTACCGACGCACATTGGGGCGAACTCGACTTTTTGCTCATTGACCTCCCGCCAGGAACCAGCGATATCCATCTTTCTTTAATGCAAACCGTACCGCTAGACGGCGTGGTTATTGTAAGCACCCCGCAAGAGGTCGCTTTAGCCGACGCACGTCGGGGTATTCAAATGTTCAGACTAGACGCTTTCAAAGTTCCAATCTTAGGAATCGTCGAAAACATGGCTTATTTTACTCCGGCCGAACTTCCAGACAACAAGTATTACATTTTTGGCCGCGATGGTGCCAAGAATTTAGCACAAGGTATGAACGTTCCGTTTTTGGGTAGTATTCCACTCGTTCAAGGTGTTTGTGAGGCAGGAGACGCAGGTAAACCAGCTGTTTTTCAGCAAAATAATCCTACAACCCAAGCATTTGATGATTTAGTTCATAACTTTGAAACTGAATTGAATGCAATTATAGCAACGCCCAAACATCAAGCATGATAGCCAACAAAGAAGCGCTTCGCAGTAAGGTCCTCGACGCTCTCGATCAACTCCGTCCCTTTTTACATGCCGATGGCGGAGACATGGAGCTCATCGATATTACCGACGACGCTATTGTCCAGGTCCGAATGCTCGGATCTTGCAGCGATTGCTCCATGTCTCAAATGACCATCAAGGGAGGGCTTGAAGAAGCGCTCAAAATGGCAGCGCCAGAACTAAGAGGTGTAGAAGCAGTTTAAGCTCATGAAAGTCCGCTTTATTGTTGTTGGTAAAACAGCGCTTGACGACCTCAAACAAGGCGAACATCGCTACCAACAACGTTTGGCTCATTACTGTAGTTACGAGCGGCTAGATCTTCCCGACATTAAAAATCCTAAGGCTTTAAGTCAGGCACAAATCAAAGAAAAAGAAGGCGCTCAAATTTTAGCAAAAATTGTCCCGACTGACTTTGTCATTTTGCTCGATGAGAACGGTCAACAACTGAGCTCAGTAGATTTTGCAAATTGGCTTACTCAGAAGCAAATGCAACACAATGGCGCTTTTGTATTTGTTATTGGCGGCGCATATGGCTTTAGTCAGGCGGTATACGAGCGCGCACAATTCAAACAATCATTGTCAAAAATGACTTTTTCACACCAAATGGTGCGCATGATTTTCCTCGAGCAATTATATCGGGCATTTAGTATTACAAAAGGCGAACCCTACCACCATGCCTGAGCACTTGACCTTACACGAACTTGTATTTAAAAAACCCGCCGGAACGAGCCGCGGAATTCTACATACCAAACCATCTTGGATTTATGAGTATGCTTTACCCAACGGAAAAATAGCGCAAACTGAATTTCCAATTATTCCTGGGCTATCTCCTGAATTTCAAAACCACGAACAATATGAAAAGGCGCTAAGTATTTTCATCGCTGAAGCGCAGCCTTATTTTGACAGTTGGTCCCGATCTGATTTTTTTACGAATGAAGTATTTCAAAACTTCATCGATAATTGGCAAGCGTATCCTTCTTTTATTTTTGGTCTAGAGATCTTAATTTGGAGTATTCAAGCCAATGGCCATCCGGTCTTATTAGTGAATTCTTTTACGCGTGGTCAATTGCGCATACCCATCAATGGCTTGGTCTGGATGGGTACCTTGGCCGATATGCGCGCCCAAGCAATCGAAAAAATTGTTGCAGGTTTTAAAGTAGTCAAGCTAAAAATCGGCGCTTTGGATTGGCACGAGGAATTGCTTTTGCTTAAAGAATTACGCACGCATGCTGCCCAAGAAAATCTCACCATTCGCGTCGATGCAAATGGCGCCTTTTCTTTAGCTCAAGTTGAAGAGGTGCTCGAAGAATTAGCAGCACTACAAGTACATAGTATTGAACAGCCAATAGCAGCTGGTCAAACTCAACAGCTTGCTGCCCTTTGCTTGGCCTCACCTGTGCCAATAGCCCTAGACGAAGAATTAATAGGCATCGTTTCTCGTTATGAAAAAATAGCACTACTCGAGCAAGTAAAGCCACAGTACATCATTCTCAAGCCGAGTTTACATGGCGGTTTTTCAGGGGTAAAAGAATGGATTTTACTCGCGGAAGAAAGAAAAATTGGTTGGTGGCTCACGAGTGCGCTAGAGAGCTCGATTGGCCTAAATGCAATTGTTCAATTTGGTGCAAGTTATGCGCCAAAACTTGCACAAGGATTTGGAACTGGTGGTTTATTCACCAATAATTTCCCATCTCATTTAGCAATTGAAAAAGGCCATATTTATTGGCTCAACGACTCAGACAAGAGCTGATTTCCGTACAATTTTGGTAAACCATATCGTGAAGAATGAGCTGTGCTGCTAGGGCCAATTGTGTGTAGTTTTGAGAGTTATTGCCAAATCCGGCAGCGCTATTTTGCCACATGGCTGTGATGAGCGCCTGTGAACCTTCTTTAGGCTGAATTTTATTGACTACGGCAGCTACATTCATAGCGCCAGCATGATATACGTGTAACACGAAGAGCCTGAACCATAAGTCAGTTTCGTTGTAGCTCAGGTTGTGTTGATTTAAAATGCGTTTTGCTTCAGGGATACAAACCCGACTAATGAGCTGCGCTGCACCATAAGCTGAGCGGTCAAAATCTTTGCGTTCATCAGTGGTATTATTCACAACGAGCCCCATTGATCGGGCAACACCCGGCATCAATTGAAATGCACCATAAGCTCCGGTCGATGACTTGCGCATTTGTGCCGGACTTTCAATTAAGAGAATAGATTGCGCATACCAAGGGTCTACGCCAAAGCGCTCAAATGCCTGAACACCATTGTCTAAGCTCGGATAGACCTCAGAAAAACGATAAAAGTCGTTTTTGCCGGTAGTGACATAAATACGGGTATCGCTGGGTAAACCGTAGGCAACGCGAAGTGCCTGGCGTGTGCTGTCTTTTTGGTTTTCAGTTTGCGCATTCCACTCGCGGTTGGACATTTTATCCAACAGCTGTCTTGTGGCAGCCACATTAATCAGGCAAGAATCTGGAGACAACAACATTATTTTTTTCCAAAATTGTGCTTGAGGGAGTTGATCCCAGCGGTCTTCAAATAGCGCTTCAGCATGCATGATGGTCTGTACGCCGCTAGACTGCGTTACTTTGATTTTATCTGCTTCCCAATTTTCTAAAGGTTGGCTATAACAGAATAGGCTAATCGTGCTTACAAAAGAGAGAGAGAGGAGTTGCTTGATTTTCATTTTCTAAAAATACCAATAACCCCTTCTTTGAAAAATGTTACAGTAACTAAGTTTACACAAGATCATGTTGAAATTGCGTAATTTTGCTTTATGCAGTTGCTCTACAAGGTTTTGAGTTTTCCATTGATCTTCTTAGTAAAGGTATATAAATGGGTCATTTCCCCACTGTTACCCCCCAGTTGTCGTTACACGCCAACATGCTCCACCTACATGATAGAAGCGATTACCATTTGGGGTCCATTTAAAGGAACTTTTCTTGGTCTGAAGCGCATATCAAGTTGCCACCCCCGGGGAGGCTTTGGTTATGACCCAGTTCCTAGACCAGATACGGCAAAGCCTGACGCTGCCTCAGTACCCGATAATAATTCAGAAAAGTAGCATAATCTTCAGCTAATGAAAGTTGCTGCTCAGCGCTATATGCCGCTTGTTGAAACTGCTTATTTTCTAAAAATACAAACCATTCCCATAATTTGTTGGTAGCGGCACTGCGTTTGGCAGGGAAATCGGTGGCCCTTATGCTACTGTAAAAGTGTAAAGACTTTTGAGCTCTGGTTAATAATACATTGAGCCGTCTTCCGCTTTGGGCCTGTGTCATTGGCCCAAGTTTAAGACTAAATTGTTGCGCTTCATTTTTGGCATAGCCAAAACTGATCAATAGGATTTCGCATTCTTCACCCTGAACTTGTTCTAAAGCTAAAAAGAAAGCACTACGTTCTTCTATTCGACGCTCAAGTAATGCTTGCTCACTTGGACTGAGTTGTAGGTAAATGCAATGGAGCTGCATTTCTGAAAAAGCAACTACACCAATTTTCGATGTGGTGGAAAGTAAAGATTTTAAGTGTTTGGCTATCGCCTGAGCCTCAGGTTTATTTTGCTGCTGTTCATAGCAACCATCTGTTATAAATTGATCAAATAATCCAGTTTCAGCGCTGTCTTTAGAGGGCCAAACCACAAGTTTGTCATTGTAAAAATGTTGGTTTGAAAAGGCGATAAGGCTGGGGTCTTCACTGCGGTAATGGTGATGCAAATATTGACTAGGAAGGTGAAATGCAGCCTGGTGCAAAAGGTCAACAACGCCTTCCGCACTTTGTCCGAAATAGGACTGCGGTCTCATTTGTTGCGGATCTCCAGCAACAATCAGTTTGGAAACACGTTGTAACGCACCAACGGCATGGCTTAAGGGGAGCTGACTGGCTTCATCGAAAATACCAATATCAAATAAACCTAAGCGCATTGGTAAGCGTTTGGCAAGGGCGGTCGGTGTGGCAAGCCAAATTGGAAAAATCGCACGTAGCCAAGGCGCTGCTTCACTTTCAAAGAGTTCCGTAATACTTAAATGTTGCCTGGTTTTGGCCATTTCCTTGATGAGGATCGCTTTGCCTTTTCGGAGTGTTTGTCGACGCGCCTTTTGTTCGGCTGAAAGTTGGTGTAAAGGTGCTACCAAAAGCTGTTGCAACGTTTTAAAATATTGCTGCTGTTTGACCACGAGTTGTTTTGCATTGTTGGTCCATTCAGCTTCTTCACGGCTAAGGTCTTCCTCAATTAAGGACTGAATAGTTCTGTTGTCATTGGCGTAAAGTGCAGGATAATGGTAGCGTAGTGTAGCCCAAAATTCATTGCGGAGTGCTTGTTGGAGTGCAATTAAATCGCGGCTTCCTTCCCAAAGTTCAAACGGAATTTTTTTGAGCAGGTCTTGTTGGTCGATTAGCTGATGAAAGTTGTTGTCAAAAAGCCCGATGAAGTCATTGAAATTTGTGTTATGCTTGACAAACAACCTGCGATGTAATTGCTGAAACTGATGGGCAACCTGATGCAATTGGCAATATGTTTCAATTTCATTTTGCGCAAGAGATCTGTACCAATGCCAATGTTCAGCCTTATGTTGCTTGAGAAGCGAAATAATTAATCCGATAGAGTCGGCTAAATCGGACACACCTAAACTAGCAAATTTTTCAATGATTTGCGCACGTTGCTCCTGACTTCGCCAGTACTTTTTTAGATCATTTTCCAGTATACTAAATTCCATACCTGCCAACCTGAGCCACTTTTTTTCGAGTTTTCTCCATTTCAATTTGGAGAGCCATCCGGCTTTGGTTGCAGCTTTCTCCAAAATGGTCCATTCAGCACGCGTTGGAATTTGTTTCCAGACTTGTAAGTGCTGAAGAAGTGCTGTTTCCGCTCTATTTAATTGCTGAAATTTTTGGAGGCGCTTCAAGTAAGCTTGCAAATCTCCGTCGAGTAACGCAGCATATTGATGGTGTATCTTTGCTTCAAATTGCAGGCAACGTAGGCATTGATCTACGAAAAGATCAAGTTCTTGTAAGTTTCCTACACCATGTTTGGCGAGTTGTACCTGTAATTTTTTCCAAAGTTCCCAATCTTGTTTGAGTTCGATAGGTGGGGTATCTTGCCAATATTTTTGTAAGAAGGGCAGGCAGTTTCGATTTCCTTCCTCGAGTTGCTGAAGATAGATTTTATGATTTTCCCAGGCTTTCCATCGGTTTGTCGGAAGAGCCGTTGTACTTGATACAGGCCCAAATTGCTCGATTAATTGTTGGAAACACAAACCGGCTTCAAATTCAATTTTTTTGCGCTCTGTCCAATACTGAGCGGCTAAGAATTCATTTTTCAATGTTTTCTTTTGCTCTTTTGTGGGTTGTATTAAATGCTCAAACTGCTGTTGCAATTTTTTATAAAATGGTGCTAACGACGCAGAGTCAGGCAATAACACACAGAATTGGTTGAGTTGTTGTACGCTTAATTTCCCAATCAAAACTTCAAGCGCTACAGGTTTGTCGGCAACAACCAAAACACTTTGACCCCCACCCAGTGCCAGGCTAATGATATTACTAAGTACGATAGATTTACCGGTACCAGGCGGGCCGTAAATGACAGTAGACCCGCATGAGGCATGGGCTACGGCACTGCGTTGGTCTGGATCTAAGGGGCTTATTTGATGGAGAAGAGGTGCGTTGAGGTCAGAACCTAGGCTAATTTCTATATCGCCAAGAATTTGATGGAGAGCAGTTGAATAGGTCTGTTGAAGTCGTAAAGATTCCCATTCTCTGCGCAGTTCGTAGCGCTGTGGATGAAGGTTGGCCAAACCCGCTATTGGTTCAAACTGTATGAAAAAAGAGAAACCAGCCAATTGTGCAAGTAATTCTTCTTGATTATCCGTTGCTAAATCAATATTTTGCGACCGTTTTACCAGTTGAATTAGAAAAGGATTGACAACAACCGCGTCGTCAAATTCAACCTGTTGTTGTGGGGCATTTAAATTGGTACAAGTCTTTAAAAAAACGGGTGTCTTAATATTCGCTTCTCCTTTTTTCCATGTTATTACACCCTCGAACTGTACCAAGGCGAGAATGCCTCTATCGCGCTCTATTCGCTTACATTCCTTAAGCAATTGTTTGCCTTTAGTTTCTCCATCCCAAAGTTCATTTTCAGCGCTGATGAATAACGAACCAGTAAGGTCAATTAAGGGGTCGTTGGGTCTAAGTTGCAATAACTCAGACTCCCATGTTTGCAGAAATTCCTGAACCATAGCCGACATGTGGTAAAGTTAGCACCAATCCATCGAATAAAAAACCTAAATTTGGCTAACATTTGTGCGTATGAAAACAACCATTTTTTGCATCTTTTTTAGTTTAGTAAGTTCAGCTTTTGCTCAGATCAGCCTTCAAGTCAATGATTTTGCCACTGCAGCCGACACCATCCGCATGAGCCTAGCCAACCCTACCAACATAGATTTACAAAATACCGGTCCGAATACCACTTGGGACTTCTCCCAACTCACAGCCCAAAGCCAAACGCTGATCAACTACAACCCCATTGGCTTTGGATCAATTCTCATTCTCGCCACTTATGGCCCAATTGCCTCAACCCCATACAAAGCCACTTATTTCACCCTCACCAACGATCTTCCTATCGATCAATTCTCCGCATTTTTACCCATTGAAATCTCTAATCTAAGTCAGTATACCCGCCGTACGAGTTCTCAAATCAATAGCATTGGTTATTCTGTAGATGTGCAAGGTCAAGGTATTCCATTCAAGTCCGACACCATAGAAACCCGCTATCAACTCCCGCTCAATTATAATGATGCTTATACTTCTCGAGGCTATACCTATATAGATTTGAATCCAGCTGCTGATATCAAATGGATACAGCACCGAGAGCGCAATTCAGTGGTAGATGGCTGGGGGTCTGTTACAACCCCGCTCGGCACCTTTGATGCCCTTCGCATTCGTCACGACATCACTGAAAACGATTCCATTTATCAAACATTCTTTGGAGCAGGAACTTGGATTGCACCTCCAGCTTTTACCACCACCCAATACGAATGGTGGACAACCGGCAAAAAAGAATGTTTACTTCGTGCCACCGTGGGTGGTTTTGGACCAACCCCTCAAAGTACAATTGAATACCAAGATATTTACCTGGGTTTAGATGCAAGCATTGATCAAGTCGATTTTTCCATTGAATTTTATCCAAATCCGGCTTCTGAATGGTGTTTCTTTAAGAGTACTTTGCCCTTTGACCGCCTTGAAATCCATAACCTAAATGGCCAGCTCATTGCCCAACATCATAACGCTGCCCACCAGGGCTATTTTGATATCTCAGACCTTCCTACCGGAACTTACACCATCAGTGTGCATACCTCCAAAAGCATACTCCGTAAAAAGCTCGTTAAACTTTAATACCTTTACTGCGGCAAATCAGTCTATCGCTTTTCATTAGAAAAGAGGAAAGTCCGGGCAGCACAGAGCAGCGTACTTCTTAACGGGAAGGGCTGTAATGAGCAATTATTACAGTACAGCTAGTGCCGCAGAAAATAAACTACCTCGGCTTGCCGAGGAAAAGGTGAAAAGGTGAGGTAAGAGCTCACCGCGGTTACAGTGATGTAATTGGCAGGGTAAACCTTACGCGCTGAAAGACCAAATATACCGAGGCCTGCGCAAGCAGAACAGGCTGCTCGCCTGTCTCGGAGGGTAGGTCGATGGACGCTGTGCGCGAGTGCAGCGCTAGATAAATGATAGACACCAACGCTGCGTGCAGCAATTGGTACAGAACCCGGCTTATGATTTGCCATTTTTTTTATTTATCGCATGACGACACTCGTACAAGAAATACAGTTAGCGCTAGAAAAAGTTAAGGATCCAAGTCGTGTAGCGCAAATGGAGGCCTACATGAAAAATCACTTTTTGTTTATTGGCGTCATGTCGGGCCCGAGAAAGCTCATTTTTCAACAATTCAAACCCCAACTCCTGCGGTTTAACCCCGAACAATCCTGGGAATTTATATTGGAATGTTGGGCCTCGTCATATCGAGAAGTTCAATACATCGGCATAGACTATTTACTTACCTGTTACAAAAAAATTGCACAAGCCTCAGATGGGGAGCACTTGACATTTATCTTAAGCAACCAAACTTGGTGGGATTCCCTCGATTTAATTGCCTCCCATTCAGTTGGCCATTATGCCCGTCAATTTCCAGAAGCATTTCAAGAATTGGCCTTGTCGTGGGAGGCCTCTACAAACTTTTGGCTGCAACGCACCTTGCTCATACATCAGCTAAAGTATAAGCAGCAAACCAATTTGGAGTTATTAAAACGTTACATCCAAGTCTTTAAATGGAACAATGAATTTTTTATTCAGAAGGCCATTGGCTGGTCCTTGCGCGAGGTATCTAAATGGAATCCGGATTGGGTCCGGGAGTTGGTCGAATCAGAAAATTTAAGCGGATTAGCCAAAAGGGAAGCCATGAAATATGTGCCAATCGGCTAAAGAAAGCATCCTGTTTTACAAGATTTTGTATTTTCACACCCTATGACGGCACGTTTCTTATTCTTACTCACCACACTATTTTCAATAGAATTGCATGCGCAATTTGGTCCCGACAATGGTCTAAAGGCATCTGAACCTAAATTTATTTTACTTCAAAATGCCACAATAATGGTCAAGCCTGGCCAAACCTTAACCGACACTGATTTGCTCTTACACAATGGTAAAATTGTACAAGTGGGCAAAAATCTTAAACAAGATGGCGCGGTCGCACTCGACTACACCGATAAAGTACTCGTTCCATCCTTTATTGAGCTTTATTCCAGTGTGGGCCTAGACCCAGTTGCTTTCAAGAATAATGGATGGCGACCGCAGCTAGAGAGCAATAAAGAAGGGGCTTATTATTGGAATGAAGCAGTGCACCCTGAGCTGAATGCTTCAAGTGCTTTCAAATTAATCACTAATAGCACTGATCAATTGCAACAATCTGGCTTTGGCTTCGCGTTAACGCATTACATGGATGGCGTTGTTCGAGGTAGTGCGGCATTTGTTGCACTCGGGCAAACCGACATTCACAAACAACTCCTTTTGCCCAAAGCAGCTCAGTTTTATTCTTTTGCTAAAGGCGCGAGCCAGCAATCCTATCCGTCTTCGCAGATGGGTTCTATTGCACTCTTGCGTCAGGCACTCTACGACCTCGATTATTACAAAAAGAATCAAAACACTTTAGCCTATTCCGTTTCGCTAGCCGAGTGGAAAAGTAATTATACGTTGCCAACGATTTTTAAGACCAACGACAAATGGGAAATTCTCAGAGCACAAAAAATTGCCGATGAATTTCAAACGCGTTTTGTATACATTGGCGCTGGCAATGAATATGCCATAGTAGAAGACCTTAAACAAATCAATGCTCAATTGGTATTGCCCCTTACTTTTCCAGAAGCATTTGAGGTGAACGACCCCTACTTAGCGCGTGAAATCCCACTTTCTGAACTCAAACACTGGGAATTGGCACCAAGCAATGCCATGTTATTAAAAAAAGCAGGCATTCCAATTGCATTTACTTCTTTTGGACTCAAAAATGCCGATCAGTTTTGGCTCGGACTACGCAAGGCTATTGCTAGAGGCCTTTCGGCAACAGATGCAATGGCAGCACTGACCTCTGTGCCTGCTGATATGCTTGGTATCGGGGCTCAGGTCGGTACATTAGAAGCAGGAAAGTACGCGAGTTTTTCTGTATTCGATGCGGACCCATTTGCATTTGAAGCACAATTACTTGAAACTTGGAATCTTGGCGTTGCTCGCTATTGGAAAACCCACAACAACAGCAATCTTTCCGGTACTTACTCCGTAAAACTCCCTGAAGCAACTTATGAATTGGTAGTCAGTGGAACACCCGACAAACCACAAGGTAAGGTCGTTTATAAAACAAATACGGATACGCTTACCACTAAAGCCACTATCCTTCTCAAAGAACAAGATGTGGCTATTCAGTTTATTTCAATAGGCAAAAGCCAACCGCAACTGATTCAACTTCATGCGAAGGTCTTAAAAAATGGGAAGGTCCTAGAAGGTGATGGTACAGATGCAAAAGGAGCTTGGTTTCATTGGAGCGCAATCCAACAAAAAGCCACCCCAAGGCCTGCGCCTGTAGCACTTCAAAAAGATACGATAACATATGGTCAGGCCTGGTTTCCAAATATGGCATTTGGAACTTTAGCGCGGGCTACTCAACAAACTGTTCTATTTAAAAACGCAACCGTTTGGACCAACGAGAAAGAAGGAATTGTGAAAGGTGCCGACGTATTAGTTGTGGGGGGTAAAATCAAAGAAGTGAGTCGTCAAAATATCAGTGCACCTGCTGGAGCAAGAATTATCGATGCAGCAGGGCTCCACCTCACCTCAGGTATTATTGATGAGCATTCTCATATCGCTATTTCAAAAGGAGTCAACGAAGGCGGGCAAGCCATTACAGCAGAAGTAAGCATCGCCAACGTTGTTAATCCCGACGATATTGACATCTATCGGCAATTGGCAGGGGGTGTAACCGCTGCTCAATTACTGCACGGTTCTGCCAATCCAATTGGAGGCCAGTCAGCGCTTATCAAGCTTAAGTGGGGGGCAACTCCTGAAGAAATGCTCATCGATCACGCACCAAAATTCATCAAATGCGCCTTGGGTGAAAATGTCAAGCAGGCCAACTGGGGCGATTTCAACACCGTGCGCTTTCCTCAAACAAGAATGGGCGTAGAGCAAGTATTTTACGATGGTTTTTATCGTGCCAAAGCTTATCAAGCCGAATGGACTGCCTATCGATCGGGAATGGTAAAGGTTGCACCAAGAGTTGATCTCGAACTTGAGGTGCTTTCAGAAATTTTACGCTCGGAACGTTTCATTACCTGCCACTCCTACATACAGTCCGAGATCAATATGCTTATGCATGTTGCCGATTCTATGGGCTTTAGGGTCAATACGTTTACGCATATATTGGAAGGTTATAAAGTGGCAGACAAAATGAATAAACATGGTGTTGCGGGCTCCACGTTTTCGGACTGGTGGGCCTACAAATTTGAAGTCAATGACGCCATTCCTTACAACGCCGCACTCATGACCGAGCAAGGTGTTTTGGTTTGCATCAATTCTGACGATGCCGAAATGGGCCGTAGGCTCAATCAAGAAGCAGCCAAAAGCATAAAATACGGAGGTTTAAATGAGGAACAAGCCTGGAAACTTGTTACGCTGAATCCTGCTAAGGTATTGCATTTAGACGATCAAATGGGCAGCGTCAAAGCCGGAAAAGCCGCTGATTTAGTACTTTGGACCGCGCATCCTTTGAGTGTAGAAGCCCGCGTTTCCATCACTATGATTGATGGCGTTATCTACTACGAAGAAGCTGTTCAGGCCAACAAACAACAACAAATGGAGCAAGAACGCGTGCGCATCTTAAGCCTTATGCTTGCCGCCAAAGATCGAGGAGAAACCGCTGTGGTTCCTCAGAAAAAGGTCAAGAATCATTACCACTGTGACACACTTGGCGAAGACGCCACCCAAACAGAAAACACGCATTGATATGAAAGTTACGTTAATAGTTCTTGCAATTTTATGGAGTTCGACACTTGGAGCTCAGCGTATATTATTGCTCAACGGAACAGCGCATATCGGAAATGGGAATGTTTTGGAGTCTGCAGCAATTGGAGTCATAAACGACCGCATTGCTTTTGTGAAAAATTCGCTTACACAAACCTTTCCATCGAAAGATTGGGATACCATCATCAATTGCAATGGGCAACACTTTTACCCAAGCCTTGTTTCGGCCAATAATACACTTGGTCTTACTGAGATCGATGCCGTGCGTGCAACCCGAGATTACAATGACGTTGGCGACTGGAATCCGCACGTACGTGCACAAATTGCGTTTAATGTGGAGTCTAAGGTTGTAGAGACCGTTCGGACGAATGGCGTCTTGTTGGTTCAGGCCACGCCTCGTGGCGGCTGGATCTCCGGAAGCTCAGCTGTCATGAAACTCAGCGGCTGGAACTGGGAAGACGCAACCGTTTTGGCCGATGACGGCATTCACCTCAATTGGCCTTCGGATCCTAAAAATTATGCAGCCCAAAAGCGAGCTATTTATCAGTTTTTTGAATTGGCCAAAACCTATGCCCTAGACCGAGATGACCAAATCAGCGACCTTCGCTTAGAAGCCATGAAAGCATGTTTTGTTGCCCACAAGCGCGTTTATATTCACGCAGAAACCATACAGCAAATTATAGATATTATAGATTTTGCCGCCAGCTTTTCATTCGCTTATCCCGTTATTGTTGGAGGTCGAGATGCATATTTGGTAGGTGCCAAACTGCGCGATTCCAAAATTCCAATCATGCTTTCTCGTGTACATAGTTTACCAAGCCGAGAGGACGATCTTACGTTTTTACCGTATCAAGCGCCAGGTTTACTCAAAGCACAAGGTATTCCTTTTTGTATTCAAAACGAGGGCGATATGCAGCCCATGAATACCCGCAACTTACCTTTTCAAGCTGGTACGACCGTTGCTTATGGTCTTACCGACGAGGAAGCTTTGAGTAGCGTATCTCTTAGCGTTTGTCAAATTATTGGCATTGATAAAGATTACGGCACATTAGAGGCGGGTAAAAAAGCCACCTTCTTTGTTTCAAAAGGCCCTGCTCTCGACATGCGTACCAATCTCCTTACCACCATTCTTGTCGATGGAAAGTTGGTGCCAACTACTAATTTTCAAGAACAACTTTACTTGAAGTATCGTCAAAAATATAAAGCAGATTAAAAAGTGGTGTAACTTTTGTTAGATCAGTTCGTCTAAACGCTGTTTTATGACTGTTCAACAATACAACGAATGTGTAAGAGAATTTGCAGATCGACTCTATCGTTTTGCACTTAAAAACGTTGGCGATTCCGATTTAGCCCAAGATTTCGTGCAAGATGCATTCGAGCGCTTGTGGGTTCGGGTAGATACCGTTGATTACCAGCGGGTCAAATCCTACTTGTTTCGAACAATCGTGAATTTACAAATTGACAGATCACGCCGTCAAAAGTTACAAAACCAACACTTGAGTGGTCTTTCAGAGGCTATTGAGCAACCTAGGGTAGCCCACGATGTTCAAAAATTAATAGATGAAGGGGTAGCTCAGCTTACCGAAATTCAGCGCATGGTCTTGACCTTGCGCGACTACGAGGGTTACACTTATCAAGAAATTGCAGAAATGACCAATATTTCTGTCGATCAGGTCAAGGTCTATATTTTTAGAGCGCGCCGTTTTTTAAAACAATATATCGGTAAAATGGAGGTATTGCTATGAAATTCACTGAAGCCCAACTTGCACATCTGATTCTTGCCTTTCACGAAGGCACCTTATCTACTGACGAAAAGCAACAGTTAGAAAATCTTATACTTGCTCATCCTGAAATCTCAGAAGATTTAGAACAGCACCCTATACTTTCCATATCAAACGAAACTTACAACGGACCATCTCTAGTTCAATCACCATTAGAGAATTTAGCGGTCTATCAAAGCGAAGAAGGACACCCATATGACAAACTGGCTATTGGTTCGCTGGAAGGATTACTTTCAAAAGAAGAGGATATTATTGAACGGCAATTAATGCATGACGAGGTCTATCCCGATTTCAAAAAAAGAGTGCAACAAACACAACTCATACCAGATATAAGTATTGTTTATCCTTTTCAATATCAACTTCTTAAAGAGTCGCCTTTGCGCGTTTTCTTTTTCAAAAAGTATGTATATCCAATAACTGCTGCTGCTGCTATTTTAATTGCCGTTATACTTGTCAGTCGAAATACGTCAGGTCCAACTGATTTAAAGCCTATTCAAAAAGGAGTGGCATCAAAAAAATCCGTCATACAACAATCGAATGCAAAAAATTCGGATACAACTTTGAAGCCTATTCTATCAAAAAATTCTGATCAATCGGCTACACATCAACAACAGGAAGTTCCACTAGAACCCGGAAGAGATGGCATTTTACCGTTTCAAGAGCAAGCAATTACCCCTGACTCATATGCGCAAAATGGAATTGAAAATAGTCCAAACCAAGATATAATTGCGCTCAACCCAACGGCAGAGCAAATTTGGATAAATACGGAGCCCCAAGCTCAAAATAATTCAAGTGTCTTTACAAAAGAACCCATTACGGTTAAAGCATTTTTACTACAGAAAACCAACGAAAAACTATTTGGTACCGCTTCACCAAGCACAGATATGCGTTATGAAACAATGGCGCGTTATGCAAGTGAAACAATTGGTTTACCTGTGCGCTATGCTGTGCAGGAAGGCAGTTCCCGTGATAAAGTTGTTTTTCAACTAGGCCCCATTAGCATTGCGCGCACGCGCTCTAAAAAATAATTGTAACAAAAAATAAGCCATATCGTCATAGGTTCAAAATCGATAAAAATGAAAATTCAATTACTTTCCGCTTTTTTAATTTCAGGTTTAGCGCTGTTTGCCCAACAAAACGAAACCAAGAAAATCATCAAAATTCAAGGCAACGACACCACGGTTATCATGATCAATGGTCGTATCGACCAACTGGACTCCGTTCTTACCGAACAAATGAAAAAAATCTACATCACAGACTCCTCTATGGCTAGGGTAGATGTTTTTATCGATAGCACTATGCTTGGTGAATTTTCAAGCGGTGGTGCCTCCGATTCAACACAAATCAGAATTGGCAATATGAAAATTGTGATTTTAGAATCAAAAAATAAAAATACAGATGCATCAAAAGAGCCCGAATGGGCTACAAAAGGACAACGAAAAATTATCATTGACGAGCGCGTCATCATTGAGAACGACGATGAACGAATTGTACCTAATGACGGCGAAGATTCCTATTCCTTCGAAAAAGAATTTAGGAGCGATTGCAAAGATGTAGAAACTACAGGAGACGGCAACGCTATTTGGTCAGGTTTTGGCATCAATACCAATAGCTTTATCAATACCAATAATGAATTGGCAAGTACTACCGAACTGAGTTTTCTTGCTTTAGACCCAGCAAAAAGTATTGGTTTGCAATGGAATTTTGCCGAAAAACGATTTCCAATTTTCAAAGAGTATCTCGGAGTTGTAACGGGCTTGGGCCTGAACTGGAATCGATACGCTATCAAAGGTGATTTCGATTTTAGTGTGGTCAATGACACACTCATCGCTACCTCAACTGGCGTCAATTACGCCAAAAATATCTTGAGTTCTACTTACTTGCAAGCACCTTTATTATTGCAAATTTCAACGAACAAAAATGCAAACAAGGCATGGAACATTTCAGCTGGCGTTGTAGGCGGAATTCGCTTGGATGCACGCCAAGTACAAAAATGGGAAGCTGATGGCAAAAAGAACAAAGACAAAACCAAAGATGATTTTCAATTCAATCCTTTCCAAGCAAGCCTGATGGCAACTATTGGTTATGGCGATTGGAGTTTATATGCAAGCTATGGCCTGACGGACGTCTTTAACGAAGGATCTGCTCCGAAGGTGCGTGGTGTGAATGCCGGAATTTTACTCTCGTTTTAAATACCATAACACCACCAAAAAAAGAAACGATGTACCTAACCGTGCATCGTTTCTTTTTTGCCATAACTGGCCATTAATTCGGCTTCAAAGGCTAAAAATTCTTTCCAAGCGGCATCTACATCAATACCATTGCTGTATTTTCTTGCAAAACCTAAGAAAGTAGTATAGTGCCGTGCTTCACTTTCCATAAGCCCTCTATAAAAATTTCGAAGGTCTTCATCTGCGATTTCTTCAGAGAGTATTTTAAAGCGTTCACAACTTCGCGCTTCGATCATAGCTGCAAATAGCATTTTATTGACAAATACACCAGCGGGTGTATTGTTGGTTTTGGTGTGCTTTAAATATTGTGCAAGGTCGTTCACGTATGGATCTTTTCTCTCAAAGCCTAGTTTGAGCCCACGTTCTTGAAGTTTCTCATGTACTAGTTCAAAATGCTCCATTTCCTCTTTACAAATGGCACTCATGGCAGCTACTAAATCATCGTATTGCGGATAAGCAACAATCAAGGAAATGGCATTACTCGCGGCCTTTTGCTCACAATAAGCATGGTCAATAAGTATTTCCTCGATATTTTTTTCGACAATTTCAAACCAGCGTGGGTCTGTCGCCATTTGTAGTCCGAGCATTTTGTTTTTTCTACAAAAATACCAAAGTCTGAACGAATCAAACAAGAGGGAGATGTATTGGCAATGCTTATATTTGTCTCTCTGAATCAACAAAATGTCAAAATCAAAGCAAAAAGAGCTCAGTTGGCGCGCATTTGAACTCATGTGCACCGCCAAAACAATGGCTGAACAATACGAGGCGAATAAAGAAGTTACTGCAAAGTACGTGCATGCAACCTCACGCGGTCATGAGGCCATTCAGTTGGCAGTTGGAATGCAGCTCAAACCTCAAGATTGGGTGTCGCCCTATTACCGAGACGACAGCATTCTTCTCGGTATTGGCATGCAACCCAAAGAGCTCATGTTGCAAGTTTTTGCCAAGAAAGACGATCCTTTTTCTGGCGGCCGAACATACTATTCACATCCTTCCTTAAACAGACCAGACTTCCCTAAAATTCCGCACCAATCTTCAGCTACGGGTATGCAAGCCATCCCAACTACAGGCGTGGCTATGGGAATTCAATACAAAGAAAAAACGGGTATAGCCAACTGGCAACCGGAAGATGCGCCGGTAGTTGTTTGTTCTTTAGGTGATGCTTCTTGTACAGAGGGCGAAGTTTCTGAGGCTTTTCAAATGGCAGCCCTCAAGCAATACCCCATCATTTATTTAGTACAAGACAACGGTTGGGATATCTCCGCTAATGCCAAAGAAACCCGTGCACAAGATATTTCTGAATACATCAAAGGATTTCATGGCATAGAAGCTAGGACTATAGATGGCACAGATTTTTGGACCTGCTACCAAACCGTAAAGGAAGTAATTGCCACAGTTCGAAAAGAGCGTCGCCCTTTTTTAATTCATGCCAAAGTTCCATTGTTGGGGCATCACACCTCAGGGGTGCGCAAAGAGTGGTACCGCGACGACCTCCAAGAAGCAGCCAAAGCCGACCCGTATCCCAAACTCAAGACCGCTTTAGAGCAACAAGGCTTCCGATTAGCAGAATTCATCAACCTCGAGGCTAAGGTAAGAAAAGATGTGGCTTTGGCGTATGACGCTGCGCTCCATGCCTCAGATCCAGATCCTAGTAGTATTCAGGATCATATTTTTGCACCTACGCCGATCATTGAAGAAACAGGGGAACGCGCGCCAGCAGGTAAAAAGAAAACCGTGATGGTAGACTCCGCACTTTTTGCCATGCGTGAAATCATGGAAGCGCATCCAGAAGCGCTGCTCTACGGTCAGGACGTTGGAGGTAGGCTTGGGGGGGTGTTTAGAGAAGCCGCAACCTTAGCACAAACTTTTGGTGACGACCGCGTTTTCAATACACCTATTCAAGAGGCATATATTATTGGCTCTACTGTCGGGATGTCTGCAGTAGGCCTCAAGCCAATCGTTGAGGTACAATTCGCCGATTACATTTGGCCTGGGCTCAATCAACTCTTTACAGAAGTTTCTCGCTCAAACTACCTTTCCAACGGCAAGTGGCCAGTGAGTTGCGTTATACGAGTACCCATAGGGGCTTATGGTTCTGGCGGCCCATACCATTCATCAAGTGTAGAATCTGTTTTGGCAAATATTCGAGGTATCAAAGTAGTTTATCCTTCCACGGGTGCTGATCTCAAAGGTTTATTGAAAGCAGCTTATTACGATCCAAATCCTGTGGTCATATTAGAACATAAGGGTTTATACTGGTCCAAAATTCCCGGAACAGAAGGCGCCATGAGTATAGAGCCAAGTGCAGACTACATGATCCCGATTGGCAAGGCTAGAATTGTACAAGAAGCTAGTTCAGAATACTTAGCAAAAGGCAGCTCTATCGGTGTCATCACCTATGGCCGAGGCGTTTACTGGACAGCAGAAGCAGCAGCCTCTTTTGAGGGTCAGGTAGAAATCTTAGATCTAAGAAGTATCAATCCATTAGATATTGAAGCCATGACAGCACTTTGCGAACGGCATGGCAAAATTTTAATGGTTACCGAGGAATCTATAGAAAATACTTTCACATTGGGTCTGGCTGGAAGGCTACAACGCTTATGTTTTAATCACCTCGACGCACCAATTGAAATCGTTGCTTCAGTAGATGCGCCAGCTATCCCACTAAATTCAACATTAGAGTCAGCTATGTTGCCCAATGCGCAAAAAGTCGCAACAGCTATTTCCAAACTATTGAACTATTAACTTATGGAATTCAAAGATATCATAGGAGCGGTTGCTCAATTTCACGATGCATTTGGCATTCAAAATAATGATGCGCCTACAAGTGGCTTAAATGAAGCAGAAGTTCAATTGCGTTTCGACCTAATGAAGGAAGAAAATGAAGAATACCTTGAAGCTGCAAAAAACGGAGATTTAGTGGAAATTGCCGATGCACTCGGTGATCAATTATACATTTTGTGTGGCACCATTTTGCGACATGGTCTACAAGATAAAATAACTGAAGTTTTCGAAGAAATTCAGCGTTCAAACATGAGTAAGCTCGACGCAAATGGTAAAGCCATCTATAGAGCAGATGGTAAGGTATTAAAATCTGAGCTTTATTTCAAACCAAATATTGCCAAAATCCTTGAAGCATGATCGATCTTTCTATCTACTTTCAGCCCATCTCTGTTTCTATACCTTTTACGGAACTGCAATTAGGTGCACAAATGATCAGTTATCAAGCTGATTTTCCGGATTTAACGGGCCCAGGTTGTGCCATCTTTTCGGTTCCTGAATACCGCGGAGCAGCAAAAGATCAAATCTCTATGCCCGCTTTTAGATCTACATTCTATCAACTTCATCCAGAATCAAATTGGACCAAACCAATTTATGACCTCGGTACAATAGAACCCGGAGCCACACTCGCCGACACCTACTTTGCCGTGGCAAGTGTCGTAAGTGAACTCGTTAAAAGAAATATAATTCCAATCGTTATTGGTGGTAGCCAAGACCTAACCATGGCGTTGTATCAAGGTTACGAACGCCTCGAACAACTTGTCAATACCTGCAGTATTGATAGAAGTATTGATATCGGCGCAACAGAAGCAGAACTGAACTCAAAAAATTACCTCAGTCATATGCTTTTACAGCGGCCTTGTTATTTGTTTAATCATGCCATTATTGGCTTGCAACAACCTTATGCTGCTGCCGCAGAACAAGAGCTTTTTGACAAACTGTTTTTTGATATTTGTCGTTTAGGTGAATTCAATCAAGACTTTCGTTTGGCAGAACCCCACTTGCGCAATGCAGACATCATTAGTGTCGATATAGAATCCATTAAAACCGCAGAGCTCGGTAGTGCTTCCGGCGCTCCAAACGGATTTACTGCAGCTCAATTTTGTCAGATTGCAAAGTATGCCGGAATTTCAGACAAGGTAACTAGCATTGGATTCTTTAGCGAAGTCCAATTAGGCCAAACAGGTGCTTCACTTCTAGCGGAAGGAATTTGGTATTTCCTACAAGGTTATTTTGGACGAGTAGGGGATTTCCCTTTCGGAAGTAAAACAGATTACACCAAGTTTACTGTTTTTATGGATCAAGTGTCCAGGGAGCTTATTTTTTTCAAGAGCAATAAATCGGCCCGCTGGTGGATGGAAGTCCCATACCCTCCTCAACAAGGTTCTCGATATCAGCGACATCACCTAGTTCCTTGTAATAAGTCGGACTACGATAACGCCATGAACAATGAGTTGCCTGATTTATGGTGGAAGACTTATCAAAAATTGGGTTAAGCTTTTATTAAAAAAGCCTTTTATTTTCCATAAGAATTCTTTACTTTAGCACCTTAAATTGTCGTATTCTATGAAAATGCGATGGTTTTATACATGCTAAACTAAGCTTATGCTATTGAATAACAGACTACTAACTGCTGCTTTTTCTGTTTTGTTGTTTACTTCCTACGCACAACAAGACAAGCTTGTCACGCACTTCATGTTTGACAAAATGAGCATCAATCCCGGTAAAACCGGTATTGACATGTACAATGGTTTTTGTGCTACCTCTATTTACCGCAACCAATGGGACAAAGTAAACGGAGCCCCTAACTCAGCTGTACTCAATTTGGAAGGTAATTTAACCCGTTTTTTCCCTGGTGGAATTGGGGTGAACTTCTATCATGATGCCATTGGTTTTTCGCGTCAAAATACGGTCCTTCTCAACTATTCATATCCTATCCAAATTGGTCGTACGGGTGTTCTTGGAGTTGGTGTTGGTCTAGGCATTATGAATTACGGCATGGATCCAACTTGGGTTCCGCCTACAACAATCAATGACCCATCTCTACCCGTTGGATTTGCAGCCACCTCTTTTGATGCAAATTTTGGTTTGTATTTTCAAGCAAAAAATTATTACGCCGGTTTCTCTACTACACATCTTTCTGAAACCGAGCTCGCCGCTGATCCAACTAACTTAGCTTTATCTTTTCAGACAGCCCGTCACTATTACTTAATGGGTGGTTATATTTTTAAAGATGCTTTTGGAACTGGCAACAACATTGACGCACAAATGCTTGTGCGCACTGACCTTCTCAAATTTTCCGTTGATTTCAATGCGCGCTACATGATGGATCTCGGAGGCAATCCTGCATACGGTGGCCTTACTTTTAGAACTTCTGATGCAATTGCGCTAATGGCAGGCTACTCACCAATACCCAATTTTCAAATTGGGTATTCTTACGACATAAACATTAATAAACTGGCAAGTATTTCGCGTGGATCTCACGAAATGATGGTTAAATATTGTTATTTCTTGCCGCCGCCGCCAAAAACCAAAGCAAGACACCCTCGTTGGTTATAAGAGGCTAAAAGTGTAACCATTTACATTGTTCTTACGTTATACCCGAAGCTAAACCTGTAGCAAGTTACTTGGGATTAGGTCAGAACCAAAAACAAACTAATGAAAAAGTATTTAAGTTTTCTCTTTGTTCTTAGCTTCATGTACGCTTGTAGCGACATCGAAGGGAATTTAGTAGGTGTGAGTGGTAGAGACACCTGGTATCCAGATGTACTCGGCCCTGGAAAAGTTCCTTTAGGAATGGTCTATGTGCCTTCCGGAGCCTATCAGGCCGGCGAAGACGATGAAGATATCATGGGCTTCCACACAGCGCGCAAGCGTACAGTGTCTGTTCCTGCTTTCTACATGGATGCAACCGAAATCTCCAACAATGAATACCGCCAATTTGTACATTGGGTACGTGATTCCATTGCCCGTGAAAAACTATACAGACGTAGCTACGACGAAGATGCAGAACAATGGGTAAATGTCCCAGATAATTTCTTTAAAGAGCCATATCGTACCATGATGGCAATGGGGTCTGATGTTCAAGGAGGTAACACCCCTTTCCAACTTTTTATGGATTCTACCAACAGCACTGAGGTTGATAAAACCATTATGACAATGTTAGGTAACTACGATAAATCCAAAGGAAAAGGCAAAAGACTCGTCAATGGATTCCAATACGATCAAAAGAAATACGGCATCACAAACGGCCCAGACGCAAAGTTTGATGTCATCATGTCTGATGATGACCTCCGCGGAATTTTCCAAATGTACAGCGGTGCTGCAAAGAAAAATGCGCCTGACAAAACAAGTGCTAAAGGTGGAACCACCAAAACTACTTACAATCAAGGTGGGCGCATAGAAAACCGCAAGTATTTTACTCTGAATTGGTTAGAGCCAGTCGACTACGAAGATCCAGAAATTGCGTTTATGCTTACAGACATGTATTTAAGCGAAGCAGAGCGTTTTTACAATCGCCGTGAAATCGATACACGCTTGCTTTACTTCGATTATTACTGGATTGATTACAAAGAGGCAGCACGCCGTGGCAAGGTTATCACCAAATCAATTGATGCGCGTAAAACATTTTCTTACGATAGTTTAAATCCTGATGCAGATAATGCGATTTATCAGCGTTCACGAAGAGAGCCACTAGGTAAAGATTATAAATCTAACGACCTTCACCGCTCAACGCTTATGACCATGGATCAAAATACCAACAAAGTTTGGGTTGATACCTCAGTATATACCGAACAATGGTCTGAATTCAGTAAGTTAAACGACACCAACTCTGTTAGAGGCACCATTTTACAAAATCCAGGACAAGATCTCGATATGGGCTTTACCAACAGCAAGGGTGCTCACAATTCAATTCGCGGCCATTCTGATCGTTCCCGCTTCATCATTAAAGAGCGTATTAATGTCTATCCCGATACATTATGTTGGGTTCGTGACTTTACTTATGCCAACAAATCATCAATGGCTCAAAATTACTTTTGGAATACGGCCTATGATAATTACCCAGTTGTTGGTGTAACTTGGTCTCAGGCAAAAGCTTTCTCGGTCTGGAGAACTCAAATTTTCCATTCATGGTTGCAGACCAATGGCGATCTGTTTGTCAATGACTTCCGCTTGCCAACTGAGTCTGAATGGGAGCGTGGTGCAAGAGGAGACCTCGACAACATGCATTATCCTTGGGGAGGCCCATATATTAGAAATTCTAGCGGTTGTTTCCTAGCAAATTTCAAACCTATGCGTGGTCGCTATTTTGAAGATGGTGGTTTTTATACAGTTAAAGTTTACTCTTACAATCCAAATGCTTTTGGTTTATATTGTATGGCAGGTAACGTTGCTGAATGGTGCTCTACGGCCTATGATGAGTCTACTTATGAGTTTGCTCACGATATGGCTCAAGATTTCGAATACGATGCCAAAGACGGAGAGGCGCCAGCTAAAAAACGCAAAGTGCTTCGTGGTGGTTCTTGGAAAGACATCGGCTACTATCTCTTAAACGCAACAAGAACCTATGAATATCAAGATACCGCTAAAAGCTACATCGGTTTCCGTAACACCATGACGCATCTTGGCCGTGGTGGTAAAGATATCGAGCAAGAAAACGGTGAAGAGATTCAAACAGATATTATCCTAAACTAACCTACAAACTATAAATCAATTTAATTCTAAATTCTAAAAACAAAAAATTATGAGTGGTAATGGTGGATTTTTTGCGTCGCGCAAGTACAGATTAATTACAAAATACGTTACAGGTTACGGCGCCTCTGTGGTAATCCTTGGTGCACTATTTAAAATCATGCACTGGCCAGGTGCTGACCAAATGTTGATTGTAGGTCTAATTACAGAATCTTTAATTTTCGCTTTCATTGCGATGGAACCACTTCATGAAGAAGTAGATTGGACACGCGTATTTCCTGAATTGGGCGTCGAAGAAAATAACGATGAAAACCGTTTGTTGCCACTTTTGAAAAAAGGTGGAATGGGCGGAGGTGCTGCTGATCAACTTGCAAAAGAATTAGATAAAGCGGGTATTGACCAAGCCTTACTTGCCAAATTGAAAGACGGCATGTCAAACCTTGCCGATAACGCTAAATCTTTAGGTGCTATCTCGACAGCTGCTGGTGCTACAGATGCATACGTTAAAAGTCTAGAAACTGCCTCTGAAGGCTTAAGCAAACTCACTGAACAATATGCTGCAACAGCAAATACAATTGCTGGTATAGCGGGTGAAGGTCAAGTTAATTTTGGTGCTGAAATGCAAAAATTAGGTCAAAACTTAGGTGCACTCAACAACGTCTATGAGCTTCAATTGAAATCTTCACAAGATTACCTTGAGAGCATTAATCAAATGACAAGCTTGCAAGACAATATCAAAGGAATTATGGCTGATCTTGCAGCATCTGCACAAGATACAGCGTCTTATCGTGAAAACATGGCTATGTTGTCTCAAAACTTAACCGATTTGAACAACGTTTATGGCAACATGTTGCGTGCGATGAGAGGTTAACCCCTTTCTTTAATTAGGTATTTATTTAGTAGTAACAAATTTAAATTAAAGAAAATGGCAGGTGGTAAGGAAACCCCAAGACAGAAGATGATAGGTCTCATGTACTTGGTATTGACTGCACTTCTTGCGTTGAACGTGTCAAAACAAATTCTCGATGCTTTTGTAGCTATCGAAGACAACATTCAACGAGGAAGCATAACACAGTATGACCGCGGTGAAACCGCAAAAGGCGCATTAATAGAAGAGCTCTCTTCAGTCACAAAAGATGAAGCTGGCCGAGCTAAAGCAGTTAAAATCAAGAAGTATCTTGGTATGATTAACAAAATTGATAAAAATGTTGGTCTATTCATTAAGTATGTGGACGACCTCAAAATTGATTTGATTTCAAAAGTTGAAGGACAAGAAAAGGTAGCAGTTGCTAAACCTAATAATAAAGAGAGTATCGTTTGGAAGAAATACGATCCAAAAACTCCTCTCTTACCGGCACGTTTGTACCTACAGGCCATTACCCAAAAGGAAAACTTCGACGTACCAATGCATGAAATCGTAGGTTCAGAAATCTCTAAAATTGATCCAACTAAAAAAGGAAAAAAATTATGGGAAATGTACAAGGGTTTGCGTACATCTATCGTAGAAACATCTGCAAATTATAAAGAAGGCGAGAAGAATTCATGGAAATTAAAAGTTAAAGAAATCAATAGCTACAAAGATTTCCAAGATTTAGAAAAACAGATGGATAAAATGTTCAAAGCACCAGGAAACAAAGTTAATCCTGAAGATATGGAGGCTTTATTGTCCATTTATCAAGAGCTTACCAAACAAGAATACGCTGATCATCACGAGGCAAAGAATATTCATTGGTTAGGTAGAACATTTGACCACGCACCTTTAGTAGGGGCAATCGCATCTTTAAGTTCTATGCAAAATGAAATTTTAGCTGCAAGAGCGAAGGCTGTAAACTTGCTCAAGTCTAAAGTTACCACTGGTGAATTCTCTTTCAATAAAATTCAACAATTAGTTAGTGGCCCTGGTGTTGCTACACAAGGCGAAGAAGTAGAACTTTTGGTTACCATGGCGGCTTATGATTCGGATAAAATTCCAGTTGTAACCTCCAGTAGTGGAAATGTTGAAATCAAAGAAGGTATCGGCCGTATCAAAATGAAGGCTGGCAATTCTGATATGAAAATCAACGGTAAGGTAACAATTGTCAATAAATCAGGTGTTCCTTATTCTCGCGATTGGGAATGGAAAGTAGCGGTTGTCAAAGCGCAAGGGTCTATTTCCTTACCTGAAATGGCTGTCCTCTACCGTGGTTATGACAACAAAGTTGTTCCTGTAGTAGCTGGTGCCGTGAGTTCAGACATACAAGTCGCCGGCGGTACTAAACGCGCATCCACCTGGACCGATGAAGGGACTACTTATAGAGGTTATATTGTGACTCCCGGTGCAGGTACCTCCTTGTCCATGACACTCACTGGAAAAGATAAAGATGGTAAAAGTAAATCATACGGAACGTTCAAGTATCGTGTGAAACCATTCCCGAAACCACAGGTTCTAGATCCAACGATTAAGAAAAGTTCTGGTGCTCGTGTTACACTTGTATTGAAGGATAGTCCATTGAAAGCTAATTTCAACGTAACAGGCGGTGAAATCACCATCGGTAACGACGCACCAATAAGCTTTAATGGTTCAGTTATTCCTGCCGCCGCCGTTGCCAAGGCGAAAGCTGGTATCAAAGTGGCTGCAGTCATAAAATACAATGGAACAGGTGGTGCTAGTAATCTAGAGGCTGTTTTCACTGTTAAACCATAGGTTAAAATTAATTGGTATGAAAAATTTAATAATTCTTTTGACGCTGGTACTTTCTCAGGCTATTTCTGCCCAAGATCGTCCACAAAGAGGCCCTTACAATACTTTGCCTGGCGGAATAGTCGATGGTGTAGCCATTCAAGACGAAGTTCCTGTTCGTTCCAAAGTAGAGTATGAGTACGTGCGTGCAAGCGATATCGCTTGGCAAAAACGCGTATTTTCTCGAATCGATGCCCGTGAAAAAATGAATCACGATATTTTTCTACCATACGACTACTTTGACTATTCCCCTCTTGAGGGCTCGGTCTATAAACCGAAGTCAGCGGCAGAAATAGACGACCAATCTTGGTTGAAAGATGACAAAAGATGGTCATTATGGACAGTTATCCAACGCCACATTATGCTTGGAGACCTATCTGTTTTTAGAGTGAATAGTCCGTTTTATACGACGGGTGACGAAGACGGTTACTCTTTAAAGTATCCAATTAACCGAACTGGTCAAAACGACTATTTCGATTCAAAAGTTTATCGCGAAGCTGTTAATTCCGTCATGACTTGTCAAGGAAACGGAGAAATTGTTTCGATAACTCGTCTCTATTCTGAAGACAAATGGCTTTTGGAAAGAACCAATCAAACACTTGATCAATTATTAGATTCCTTAGATGCAAAGAATCCTGAATCAGATTACGAAGAACTTGGTAGGTATCCTTATGAAGACCTCAAAAGGCTTTATGATCAAACTGAGGTAGGTGGTTTTGTAAGGGGAGACCGCATCACTATGTATCTTAATTCTCGAAATATAGTTGCTTATCACCTCAAAGAAGATTGGTATTTTGACAAAGAAAGATCTGTTTTAGACAAACGCATTATTGCTATTGCGCCCGTTGCAAGATTTGCAGAGGCTGCGGCTCCAGGTCCAGGAGAATTGTCTACACGCGGTAGTTTACTCTTTTACGATGAGAATGGAGTAGCGCTTGTAATGGCCGATGGAGGGTTCAAAGAATATGAAGGCCGAATCGAAGAGCGCGAGTTATTCTGGTTGTATTTTGACGAATTACGTAACGTTATCGTGAATTATTATGTTTACAATGACAAAAACGATGCCCAATGGATGTCTTTTGATGACCTCTTCTGGAAACGCAAGTTTGCATCTACAATTTATAAGGTTTCTGACAAGTTTGACCGAGAAATCGAAGATTATAAATTTGGTATTGATGCGTTGTATGAATCCGAAAGAGTAAAAGAAAGTATCAGAGATTGGGAACACGACCTCTGGCATTTCTAAAAATCATGAAATTCTAAAAGCCTCGCTCAAAAGCGGGGCTTTTTTCGTTTATTTTTGTACTGTGAAGTGGATAGGCAACAGAATTAGTTTCAATGATCAAAAAGACAAAACAACTATCGTCATTGATCCTTCAAAGAATGTATGGATCTCTGCCATTATGGGGGCTTGGCTCGGCATGTGGTACGCAATTGGAGGCACCGTCATTTGGGCGCTGAACATCATGCGTCTTAAAGAACAAGAAAAGTTAATTCTTTGGATTTTCTTGGTTTTCTGGCTCTACTATGCTTGGCGCGTTACCATGAGTTTTTTTTGGAACCTTAAGGGCCAAGAATATATTCGAATCAATAATGAGGCTTTTTATCTAAAAAAGTCATTTCTCAGTTTTGGAAAGACCGTACCTTACTATTTCGATAATATCAAAAACCTAAGGTTTGAAATTCCAAAAGAGGGCAGTTTTCAGGCAATTTGGGAGAGTTCGCCTTGGATAAATGGAGGTGAACGATTCGAGTTTGACTATTTTCATCAAAAAGTGCGTTTTGGCAGAAAACTCAATGAGAAAGAGGCCAAACTTTTGTTTCAACTGATTACAAAAAAAATTAAATCTTAATGTACGGTAAAATTCAAACCCACCTAGCGGCAGAACTAGCGCAAATCGAAGCCAATGGGCTCCTCAAAAAAGAACGCATCATCATTACGCCACAAGGCGCCAACGTGACGGTCAGCACAGGAGAAGATGTGGTTATTATGTGTGCCAATAATTACTTAGGTTTATCTTCTCATCCTGAGGTAGTGCATGCGGCTAAAGATGCGCTGGATACGCATGGTTTTGGAATGTCGTCTGTTCGCTTTATTTGTGGAACACAAGATATTCATAAGACCCTAGAAAGAAAGATAGCTGAATTTTATGGTACTGAAGATACCATTTTGTACGCTGCTGCTTTTGATGCAAACGGAGGTTTATTTGAACCGTTATTTACTGAAGAAGACGCAATTATATCAGATGAGCTCAATCATGCCTCAATTATTGATGGAATACGTTTGTGCAAGGCCGCGCGCTATCGCTACAAGCATTCCGACATGGCTGACCTTGAAGTACAATTGCAATTAGCGCAAGCACAGCGTCATCGGATTATCGTTACAGACGGTGTTTTTTCTATGGATGGCGACCTCGCAAAAATGGATGAGATTTGCGCTTTAGCTGCTAAATATGACGCAATGGTCATGACCGATGAATGCCATTCAGCTGGTTTTATAGGTAAAACGGGCCGGGGCGTTCCTGAGCACTTTGGCGTCATGGATAAGGTCGATATTTTCACCGGTACTTTAGGAAAGGCCTTGGGTGGTGCCATGGGTGGTTACACTACCGGAAAGAAAGAAATTATCGAAATGCTTCGTCAGCGTTCACGTCCTTATTTATTTTCGAATTCATTATCTCCGGCAATTGTTGGAGCCTCTATTAAAGTATTCGATCTTTTAAGCGCTACAACTGAATTAAGAGATCGTTTAGAGGCAAATACCGCCTATTTTAAAGAAAGAATTGTTGCAGCAGGGTTCGATATTAAGCCCGGAGGTTCCCCTATTGTTCCGATCATGTTGTACGATGCCGCTTTATCTCAAGAATTTGCCAATCGCCTATTAAATGAAGGCGTTTATGCAATTGGTTTCTTTTACCCTGTGGTAGCTAAAGGTCAGGCCCGCATACGCACCCAAATTTCTGCAGCGCATACCCAAGCAGATCTCGATAAAGCAATAGCAGCATTTATTAAGGTTGGTAAAGAGCTGAACGTCATCTAGCGCTCTTTTTTCTTTTATTTTTCCAGAGGGCATAAACTTTCCTTATATTTGTCATATGGCAAATTTGGGTAAAATATGTTTCACAACTTTGGTACTGCTTTTTATGTTGAAAGCCGTGACTGCGAGTGTATTGCCCTTTTTTATGTTTGAACTTCAAGAATTAGCAATCGAAGCACCGACCGACCAACAAGAATCAGATGAACAAATCGAATTCAAATTTCTTGATGAATACTTGAAGTTAGATGAGGTTCTTTCCGTTTTTCATCTTCCTTTTAATTTAAAGTCAAAGGAGAATTTTCATGCATATAATGCAGCTATTACGCTCGGCTTTATAGCACATGCGCTTAAACCACCAAGTGTTTCTTGATTTGAATTTCAATTTATTCATTTCATAATTCTCAACACATGTTTTATTTTTTTAAAAGTTGGAAGCAAGACTTTCCAGCAGGTTTAGTGGTTTATTTAGTAGCTCTCCCACTTTGTTTAGGGATTGGATTGGCCTCAACTTCTGTTGTTGGACAGCATGGTATGCCATCTGTCATGACAGGTGTGCTTGCTGGTATTATTGGTGGAACAATTGTTGCACTTTTGTCTAATTCTAGATTGGGTGTGTCAGGTCCTGCTGCAGGATTAATTACTATTGTACTTGCCGCAATTCAAGAGTTGGGCTCATTTGATGCCTTCTTAACAGCGCTTGTTTTGGCAGGAGTTTTACAATTTGTACTCGCTTTCTTAAAATTTGGTTTACTCGCAAATTATGTACCTACAGCCGTGATTAAGGGTATGCTGGCAGCAATAGGCATTACACTAATTTTAAAGGAAATCCCACATTTATTGGGTTATGATAATGATTTCTTTGGCGATGAATCATTTTGGCAACTAGATGGCCACAATACATTTAGTGAGTTAATTTATGCGTTGAATGCTTTTGAGCCAGGGGCTGTCATTATTGGTTTAGGTGCTGTTGTCCTACTTCTACTATTTGATACCAAGTTGTTGAAGCAGCAAAAGTGGTCAACCTATGTACCGGGGGCATTAGTAGTTGTACTCTTTGGTATTTTGATCAATAATTTTTTTCTTGGCGGAATGCGGCTAACTGGCATTCACTTAGTAGTTGTTCCAAAACTCCACTCTTGGAAAGAAGTACAACAGATTTTTCATACACCAGACTGGTCTCAGATTGGAAATGCTAAAGTTTGGATAATTGCTGCAACGCTTTCAATTGTAGGGAGTTTAGAGACTTTATTAAGTGTGGAAGCTACGGATAAATTAGACCCTAAAAAACACAAAACTAATCCACATAAAGAACTCAAAGCACAAGGAATTGGAAATTTGGTAAGTGGATTAGTAGGTGGCATACCCATTACCCAAGTTATAGTTCGAAGTTCTGCAAATATTGCTGCAGGTGGCCAGTCCAAATTATCCGCACTATTTCACGGACTGCTATTGTTGACATCCATCCTATTTTTAAGTGGTGTGCTTAATCTCATTCCTTTAGCAGCTTTAGCAGCCGTATTGATTTTAGTAGGCTATAAATTGGCCAAATGGTCATTATTTGTTGAGATGTATCAGAAGGGGATGGCACAGTTTATTCCTTTTGTCATCACTATTCTAGCAGTCTTATTTACTGATTTACTTAAAGGAATCGCAATAGGAATTTTAGTTGCTATTTTTTATGTGCTTAAAAGAAATTATCAGAATCATTTTACACTAGAAGAAACACCCGAGGGCTTCAAGTTAATTTTATCTGAAGAAGTTACTTTTTTGAACAAAGGAGGAATTCTAGAGGCATTGAATAAGCATAAAGAATTGCCAATCACTATAGATGCGAGCCTTACTAAAAGTATAGACCTAGATGTATTAGAGGCTTTACAAGAATTTAAATTCAACGCCGAACAAGAAGGGCGGCCAACTATCACATTCATCAATTTATAATGGAAAAATTTTATAACCAATTACTCGACAACAACAAAAAATGGGTTGCAGGTAAACTGGCCCAAGATCCTGATTATTTTACAAAGCTCGCTAGAGGTCAAAAACCTCCGGTCCTTTGGATTGGCTGCGCAGATAGCCGTGTACCTGCAAACGAAATCATTGGTGCTGAACCTGGTGAGGTTTTCGTACATCGCAATATTGCCAATATGGTGGTGCATTCTGACATGAATATGCTATCGGTACTTGATTATGCAGTGAATGTGTTGCAAGTCAAGCATATTATTGTTTGTGGGCATTACGGTTGCGGTGGTGTTCAAACCGCCATGACGAATAAACACGTGGGCCTCATCGATAACTGGATCCGACATATCAAAGATGTCTACCGTTTGCATCGTCCAGAGCTTGATGCCATTACAGACGAAGCAGCTCGTTTTGACCGCTTTGTAGAATTAAATGTGTTTGAGCAAGTCTTAGATTTGGGTAAAACCTCTATTGTACAAGCCGCCTGGGAGCGCGGTCAAGAAGTGCATGTGCACGGGTGGGTTTACGCTATTCACGACGGCATGATTCGCGATTTGAAAGTAACCCTCAAAGACAACGAGACGCTTAGCGATGTCTATAAGTTAGATCTTTAGTGGTCTCGCCAGGAATCGAACCTGGATCAAACGTTTAGGAAACGCTTATTCTATCCGTTGAACTACGAGACCAATTGTTGTATTTCTTGCCAAACTTTTTGGGCGGCGTCGTCCCAATTGAAGGCCATAACGCGTTTTTTTCCGGCATCGACCAATTGGGTCTGCAAAGCTACGTCATTTTTTAATTGTTGCATTGATTTAGCTATTGCATCCACATCAAAAGGGTCTACATAAAGCGCGGCATCGGCTGCAATTTCGGGCAAACAACTTTTGTTACCAGCAATAATTGGTATTTGCGCAGCCATTGCTTCGGCAAGCGGCATGCCGAATCCCTCAAAATAGGGAACATAAATAAATGCAGAGGCAGCTCCCATCAGGTTAGCAAGGGTGTCGGTCTGAACATGCCCTTTGAAATGAATACGCTTGGCTAACCCTGATTCTATTTCGAAGGATTGGTCTTTCCACATGGCGGCGCCGACAATTACAAGTTGAAAAGTCGCATCTGATTGGGTATATAATTGAAATGCTTGCAGCAAACGATGGATATTTTTTCTCGGGTGCAGTGAGCCTACAAATAGGAAGTAAGGTTCTTTGAAACCTAATCGCCGCTGTACATTTTCTTTCTCTTGAACGGAGAGTGGTTTATATTGGGTATTCACCCCGTTGTAAATGACGCTGATTTTGTTTGTAGGTATGTGGTAACTTGAGATAATATCTTGTTTGGTCGTCTCGGAAACGGTTATGATTTTATTTGCAGCTTTTGCGAAACGCGGAAAATACTTTTTGTAGTACCAGGCAACCCATTTAGGGAGGTCTTGGGGATAGTGTTCAAAATTGAGGTCGTGGATGGTGGCCAGCACCGGTGTTTGTATGCCAAGCGGGAACATGCCATCAGGAGACCAAAAAACATCTAGTTGGTCTTTTTGAATGGCTTTTTTCAAGCGCCATTGGAACCAAATAATGTATAAAAAAGGATGCCTTGTTGGTGGGAATACACTTTTACAAATGACGTTCTTTCCAAAACTAAATTGAGGATCTACGGCTCTGTCAAAGTAGAGTATGAAGGTATGCTCTGGGTGGGCAGCCGCAAGTCGCTTGACAATTTCGAGCGTGTAATTACCAAAGCCTTCCATTTTTTGGCCAAGTAAGGATCTGGTATTAATGCCAATGCGCATGCTAGAACTCGAGGATATAATTCGTTTGTTTTTCCTGGCCAATGGTGGTAGAAGGGCCATGCCCACAATAAACGACAGTTTGCTCAGGAAATTTGAACATGATGTCCAAAATGCTCTTTTTAAGAACGTCTAGATTTCCACCGGGCAAATCAACGCGTCCAAAACTTCCTTTGAACAATACATCACCGTTAATGACAAAGCCACTCTCATGGTAGAAAACGACGTGTCCTGGGGCGTGTCCTGGCGTGTAGTAAACTTTAAATTTTAGGGCGCCGAATTGAACTTCTTGTTGGTCTTGCAGTTCTAAGTTAGGCACTTCAACTTCTTTGTAATTCTCAAATCCGTACACATGTGCATAGCTCTTGACCGCCTCCCAAGTGCTATGGTCTGATGGATGGAGATAAGATGGTGCTGCAAATTGTTTTTCACAATACCAGGCACCTAATATATGATCAATGTGTGCATGTGTGAAGAGAATTGCTTTTACCTCCAAACCATTGGTGTTGATATAATCGAAGAGTTCAGCTTCTTCTTGGCGTGTATAGCAACCGGGGTCAAAAATTACGGCGTCTTGGCCTTCTGACACCACATAAGTGTTTTCTAGAAAGGCGTTAAAGCTAAATGCTTGAATATGTACTGGCATGAGCCAAAGTTAAGGCAAATCTGCTTTAGCGCAGCAAATTGACGTGCCCCGTCAGGACTTCTTTTCGGTTTTGGTAGTCGGTGTATTTGATTTTCCAGGTGTAGGTGCCATCCTGACAAGGTCTGTAATTATAGGTGCCGTCCCAATAATCTTTCAAATCGGTAAATGCATAGATGAGTTCGCCCCAACGGTTGTAAATACTGACCTCTACCTCTAAATAATTGCCTCCGATAATCCTGAAGTATTGATTGAACATATCGCCGTCAGGGGTAAACGTATTTGGGACATAGAAAAACGGATCAAAAAAGATATTGACCTGACTTTGCGCACTACAGCCATTTTGATCGGTAAAATACAACGTGTAAATTGCATTCTGGTTAGGCGTTACTTCTGTTGACTGACAGGTAGTACAAGAAACTTCATCAGGGGGTGTCCACAAAAAGGCGCCAGGCCCTGAGGGTTCGGCAGTGAGTTGGATAACATCTCCTTGAATGGCAAAAATATCAGGTCCTGCACTGACAAAAGCTGGTTGAAATAAATTTACTTGTACATAAGCTGAATCTTGACATCCTTGGGCATCTGTTCCGATGACTAAATAGGTGGTGTTAAAGGGTGGCAGCACACTTACTTGTGCGCCGTTGGCACTAGAGCCATTGGCACTAGGGCTCCATTCGTAATATAGGGCACCACTTGCCCAAAGATTGGCAGGGCGCCCTGGGCAAACAATTGTGTCGTTCCCGGCCCATATTTGCGCGGTGAGGATGGATACCCAAACTGAGTCGGTTTTTGTACCACAGCTATTTGTGACCTCAACAAAGTAGTATTGGTCTTGTAATGGACTAATTTGAACGGTTGCATTATTTGCACCAATCAGATTGTTACTCGGATACCAAAAATAGCTGGTGCCACCAGCTGCGGTAAGTGGCATTGAAGTGCCGTAGCAGAGTGTAACGCTATCAATAAGTTGTGGTACGGGAGGGTTGTTGAATACCGTAATTGTAATTGAATCTTGAGCGGTACAGCCATTACTAGAGATAGCCGTTGCGGTATAGGTGATGTTATTTTGAGGAATCGAAATGACACTTGGCCCGCTCGTGGTGTTTAAGAAATTACCCGGAGACCAACTAATAGTGCCCGTAGCTAGGGCATCGATAGTTACACTTTCGCCGATACATATTGTGGTATCGTTGGGCAAGGTAATGGTTGGTGCACTGACGTTCAGCGTTAATTGTAGGGTGTCTGAACCGCAGGAATCTGCTACAATCACTGAAAAGGTCGTTGTGGCAAATACCGTTGCTGTTGGGTTTGCGCTATTTGGGTTGTCTAAAACATTTGCCGGAGACCAACTATAAGAACTCCCTCCGAAGGCTTCTAATTGATAAGAATCACCTGGGCAAATGGTCGTGCTTGGTTGTACTGTACCTGCTGTAAACCCACCAATATTAATCGTTACAATGACTGAGTCCGGGGTAAAACAACCCGTTGAATCGAAAGCCACAAGTAATACATCGTATGTTCCGGGAGTGGAATAGGCATGAATAGGCTCAAAACTTGAAGAGGTAGTGCCGTCGCCGAAATCCCAGAAAAAGGAATTGGCATTTTGTGAGTTGTTGTCAAAAAACACACTTTGAGGAATACAGATGAGTGGAGCGGGTTGGGCTGCAATGGCCTCAATAGTGCTGAGTTCAAATTTGAAGCAAGCCAGATTACAATTTGAGCTAGGATTGCTCGGCGACCACACACCGGGTGTACTGGTAAAACCAAAATCATTGCCTCCACAGCCTCCGCATACGGCGTGATAGATGCGGCCTTGGTTGTCAAACCTGGATGTGCCGCCGTCTACGTGGTTGGAGCTGCTATTGACACCACCCATGAAGGTAGCGTATTTAAGTGCACTTGCATCTTGATCGAGTACAGCTACATAAAAGTTGGATCCGTTGGTATTCAATTGATAGGCATCTAGCGTTACCGGAAAATTATTGGTAGTAGAAAAAGCAGCCTGCCCGTATAGTTGATTGAGCTGCCCACCCCAACCAGCAATATAGATGTCATAACAGTCTGAGACTAAAAATGCAGTGGGGGAAAGCTCAACTTGGCCAGTACCAGCGCCAATCATGGTGGTCCAGTTGGTTGAGGCTAGGTTGGAGGTATACTTTCTTAAAAATTGTCCAGAATTGGCATTGCCGTAGCAGCCGGCAGTAATTGCCCATGAAGATGTGGATTGTCCATAAACGTATACAGCGTTGTCTATATCTGTCCGAATAAAATAGGTTTGATCGTATTCTGACTGCCCCATGTAAGTACCAGATTGTAGGGCGCCACTCGCCGAGTTGATACGCAAGGCATAGCCGTCGGCACTGCCACCATTAAAGGTGAGATCATGGCCGCCTGTGATTGCCAGTGAGCTCGAGGTGGTACCGCCTGCCACATAAACGCTACCGTTTGTTCCGGTAGTGATGGAATTGCCTGATTCTGCTCCGCTACCTCCAAAATAAGTGCTCCAAAGCATTTGAGATAGGCCAGCGTTCATCTTGAAAACAACAGCGTCTTGCGCTCCGTTTAAAAGCCCTTGAAATGCATTGATTGTTGGGAAATTAGTGGATGTGGTGGTACTCGAAACATACACGTTTTGACTGCCGTCGAGTACGATTTCACCTCTAAATTGGTCGCCATAGTTATAAAATAAACTCGCTGCGTTGAGGCCGTCTGTGCTGCTACCGCCTACATAGGTTGAAGAGAGTAAATTGGTGCCATTTGCATTCAAACGAGCTATGTAGATATCAGAACCATTGAATTCAAGTGAGTTCTGAAGCTGATAAGGGCCTCCATTAAAAGAATTATCGTAAGAAGATCCGGCCATCGGAAAGTTTGGAGACGACGTTACACCGTAAATGTACAATTCTCCATTTGGCGCACAAACAATACTATGTGGGGTTTCGTTTCCGGACCCTCCGAGGTAGGTAGAGTATAACAATGCTGTACCGATAGTGTTGAATTTGGTGATGGCAACATCCATTGGAAAAGTTCCTGTTCCGGAGTTGAAACTTGCATCATATGCTCCAAGAGTTGTTGGGTAGCCGGATCCGAACACAATGCCGCCCCCAAATAAGTTTCCGTTGACATCTGGAGTAGCGGTAAAGCCCCAGTTGTCTATGGGTGAACCCGTAAAGGTAGAAAAGGTTAAACTCGGGTCAATATATAGCGCCAGATTTGGATCGTAAGACCCGACAACTTGAAACGATACAATGTTGTTGTCGAGCACATAATGAATCGGGACAACACTTCTTTGGGTTTCACTGATGATATTCCAAGCAAATGGGGCACTGTAGGTGATTTCACCAAAGCTATGTACGAGGTGAAGCGAGCCTTTAGAATCAATAAAAATAGAATCAGCTCCAGTAATTTCAAAGTCAAATTGATGGATATCAGCAAGGGGTTCGAGCTGTAGGTGAAAAGCAAATTGTTGGCGGTCAATTAAATAGTTAAGTGTTCCGTTTTCAAAATATTGTACTGCTCGAAGGGCTGAAGTCCCTTTTACCTTTGACTTCCATTTGGTTTGGTCATTGCCCAGAAAATAGTTGTGGTAATGAGCGCTGCTATCTAAAGCATTAAAAACCGCCGGCTGCGCATTGATAAATTGGTGCCGAATGGCATGATATTTTGTTTGTTCGTGGTGTTCATGTTCCACACTAGCCTCGTGTTGATGAAAGGTGGCGTCGGAAAGAAAATAAGTTAAACCTTGCTCTTCGACGTAGAGCCTTCCTGAGGAAAGCGGAAGGTTATACAAAATTCGTTCGTCCCATTGGCCACGGTTGGGGTACATCCAAAGATCTTGTGCGAAAGATATTTGAAATAATCCAACAATAAAAAGAAGGTGAAAGCATTTCATCAGTTGAGTAAATTTAACACAAACAGGTGCATTCTCAAAACATTAAACTATCTAAACAGTAGAAGGTTGCCAAGTAGGCCTTAAAAAAATTGCGATTGGCTAAAAATTGCCGTTTATTTGTGTGCTCCTAATTTGTAAACATGAAACGTAATCTAATTTTCCTTGTCGTTTTTTTTATTGTCAGCCTCACTAAGGTGCTAGGACAAGACTATTCTCGCCTTAAAATACAAGCCGACGCCGATCAAATGCGGCTCTTAGGCCAAGCAGGTGTAGCTATTGATCACGGTATTTATCGGGCAGATCATTATTTCATAACAGATTTCTCAGCTGCTGAAAAGCAGATCATCAAAGATTTAGCAATTCCTTTTGAGGTATTAATAGAAGACATCGAGGCTTATTACGAAGACTTACTTGCTCATCCAGAAAAGTATCCTGAAGGCCAATTGAAAAACACAAATTGCAACAACGGTTCAAACGCATATGCACTCACACCCCCTGTGCCATCGTCTTTTAATTTGGGCACAATGGGCGGTTACTTGAAGTACGAGGAGATGCTAGCCGAACTCGATCAAATGGTGGCGCTGTATCCAAACCTGATCTCTGTAAAAGCACCTATATCTAATTTCGTTACCTACGAAAACAGACCCATTTACCATGTGCGTATTTCAGATAATCCATCCTTAGATGAGGTCGGCGAGCCTAAAATTTTATATACAGCTATCCACCATGCCCGTGAACCAATGGCGCTAATGGAAACCATTTTCTATATGTGGTATTTATTGGAAAACTATGGAACGAATGAGGAGGTTACTTATTTGGTGAATCAAATGCAAATGTATTTTGTACCGTGTTTGAACCCTGATGGTTATGTGTATAATCAAACGACCAATCCAAATGGGGGTGGTATGTGGCGCAAAAATCGCCGTCTGAACTCCGGCGGGTCTTACGGTGTGGATTTAAATCGAAACTACAGCTATGGATGGGGAACCACCGGTACGTCATTTTCGCAGTCGAGCGATACTTATTGTGGTACGGCGGCATTTTCAGAACCCGAAACCCAAGCCATGCGTTGGTTGGTTCAAAACAATAATTTTGTGATGGCTTTTAACGCCCATACCTACGCCGAAGATATTCTCTTTCCAATTGGCACCACTACCGCTGAATTTGCTGACCACCATGATTATATGCAAGCATACACAAATCATATGGTTGAGTACAATGGATATGGAGCTATCAAAAGTTCTGCGCTTTATCCTGCCTCTGGCGACTCCGATGATTTTATGTATAAAGAAGATATTAGCGTTGGTCTGAAAGACACCATATTTGCGCATACCCCAGAAGTGGGTACTGCCTTTTGGCAGCCATCTTCTCAAATAATTGCCACTTGCCAAGAAATGAATTTCACTAATCTGGTGTTGGCGCATTTGGCAGGAGTTTATGTTTTAGCAGAGGACACTGACCCCACATCAATAGACGTCTTGAGTGGAAGCTTTACACATAAAGCCAAGCGTCTAGGTCGGGAAGCAGGCACCGTGACGGTAAGTATTGAAGCTCTGGAAAATATCATAAGTGTAGGACCCCCAGCCACCTATGATTTAGCTGTAAATGAGCAGGCTTATTCGGGGATTGGCTTTGTATTAAATCCAGCTATTCAATTTGGAGATCCTATCAAATATGTTCTGAAAACGGATAACGGTTTTTGGGTAAAAAAGGATACCATTACAAAATATTTTGGCGCTTATAACCTGCAACAAGTTGATGACGCTTCAACGGCAGCCTTTTGGACAGGGAATTGGAACCTAACAACCAGTACTTTTGTGTCTGCTCCTAGGTCATTTACAGACACACCTTCAGGTAATTATAGCAACAACGCCAATACAACTTATACCTACACACCAAGCATAGATCTTACCAATAAAACGGCTGCCAAAATCACTTTTTGGGCCAAATGGAATATCGAAGCAGATTACGATTTTGTGCAGTTTCAGGTCTCCACAAACAATGGCAGTTCCTGGATTGGGCAGTGCGGCCAATACACCGTGAGCGGAACCTCTGGAAATGGCAGTGTACAGCCCAACAATCAGCCCGTGTGGGAAGGAGAACAATCAACCTGGGTTTTGGAGGAGATAGATTTGAGTGAGTATCTCGGACAGGTCATTAAAGTGCGTTTTCAGTTGCGCGCTGATGGCGGTACGCGTAAGGATGGTTTTTATTTCGATGATTTCTCCATTTATTACAATGAATCAGGAGCTTCACTAGTTCATAACGATGCTCCAGAGGTTGTTTTGTATCCGAATCCGACAACCGGCACCATATCTCTTGTTGGCTTGCATGAAAGTCCGATTTACCATATTTACAATGCAAATGGTCAAGTCGTTCAGCAAGGTGCATTTGGTTCGAATCAAGAGAAATTGTTGATTAATGCACCTGCCGGAATTTATTACCTCGAGCTCTCCAATAAACAAATGCGCTATAAGGTTGTGATCCTCGATTAAAGCGCGATAAACGCGGCTAGCTTGGCAATATAGTTTTCATAACCAGCAGCAAAGGGAGTGGTTTCGTGTCCGCCGCCGGGCACAAGGTAGGCATCTTTATAACCGTTCAACTTGTTATCATAGACCGGCTGACCATGACTTTTAACGGATAAGAAGCTATCATCTTCACCATGAATCCAAAGTAATGGAACGGAAATCTTCTTGATTTCAGTCGCGTTATCGATTTTTAAATCAACTAGAAACGAGCCGGGCATGGATAGCAACGCAGCATCTTGAATCATGACCTCTGCCGATGCAAATGGCGCTTCTAGGATCAGTTTATTTGGTGCTAAGGCATATTCGTCGGGATGCGCTGCCACCTCGCACGCTGCGGCAGAACCTAGCGAGAAGCCAAAAAGCACAAAGCGATTATTTTCTAGTCCTTGGTCTTTGAGCCACTGAATTGCACGCGCTGTAGAACGATATAAATTGGTTTCACTGGCTTTTCCATCAGATAAGCCAAAGCTTGGGTAATCAAACATGAGAACGCCATAGCGCCCGAGACCTCCTGTATGCGCATAAAGCTTTTGTCTTGGCCAGTAAAAGTCCATATGATCTTTATTGCCATGGCAATACAAAATAATGGTATCGGTGGCAATGTCTTCTAAGTTACCAACGTAGATAGCACTCATTTTGGCGGTTCCTTCTTCAAGTTCGACATCCCATTGCATTTGGTGAATCAGGGAGTCAGGCACATTATATTGTCCGTTCAAATCTAAGGTCAATTCTCCTTGATATGCATCTAGCTGATAACTCTCGATTTGACTCGGATTAAATAGAAAACTATCTAAACGCTTGCGACATGCAATAGAGAGACCGAGGATTGCGGTAATGAGTAAGATCTTTTTCATGATTAAAGGCTATAGGTGATGCCAAAGTAAAGTCCGAGTGCACCGCTGTTTTGTAAAAGACTTGGGTAAGGGACCACGATATTTTCATTTGATGCTAAAGGGGCAAGAATTTTCAGTTCGGCTTGATAGCTCCACTTTGGCCTGATCCATTGATGCCCAAATTGTAAACTAGGTATCCAAAGTTGTTCGTTGGGTCTGCCTTGTGATTCTACGCGGTAAAAATCGAACCAATTGGAGATGCCAGCATATACAAAATTGTAATTTTGATGATAAACTTTACTCAACTCGAGTTGATCTGGTCTCCATTGGCGCCCATATTTGAAATAATAATTGGCATCGAGCTGCGGCCATATGCGGTTAGCACCTGTATAAAAATCAAATAAGATATTGGTATTGAGTTGGCCGGAAAGTCCCATGCGGTCGGTGTTCCACAGGCGTTGAGAGACACCTAATTCAAATTGCCCGACGCCAAAAACAAGGGAAGTTGTTTGTATAGCCCCCATGATGGTCGTTTGATCTGTCAACCCACGACCATAACCAATGGACGTGAACGGAATAGGGATTGCACCGATACCGGGCACTTTTGCAATTGGACCTCCAAAATGTCCGGTGAGCACTTGTTGGCCTTTTTGGAGCGGTTCAACAAATCGGGCAGGGGCGCAGGACCATAAAATGAGCAGCCCAGAAACTAAAAAAAGTAAATTTCGCATTTTCAAATATAAAAAGATTAACCATCCAAATTCCTTACCTTTGTTTCATGTCTGGTTCGAGCTACGGTCAAATTTTTAAACTCACCACTTTTGGCGAGTCTCATGGCGTGGCAATTGGTGGTATTATTGAGGGTTTCCCTTCTAATTTTTCACTTGATTTAGCAGCTGTGCAGCTTGCACTTGATAAAAGACGTCCTGGTCAATCGGGTTTGGTTTCACCAAGAAATGAAAAAGACGAGCTTGAAATTCTTTCAGGGCTTTTTAACGGAAAAACAACCGGCAGCCCGATTGCATTTTTAATCAAAAACCAAGACCAACATTCCAAAGACTATCAGCACCTCAAAGAGACATTTAGGCCTTCCCACGCAGACTACACCTATCAGCAAAAATATGGCAATCGCGACCACCGTGGTGGCGGACGCAGCAGTGCGCGTGAAACTGCATGCAGAGTCGTTGCTGGCGCCATTGCCTCGCAAGCACTGCAAAAATTGGGTGTGAAAGCCTCAACTTTTGTTGATCAAATCGGGCCTATTCAATTTCAAAGCCAACATTGGTTTAGCACTGAGCAAATCGAAGCGTCTCCCTTGCGTTGTCCTGATTTAGTTATTTCGAACCAAATGGAAGCCCTTGTGAAAGAAATGCAACAAAGTGGCGACACCATTGGAGGCGCCATTAGGTCTGTGATTGAAGGTGTACCGGCAGGCTGGGGAGAACCCGTTTTTGACAAACTCCATGCAGAACTCGGCAAAGCAATGCTATCTATCAATGCCGTGAAAGGCTTTGAAATCGGGAGCGGTTTTGCTGCAGTTTCTATGAAAGGATCTGACCACAACGATCAATTTTTGCCCGACGGACAAACCGTAACCAACCATTCAGGTGGTATTCAAGGGGGCATTTCAAATGGGATGCCAATTTCATTCAGGGTTGCATTTAAACCCGTTGCAAGTATCGCCCAAACCCAAGAAGTTTTGGCTCAAGATGGGCAACTCAAAGAATTGGCCATACAGGGCCGCCATGACGCTTGTGTAGTTCCGAGAGCGGTCCCAATTGTAGAAGCGATGGCCCACATCGTCCTGTTTGATTTTTATCTTAGACAACAACGCAATACTTTATTTTCATGATTCAACGCATTCAAACCGTCTATTTTATCCTTTTAATGCTCCTTTTATCTTCCTTGTTATCAGGAGTAGAAATTTTTGGCTTCCCTACTGCAAAAAATTATCTTTCTTATTCAGTATATGGATTGCAGGAATTCAAAACGGAATCTGGGTCAACTACAGGTAGGTTGGAAAACATTCAAGGTTCAATGCTTTTTTACTTTATCATCGCATTTGTGCTTTTCACGTATTTTGCCATGATGAACTATAAAAACCTAAAGAAGCAATTCAGATTAGCCCGTTTGGTATTTTATATCTACCTCGCTAGTTTGGTTGGTCTTTTAGTACTAGGTAGTATTGGGTTTTTTGTTCCGCATGCTGTGGGCATCCAACTTGGTTTGGGCTATTATATTTGTGTGGTTGGCCTCCCATTTTCATACTTTGCTTTTAAAGGCGTCAAAAAAGACAAAGAAATACTCGAATCACTAGATCGCCTGCGTTAACTATGAATTTTCTCTCTGTTGAACAACTCACCAAGTCTTATGGTGAGCGTCTTTTATTTTCTGACCTTACATTCGGTATTGAGCAGGGACAAAAAGCGGCAATTGTAGCCAAAAATGGCGCTGGTAAATCGACTTTGCTCCGCTGCTTATTAGGCCTTGAACCTGCGGATAGCGGAATCGTGACTTTTCGAAAAGAACTTCGTATTGCTTTTATGGAGCAAACTGAAGACCTCAACCCAGAACTGAGTATTATTGATGCCGTACTCGACCACGACCTCCCCGAAATCAAACTCGTTAAGGCCTATACAGACGCCATGGAGGCCAATGATGAAGCTAAATTGGGAGATCTCTACCAAGCACTCACCGAACACCAAGCATGGGACCTAGAAGTAAAAGTACAGCAAGTACTTTCCGTTCTAAAACTTACCGGAATTACCCAAAAAGTAGGGCAACTTTCTGGTGGCCAGAAAAAGCGCGTCGCGTTGGCCAAAGTATTGCTTTCTGAGGCCGAGTTTTTGATTTTAGATGAACCCACCAACCACCTCGATTTGGATATGATCGAATGGCTAGAACAATACTTATCTGCCTCACAATTAACGCTTTTAATGGTGACCCACGACCGCTATTTTTTGGAAGTGGTTTGCGATACCATTTTTGAACTTGCAGACCAAACGGTCTATCGTTACAAAGGGAACTTCTCCTATTATCTAGAGAAAAAGGCCGAGCGCGAGGACCAACTTCAATCTACTATAGAAAAGGCAAAAAATACTTTTCGCAAAGAGCTCGACTGGATACGTCGTCAGCCAAAAGCCCGAGGAACCAAACAGAAAGCGCGGGTCGATGCATTTTCGGATCTAAAAAAAGTGGCCACCCAAAGGCTCGACGAAGACGAACTCGAGCTGCCCATAAAAATGGAGCGTATGGGCACTAAAATTGTGGAATTTCATAAAGTTTCCAAAGCTTTCGGCGCACGCGTAATGCTCGACGACTTCACCTATAACCTTCAGCGCCAAGAACGCTTAGGTATTGTCGGAAACAACGGTACAGGTAAAACCACCTTTTTGAAAATGCTCACTGGTGAGGCCGAGCCGGACAAAGGCAAAATTGTAATCGGAGAAACGATAGTTTTTGGTTATTATTCCCAAGATTTGATAGAGGTTGATCCTCAAATGAAGGTCATTGATGTAGTGAGAGAAGTGGCTGAATTTATTCCGCTCGAAAAAGGCAAACAACTTTCTGCCGCTCAGCTTTTGGAGCGCTTTTTATTCCCTCGAGACATGCATTATCATTTTGTGCACAAGCTCAGTGGAGGAGAAAGGCGTCGGCTTAAACTTTTGAGGGTACTGATGCTCAATCCAAACTTCTTGATTCTTGATGAGCCCACTAATGACCTCGATATCTTTGTAATGTCAGTGCTAGAGGAATATCTGCGCTTGTTTCAAGGCAGCTTAATTGTAGTTTCTCACGACCGCTATTTCATGGATAAAATGGTTGACCACCTTTTTGTGTTCCAAGGAGAGGGAAGTATTAAGGATATTACAGGTAATTATCATACCTACAGAACCAGTCTTCAGCGTTCGCAGCGCCAGGAAAAGAATGAGCAGAAATCAGCGCCAGAACCTCTAATTGAAAAAATTACAGCGCCAATAGAAATGCAGCGCAAAATGAGCTTCAAAGAAAAACAGGAGTTTGAGCAAATTGAAAAGTCTTTACCTCAATTAGAAGCAGAAAAAGAACAGCTTACTTTAGCGCTTTCAAGTGGTGAACTAAGCAACGAAGAATTGATGGATAAAGGAGCCAGACTTGGCGCGGTTGTTGAGCAGCTCGATGAACTCACCCTTCGATGGCTCGAGCTTTCAGAACTAGCTTAAGATATTGCTTTCTTTTCCGAACTGTTTGTGTGAAATGAGCACTGAAAGCAGCGCCAATAGACACATGATGCCAAATACACTCAAAAAGTAGGGCAATGATAAGGTCCCGGCAATCAGTTCTTTTGTGGCGAGCACAACATTCACAACAGGGATAAGGGTTGTATTGAGGTTGAGTTCTATCCCAGGGAAAAACCCGACCATTGCAGGCAGAACCATGACAATATTGAGCGGTGTAATGATGCTTTGCGCTTCTTTGAAACTTTTGGCGTAAATAGCAATTGGAATCATGACGCCGGCAAAGAAAATAACAAGTGGCAAAAGTAGGGCAAGCATAGATCCGATGAAATAAGGTGTTAAAATTCCATGAATAACCTCGAGTAGTTCTTTGTTTTGGGCCAGGTCTAAAAATTCTATAGAAATAAATAAGCCAAGTAATGAGCAACTTGCCGCAAGCATTCCGGAGCTTACTACTACCAACATTTTACCGATCAAGATTTTCCAACGACCAACAGGAACAGTAAGTAGGGTTTCTATAGTGCCGCGTTCTTTCTCGCCAGTGAATAGGTCTATGGCTGGGTACATGCAACCAATAAAACCGAAGGCGATAAATATATAAGGGAGAATGCCGCCTGCGAGCTGGCCTACCATTTTTTTATCGCTGGCACAATTGATGGTTTGAATGGTCATTGGTTTGATTTGCTCAGCGCGCAAGCCAAGTTGGTGTAGGCGTTCTTTTTCGGCATTGGCTTGAAGGCTTGACCCGTATAAATTCGCGCGTTCTGAGCGCCCTACTTCTGAGGCGTCGAGCAACCAATTTAAGGCAATCGTTTGTTGCTGGGCACTTAAAGTGCTTTCGTCTGCTGGGATAATTAAGCCCAATTGAATCCGATCTGCTTCAATTGCTTTTCTGAGTGTGAGGCTGTCCTTGAAAACAATAATTTTTTTAGGTCCGACTGCAGCGGGTATTTGCTCGAGTTGCCGGGTGTAGTTTTTGTTGTGGTCACCGACAATACCAATTTTCATAGTTTTGGAATTGGCGCTCTCCTCAAAAGATTCGGATACAGCGATAAATACATTGAGTGTGATCGGGAAAACCAAAATTGGAATCACGAGCATAGTCATGAGCGTGCGTCGGTCCCTTAGGGTATCGAGGAGCTCTTTACGAAAAATACGGAAGATCATAACGGAGCATTTGGGGTTTGGACGATACGAATGAATTCTTCGGTGAGGTTGGTTGTTTGCATATTTGCCCTGAAATCAGACATTGTACCGTTGTATTTGAGCGTACCTTGATGTATAATGGCGAGGTCGTCGCAAAGTAAATCGACTTCACTCATGATGTGGCTCGAAAAGATGACGGTTTTGCCTTGGTCTTTGCAAGAGCGAATGAGTTTGATGATGTTTTCAGCGGTAATGACGTCCAGACCGCTTGTTGGTTCGTCAAAAATGACCACGCTTGGGTCGTGGATCATGGTGCGGCAAATAGATACTTTTTGCTTCATGCCGGTGCTTAGCTTTCCGATGCGTTTATGAAGAAAATCATTCATGTGAAGCAAGGAGAAGAGCTCTTCTTTGCGCTGTTCTCTTACTGACTTTTCAACGCTATATAAATCGGCATAGTAGTCGATAACTTCTATTGGCGTGAGGCGTGCATACAAGCCAGTTGAACCCGTTAAAAAGCCAATCTGTTTTCTTGCCTCTTGCGGATTGATAAGCGCATCAAGACCATTAATTTGGATTTGTCCGGAGCTGGGTGCTATAAGCGTTGCGATCATGCGCAAGGTGGTGGTTTTACCTGCGCCGTTGGGCCCTAGCAGCGAAAATACCCGACCAGGTTGGCAAGAAAAGCTGAGGTCATGCACCGCAGTTGCAGTTTTTTGCTCAGTGTTGAGTTCTTTGCGCTGCTGTTTGGTCAGCGTGAAGGTCTTGTTGAGGTTTTGTACGGAGATCATAAAAAACAAGACGTAAAAACGAGTGAATAGTTACAATAGCGACCTAAAACTTGAGGGCTCTATCTGCCGGAGCAATGGCTTTGTTTTTATTGGCTAGTTGGCCACAGGCAGCATCGATATCTTTGCCGCGACTTCTGCGCACGTTGACGATGAGGTTTAGTGATTCGAGGTATTGTGCAAATGCCTCTACTTTTTTGGGATCGGCTTGTTGCAATTTACCCTCGTCTATGGGGTTGTATTCGATGATGTTGATCTTACACGGCACACATTTTGCAAAATGAGCGAGCTCTCTTGCGTCGGTGAGTTCGTCATTGAAGTCTTTGAAAATAATGTATTCAAAGGTAACACGAGAACCTGTTTTTGCATGGAAATATTGCAGCGCTTCAGAGAGTGTTTCTAGGTTATTGCTCTCGTTGATCTCCATGATTTGATTGCGCTTTTCATCGTTGGCCGCATGCAGAGAGAGCGCTAGGTTAAACTTGACGTTGTCGTCGCCTAACTTAGTGATCATTTTGGCTATTCCGGCAGTAGATACAGTGATGCGACGCGGCGAAATACCAAGGCCGTCTGGACTGCAAAGGCGGTCGATGGAAAGCAATACATTTTTATAATTGAGCAAGGGTTCTCCCATACCCATATAGACAATGTTACTTAGATTTTGGGAATAGTGCTCTTGGGCTTGCTGCTGCAGGTAAACAACTTGATCAACGATTTCACCAGCGCTGAGGTTGCGCAATAATTTAAGCCTGCCTGTTGCACAAAATGTACAAGACAAACTGCAGCCCACTTGTGAAGAAATGCAGGCGGTCATGCGGGTACTTGTCGGGATTAATACCCCTTCAATAACTTTGCCGTCGTCTATGGTAAAAGCGCTTTTGATAGTGCGGTCTTTACTGATTTGTTGGTCTTGAAGTGAGATGGAGTCGATGTAGTAATGTGCTTTGAGCCATGCCCGAAAAGGCAGGCCAAGGTTGCTCATTTGATCGAAGGAATGGACATTTTTTTGCCATAGCCATTCCCAAACCTGTTTGGCTCTAAAAGATTTCTCGCCAAATTCAGTAAAGCTCGTTAGGAGTTCAGCTAACGAAAGATTACGAATATTAGTGAGTGAGGTGCTCATCAAAAATCAACGATTCAGCATCACGGGCATCACGAGCATAAGGATGTCTTCGTGTGCGTTGTCTTGAACTGCTGGGGTTAGTAGCCCCGCACGGCTAGGTTCACTCATCGAAAGTTTGATTTCGTCGGCGTCAAGGTTGCTGAGCATTTCGAGTAAAAATCGAGAATTGAAGCCGATTTCGAGGTCGTCACCGTTGTAGTTGCAGGTAAGCCTTTCTGTAGCTTCGTTTGCGAAGTCGATGTCTTCGGCAAAAAGGGAAAGTTCTGAGCCTGCCAACTTGAGGCGAATTTGATGGGTGGTTTTATTAGAAAAAATAGAGACGCGTTTGATAGAGGATAAAAACTGCGCGCGATCTATGGTGAGCACATTGGGGTTTTCTTTTGGAATAACGGCTTCGTAATTGGGGTATTTTCCATCAATTAAACGACAGACCAAAACCAAGTCAGAAAAAGTAAACACGGCGTTCGACTCGTTGTATTCCATCAGGATGTCTTCGTCTCCGCGCAAGTTAGATTTGAGTAGGTTTAAAGGTTTTTTGGGTAAAATAAATGCGGAACTACCACTTGCCTCGGCGTCGGTTCTTTTGTAGCGCACGAGTTTGTGAGCGTCAGTAGCTACAAAGGTAATTTCAGAACCTGCAAACTGGCAGAATACACCACTCATGACCGGACGAAGGTCGTCATTACCAGTTGCAAATAGTGTTTTGTTAATGGCTTTTGACAGTACAGCACCTGATAATTTAATGGCGCTTTTGTTCGCTAGTTCAGGAACTTTTGGAAACTCTTCGCCATTGAAACCAACCATGCGAGATTTACCGTTGTCGTAGGCGATTTCAATCTGAAAATTGCTTGGATTTACCTTGAATGTGCAAGGTTGATCGGGAAGGTTTTTGAGTACATCTAGTAAAAGTTTGGCAGGGATTGCAATTTTTCCATTTTGTTCTGATTGTACTTCCAATTTGGTCATCATGGTGGTTTCCAAGTCTGAAATGGAAACGGTTAGCGTACCATCTGTAATGTCGAAAAGAAAATTATCTAGAATAGGCAAGGTGTTACTGGTATTGAGCACACCTGAAATGCTTTGTAGATGACGTAAGAGTAGGGTACTAGAGGCAATAAAATTCATAGTAAAATATTTGTTCACAAAGTTAACATTTCGGACGTAAAGGCTTCTTGTTTTTGCTCGTAGATATGAACAATTTTAAAAGAGTTTCAACATCTTTTACTGACTTGAAAATTTTCTTGCAACTCAAGATTTGTTTAGCTTTGCACGAAGATCTGATGAAAAGAACCTTCGACATTTGCATATCACTTCTAATCCTTGTGCTTTTCTTGCCTTTTGGTTTAGTTCTAATGCTACTGATTTCCATTGAATCAGCTGGAGGAGTGTTTTATCTGCAAGATCGGGTAGGGTTAAACGGTAAATTGTTTAGATTGATCAAATTCCGCTCTATGCGGCCCAATGCCGATAAGGGAAGTCAAATTACGATCGGTAATAGAGACCCCCGGATTACCCGAACTGGCTTTTTTATCAGGCGTTTCAAGCTCGACGAATTTCCACAATTTATCAATGTAATCAAAGGCGACATGAGTATTGTTGGCCCTCGGCCAGAAGTTCCTGATTATGTCAATCTTTACAATGAAGACCAAAGGAAAATTTTAGCATTTAAACCCGGAATAACAGATTACGCGAGTCTTGCCTATTTTCATGAGAATGAAATATTAGCCAAGGCCGCTGACCCACAACAAGCATATATTCAAGAAATTATGCCGGCCAAAATTGCCATAAATCAACGTTATCTGTCCGACCCTGGTTTGTTCAAGGATTTAAAGATCATTTGGTTAACGGCAAAAAAAATTATTGGGCTTTAGTCTTTGTCAAAAGCACTCCAGATACCAAGTTTTGGCAATGGAGCTATTGCGGTAATGCGTTCTTTGGTGGTAGGATGCTCAAAACTTAGCGTTCTTGCATGTAGGCATATAGATGCGTCGGGGTTGGATCTTTTATCTCCGTATTTTAAGTCGCCCTTGATAACGCAACCCATATTGGCCAATTGACACCTGATTTGGTGGTGGCGACCTGTTTCTAGCTCAATTTCTAATAGAAAATAGCGATCTGAGGCCGCAATTTGACGGTAGTGCAGGATGGCTTTTTTAGCGCCGGTTGTTGCTTCAGCAACTACATAGCTTTTATTTTGCGCCTCATTTTTTTTCAGGTATTGAATAAGCACACCTTTGTCTTTACTTGGCTTTTGACTGACAATTGCCCAGTAAACCTTATCGGTTTCTTTGTCTCGGAATTGTGCATTGAGCCTTTCAAGTGCTTTGCTCGTACGAGCAAAAACCAAAGCGCCGCTGGTTGGGCGGTCTAGCCTGTGTACCACACCAAGAAAAACGTTGCCTGGTTTTTCGTACTTATCTTTGAGGTAGCTCTTTATGAGGTCGGGAAGAATGATGTCGCCGGTTTTGTCACCTTGTGTAAGTTCAGAAGGCATTTTATTGACAACAATTACATGGTTGTCTTCGTAAAGAATACGATCGGTAATCATGAGTTGAGCAAGGCCTCTTTTTGTAATCTTTCAATGCGGCGATTGCGCAAAGCAGCAACCGTTGTGAGCAAGGCAAATATGATAATCATATAGATGAGCCATGTAGGAAATTGCCCGAGCCCTTCTCCTTGCGCATAGCTGTGCAGACCTACCAACATAAAGTTGACACCAAAGAACGTAAATAATATGGCAGAATAACCCCAGAATGCCAAGGCATTAAATAAGAAACGACCTTGCAGCCCTGGAATCATGCGGAAGTGTAAAATGACTGCATAAACAAGTACGGAAACCAAAGCCCAGGTTTCTTTTGGATCCCAACCCCAGTAGCGCCCCCAAGATTCATTGGCCCAAACACCACCGAGAAAAGTTCCGATCGTGAGCATGTAAAGCCCAACCGTCATGGTCATTTCGGCAATATGAGTAATTTCTTGAATATTGAGCCGAATTAAAGTAGCGCTCTTCATCGTTTGCAAAAGATACAATTTGATATTGATGAGTCCGAGGATACAAGCCAAACCAAGAAACGCATAGCTTCCGGTAATAATTGCGACGTGTATCATGAGCCAATAGGATTTGAGTACTGGCACTAATGGTGTAATCTCAGGATCCATGAGGTTCATTTCGCTCACCCATAACATAAGGGCTGCAAGCACAGCAGCACTCGCCAAAACAACTTGGTTCTTCTTAGCGAAGACAAACCCTGCTATCATGGTGACCCAACCAATAAAGACCATGGCTTCATAGCCGTTGCTCCAAGGCGCGTGTCCGGATATTACCCAGCGCAAGCCCAGACCAATTCCGTGGTAAATAAAGGTAACGACCGTTAGGCCGATAAAGATGCGTTTGGGCCATGTCAAGCGGTGTAAGGATTTTGCCGAGCGAAAGAAAATACCAATAAAAAAGACGACCAACAATAAAAAACCACCCAAGAGATAGAGCTGATAAGAACGCTTGAAAATTTGCATTTTGTTGTAACTGATTTCATAATCAACTACCTTTTCTGATGGGGCTACGGACTTTCCAGCTTTGCGCTGGTATTTTTTGAATTGATTCAGGAGGTCTTCGGCAGTGCCAAAAGAGTGGTTTTGTCCACCCTCGTGTACGGCAGCTAAATAGTTGACAAACAACTTAGATGAAAGTGTATCTTTTTGACCAAGTTCAATACTGAGCGGCACAAACCAAGTATTATTGGGGTCGTTTTTGGCTGGAATAACACGCATGAATTGCCACATAAAAATGTTGTTGGCAACTTCGTATTTTTCATTGAGCTTGATGAGTTTTTTATCAAACTCATTGCGCTTCGATTCTAACTTTTGGTGCGCAACTTTATATTGCTCCATCCATTTGAATTCTGAATCTTTGGCGGTTAGCGACATGATGCTTTCAAATTCCTTGAGTTTGAGGGCTTCTCTTAAACTTCTAGGCACTTGGATAATGGGTTGGCTTGCCCAGTAAGAGGGGTACATGTGCAAACTCAAGATAAATTGAACGGCATTTAGGTTCTTGTACTTATTACTATAAGTTAGTTTTCTTGTGAGTTGATCTGCGAGTGTATGAAAAGGAACAATTCTACCTTCATAGTCTTGGACAAGCATAGACGAAAGTACATCGGCATGTTCAGTTGTAACTTCGTGATGAACGGGTTTATTCACATGGTTGTGTTGTGCCGAGACATGACTTGATACCAATACAAGAACGATTCCTAAACTCGCTTTTTTCAGTTTGATTTTTTGAAGTTGTTCATTGAGGAATTGGAAGCGTCCAGCTGGAGCAAATAGGGAGAGCATCATAGCCAAGGCCATCAATAAATAACCGATGTAGGTGATGTTTGTTCCGAGGGAATCATGATTAACGCTCAGTTTAGTGCCTTCTTCGTTTTCTGGGGTGTTCGGATCGTCTAGTTCATAAGAGGACTGAAAAAAGCGGTAGCCATCGTAGTCAATGACATTATTCATGAATACTTTTCTATCTAACTTGGCGTTGTTGCGCGGGTCTTCGATAGTGAGTTCGCTTTCAAAAGAAGAGGGAGAATTGGAGCCCGGATATTTGTCGAGCCTGAAGTCTCGGCAACGTACAGCGAAAGGGATATTTTTTTGAATGGAGCCATATTCTAATTGATACACAACACCGTTCATGGCAAATCTTTCTGGTTTTGGATATTGTCCCATGCCACCTTCCAAAACGACTTTTTTGGTGGCTTTACCATCACTTAATTCAACGGTGAGGTAATCTTTTCCTGTTTTTTTCTTAGCTGCCTTCACCAACATTTTTTTGGCGTGCGGAATGAGCCGTTTGAATACGACCTGCTGACCACCAACTAAGTAAAGGGTAAGTGGAGAGAATTCAGACCATTCATTGAGCGAAAATTCTTTGTATAGGCTGTCTGCGGGTGCTTGTCCGCTTGCACGCACCTTCTGCATTTCACTCATTGGTAACGATTTGAGTGGAACGCTTGGGTACACCCAAACTTGGCCGTTTTTGACGTGTAAATAAATTCCTGGCGCTTGATTTGGTGCACTTGGGCGCGCTGCGGAAAGATAAAACGGGGTTTGCCCCACCATGAAAACGTCGTTTTCTGTGAGGTAATTGGAGCGCATTCCGTCGGTGACTAGCTCTAGTGCATTTTCTTTGAACTTTTGATTGATTTGCAGAGAGTCAACGCGGTCTGACCTAAAGTCGATATAGCGAATAGAAATTTCTTTTTTGCCAAGATTGGTTTGGTAATCAAAGTCGTTGTTGGTAAATTCACTGAGATATGTTTTCCAGGCTTGAAGGGCAGTAGCGCCATTTTTTTGCGTGATATCTTGTGCGTTGATGAGCACGTAAGGATCAGAGGTGTAGATAAAATTGCTGGTCGTTTCCTCTCTTATGACCATTAAACCCTCAAAACTAATGTAGCGCGTAACAGCCGCTCCGGCGAGTATCACAATAAAAGACAAGTGAAAACTCAGCATGGCAATTTTTTGTCGGCTGATCATTTTGTAGCGGAAAATATTTGAAACCAAGGCTAGCGTTAAGTAGAGCAATAAAGCCTCAAACCACAAAGCATTGTAGATGGTGATTTTAGCTGCTTGGATCCCGTGTACGGATTCAATAAAAGTAGCCAACCCAATAGCCACTAAAAAGGCGATTAAGCCAAGGCTCGCTAGGCGCATGGAAAAAAGAGAAGAGAGAATTTTGTTCATCCGAAGATTTTTTCCACAAAAATAGCCAATGTATGCGCAACATTGGTAGAAAGCCCTTATTCTTGTCAAAAAAAGATGCTGCGTACTTATTTGGTTTTTTTATGTTTCCTTTTTACACAGGTTTGGATTGGGGCACAGCGCATTGTGCCTATTGCTCACAACTATAAAGTCAGTGGAGGCGAATTGCTGCGTTTTTCTCTTCCTTTTGAGGATACGACTAGACAAGTAGACGTTTTTATTCCCACTAATTGCAAAGAAAGAAAAGACCTAAAGGTGTTGTATATGCACGACGGGCAAATGCTCTTTGACAGCACACAAACCTGGAACAAGAAGGAGTGGAAAATTGATGAGGTGTACAACACAACGCTTGCTCGATTTGCGCATGAACCATTTATTGTAGTTGGTATCCATAATGACCCACCAAACAGGTATGCAGAGTTTTTTCCGCAAAAAGTTGCTGCGCTTATGCCCGATTCGTACCGAAATTTATTGATGGATAAACTTTGGAACGGAGCATTAAAGGCCGATGCCTACTTGAACTGGATAGCGCAAACTTTGGTTCCGTTTATCGAACAAGAATTTCAAGTTGGTAAGCGCACCAAGGACAGGATGGTAATGGGCTCTAGTATGGGTGGCCTCATTTCGCTTTATGCACTTTGTGAAAAACCAAAATTATTTGGTGGCGCGGCATGTTTATCGATCCATACCCCCATGATCAATTATGGAATGATTGAAGAAGGAATGATAGCAGCGTTGGTGCTTCCTTTTAATTTGTATTTGGAAAAGAATTTAAGGGCAGATAAACGCCATTTTCTTTACATTGATCGCGGTACTGAAAATTTAGATGGTTTGTACAAACCGTACCATGAGCAGTTATTAAGCACACTAGCAAAGGTGGGCTACAGCCAACAAAATCCAAGATTTTTGGAGGCTATTGTACAAGGAGCTGGGCACGACGAACATGCTTGGTCAGAGCGCTGGCATGTTCCTTTATTATTTATGTTAACACGCAACAATTCCCGATAGTTTTCTACATTTGCCACACTTAATCCAGCATGAAAAGAATCTTATTATTTGGTGCAGGTTTATCTGCCTCAACACTTATTAAATACCTGCTAGATCACAGCTACGCTGAATCTTGGCATTTGGATGTCGTCGATCAAGACCTCGAGCTCATTTTAGCCAAACTTGCAGGCCATCCAAATGCAACAGCACATGCATTCAATGCCCTTGATTCTCAACAGCGGCTGCCCTATATTGCCCAAGCAGACTTAGTCATCTCTATGTTGCCTGCGGCACATCATGTAGATGTTGCCAAAGATTGCATTGCCCTTCAAAAACACCTCGTTACACCATCCTACATCTCTGCAGAAATGCGCGCGTTGCACGAACAAGCCAAAGCAGCAGGCATCGTGATTTTAAACGAAATTGGCGTGGATCCCGGTATAGACCACATGAGCGCCATGCGCTTACTCGATCAAATCAAAGAAGATGGAGGCGTACTCGAATCCTTTAAATCCTACTGTGGAGGTCTTATTGCGCCCAGTTCTGACAACAACCCTTGGCATTATAAATTTACCTGGAATCCAAGAAATGTCGTGCTTGCCGGCCAAGGTTCGGCTGCGTGTTACCGAGAAATGAATGAGCTCAAATATTTACCGTATCACCGCTTATTTCAGCGGCTCGACCATATTCAGATCGAAGGTTATGGCGAATTTGAAGGGTATGTCAATCGAGACTCACTCAATTACTTAGAAACCTATCATATTCAAGAAGTCCCAACTATATTTCGTGGTACGCTGCGCAGGCCACCTTATTGTCAAGCTTGGGATGTTTTTGTACAGCTCGGCATGACAGACGACGCCTACACAATGAAAGGTTCTGCACAACTTACCCCGCGTCAGTTTTTAAATGCGTTTTTACCTTTTGAAACCGGCGTTAGTGTAGAAGATAAATTTTTAAAAGTAGTGGGGCAGCGCAAAGATCTTTTTGACTTATTCGACTTTTTAGGTTTGTTTAGCGATAAGGAGGTTATCGGCGTTGAGAAAGCAAGTCCGGCACAGCTTTTACAAAAAATATTAGTAGAAAAATGGCGTTTAGCTCCTGGTGACAAAGATATGATTGTGATGTACCACGAAATTATATACACTAAAAACGACACGCGTTTTGTCGTCAATAGCTCGCTTGTGGTGGAGGGTCAAGATGAGCGCTATACCGCTATGTCGAATACCGTAGGGCTTCCTGTAGCAATTGCTACTAAACTCATTTTAAATCAGCAAATCGTCGAACGAGGCGTTACCCTACCCGTAAATAAGGAATTATATGCTCCCATCTTGTCTGAACTCGAACAATTTGGAATTACCTTTAATGAATCAGAAAAAGTACTATAAATGGAAAATACAGAAAACCACATGAATATCGAATTGTCAGAAGATATCGCCCTTGGGGTATACTCTAATTTGGCAATTATTACCCATTCGCCAGCAGAAGTCGTTTGCGACTTCGTACAACTAATGCCAGGAATGCCCAAAGGTAAAGTCCGGTCAAGAGTGCTGATGACCCCGCAAAACGCCAAAAGATTTTTGCATGCATTGGCTGAGAATATGGAAAAATACGAGCAAAATTTTGGTGTAATTGACGAGCCTCAAGCTGGTTTCCCGCCAATGAATTTTGGAACGCCAAGTACTATGGCATAAATTTTCGATTCTTGACGCTCAGCGTATGTATTCCGATTTACAATACCGATGTGCGTGCATTGGTTGAAGAGTTGTGTGCTCAAATTTCAAAAATACAAGCTACTCAAATTGATATTATTCTCATCGATGATGCATCCGATGTTGGGTATCGCAAAGGCAATCAGTTTGATCACCCAAAAGTTCATTTTATTCAATTAGAAACAAATATAGGCCGTTCCAAAATCAGAAACGCTTTTCTGAAGTTTTCAAATGCCGAGTATTTGCTCTTTATAGATGGCGACAGTACGGTTTTAAACCCTTCTTTTCTTGAAGGATATATTGCTTATTTATCAAAGCATCAAAATATCGCCATTTTAGTAGGCGCAAGTGTTTATCAAGACACTACTCCTGATTTGCAGTACAGACTCCGTTGGAAGTATTCTACATCAAGAGAAAGTCTTGGTTATGAGCAACGTATGAAGTTGCAAGACGCCGGATTCAAAACCAATAATTTTTTGATTCGAAGAAGTGTTTTTGAGAAGCTACCATTCGAAGAAAAACTACTTGGCTACGGCCATGAAGACACTTTGTTTGGCTTGCAGCTGGTGGCTAAGGGAATTCGAATAGAACACATCGATAATCCGGTGTGGAATTTCAAATTAGATACGAATTCAGAATTTTTAAAAAAGACCGATAATGCAATAGCCAATCTTTTATGGATATGCGCTAACTATAAGGATGATTTATGTCTAGTAGAAAAAAATAAACTCCTCCGCTATTTTATATCGATGAAAAGTTTCTATCTCGGCAAATTTGCGTTGGGGGTTCTCGCTTTTCATCAGCTGCTCTTTTTACGCATACTCCAAACAGGTTTAGCGCCGCTTTTTCTTTTTGATTTGTATCGCCTTGGCAGACTATATCAGTTAAACAAAGACCCTAAGTACCACTTGCGTTAATATTTGCTTGTCGGTATCCCAATGCTCGATCTCGGCCGCTATTTTACAATTTTCTTTAAGTTGCTTCATGCGTTCTTTATTGGCCATTAAGGACTGAACCGCATTGGCAATTTCTGTTGGCGTTACATCGTCTATGACTTTTCCACAATCGTAAGCGTTTAATAGTTGTTTAATTTCAATTAACGCACTGGAAAGAATAGGCGTATTGGCCTGAATGTAATCGAATATTTTATTGGGTAGCGCAAGTTGGTAATTCAAGCTAAGGGGTTTATCTAAAGCCAAGCCTAAATCGGCAGCAGCCGTATAGCGCATCAACTCAGTGTAGGGCTGCCGACCAACAAAGCGAACTTTTTGCTGTAGCTGTTTTTCTTGCACTAATTTTTTTATCGCTGGAAGTACGTCACCATCTCCAACCAGAAAAAGCACGGCATTAGGCAGCCTTTCCATAGCTAAAACAGCTTCTTCGATACCTCGCTGTACATTTAAACCACTGCCTTGAATAATGAGCATGAATTCATTTTGATCAAGACCGAGTTCTTTTTTGTCCATCGCGGTCAAATTGTGAATTCTTTGCGGAACATTTCTTACCACACTTACCGGAATTTTGTAGCGGTCTTTAAAGATAGCTGCGATCGATTGGTTTACTGTGATCATTTCTGAAAGTCGTGGCACCAACATCTTTTCGATGGACAGCCAGAATTTTTGAACTTTTGGTCTAAAAACAAGTTCGGGAACTTCAGTAAAAAGTTCGTGACTGTCGTAGAGGATTGGTTTGCGTTTAAGCTGACTTATCAAATAAGCCGCAGGGAGGGTGTCGAGATCGTTGGCAAAGACAAAGTCAACTTTTTTGTAAAGTAGAAATACAAATAAGCGTATGTTCAATGACGCATAAAAGAAAGCCCCTTTTTCATGAAGTAATTTCAGTCTTTTATAAGAATAAGAGCGCTTAGGCATCCTTGGGCTGTTCTTTTTTTCTCTCCCGATTAAAAAAACCTGATAACCGAGCTCCTCTAAAACAGTGCAATTGCGGTGCACCCGATTGTCTGTTGCGAGGTCGCTCGAGACGGTCATATAAACTCTTTTTTGACGCATTGAAACAAATGTAAGGATTTCCCGTAACTGAGGCCTGCAATTGAGCTAGAGGGCAGCGCATAGTTTAGTAATTTTTTTTTAAAACGCTTTGAGATAAAAAAAACTTTTGTACATTTGCAATCCCAAAACGCAGGTTAGGGGCAACGTTCTTTACAATTTTTAGATTACCAACATTAAAAAAACACAAGCCGATGTAGCTCAGTTGGCCAGAGCAGCTGATTTGTAATCAGCTGGTCGGGGGTTCGAATCCCTCCATCGGCTCTATGTTGGGGAGATACTCAAGCGGCCAACGAGGGCAGACTGTAAATCTGCTGGTGTACACCTTCGCAGGTTCGAATCCTGCTCTCCCCACAAACACTAACAAAAAAAAATAAGCGGGAGTAGCTCAGTTGGTAGAGCGTCAGCCTTCCAAGCTGAACGTCGCGAGTTCGAATCTCGTCTCCCGCTCACCTTTTTGTTTGAGCGCCGGTGTAGCTCAGGGGTAGAGCGCTTCCTTGGTAAGGAAGAGGTCACGAGTTCAAATCTCGTCATTGGCTCAATGTAAAATTGCATTTAAGTCCGTTGTCACGTTGTGCCTCGGACCTTTATGATAAATAAGTATATTATTAACTAAGTAACAAATACAAAAATGGCTAAGGAAAATTTTGACCGTTCCAAACCACACGTCAACATCGGTACCATCGGACACGTTGACCACGGTAAAACTACGTTGACTGCTGCTATCTCTAGTGTTCTTTCGAGCAAAGGATTAGCTCAGGTTCGCGATTTCTCTTCAATCGACAATGCTCCAGAAGAGAAAGAGCGTGGTATCACAATTAACACGTCTCACATCGAGTACGAAACTGCTAACCGTCACTACGCACACGTTGACTGTCCAGGTCACGCCGACTACGTAAAGAACATGGTAACAGGTGCTGCTCAGATGGATGGCGCTATCCTTGTTGTAGCTGCCACAGACGGACCAATGCCACAAACGCGTGAGCACATCCTTCTTGGTCGTCAGGTAGGTGTTCCACGCATGGTTGTCTTCATGAACAAAGTGGACATGGTAGACGATGCTGAATTATTAGAATTAGTTGAAATGGAAGTACGCGAATTACTTTCTTTCTACAAGTATGACGGTGACAACGCACCAGTAATTCAAGGTTCTGCACTTGGTGCATTGAACGGTGAAGCACAGTGGGTTGAGAAAATTGACGAATTGATGGATGCTGTTGATACATACATCGAGCTTCCTCCACGTGACATCGACAAACCTTTCTTGATGCCAGTTGAAGACGTATTTACGATTACAGGTCGTGGTACAGTAGCAACAGGTCGTATTGAGACAGGTGTTATCAATTCTGGAGAAGGTGTTGACATCCTAGGTATGGGTGAAGTTAAATTGACTTCTACTGTAACAGGGGTTGAGATGTTCCGTAAAATCCTAGACCGCGGTGAAGCCGGTGACAACGTTGGTTTATTACTTCGTGGTATTGAAAAAGCACAAATTAAGCGTGGTATGGTTATCTGTAAGCCAGGTTCTACTACACCGCACATCGAATTCAAAGCTGAGATCTACGTATTGAAGAAAGAAGAAGGTGGACGTCACACTCCTTTCCACAACAAATACCGTCCTCAGTTCTATTTCCGTACAACTGACGTAACCGGCGAGATCTTCTTAACAGATGGTCGCGAGATGGTTATGCCAGGTGACAACGTATCTATCAATGTGAAGTTAATCGTGCCAGTTGCGATGGACAAAGGTTTACGTTTCGCAATTCGCGAAGGTGGCCGTACAGTAGGTGCAGGTCAGGTTACTGAAATCGTAGCTTAAGATTCTACTTAAAGAAAAGTAAGGGGAGTTAACAGCTCCCCTTTTTAAACGGGTGTAGCTCAGCTGGTAGAGTAGTGGTCTCCAAAACCATTGGTCGTGGGTTCGAACCCTACCGCCCGTGCACAATTAAAACAACTGTTCGTGTTAAAATTAAGATCATACATCATCGACATCTACAATGAGATGGTTCATCAAGTAACCTGGCCTACATGGAAAGAGTTACAAAATAACACTATCCTCGTAGTAGTAGCATCCTTGCTTATCTCCCTAGTTATCTTCGCCATGGACTACATCTTCGGTATTACCGGAGAAGAAAAATCACTATGGAAAGGTGTACTTGGCTTTATCTACGGATCTTTCTAAACACCTAACAAGAATGGCAGAAATAGCAAAGAAATGGTATGTTGTCCGTGCCGTAAGCGGTAAGGAGAAAAAAGTCAAGGAATACCTTGAGCTTGAAATTGCGCGTATGAAGCTTTCTGATTATGTCAATCAGGTGCTCATTCCAACAGAAAAGGTATTTAAAATCCAAAATGGTAAAAAAGTCAACAAAGAAAAAGCTTTTTTACCTGGGTATGTGCTCATCGAAGCAGCGTTGGTTGGTGAAGTCGCTCACGTTATCAAAGGGATTCCGAACGTTATTGGTTTTCTTGGTACGGTTAAAGGTGGTGACCCAGTTCCAATGAGAATCGCTGAAGTGAATCGCATTTTAGGAAAAGTAGATGAATTGTCAATGACTGAAGAAGAACTCAAAATACCTTTCGTGGTAGGAGAATCTGTCAAAGTTGTCGATGGTCCGTTTAATAACTTTAGTGGTGTTGTCGACGAAATTAACGAAGACAAAAAGAAACTAAAGGTAATGGTCAAAATTTTTGGCCGAAAAAACTTACTCGAGCTCAACTATATGCAGGTTGAGAAAGAGTCGTAAAGTTGTATTAACCGTAGGAGTGGGCCTGATGACTAAAGCTTCCCGTCGAGAAGTCCACGTTTAACTACATAATTTGTATATATATGGCTAAAGAAGTAGCAGCATTGATCAAATTACAGATCAAAGGAGGCGCAGCCAATCCATCTCCGCCAATTGGTCCGGCTCTCGGTGCCAAAGGTGTGAACATCATGGAGTTTTGTAAGCAGTTTAACGCGCGTACACAAGACAAAATGGGTAAGGTGGTACCGGTTGTTATTACCGTTTACGGTGATAAATCTTTTGATTTTGTTCTGAAAACTCCGCCAGCAGCGGTGCAAATCATTGAACATTCAAAAATTAAGAAAGGTTCGTCTGAGCCAAATCGTGTCAAAGTTGGTTCCGTAACCTGGGATCAAGTTCGTGCAATTGCCGAAGACAAACTACCTGATTTGAATTGTTTCACTGTAGACTCTGCTATGCGTATGGTTGCAGGAACAGCAAGAAGTATGGGGGTTACTGTTAAAGGTGGCGAAGCTCCAAAATCCAAATAATCATTGACTATGAAAAGAGTTTCTAAAAAAAGAAAAGAGATTTTGGCAAAACATGATTTGTCAAAAGCTTTCACTCTAACAGACGCATGTGATTTGGTGAAGGGAATTTCTACCACTAAATTCGATGCCTCTGTAGATATTTGTGTTCGCTTGGGTGTAGACCCGCGTAAAGCGAACCAAATGGTACGTGGAACCGTTGCCTTACCGCATGGTACTGGTAAAGATGTCAAAGTACTTGTACTTTGTACACCTGACAAAGAAAAAGAAGCGCAAGATGCAGGTGCAGACTTCGTTGGTCTTGACGATTACATCGCCAAAATCAAAGCTGGCTGGACTGCAGTTGATGTCATCATCACAATGCCTTCTGTCATGGGTAAAGTAGGTGCGCTTGGTCGTATCCTAGGTCCACGCGGCTTAATGCCAAACCCGAAAACAGGTACTGTAACCATGGATATTGGTAAAGCAGTAGAAGAGGTTAAAGCAGGTAAAATCGACTTTAAAGTTGATAAATACGGCATTATCCACGCTGGGATCGGTAAGGTTAGTTTTGAAGGAGAAAAGATTCGCGATAATGCTTTCGAATTGATTCAAACACTTCTTAAACTAAAGCCATCTGCTGCAAAAGGTACTTACATTAAAAGTATCTACCTAAGCTCTACGATGAGTCCTGGAATACAAATTGACGCGAAGTCTGTTACTGCTTAATACTTAGAACACATGACAAGAGAAGAAAAAGCACAGTACATTAGCGAATTAGCAGCACAATTGTCTGCTAACAGCATCGTGTATCTAACAGACACTGCAGATTTGACCGTTGAGGCCGTTAACACGTTGCGTAGAAGATGTTTTCAATCAAACATCTCCATGCGCGTCGTAAAGAACGCATTACTCGAAAAAGCAATGGATCAAGTAGAAGGTAAAGATTTTGGTGCGTTACGCGACGTACTAAAAGGATCTACCTCTGTCATGATCTCTGACGTTGCAAATGCACCGGCAAAATTGATTGCAGATTTCCGCAAGAAATCTCCAAAACCACTTTTGAAGGGTGCATATATCGATGAAGCAATCTTTATTGGCGATGACCAACTAAGCGCATTAGAATCACTAAAAAGCAAAGAAGAGCTTATTGGTGAACTCATTGGCTTGTTGCAAAGCCCAGCGAAAAATGTATTGTCTGGTCTTCAAGGTGCTGGTGGCAAAATTGCTGGTATCCTTAAAACGCTCGAACAACGAGCATAAACAATTAATTATTAAACCTTTTTAAATTTAAATAAAATGGCTGATTTAAAGCAAATTGCAGAAACGTTGGTAAACCTTACCGTTAAAGAAGTAAGTGAATTAGCAACAATAATGAAAGACGAGTATGGCATCGAGCCTGCTGCTGCTGCTCCAGTAATGATGGCTGGTGGCCCTGCTGCTGGTGGTGGTGAAGCTGCTGCTGAGCAAACAGAGTTCGACGTTATCCTCAAAGCGGGTGGTCCTAACAAACTTGCAGTAGTTAAACTTGTGAAAGAATTGACTGGTAATGGTTTGAAAGAATCAAAAGACCTAGTTGATGCAGCACCTTCAACATTGAAGGAAGGCGTTTCTAAAGATGAGGCAGAAGGCCTTAAGAAGTCTTTAGAGGAGGCTGGCGCTGAAGTAGAAGTGAAGTAATTCAATTCAGAATATACAGGAAAGGCACCGCTGAAAGGCGGGTGCCTTGTCCTGTTTTTTGCATGTTGATTTCAACAGAGTACCAAACATTAAAAAAAAACAAGCCTTGGCAACAACAACTAATTCAACCAGAATTAATTTTGCTTCAAGCAAAAACCAATTTGAATATCCAGACTTTTTGGAAATTCAATTAAAGTCTTTTCAAGAATTTTTCCAGTTGGAAACAACACCGGAAAACCGAGAAAGTGAAGGACTTTTCAAAGTGTTTGCTGAAAATTTCCCCATTACGGATACCCGCAACCAATTTGTTCTAGAGTTTCTAGATTATTTCATCGATCCACCTCGCTATACGATAGAAGAGTGTATCGAAAGAGGGCTCACTTACAGTGTGCCTCTCAAAGCAAAACTGAAACTGTATTGTACTGACCCCGAACACGAGGACTTTGAGACCATCGTACAGGACGTATATCTAGGTACAATTCCTTATATGACACCGAAAGGTTCATTTGTGGTCAATGGTGCAGAGCGCGTCATTGTATCCCAATTGCACCGTTCACCGGGTGTTTTCTTTGGACAGTCTCGCCATGCAAATGGCACTAAGTTATATTCAGCCAGAATTATTCCTTTCAAAGGTTCCTGGATTGAATTTGCTACTGATATTAACAATATCATGTACGCATACATTGACCGTAAAAAGAAATTACCTGTTACCACTCTTTTCCGTGCAATTGGCTACGAAACAGACCGCGATATCCTCGATATTTTTGGTTTAGCTGATGAAGTAAAGGTGACTAAAGCAAACCTTAAAAAGCTCATCGGCCGTCGTTTGGCTGCTAGGGTTTTAAAAACTTGGATCGAAGATTTCGTCGATGAAGATACTGGAGAAGTTGTTTCGATTGAACGCAACGAAGTCATCCTCGACCGCGAACTACTCATCGGTGAAGAACACTTAGAGTCCATCATGGATTCAGGTGCAAAGTCATTGATCTTACACAAAGAAGATGGCAACTCTACCGATTATACCATCATCTACAACACGCTTCAAAAAGATACTTCTAATTCTGAAAAAGAAGCGGTTGAACACATCTACCGTCAATTGCGTAACGCAGATCCACCAGACTACGAAACAGCCAAAGGTGTATTTGAGAAATTATTCTTCTCTGATGCTCGTTACGATCTTGGCGAGGTAGGTCGTTACCGTTTAAATAAAAAACTAAACCTTGAGACTTCTGAAGAGTCTCGTGTTTTGACCAAGAACGACATCATCTCCATCATTAAATATTTGATTGAGTTGATCAATTCGAAGGCAGATATCGATGATATCGACCACTTATCGAACAGACGCGTTCGTACAGTAGGAGAGCAGCTTTATGCACAATTTGGGGTTGGTCTTGCACGTATGGCACGCACCATCCGCGAACGTATGAATGTCCGCGATAACGAGGTCTTTACACCTATTGACCTTATTAACGCCAAGACGCTATCCTCTGTTATCAATTCATTCTTCGGTACCAATCAGCTTTCTCAGTTCATGGACCAAACCAACCCATTGTCAGAGGTAACGCACAAGCGTCGTCTCTCTGCACTAGGTCCAGGTGGTCTGTCTCGTGAGCGTGCCGGTTTTGAGGTTCGTGACGTTCACTACACCCACTACGGCCGTTTGTGTACAATCGAAACTCCTGAAGGTCCAAACATCGGTCTGATTTCTTCTCTTTGTGTATTTGCAAAAGTGAACAAACTCGGTTTTATCGAAACACCATATCGTCGTGTAGATAACGGTCGTGTTGTTTTTGAAGAGAGTCCTATCTACTTAGCAGCTGAAGAAGAAGATTCTAAAACTATTGCACAAGCAAATGCCAAAATCGATGATAAAGGTAATTTCCTTTCTGAATTGGTGAAGGCCCGTTATGAAGGTGACTTCCCTGTGGTTGCCCCTGGCGACCTCAGTTTAATGGATGTTGGTGCCAACCAAATTGCCTCAATTGCAGCTTCGTCTATTCCTTTCCTTGAACACGATGATGCCAACCGTGCACTAATGGGCTCTAACATGCAGCGCCAAGCTGTACCGTTATTGCGTCCAAATGCGCCTATCGTTGGTACAGGAATTGAGCAACTTGTAGCAAGAGACTCACGCGTTTTAATTAACGCAGAAGGCTCGGGTACTGTTGAATATGTAGACGCAAACGAAATCGTTATTCGCTACGACTGGAATGACCAAGATAAATTGGTGAGTTTTGATAGTGAAGTGGCGCGTTATTCGTTGACCAAATTCATGAAAACCAACCAAAGTACTTGTATCAACCTCAAGCCAATTGTTCAAAAAGGCGACCGCGTTGAAAAAGGTCAAGTATTGTGCGAAGGTTATGCAACGCAATCTGGTGAATTAGCACTCGGTCAAAACCTTAAGGTGGCTTTCATGCCATGGAAAGGTTACAACTTTGAAGATGCGATCGTTATCTCTGAAAAGGTGGTACGCGACGACATCTTTACCTCTATCCATATCGATGAATACTCACTAGAAGTACGCGATACCAAACGAGGAATGGAAGAATTGACCTCAGATATTCCAAACGTTTCTGAAGAGGCTACCAAAGACCTCGACGAAAACGGTTTAATTCGTATTGGAGCTGAGATTAAAGAAGGTGATATCCTTATTGGTAAAATCACGCCAAAAGGTGAAACCGACCCTTCCCCAGAGGAGAAACTTTTGCGCGCTATCTTTGGTGACAAAGCCGGCGATGTGAAAGATGCCTCCTTAAAAGCGGGTCCATCTTTGAGAGGTGTTGTTATTGAGAAAAAATTATTCTCTAGAGCAGTGAAAGACCGCAAATCTAAATCGCAAGATAAGCCTGTACTCGAAGCACTCGATGCGGACTATCAACGAGATTTTTCGGCACTCCGTGACAAACTTGTCGACAAACTTATGGTGATCCTCGGTGAGCAAAAATCTGCAGGTGTCTTCAATAACTTTAAAGAAGAGTTGATCAAAAAAGGAACAAAGTTTAGTAACAAAGCACTCGCTGCATTGGACTACTCTATTGTAAATCCTTTGAATTGGAGTACTGATGCAGAAACCAATCAATTGATTTCTCGTGTCATCCACAACTTTAATATCAAAGCAAACGACCTTCTTGGTATTTACAAACGCAAAAAATTCCATATTTCTGTCGGTGATGAACTTCCTGCCGGAATCGTGAAATTAGCGAAAGTATATGTCGCCAAAAAACGCAAGTTAAAGGTTGGTGATAAAATGGCGGGCCGTCACGGTAACAAAGGTATTGTGGCCAATATCGTTCGTCAAGAAGATATGCCATTCCTAGAAGACGGTACACCTGTCGATATCGTGCTCAATCCACTTGGGGTTCCATCTCGTATGAACCTCGGTCAGATCTACGAAACAGTATTGGCATGGGCAGGCGAAAAACTAGGTGTTAAATTTGCCACGCCAATTTTTGACGGTGCCAAACCAGAACAAATCAACGAATGGACAGACAAAGCAGGTGTTCCACGTTCAGGTAAAACTTACCTCTACGACGGCGGAACAGGGGAGCGTTTCCACCAACCAGCAACAGTCGGAATCATCTATATGTTGAAACTTTCTCACATGGTAGACGATAAAATGCACGCACGTTCAATCGGACCATACTCACTGATTACCCAACAACCATTGGGTGGTAAAGCTCAGTTTGGTGGTCAGCGTTTTGGTGAGATGGAAGTTTGGGCATTGGAAGCATTTGGTGCAGCCAATATCCTTCAAGAAATCCTCACCGTCAAATCTGATGACGTCATGGGTCGTGCTAAAGCATATGAAGCTATTGTAAAAGGCGACAACATTCCAGAACCAGGTATTCCTGAGTCCTTCAATGTATTGTTGCATGAATTACGCGGCTTGTGCCTTAACGTATCAATGGATTAATTCAAAGTACTAACGTAAATAGTCTAGATCAAATGGCTTTCAAAAAAGAAACCCCAAAAAAGCAAAGTAGCTTTAACAAAATCACTATCTCCTTGGCTTCACCCGAAGTCATTCTGGAGCATTCTAGTGGTGAAGTTTTGAAACCAGAAACCATCAACTACCGCACCTATAAACCGGAGCGCGATGGCCTTTTCTGTGAACGCATTTTTGGACCTGTTAAAGATTACGAATGTCACTGTGGTAAGTACAAACGCATCCGCTACAAGGGAATCGTTTGCGACCGCTGTGGTGTGGAAGTAACTGAAAAGAAAGTGCGTCGTGAACGCATGGGACACATCTCCTTGGTGGTTCCAGTTGCACACATATGGTACTTCCGTTCGCTTCCTAATAAGATTGGTTATTTATTGGGCTTACCTACTAAAAAACTAGATCAAATCATCTATTACGAGCGTTACGTCGTCATACAAGCTGGTGCCGTTACCGGTACTGACAAATGGGCGAATGTCAAGAAAATGGACTTCATTACTGAAGAAGAATACCTCGACATGCTCGATTTGCCAGAGTTGGCAAATAACCATTACTTAGATGACTCCGATCCTAACAAGTTCATTGCAAAGATGGGAGCAGAAGCACTTTATGATTTGTTAGCTGGACTTAACTTAGATCAGATGTCATATGATCTTCGTTATCAAGCCGAAACAGAAACTTCTGTTCAGCGTAAAAACGAAGCTTTGAAGCGTTTGCAAGTAGTAGAAGCCATGCGCGACTCCCAAAAACGCATAGACAATCGTCCTGAATGGATGATAGTGAAGGTCGTTCCGGTTATTCCGCCAGAATTGCGTCCTTTGGTTCCACTAGATGGTGGTCGTTTTGCAACTTCTGACCTCAATGACCTTTACCGTCGTGTCATTATACGCAACAACCGCTTGAAGCGTTTGATCGAAATTAAAGCGCCTGAAGTCATTCTTCGCAACGAAAAACGCATGTTACAAGAGTCAGTCGACTCACTTTTCGACAACTCGCGTAAATCTTCAGCTGTCAAAACAGAATCTAATCGTGCTTTAAAATCACTTTCAGATTCCTTAAAAGGTAAACAAGGTCGTTTCCGTCAAAACTTATTAGGTAAGCGAGTCGATTATTCAGCTCGTTCTGTAATTGTTGTTGGACCAGATCTTAAACTTCACGAGTGTGGTTTGCCAAAAGATATGGCTGCTGAACTATACAAGCCGTTTATTATTCGCAAAATGATTGAGCGTGGTATTGTAAAAACGGTGAAATCAGCTAAGAAAATCGTCGACCGCAAAGAGCCAGTTGTTTGGGACATTCTAGAAAACGTATTGAAAGGACATCCAGTTCTATTGAACCGTGCCCCTACACTTCACCGTTTAGGTATCCAAGCGTTTCAACCAAAATTGATCGAAGGAAAAGCTATTCGTTTGCATCCACTAGTTACCACGGCTTTCAACGCCGACTTCGATGGTGACCAAATGGCGGTCCACTTACCACTTGGTAACGCGGCTATCCTAGAAGCGCAAATGCTCATGCTGGCCTCTCACAATATCTTGAACCCAGCGAATGGTGCACCCATTGCGGTACCTTCACAAGACATGGTCTTGGGTCTATATTACATTACCAAAGGTAAACGCACCACAGAAACTGAGGTAGTGAAAGGTGAAGACGGTGTTTTCTATTCTCCTGAAGAAGTGATTATCGCTTACAACGAAGGAAAACTAGATTTGCATGCGCACATCAAAGTAAAAACCTACGATCTTGGTGAAGACGGCCAACCAACACTCATGATGGTCGAAACCACCTGCGGACGCGTGATGTTCAACAATAAAGTTCCACTACAAGTGGGCTTCATCAACGACGTCATGACTAAAAAAGCGCTTCGCGATATCATTGGCGAAGTCTTGAAAGTTTGTGGCACATCTCGAACAGCACAATTCCTAGACGATATCAAGCAGCTTGGTTATGAAATGGCCTTTAGAGGCGGTTTATCTTTCAACCTCGACGATATTATCATTCCAAAAGAAAAAGTTGTACTTGTTGAGAAGGCTGAAAATGATGTGAAAGAGGTCATGATGAACTACAACATGGGTCTGATCACCAATAATGAACGCTACAACCAAATTATCGATATCTGGACGCACACAAACTCGCGCCTGACACACACCCTCATGGAGCAATTGAAGACCGACCGTCAAGGTTTCAACTCAATTTACATGATGTTCGATTCTGGTGCCCGTGGTTCGAAAGAGCAAATTCGCCAGTTATCAGGAATGCGTGGTTTGATGGCCAAGCCGCAAAAATCTGGTGCATCGGTACAAGAAATTATCGAGAATCCGATTTTATCTAACTTTAAAGAAGGCCTCTCGATTCTTGAGTACTTTATTTCTACGCATGGTGCCCGTAAAGGTTTGGCAGATACCGCCCTTAAAACAGCCGATGCAGGTTATCTTACAAGACGTTTGGTCGATGTTGCACAAGATGTAGTCATTAACTCAAACGACTGTGGAACACTACGCGGAATTGTAGCAACATCGCTCAAGAAAAATGACGAAATCGTCGAGCCACTCTACGACCGTATTCTAGGCCGCACATCTGTTCACGATGTGTACATGCCAGATACAGAAGAGCTTATTGTGCAGGCCGGCGACATCATTACCGAAGATATTGCCAAAACAATTGAAAAGTCAGGGATTGAGGAAGTAGAAATACGCTCGGTTCTCACTTGTGAAATGCGTCGCGGTGTTTGTTCTAAATGTTACGGACGAAACCTTGCCAACCACCGTTTGGCTCAAATCGGAGATGCTGTTGGTGTCATCGCTGCACAGTCTATCGGTGAGCCAGGTACTCAGCTTACGCTACGTACTTTCCACGTGGGGGGTACTGCATCTAACATTGCAGATATCTCTGACCTCAAGGCCAAGGCCAATGGTAAGCTCGAAATAGACGAACTACGCACGATAGAACGCAAAAATCCAGACGGATCTCAGCGTGTTATTGTAGTTGGTCGTTCGGCTGAATTGCGCATAACCGATGAGAAAACGGGTATTGTTGTCATGACCACCAATGTTCCTTACGGATCTGAGTTATTGGTCAAAAGCGATACCAAGATCAAAAAAGGTGATGTCATCTGTAAATGGGACCCGTATAATGCCCTCATCATTGGTGAAGTAGCTGGTAAAGTAGTTTTCGATGGTATCATTGAAAATATTACTTTCCGCGAAGAAGTCGATGAGCAAACAGGATTTACCGAAAAGGTAATTATTGAGTCCAGAGATAAGAAAAGATCGCCAGCTATTCATATCATCGATCCGAAAACCAAAGAAGTGCTCCGTGAATACTCTATTCCGGTTAACGCACACATCTCGGTTGCCGAAGGCGACAAAATTGAAGCAGGTGACATCCTTGTTAAAATACCGCGTTCTGCAGGTAAAACAGGTGATATTACCGGAGGTCTACCTCGTGTAACTGAATTATTTGAAGCTAGAAACCCATCAAATCCTGCAGTTGTTTCCGAAATTGACGGAACAGCAACGTATGGTGCGGTAAAACGCGGTAACCGCGAAATCATCATCACCTCTAAGTTAGGTGAGCAGCGCAAGTATTTGGTTCCACTCTCCAAGCATATCCTTGTACAGCAAAACGATTACGTTCGTGCCGGACAACCGCTTTCCGATGGTGCAATTACACCTAACGATATTCTTAACATCGAAGGTCCGACAAAAGTACAAGAGTACATCGTTAATGAAATACAAGAGGTTTACCGCTTACAAGGGGTAAAAATTAACGACAAACATTTTGAAGTTATCGTACGTCAAATGATGTTGAAAGCCGAAATTATTGAATCTGGTGATACGCGTTTCCTCGAAGGACAAAGCGTACACAAAGCTGATATTATGGAGGCAAACGATGAGTTGTATGGCTTAATGTTTGTTATTGATGCTGGTGACTCTACAGAGCTTCACAAGGGTCAGTTGGTGAATGTTCGTCGTCTTCGCGACGAGAATTCACGCCTCAAGCGCGAAGACAAACAATTGATCGAAGCTCGCGAGGCCATGCCAGCCACTTCAACACCGTTGTTGCAAGGTATTACCCGCGCTTCACTTCAAACACAGTCGTTCATTTCAGCGGCATCTTTCCAAGAGACAACCAAAGTTCTCAACGAAGCTGCAATTTCTGGAAAAGAAGACCACTTGTTAGGTTTGAAAGAAAATGTAATTGTTGGCCACCTTATTCCTGCTGGAACAGGGGTGCGTCATTTCCAAAACTTAATCGTAGGTTCCAAAGAGGCTTATGAAGAATTAATGGAAGACGCTCAATAAAGTCAAACCAATTTAAAAATAAAAGGCGGCCCGAAAAGGCCGCCTTTTTTTATGAGATTCTACCCCAATTGGGTTTATTTTTTAAAACTTCGCGCAACGCTTGATTCAAAAGTTTATTCTCAGGATCAATGAGTTGAGGGTCCGCATTTAAAATTGCTAGTGCTTTTTCTCGAGCGAGTTGTACCAATTGACCATCCGTGGCCAAATTGGCAATCTTTAGGGCTAGTGCACCACTTTGCTGTGTGCCCATTAAATCGCCGGGCCCTCTTAATTGCAAATCGACCTCTGCCAAAACAAAGCCATCATTGCTCATCACCATTGTATCCATACGTTTTTGGGCCTCTTTAGAAATTCCGTCACCGGTCATTAAAATGCAATAAGATTTTTCGGCGCCACGCCCCACACGCCCACGCAATTGATGCAATTGAGATAAGCCAAAGCGTTCGGCACTTTCTATCACCATTACAGATGCATTTGGAACATTTACACCCACCTCTATTACTGTTGTTGCAACCATCACATTCGTTTGCCCTTGCACAAATTGTTGCATGGCTGCATCCTTATCGGCTGGCTTCATTTTACCATGTACCATACTGATCTGAAATCCAAGGGGCTTCAAATAATTTTCTATTTGTACAAAACCATCCTCTAAATTTTTGAAATCGAGTTTTTCAGATTCCTGAATCAAGGGATAAACGATATATGCTTGCCTTCCTAACTGAAGTTGTTCATGAATAAAGGCCAACAACTTTTCTCTGTGGTTTTCTCTTCGATGTATCGTCTGTATAGGTTTTCTGCCGGGTGGTAGTTCGTCAATAATTGAAACGTCGAGGTCACCGTAAAAGGTCATGGCAAGTGTTCTCGGAATAGGGGTGGCGGTCATGATTAACACATGTGGTGGCGTGGTGTTTTTGCGCCACATTTTGGCGCGTTGTGCCACGCCAAATCTATGTTGTTCATCAATAACGACCAAGCCTAAGTTCTTGAATTGTACGGTATCTTCTAATAGTGCGTGGGTTCCAATAAGAAGTTGTATTTCGCCATTTAATAAGCCTTCATGAATTTTGCTGCGCTCGGCTTTTTTGGTGGAGCCTGTTAATAAAGCTACCTTTATATCCATACTGCTAAGTAGTTCTGAAATACCTATAAAATGTTGGTTAGCCAAGATTTCAGTGGGTGCCATGAGTGCACCTTGAAGCTCATTGCCTATGGCTAGCAACAGACTCAGCAAAGCAACGAGCGTTTTTCCGCTCCCTACATCTCCTTGCAATAAGCGGTTCATATGTGTGCCCTCGCCAAGATCTTTACGGATTTCTTTTAGAACTCTTTTTTGGGCACCGGTAAGTTCAAATGGAAGGTGCTGTTGATAAAAATTCAAGAAAGCGCTACCTACCTCTTCTATAGGGTAACCCTTTAATTTTTGGGTTCTTGCTCCTTTTCGCAAAAGCAATTCGAGTTGCAAAAAGAATAATTCTTCCCATTTGAGTCGATACCTTGCTACTTTGATCAGGGTTTCAGAACTCGGTTGATGAATTTCTTTAAGTGCTTTGATTCGGGGTAATAGATTGAGTTCTGTACAGATATTGTCGGGTAAGGTTTCTGGTATTTGATGCGCAATTTGCTCAAATAAACTGGCAATGAGTTTGCTCAAGCCCTTGCTGTGTAATCCTTTGTGTTGACATTTTTCAGTGCTTGGGTAAAACGCTTCAAATCCTTTTCGTTCCTGGCCAGGTATAACCTTGACTAATTCTGGATGAGAAATATTCCAATTATTTTGAAAGAACTTTGGTTTTCCAAAAACAATAAATTCATCTTGAACATTAAGATTTCCTTTGATCCATTGAAAACCCTGAAACCAGATGAGGTCAATGGTTGCCGAGCCGTCTGTAAACCTGCCGAGTAATTTTTTGTTTCGGCCACTACCTATTTCTGTGACGTGCGTAAATCGTCCTTTGAGTTGCACGTATTGGTCATCATTGCTAATTAACGCAATATCGTGGAATGTACTTCGGTCTTGATACCGATATGGAAAATGATAAAGTAGATCTTGAAAGGTGTAAATATGGAGTTCTTCTTGCAGTACTTGCGCTTTTTGCGGTCCAACTCCTTTTAAATAGGCAATAGGGGTTGCAAGTAGCGCGTTCATCCGTAAGATTATTTCCAGAAGCCCATCTGATTGAACTTCTCAATACGCTTATCAATGCGCTCTTGAGGTTTTTGTGCATCGAGTTCTTTTAAATACTGCTGAAGTTTATCTCGAAGGATGTCAAACATTTTTTCTTTGTCGCGGTGGGCTCCGTTGCTTGGCTCTGAAATCACGTCGTCGACTAAACCATTTTGCTTCATGTCTGAAGAGGTGAGCTTAAGTGCAGACGCAGCAATTTCTTTGTAGTCCCAAGAGCGCCATAAAATAGACGAGCAACTCTCCGGTGAAATAACCGAATACCAGGTATTTTCGAGCATGACTACTTTATCACCAACCCCAATTCCTAGCGCCCCGCCAGAAGCACCTTCGCCAATGATGATACAAATGACCGGTACTCTTAAACGCATCATTTCGTAGATGTTGCGAGCAATAGCTTCTCCTTGGCCACGTTCTTCAGCTTCAAGGCCAGGAAAAGCACCTGGTGTATCGATAAACGTAACAATTGGCTTGTTGAATTTTTCGGCTAATTTCATTAGGCGTAGGGCTTTGCGATAGCCTTCGGGATTTGGCATTCCGAAATTACGGTATTGACGCATTTTGGTATTGATTCCTTTTTGTTGACCAATAAACATGACGCTTCTGCCGTCGAGTAGGCCAAAACCACCTACCATTGCTTTGTCGTCTTTCACATTTCGATCGCCATGTAATTCTTGAAACTGCCCGTTGGTGAGGGCATTGATATAAGCAAGTGTATATGGACGGTCAGGATGACGCGAAAGTTGTACGCGCTGCCAAGGGGTGAGATTGGCAAAAACCTCTTTGGTTTTAACAGCAAGAACGGCCTCAAGTTCTGAGATTTTATCTTGCATGTCTACATTCGTTTGTTCAGCGAGTGTTCGCGTTTGCTGAATTTGTTCTTCAAGTTCGCGCAACGGTTCTTCAAAATCCAAATAGGTGGTGCTCATAATTTTCTTATTTCGTGCAACAAAAATAAGGATTTTCGCCAATTGCTTATCTTTACCTCATGATCTTGTATCCTCCTGCAAAAATCAATCTTGGTTTACACATCTTAGCGAAGCGCCAAGATGGATATCACGAGTTAGAAACTATCATGTCGACCATTCCTTTTTACGATATTTTAGAGCTTACCCCTTCAGACTCCGATACTTTTATCTCGTCGGGAATTGTAGTTCCTTCCGACGGCCAACCTAATTTGTGCCAGCGCGCTGTTGCACTTTTGCGTGGATACAAGGATTTCCCAAGTGTTCGCATTCATTTGCGCAAGCAAATTCCAATAGGAGCGGGTTTGGGTGGTGGTTCTGCAGATGCCAGTTATACGCTGTTGGGTCTGAATCAATTATTCAATTTGAATTTCTCTCATCTAGAACTAGAACGTTTCGCAGGAGAATTGGGCAGTGATTGTCCTTTTTTTATCAGAGGTGGGCTACAGCGAGCAACAGGTAGAGGCGAGCTACTCAAAGCACTTCCCGCAATGGGACAAAGTTTTCAGTTGGTGCTGTGTAATCCGCAGATTCATATATCAACTGCTCAGGCCTACAGCGGGGTAAAACCAAACAATGCACGCAAGTCTCTAGAAGAAATATTCAGCAAAGATGGTTTTTCTTCACTTCACAATGATTTTGAGGACAGTGTTTTTATTGCCCAGCCACTAATTGCCCAGTTGAAACAAGAGCTGCTCGCTGCTGGAGCTACTTATGCGGCCATGTCAGGAAGCGGGTCTAGTGTTTTTGGTTTATTTGAAAAAGATCAAAAACCTAGCCTAACCAAGGCAATTAATCAACATGTTGTTTATATCGGCCCTGTAAATTTTTAAGAATCCTTGAATCAATTTCAACTGAATAGAAAGTCTAATTTTTGTCCGACTTTACATGAATTTAACATCATTTTTATTGAAGTTAGAAATATTTTTATATTTTTGAACTTGTCAATTTGACACTAAGTATTATTAACCTTTTTAATTTTTTAACTATGAAGAAAATTTTTACTCTTTTAACGGCGCTTGTTTTTAGTGCTGTTGCGTACGCGCAGTTTCCTTCCGTAGGTATCCTTGGGGATGCTTTTGGAGGTTGGAGCGAAGACCAAGATTTAATAACAATCGACGGTGAAAACTATGCAGGTATTTTCACGGCTGTTGAAGGTCCTGCAAAGTTTCGTCAGGACAATGATTGGCCTATCAATTGGGGGGCTGCTGATTTTCCATCAGGTATTGGTACTCAAGACGGCCCGAATATCCCTGTTGTTGCAGGTACTTATCTTGTTATTTTCAACCGTACCACTGGTTTTTACAGCTTCCAAACAAACTTTGACGTTACGTACAAAGTGGATGTTACCAATTACTCAGCTACTACTCCTGTAGCAGCTAACGGTATTCGCGTCGGAGGTAATTTCGCCTTCAACGGTGGATCAGTTGCTGCTGGTCCAGTTGCAGATTGGTCTCCTTCAGACCCAAGTTGTGCAATGACAGACGAAGGCAACAACATCTGGGCAATTACGGTTTCTTACCCTGTTGCTTCTTTGGGTGCGGTTCAGTTATACAAGTTTGTTAATGGTGACTGGGGTGCTAACGAAGGTACTGATCCAGCAAATACAATTGCTGTTGATTCTTGTGGTGTTTCCGACAATGATGGAAATATCAACCGTACGTATGCTTTGATGCCAGGTACTGTTTGTTATGTTTGGGACGCATGTACAGCATGTGGTGTTTCAGTTGCTGAAAACGCCATTACCAACCTAACTGTAGCTCCAAACCCTGCTTCAGATGTTGTTAATTTCTCTTTTGAGGCCAACAACGCTGCAACTGCAACAGTTACATTATTTGATCTTACTGGTAAAGTAGTTGCTACACAAACTGTTGCTACTTCTGCTGTAACAAACGTAGAAATGAATACAACTGCTTTGCAGGCTGGTTCTTATATCTACAACGTTGTAGCTGGCGATAAAGTTGCTACTGGTAAACTGATCAAACAATAAGCCAATCATTATTTTTTCAAAAGCCTGGGTGTTTTCATCCGGGCTTTTTTAGTCTTTATTCGAACCTTTTCATAAATTTCTTTGTATGAAAAACCAACTTTTTTTATGGTTTTCTTTTTTATACAGTACTGCTTTTTTTCAGGCGCAAATTTTGGAAGTCAATCCAGCTTTTCCGACCGTTAATGATGTAGTAACGATAACCTACGACGCCACACAAGGAAATGCCGCTTTGGTTGGTCAAAATCAAGTCTATTGCCATGCAGGACTCATCACCTCGGCAAGTACTTCGCCAACCAATTGGCAATTCGTTCAAGGAACGTGGGGAACTGCCGACCCCGAGGTTGCCATGACCAATATTGGCAACAACAAGCACACCATAACTATTGATATCGACCAATTTTATGGCTTCCCTGCAACAACCACGGTATTGCAATTGGCATTTGTATTTCGCAATGCGAGTGGCAATATTGTTGGCCGAGCTGCAGATGGCAGCGATATTTACTATAATGTTTATCCGGTCAATGCGGGTTTAGTTGCTGGTTTTTTTCATCCAAGCGCCAGTACCATTCTAGACCTAAATGACCCACTTCAAGTGGTAGCGGCATCCAACCAAACGGCAACCCTTACTTTGAAAGAGGATGGCAACGTATTACAAACATTAACGAACGCGACACAACTCAACTACAATTTAACGGCGTCCGCAGCAGGCACGCACCTATTAGAATTTATTGCCGATAACGGCACAACTCAAATCATAGATTCGGCTTACTATACCGTAAATCCGGTGGTGGTTCCACAAAACCCGCCTTATAGCAATTTGCAAAACGGCATCAATTACATCAATGACACCACTGTTGTTTTGCAATTACATGCTCCTCAAAAAGAACACATTTACGTTATTGGCGATTTCAATTCCTGGACGCCAACAACAAACTATCATATGCATCTTTCTACCGATAATGCTACATGGTGGTTAGAAATTACGGGCCTAACGCCAGGTCAAAAATATGGTTATCAATATTTTATTGATGGCAATATGCGCTTTGCAGATCCAATGAGCCCAATTATTTTGGATCCAAATAACGACAATAATATTGGTGCTATTACTTATCCGAATCCGCATCCGTATCCGTTGGGTCTCACGACCGGTTTTGTAACCATCATGCAGCCAGGTGCTCAGCCTTATAATTGGGCGGTGAACAATTTTACTGCGCCTGAAAAGAAAGATTTAGTGATCTACGAATTATTAGTTCGAGACTTCGTTGCCAAACGCAATTACCAAACTTTAATTGATACACTTGATTACCTAAGTAAATTAGGCATCAATGCCATAGAACTCATGCCTCCCGGCGAGTTCGAAAATAATGAAAGCTGGGGTTACAACCCATCCTTTCATATGGCACTTGATAAATATTATGGCACGCCTGATAAATTTAAAGAATTCGTCGATTCATGCCATGCGCGTGGAATAGCTGTAATTGTCGATATGGTTTTTAACCATGCCTTTGGTCAGAGTCCAATGGTCAATATGTATTGGGATGCGGCCAACAACCGACCTGCGGCCAACAATCCTTGGTTTAATGCTATTTGCCCGCATGAGCCTTATTGTTGGGGTTATGACTTCGACCACACACGCTTGGCAGTTCAGCAATTCATAGATCAGGTCAATCGTTATTGGGTAGAAACCTATAACGTGGATGGCTTCCGTTTTGATTACACAAAAGGCTTTGTCAATAATGCCAATGGCTATAGTATGGAGCGCATCAATTTACTCAAAAGAATGGCCGACGAAATTTGGGCATACAAACCAAATGCCTATGTCATCCTAGAACACTGGTGCGACAACTCCGAAGAAGAGCAATTAGCGGACTACGGCATGATGCTCTGGGGCAATGTAACGCATGGCTACCAAGATGCACTCATGGGCTTCCCCAACTCCTCGAATATCAGTTCGGGTGTGTACAGCAGTCGAGGTTGGTCTGTCCCTCACCTGATCTCCTATGCCGAAAGCCACGACGAAGAACGCACAATGTACGAAGCCTTGACCTATGGAAATAATACTAATGCAGCGCACAATGCCCGCGAATTATACACAGCGCTTGGTAGAGCACAAGCGCTGGCTGTAACTTTTTTGACTCAACCGGGCCCCAGAATGCTCTGGCAATTTCAAGAATTGGGTTACGATATTTCTATCGATAATCCATGTAGGGTTTGCAATAAACCTATTTTGTGGAACTACTATACACAGGCGAGAAGAAGGCAACTCTACGATGTCTATTCTGCAACACTTGCCCTCAGAAATAATTACGAAACTTTTCGTTCTTTGAATTTTCAACACAGCTTAACAGGTGCAGTAAAACGCGTCAATATGAACCACAGCAGTATGAACGGTGTATCGTTGGCTAATTTTGCCGTTACCACTCAAAGTGCGCTCCCACTTTTTCAGCATTCTGGCTGGTGGTATGAATACTTTAGTGGAGATAGCCTCAACGTGACCAACGCCTTAGCACCAATTTCTTTAGCTCCAGGAGAATACCGCATTTATACCGATGTAAAATTAGCCCAGCCAGAAATTACCGATGCTCCGGTCTCTGTTGATGAATTAATGGTGTCTGCATTCGAATTAAAGATTTTTCCTAATCCAGCTGGAGAAAATGTTCAAATTGGTTTTACAGCCCTTGGAATAAATCCTTATGAAATCATATTGCTAGGTCAATCAGGTCAGGTGGTCTTACAAAAGAGAGGAACAAGTAATATAGGTGACAACCAAATTGCATTAGACATCAGCGATTTTCCAGCAGGCGACTATCACTTTTTAGTTAAAGTGGGCAATTCCACTGCCAACGAAGGCTTTGTTAAGGTCAATTGATGCAAACATGTTGAAAATAGCCTTCGCGCTTTTATTTGTCATCGCGTCTCATTTTTTTTGGGCCCAGGTGCCTCAGCCTGCTTTTAATGCTGCTTTTTTACAAGATGAGGTTGCCATTATTCAGGTTGATATTGACCCCGATTCACTAGCACTGCTTCTCGGAGATAGCCTCTATTCCGGACACGAATTTTGGGCTACGCTTACTTACCAAAGTTCGGTCTTGACCCAAACAATAGATAGTATTGGTTTTAGAGCCAGAGGTAATACTTCTCTGGCCTCTCAAAAAAAGTCTTTCAAACTTGATTATAATCGGATCATTCCAGGTCAAAAGTTTCAAGGTTTGGAAGAGATGAATCTCAATGGGGAGCACAACGATGTGTCCATTATGCGTTCCTTTCTCGCTCAAAAACTTTTGAGGGCTGCGGATCTTCCGAGTTCTCGAACAAGTTACGTACAACTCTATATTAATGGTGAATACAAAGGTTTATATCTAAATGTAGAACACCTTGACGACGAATTTTTAGATTTACGCTTTCCCGGACAAGCCAATGGGAATCTATGGAAGTGTGCCTACGGCGCTGACCTCAGTTGGTTAGGGAGTAATCCTAGTCAGTATCAAACTATTTACGAGCTCAAAACAAATAAGGACAGCGCCGATTACTCCGCTCTACTCAATTTTATTGATGTTTTAAACAATACACCGAGCAGCAGCTTTGTTTGCGCCATTCAAGACGTTTTTGATGTCGATCTTTTCTTGCGCAATATTGCCTTAGAAATACTCATGGGGCAGTGGGATGGCTACGCTTACAATAAGAATAATTTTTACTTGTATCAACGAGAAAGTGACGGTAAAATCGTATATATCTCCTATGACCTCGACAATACTTTTGGCATTGATTGGTTTAATATCAATTGGGCAACCCGCAATATTTACACATGGTCACCGGGCAACCAAGCGCGCCCGCTCTACACAAAATTATTGGCGGTTCCGTATTTCAAAGACCGCTTTACCTTTCATATGTTGGATATCCTAAGTTCCATTTGGAATGTAAGTGAGCTACAATTATTCCTTCAAGAAAATCAACAAATGATTGCCCCGGCAGCTATACTCGATGACTACAAAGGATTTGATTATGGCTTTACAGACCAAGACTTTTTAAATGCACTTGAACTAACTTGGGGCGCACATGTCAAATCAGGGATCATTCCCTATTTACAAAACCGCAAAACTAGCGCGCTTTCGCAACTCAGTACTTATCAGAGCTTGCCAAATCCTTGTACAATTGGTTTGGATGAAAATACTGAAACGAATGTAAAATTACTTTTTGTGACCGATATTTTGGGTAGAGAAATTGACCCAAACACCAAAAATTGCATTAAAATTTTAAACTTTGAAAATGGAACCCAACAACGCATTTATGAAATTGATTAACCTTGCTCTTTGTCTTCTTTTTACTTCCTTAGCTTATACCCAAGAATTCAAGCATGTAGAGCCTAGTAATTGGTGGGTAGGGATGGAGCACCATCGTGTACAGGTATTGCTCCACGGTCAAGAAATTGCAAAATATAAAGTTGAGGTTTCAGGCCTCAATATCCTAGAAGAAATCCGCACAGAAAACCCCAATTATATTTTTGTCACGCTCGAAACAAAAGACAAGGTTGCGGGCACGTATCCAATTCGTCTAATGGATAAGAAAAAGATCATTGCAACGCATGATTTTAAGCTAGATGAACGCATTGAAAATAGCAAGTATCGCCAGAGTTTCAAAAGTTCAGATGTCATGTATTTGTTAATGCCAGATCGTTTTGCAAATGCCAATGAGGGTTTAGATACGCATCCTGATACCAAAGAGGCCGCTGACCGTTCGAACCCAAGTGGGCGTCATGGCGGCGACATTATTGGAATCGTGCAGCGCCTTAGTTACATCAAAGAATTGGGCGCCACCACCATCTGGACCACTCCCTTACTCGAGGACAACGAACCAACTTATTCTTATCATGGTTATGCGCAATCTGATTTATATAAAATTGATCCACGATATGGCAATAATTCTTGGTTCAAGGAAATGGTCTTGGAAGCGCACCGTCAAGGCTTGAAGGTCATCAAGGACGAAGTGCCTAACCATTGGTCGAGCAAGCACTGGATGATCCAAGATCTGCCCACAGCCACCTGGATTCATCAGTTTGATCAGTTTACACGTTCAAGCTACCGCACCACCACGCAATTTGACCCATATGCTTCAAAAGCAGATCAAAAAGCATCTGCCGATGGTTGGTTTGATACGACTATGCCCGATATGAATCAACAAAATCCGTTGTTGCTGACTTATTTGATTCAAAATACCATTTGGTGGATAGAATACGCCCATTTGGATGGCTTGCGCGTCGATACCTACTCATATAATGACAAAGATGCAGTTGCTCAATGGACAGAAGCCATCATGAACGAGTATCCCAATTTGAATATCGTTGGCGAAGTCTGGATGCACGACCAAGCACAAATGTCATTTTGGCAAAAGGACAGCCCAATTGGTGCGCTTCAAGGTTTCAATAGCCAGATGCCTTCTGTTATGGATTTCACCTTACACGACGCCATGATGCAAGCATGGAAAGAACAAGAGCAAGGTTGGGACCAAGGCATGGTGCGTTTTTACGAGAATTTTACGCAAGATTACCTCTATGCAAATCCACAAAACTTGTTGGTTTTCATGGAGAACCACGATACGCAAAGATTCAATGAATCTTACCCCGATTTAGCTGATTATAAAATGGCCCTGGCTTTGATTGCCACTACCAGAGGGATCCCACAAATTTATTACGGTTCTGAAATCGGCATGAAAGGTAGCAAAGCAGTAGGCGATGCGGATATTCGTAGAGACTTTCCAGGTGGTTGGGCATCAGATCAGCATACTGCATTTTGCAGCAATGATGACACAAAATGTAGGGCTTATCAGACCGGAAGAACTCCTGAAGAAGAAGCTTATTTTCAGTATACCAAATCATTACTCAACTGGAGAAAAGGACAAAAGGTTATTCACGAAGGAAAGCTCCTGCAATATGTGCCTCAAAATAACGTGTATGTGTATTTTCGCTACCTAGAGCCCATTAAAGAAATGGGTCAACCAGCTGAGGTGATCATGGTGGTCATCAATAATTCAACGAAAGAGCAAACGCTTTCATGGTCTCGCTTTGCAGAGGGTTTGCATGGATTTGAAAAAGGGAAGGACGTACTCAATAATCAAACCTTTGATTTCGATCAGACGAGCGGCACCATTCCACCAAAAACTTCTTATATCATCAAACTACACAATTGATATGCGTTTCACTTTTCTTTTATTTGTCGTTTTATTTGGGCTGAACTCGGTACTTGCCCAAAACCCGAACCGCCAGTTTGTAAAGATCGAACTCACTGAGCAAGGTGCAGAAATTCAAGTTTCGGATGGGAAATATGTTGTGGCTTTGCTGTCTGAGCAAATCATTCAAAGCGCTTTTTTTCCGAAAGGAACTTCTGAAAAAACGGATAGTTCACATGCGGTGCTTTTGCAGGCACAAGTAAATCCTTGGGAACTTCAAGAAGTACAATCCGAAGCCGTAAAAGAAGGAAAATCCAAAATGTACATTCTTAAAAGTGGCGCTGTCGGGGTTAAAATTATTACAAATCCATTTGATATTTCTTACTACTACAAAACGACAGAAGTATCCGAAGCTCAGGGCTATTATTTTGATCAGACCCCGAAAATTGAATTTGATTTAAGTGCTGATGAACAACTGATGGGCGCTGGAGCTCGTGTGTTGGGCATGAATCGCCGTGGTTACCGTTTGCAGTTATACAACCGAGCGCATTACGGTTACGAGACCCATTCTGAACTCATGAATTTCACGATGCCTATTGTACTTTCAGATAAGGGCTATGCATTACATTTTGATAATCCGCAAATTGGATGGCTCGATCTCGATTCAAAGAAGCAAAATAAACTTACTTATGAAGTCATAGGAGGGCCTTTGCGTTACCAAGTCGTTTTTTCAGACAATTGGAAAGACCTCACCAACTCTCTCACTGCCTTGCTAGGCCGCCAGCCGCTTCCTGCGCGCTGGACACTCGGAAATTTTGCAAGTCGCTTTGGCTACCATTCTGAAACTGAAGCACAGCGCGTTGTAGCCGAATTCAGAAAACAACAAATTCCGCTAGACGCCATCGTTTTTGATCTATATTGGTTTGGAAAAGACATTCAAGGCACGCTTGGAAACTTTGAGTTCTTCAGAGATTCTTTTCCGAATGGAGAACAAATGATTGCCGATTTTAGAAGTCAAAATGTCAAGACTATTCTCATCACCGAGCCGTTCGTTCTCACGACCTCCAAAAAATGGCAAGAAGCCGATCGCTTAAAGTTGCTTGGCACCGATACACTTGGTAATTCTTACCGCTACGATTTTTATTTCGGAAACACGGGGCTTGTCGATCTTTACAATCCAGAAGCACGCACTTGGTTTTGGGAAATCTATAAAAAGTTACACGCTTATGGTGCAGCAGGTTTTTGGGGAGACCTCGGCGAGCCAGAAGTGCATCCAACCAAATTAAAGCATGGCGACAAATGGGCCGATGAAGTCCATAATATTTACGGCCACGACTGGGCGCGTTTGCTCTACGAAGGTTACAGAAAAGACTACCCTGTTGAAAGACCGTTTATCCTAATGCGTGCGGGTTATTCTGGCTCGCAGCAATACGGTATGGTGCCATGGTCCGGGGATGTCAGCCGAACATGGGGTGGGTTAAAACCTCAGATGGAAATTTCCATGCAAATGGGCCTTCAGGGCATGGCATACATGCACTCTGACCTCGGAGGTTTTGCTGGTGCGAACAAAGATCCGGAACTATATGTACGTTGGTTGCAATACGGGGTGTTTCAGCCAGTATTTAGACCCCATGCGCAGCAAGAAGAACCGAGCGAAGCCATTTTTAAAGATGCAAAGACCAAATCGTTGGCTAAAGCTGCCATTGAATTGCGCTATCAAATGCTTCCGTATAATTATAGTATCGCCTACGAAAACCACCAAGCGGGCACGCCACTGCTCAGGCCTATTTTCATGGAATTCCCAACGGCTAAATGGTCATTTTCTGAAACAGAAACCTACATGTGGGGACCGGCATTTCTGGTTCATGCCATAACCGATTCACTTGGTTCGAGTAGAACTAAATTCTATGAAACAAAACTGCCATCAGATGCATCTTGGTTTGACTTTGCTACTGGTCGTTTGGTTGTAAAATCCAAGATTAATATGACCAATGAGGGTAATTTTGATGTTGTTTCTACGGCAAAAACGCTTCATTGTATCCCTGTTTTTGTGCGTTCGGGTTCTTTTGTACCGATGAGTCCTGCCATACAGAGCACAGATCATTACGAAGACACCAATGTGGTTTTACATTACTACGTGGATCGTGATGCGTCTGATTTGAACTCCAGTTTTACTTGGTATGAAGACGATGGCTACACCGCTGATGCTGAATCCAAAAATTTATCGAAAAAATTATACTGTAACGCCTTAAAATCTAAGGAGCTTTGTAAGCTCGATTTCCAAGCAAGTTATGGTTCACAACTAACGGAAAAGGCTTTCCAATTTGAATTGTGTGTTCATACCAATCAAGCGCCAAAAAGTGTAAATATAGATGGTAAGAATGCCCGTTTTACTTATGATAGAAAAACCCAATCCTTGAAAATTAATCATTCTTTTTATCTAAATATTGAACAAACCACATCGAATATAGCACTGAAATGGTGATAACTTTTTCTGAGTGTCAACTTGACATTAAGAAAAAATAAAATATATTTGACTGATTAATCTGTTATTAACGCTAAAACGAAAACTATGCAATTGAAAACTACTACAAGTTTTTTTGCGCTGTTGGTGTTTTTTGGATTTACGGTTGCGGCAATCGCACAAACCGGAATTAGAGGAACCATCAAAGACGCTGCAGGAATTCCACTTTTTAATGCTTCTGTATTAGTGGAAGGCCAAGGCAAAGGCGCTGTATCCGACGACAAAGGATATTATGAAATCAAAGGCCTTCAGGCAGGTACCTACAAGCTGACCTATAAATTTATGGGCTTTGCTCCACAGTCAGACGATGTAACGGTTGTTGCCAACCAGATGGTAACCAATGATTTTCAGTTCGCATCCAAAACACAAGATATCGGCGATGTTGTCGTTATTGGTTATGGTACGCAACGCACCAAAGACCTCACTGGTTCGGCAACGGTTATCAACGAAAAGAATTTTGTACAAGGTTCTTTAGCTTCGCCAGAACAATTGGTGATGGGTAAGGTTGCTGGTCTTAAAGTTACCTCCAATGACGGCGCCCCGGGTTCTGGAAGTACCTTACGTTTGCGCGGAGGAACTTCCATTAATGCCTCCAATGACCCACTTATCGTTGTGGACGGAGTTCCGCTAGACAATGGCGGTATTGCTGGCGCAGCAAACCCGTTATCTCTGATCAACCCGAATGACATTGCTTCCTTTGTGGTATTAAAAGATGCCTCTGCAACAGCTATCTACGGTTCTCGAGCAGCAAATGGCGTCATCCTCATTACCACAAAGCGCGGTTCGGCATCCAATGACGTTAAAGTCGTATTGGACTCGAAAACATCAGTTTCTACGATCGCTAAATATTTTGATGTCTTGAGTGCTGATTCCCTACGTAATTTAGTGAACTCAAACGGCACAGCCCAACAAATTGCACTCCTCGGAGACTCCAGTACCGATTGGCAAAAGCAGGTATTCCGCAATGCAATCGTAACTGACAACAACGTCTCTATCACAGGTGGCATCAAGAATTTTCCTTATCGTTTATCTGTCGGAAACCGCATCGATAACGGGATTTTAAAACGCGATCAGTTTGCGCGCACCTCTGTTGGCTTAAATATGAATCCAAGCTTATTGGACAAAACCTTACAAATAGAGGCAAATGTCAAATATGTACAAACCGCTTCTTTCTTTGCGAACAGAGGTGCATTAGGCGCAGCCTTCTTTGATCCAACGCAGCCCATTTATTCTGGATCTGAGGCCTACGGCGGTTACTTCGAATGGATAGACAACAACAAACCAAACACGCTATCTGCACGTAATCCTTTGGGATTAATTGAGCAATCTACAGATCAAAGTAAGGTTAATCGTGCCATTGCCAATGCAAAGCTTACTTACAACCTTCCGTCCATGCCAGCGCTTAAAGCTACCGTGAACGTAGGTGGTGACTACTCCGAAGGAACAGGTTTTACCATGACCCCTGCCACTTCTGCCTCGGGTTATTTTACCAACGGTCGTTACAGTAAGTACCGCACCACAAAAACCAATAAGCTCTTTGAATCATACTTGAGTTACAATTCGGGGTCAAAGTGGGAAAATCAAACTTTGGAACTCGTTGGCGGTTACTCCTATCAAGATTGGGACACCGAGAGCCCAAATTTCCCAACTTGGAACAACGAAGCACTTGACAGTATCATTCAGCCAGAAGCAGCATTTCCTTTTTACACAAGAAATGTTTTGATGTCTTACTATGGAAGAGCAATTTATAATTATGCGGGTAAATATATTGTCAACGTATCTGTTCGCCGCGACGGTTCTTCTCGTTTTAGCCCAGATACCCGTTGGGGTATTTTCCCTGCTGCGTCAGCTGCCTGGATGATCTCCGAAGAAGACTTTCTCAAAAACAGCAAGACCATTAATTTGCTCAAGCTTCGTGCAGGTTGGGGTGTAACTGGCCAGCAAGACGGAATCGGTGACTACGCCTATATCGGTAACTATTTTGAGGGTGCTACTACCGCACAATATGCTTTTGGAGGTCAGTACTATCAAGTTTTGCGCCCAGCAGGTTTTGATGCCAATTTGAAATGGGAAACCACAACCTCTTATAACGTTGGTTTGGATTTTGGTTTCAAAAATGACCGTTTTTCGGGTAGCGTAGATGTATACCAGAAAGATACCCGCGATTTATTGGCAACGGTTCCTGTGCCTGCCGGTACGAACTTCACCAATGAAATTTTGACTAATGTTGGCGCCATGCAGAACAGAGGTATCGAGATATCAATCAATACAGGTCTTATTGCAACCAAAGACATGCGTTTAGATTGGACTATCAACGGTACTTATAACCGCAATGAGGTTTTGAAACTCTCACAAGTTTTAGACACTACCTCTCCAGGGGTGCTCATCGGCGGTATCGGTGGCGGTATTGGCAACACCATTCAAGCCCACCAGATTGGTTATCCAACCTTCTCTTTCTTTGTGCTCGAACAACAATACGATTCTCAAGGCCGCGTAATTGAAGTTGGCTCCTTAGCCAATATCGACCTTAATGGAGACGGTCAGGTAACCGCTCTAGATAAATGGAAAGACACCAATGCTTTTGTAGATCAAAATGGCGACGGTATTATAAATGTCAAGGACCGCTACTACAGAGGCCAAGCTGCTCCACTAATGTTCTTTGGAACGGCCTTAAACTTCCAATATAAAAAATGGTATGCAGGTTTCTCTGCCCGTGCAGAACTTGGTGCAACCATCTACAATAACATTCACTCCAACAGTGCAACTTTCCAAACAGTAGATGGAACTAAAAAATACCTCAATAATATCAGTTCGTTGTACTACCAAGATGAGGTGCAGCGCACCACTCCAAATCAGCTCATGTCTGATCATTACCTAGAAAGTGCGAACTTCTTACGCATGGATTTCATTAACGTTGGCTACAACTTTGGCAAACTCGGCTTCGCCAAAGAAAAAGTAGGCCTTAATGTTAACTTTGTAGTACAAAATGCATTTGTTGTCACTAAATATGCTGGTCAGGACCCAGAAATTGGCGGAGGTATCGACAACAATTTTTACCCTCGTCCACGCGTTTATTCTCTTAATCTCACCTTTGATTTCTAATTTTTGAACCATGAAAAGATTAGTAACTTACACCTTATTTGCCAGCGCACTTTTATTAGGCGCTTGTGGCAAAAATCTAGATCAGAATCCTAAATACGGCCTCAATGCCGAGGCAGTCTACAGCGACCCTGATAATTACATCAAAGTACTGGCCAAGTTGTATTCTGGCATGTCTATGACGGGTAATCAAGGTCCTGCGGGGCAGGCTGATATTGCGGGTATCGACGAAGGATTCTCGGCATATGTACGCGTTCTTTGGAATTTGCAAGAATTACCTACAGACGAAGCAATTTGTGGTTGGAATGACCCAGGTATTCCCGATCTGAACAAATCAGAATGGAATGCAGACAACGTTTGGGTCAAAGGAATGTACTACCGTATTTTCTACCAAATTACCCTTTGCAATGAATTCATTTGGCAAACGCGCGATGAAAAACTCAATGAACGAGGATTCTCTGCAGCTCAAGTTGATCAAATTGTAACCATGCGCAATGAAGCGCGTTTCTTGCGTGCTTTGGCGTATTACCACGCTATGGATTTATTCGGTAATGTACCTTTTGTAACCGAAGAAGACCGAGTTGGTGCATTTACACCAGATCAAATTCAACGTGCAGCATTGTTCGAATACATCGAAACAGAAATCCAAGCAATTGAAGATGAACTCACACCTGCATCGTCTGTAGCTTATGGCCGCGCCTCACAAAGTGCTGCTCATGCACTGTTGGCAAAAATGTACCTCAACGCAGAAGTGTATACTGGAACGGCTCGCTACACCGATTGCGCAACGTATTGTGAAAAAATCATAAATACCAATGTATTTCAACTCGATGACGTCTACCAAGATATTTTCTTGGCAGATAACCATACGTCGCCAGAAATTATTTTCCCTGTTGTATACGACGGTTTATATGCGCAAACTTGGGGAGGCACCACCTTCTTGATTTGCTCTACACTTGGCGGTTCAATGGTGGCAGCAGACTACGGTGTCAATGGTAAATGGGCAGGTAACCGCGCCACAAAACAGTTTATCGAGAAATTTACAGATACTACTGAAGATTCGCGATGGATGTTCTATACCACGGGGCATCAGATGGATATCACGAGCATGAGTACCTTCATTCAAGGTTATCCGAACCCCAAATTCAAGAACAAAACAAAAGATGGCTTAAATGGCTCTAATAACGCAACTTCAGCTCATGTCGATGTCGATTACCCAATGTTCCGCTTGGCCGATGTTTTCTTGATGTATGCCGAAGCTAAATTTAGAACCGGAGACCAAAGCACTGCGCTTATATACATGAACAGAATTCGCGAGCGTGCTTACGGAGATGCTTCCCATAACTTTACGAGTTTGGTGGCGCAAGATTTCTTAGACGAGCGTGCAAGAGAATTAAATTGGGAGTGTACACGTCGTACGGACTTGATTCGTTTCGATCAGTTTACCGGAGATTCCTATGTTTGGGCTTTCAAAGGTGGCATAGATGCAGGTGGTACAGTTGATGCAAAATACAACTTGTATCCAATCCCGACTTCAGATATCGTACTCAATCCTAATCTACAGCAGAACCCAGGATTCTAATATTCAAAATGTTGATTGATGGAAAGGGGGGAGTTTTCGGACTCTCCCTTTTTTATTGGGGTTGTTTTTAGGATAAGCCTAGGAGTTGATTCTTGGCTTAATTCTTAAGCACTTTTTTGTAAATGCCAAGCCTTGGTTCAGCAATAAAATAGACTCCATTTTGGAGTTGCTGAAGTGGAATGCGGACCTGTTCTGTTTGAAAAGAAACCTGTTGCACTATTTTTCCGGATAGATCAAGGATCAGCAGTTCTCCAACTCCAGTTAATCCTGAAACAACAATTTCATTTTGTGTTGGGTTAGGGGCAATCGTGATCTGGTTATAGTGCGGTTCATTGATGCTTGCTGTGCAAGTTCCGAACATGTTGGCATCCATCCAAGCCGTTCGACTTTGAATCCAGGTTTTGAGGTAATTAATTTCGTCTTGATAGTTTTGGCCAATAAAATTATTCGGCCAAACATAGGTGCCTAAAATTGGCCATTTTTGATAATGACGCGCAGCCGGCGTTTGAAGTGCGGCTGCATTTGAATCAATATATGAAACAAGTGCGCTGTCACTGAATACGGTTTGTCGTAGTGTGGTCCAGCGGCACTTGACATCATTGGCATAAAGTGGGTCTTGAAGCAAGCGCGTCCACCAAAATGGGTTTTCCCATTGGCCACCGCAAATATCATTGAAATTGATTTCCCAACCTGAAGTTAAATCTCCTTGACAATAATTGACGTTTCCCCAAGCGATATTGTAATCCCAAAGTGGCCCAGCGATTAATTTACCACCTTCACTCGTTCGCTGTTTATGTAAAAAAGTGGAAATCCGATAACCATCAACATTCTTGGAAAGTTCTGTAATTAAAAAATAGTCGATAAATGACAATACATCAATGTATGCCTTGTATCCTGAAGTAGGGTTGGCAAAGCTGCTGATTTTTAATGCGATTTCCCAATCAGTGATGAAATCTTGGATATATGCTTTTTGTAAGGGATGCAGCTCAATTAATGGAGGGTCGTGTAGTTGAAATTCAATTTGGCCAAAGCCAGGAGCCTGGCTCAGGTATGGAGAAGTCCAGGCGATTTCTCCTCCACCTGTCGTTTTATCAATCTTGACAATATAGCCTCCGGTTAGTTCATTTCCTAAAGTATCTTCGATATTTAATTTATTGATATTGACCCTACCTGGATTTTGTTTGATGCGTTCCATTAGGACATAAACCCCTATATATGTTCCGTTCAGGATTACCTCACAAAACTGTGTTCGTGGTGCCCAACGACCCAATTCATTGCCTAGTTTGTAGGTTAGAGCATTTCGCATCAAGGATTTGTCAGTGTAGGGCGCATGTAAAATAAAGTCGTTGTCGGGAGGCCAACCAAAGAGCGACACATTTAGGTTACTTGAGTCGGGATTTCTGGTTTCTAAACCATAAGATTGCTGCGGAAACATAGCGGATGAGGAGCCTCTTGTTTCGATGCCGATATTGCCGTTGTATAGATTAAATGAATCAGAAAGTTGGTTGATTTGCCCCGGGCCGTTGTAAATAATGCCCATATGAGCCGTAATTTTTGGTTCGTCCGGAATAGGGAGGTTATCTGTGTCAATAACGACTATTGGTAGCGAGGAATTGGTAAAATTTACTTGAGTCTTAAAAGTAGAGACAACAAGAAAGGAGCAAACACATAAAATGTAGTACCTCATGAATTCGCTTTACTTGAATAACGAGATTTCTCCATAAAAACAAAGCTCATGACCAATAAAATCCATGAGATGGAGAGCCCTGCAGGCCAATCGCCATATTGGGTGTAAAAGGTCAAGTCGGAACGCAATGAAACGGACTCAGCAAAAGCTGCTTTGGTCCAGTAGGCTGTTTTTTTGATGATTTTACCCTTAGGGTCAATACTGCCACTTGTACCGGTATTGGCGCTGCGCAAGACCCATCGACGTGTTTCGATAGCGCGCAAACGTGCAAAAGAAAAATGTTGTTGGTATCCTGGAGTATCGCCCCACCAACCATCATTGGTAATCACACATAATAATTGAGCACCTTTCTGAACTTGTTGGCGAACGAAATCACCATAAATAGATTCGTAGCAAATAATAGGAGCGATTTTGGTAGGTTTGGAATCCATCGGGATTTCAAAAATTTTGGGACTATTTTCAATCCCCAAGGTACCAGAAGTACCTCCATTTTCTATGGCTAGAGCAGACAGAAAGGGCAAATAAGCTGAAAAAGGCACGAGTTCTACACCTGGAACCAATTTAGATTTATGCACATATTTTGGCTTTGTTTTTTTGGTGAGGAGTAGGGAAGAATTATAGCTTTCGTACCAATTACCTGAATTTGGAATAGGGGAACTCGCAACGGATTGTTTGGCGTCAAAAATTCTGAGTGTTGAGGCTCCAATCAGTAAATTGGCTTGTGGCCATTTAGCAACTTGCGCTTTAAGATTTCTTCCAAATTCAAACGTGAGTAGGCGATCTTCTAAAAACGAAAGGGGAAGCGCAGTTTCTGGCGCCAACACCAAATCGGTTTGTGCGGTAACGTGCTGATTGGCTAGCGTCAACATCGAATCTGTAAATGCTTCATTGTTGGCACTTACTGCAAATTTTTCGGTGTAGGGGTCAATGTTGGGTTGCAACACAACAGCTTTGAATTCACGAGTTGTTGTGGTTGATACATTAGCTATTGAAAGCAAGATTTGACTCAATACTATGGGAAAAGTCAAGATAGATAAAATGCTGATGATATGCCATTTCGTATTTTCTTTTCTTTGAAAACGAAGGATTAATTTGAAAATTAATACATTCATTAAAAGCACCCAAGCACTGCCTCCAAGTGTGCCAGTCCATTCATACCACTGCACCCAGCCCGTGCGCACAGAGAAGTAATTGCCCAACGTGAGCCAAGGCCAAGAAAGATCCCAGCGGTGGTGGCCAAATTCAAACAACAACCACATTGGTATGAGTAACCAAAAGGAATAAGATCTTGCAATTTTACGATCGATAAAACTCCATAACCCAAAGACTAGAGTCATGAGGATTGCGTTGATGGTAAATGCAAAAATACCACCAGGTAGTGAGGCATTGGCAACCCACCAGGTAGTGCCGATATTCCAAAGTAAAAATGAAGGAAAAGTGTAGAGGCTAAGTTTCCAAGGTTTAATTGCAGCATTCAATAGTTGATGACGCAAAAATAAGAGCACCACAAAACCAATGAAAACAAATGGTGTAAAGCTTCCAGTGTACGGAAAACTCAAAGTGAGAAGGCAACTTGATAAGATTACGAGAAGAAAATTTTTCATCTAAAATGAGTCCGCTCAAAAATACGGATTATACTTTGTATGTCATCTATACAAATGATATTGGAGCCCCCATTTAATGACTGGTAAAAAAGCGTAGTCAAAAAAAAAGCTCCTCTGAGGGAGCTTTGAATGGGGTTGCAATTTGTATTATGCTTCTGTTGTTTCAAAAGGAACAACAGATACAAATGAGCGATTGTCTTTCTTTTTTCGGAACTCGACAAGGCCATCTGAAAGCGCAAACAAGGTGTGGTCTTTACCAATACCTACGTTGTTGCCTGGATGGTGCTGCGTACCGCGCTGACGCACGATGATGTTACCTGCAATGGCAGCCTGACCACCAAAGATTTTTACACCTAAGCGCTTGCTATGCGATTCGCGACCGTTTTTCGAACTACCGACTCCTTTCTTGTGTGCCATGGTTTCTTTTATTTAAATCCTGTGAAGGAAGTTATGCTTTGATACTTTTGATTGTAATTGAAGTAAACTGTTGACGGTGACCGTTTTTAACGCGGTAGCCTTTGCGACGCTTTTTCTTAAAAATAATCACTTTGTCACCTTTGACGTGGTCAAGAACTTCTGCGGTGACTTTAGCACCTTCTATAGCTGGGGCGCCTAGAGTGATTTTGCCAGCGTCTTCGATCAACAAAACACGATCAAAATCTAATTTTTGACCTGCTTCGGCGTCTAGACGGTGTACAAAAACCTTTTGGTCTTTTTGCACTTTGAACTGCTGCCCTGCTATCTCTACAATTGCGTACATATAGCTTTAATTAATGTTAAATAATCCAAAATTGGAGTGCAAAGATAGTGATTTAAGCGCGTACTCCAAATATTTATCGAGCTTTTCTTACGCTTTTTGTCATTATTTGTTGCTTTTTCCGCGTTTAATATTCACGAGCAGCACCCCGCTAATGATCACAAGCATAGAGAGTAATTGTTGCCAAATAAAGTGTTCGCCATTCCAAACGCCAATGGCAACCGCAATAATTGGAATAAAATAAGTAACTGTACTCGCGGCTACAGCAGTGGTTTGGGCAATAATCAGATTGAAAATTATGACTGCGAAAGCAGTTCCAATTAGGCCAAGAACTGATATATAGCCAAAGCTGGAAAGTGCAGCCGGGTTGTTGAAGAATACGCGAGGCGTGTGATAGAAAAACAAACCAATAAAAGAAGGTAAAAATGCCATAGAAAACCCACCAGTTGCCACTTGAATAGCAGTATAATTAGCAAGTTTATGTTTGATTGTATTGAGGCTTAAACCATACAAGAAAGTGGCTAATAAAATAGCGAGTGCGGGTGTGAGTTCAAATTCGCTGTGGACTGGCTTGCTCAGGAAGATAAGCCAGGTTATACCTGCAAAGCCGATAATGGTCCCAATAATTTGTTGGGTATTGATTTTTGTTCGAAAAAGGAGCATCCCCACAATGATGGTAAAGATGGGTGTAAAGCTATTCATAATTCCAGCGATACCTGAATCTAAGGTTTGTTCGGCATAAGTAAATAAAAACGCTGGAATGAGGTTGCCTCCAAAACCGACAATTGCAAAGAAAATGAGGTCTTTTTTGCGCTGAAGGTTCCGGAGTAATTTGGGAAGTAAGGGCAGGAAAACTACACTGGCCAAAAAAATTCGAACGCTGGCCACTTGGGCAGATGTGAATACCGGTTGCCCATCAATTGCAAACATTCCGCGTTTCATTAAAATAAACGAACTGCCCCAAATACAGGCCAGTAATGGAATGAGAAGGTAACTGATTTGTTTGTTTTGCATGTGCAAATTTAGTGTAAATGTAGTGTGAACAAGCAGCTTCAAAATCGGATATCAACAAATTGTTGAAAAATCTCCCACAAATTCCCACTATGATGATTTAAATACCTGTAATACAGCAATATATGGGTATTTATAATTGTTAATATGTAACCTTTATTGGCCCTGTACGTTAGAAGTTATCAACAATAGAAAAGAGCTGTGGTAAAAAGTGGTAGGAATCTACTAATTTTACCCATTATAACGCTATGTCAGGACTAGTAGGTGAATTTGAGGTTAAAATGGATGAAAAGGGGCGCTTCCTCTTTCCATCTGGCTTGCGCAAACAATTGCCTGCTGTTTCCCAGCGCGATTTCATGCTCAACAAGGGCTTTGAAGATTGCTTGACTTTATTCCCACTTTCGGATTGGGAGCGCATCAGTCAAAAGCTGTCTAAAATGAACTTGTTTAAACCCAAAAACCGAATGTTTTATAGGTTGTTTCATCAGGGTGCCAAGCAGGTTACTCTTGATAACGCAGGCCGTATTTTGGTTCCTACTGCTTTAATGGAGCGGGTTGGGTTGGTTGCTGAGGTAATGCTTATTGCCTACAATGACCGCATTGAAATCTGGGATAAGTCTAAGTACTTCGAAATGATCGAAGGCAACATGGCGGATTTCGCTGATTTAGCGGATGAAGTAATGGGTGATTTAGACAATGAAAATTAATACCGACTACCACATTCCAGTCATGTTAAATCCTTGTCTTGAAGGCTTGGATCTTCAGGCAGACGGCGTTTATGTCGATGTCACCTTTGGTGGAGGAGGTCATGCAAGGGCAATCTTTGATCATTTATCCGAGAAAGGTAAATTGGTTGTTTTTGACCAAGACCCCGATGCACTGCACAACACTTGGAAAGCCTCCAATTTTCATTTTATTCCTGCAAATTTTTCATTTTTAAGAAATCACTTGCGGGCTTTAGGCCTGCCTAGGGTAGATGGAATTATTGCCGACCTCGGTGTCTCCTCTCATCAATTCGATACCGCACAACGCGGTTTCAGCATCCGTGAAGATGCACCCCTGGACATGCGGATGAACCGAAATGGAGGCCAAACCGCAGCAACATTAATTGCCAGTTCAGACGAACAAAAATTAGCTGCTATTTTATATGAATACGGTGAGCTCAGAAATTCTAGAGCTTTGGCAGCTGCTTTGGTACGACAGCGAGACAACAACCCAATTCTTACCACTTTTGACTTGATCAAAGCACTTGAGCGTTTTGCGCCCAAATTCAAAGACCATAAATTTTATGCGCAAGTATTTCAAGCATTTCGCATCGAAGTAAACCAAGAAATGCAGGTGCTCAAAGATTTTTTAGAGCAAGCTGCCCAAGTGCTCAAACCTGGCGGCCGCTTGGTGGTCATGTCATATCACTCTTTAGAAGACCGCTTGGTCAAGAATTTCATGAAAAGAGGGAGTTTTTCTGGTGAAATCGAAAAAGATTTTTTCGGAAATGTTCAAAAGCCATTCACAGAAGTAAATCGACATCCAATAGTTGCCGATGTGCAAGAGTGTGAGCTGAACTCTAGAGCAAGAAGTGCCAAACTAAGAATTGCAGAAAGAAATGGCTAAGACTCAAGATCCTGCAGGTAAGCGCCCAAAAGGTGGAAAGGCAAATGCGTTTGCACAGATCCTGAATGGAGAATTCTTAACCAAGTCTTTTGTTTTAGACAATCTGAATTACATCTTCTTTATCATGTTGTTGCTACTGATCCTTATTTCAAAAGGCTATTACGGCAAGCAACTCAACAAAGACACCGATGCTGCACAACGCAATTTAGATCAGCATTCGGCTGAGTTTATCGAGGCAAAAGCTAGATTGGAATTAGTGACTCGGCGCTTTAGAATGGCCGAACGCCTCGCGGAGCGGGAGTTAAAAGAAACCCAGAACGCAACCAAAGTCATTCGAATCAAAGAAAAGGTCCATGAATAAGGATAGAAAATACCTCAATTACCGCGCATACCTCATTTATTTTGGTTTTGTGTTCGTCATGTTAGGTGTATTATATTCCACACTTGACCTCCAATTGAATGGTCCGGGTTCTGCCATGGAAACTCAAGAAGGGGAATTGCCTACAAGGGTTGCTGACCGTATTCCGCGAATGGGTCAGATACTCGATCGCAATGAGGTTCCGTTGGTTACAAGCATTACATTCTACGACATCTACATGGATCCGACTGTTGTAGAAGAGCAACTTTTCGATCAAAAAGTAGGCGAACTCAGTCAAGGTTTACATCGCTTGTATCCAGACAAATCTGCAAGAGCCTACGAAACACAAATCCGCAAGGCTAGAGCCAATGGGGTTCGATACTTACTCATTCGCAGAAAGGTAACCAATGATGCCCGTAAAAAATTACGCAAGCTGCCGATTTTTGAATTGGGTCAGATGAAAGGCGGACTTATAGACAATACAGAAGTCATCATGCGTAAAAAACCTTTTGGAAACTTACTCAACAGGACGCTAGGTTATTTTAAAATTGACAACCTCACAGATACCCTAAAGGTTGGCATCGAAGGAGCTTTTTATGACTATCTGAAAGGCGAGCAAGGCAAAGAGGTAGAGCAGCGTATTTCTTCAGGATGGAAACGCACAGGAAAAATCTTAAAAGAAGCTGTTGAAGGCGCAGATGTCGTCACGACAATAGATAAAGAAATTCAAGAAGTAGCTCACTCTGAGCTCGAAAAACAAATGATTGCCATGGGTGCAGAACACGGCAGTGTCATTTTAATGGAAGTACAAACTGGGTACGTTCGTGCCATTGCAAATTTGACGAGAATTAAAGAAGGAAAGTATGAAGAGAACTTTAATTATGCCATAGGGCATTTAGAGGTTCCTGGCTCAACCTTTAAGTTGGCTTCTTTAATGGCTGGGCTCGAGGACGAACGTTTTCAAATTACCGATAAGGTAAATGCCTCTGGTTTCTACAAGGTTGGCAAGGACGGGATGGCAGATGCAAATCATGGAAGAGGTTACGGCATCATTACTGTGCAAAAAGCATTTGAAAAATCTTCGAATGTGATTTTGCAACTCATGAACCGCAGTTATAAAGATGATCCTGATGTTTTCATCGACAGATTAGAACAATTTGGGCTTACCGAGAAGTTGGGTATAGATCTTGAAGGTGAGCCTCGCCCAAAAGTAACAAGACCTGGAGACAGTAATTGGTCCGCATTGTCTTTGCCATGGCAATCTGTAGGTTATGAAGTCATGCAGACGCCACTTCAAACCCTAGCCTTTTACAATGCTGTGGCCAATCAAGGAAAATTAGTTCGACCGCTGTTTGTAGAAAAAATCAAGCGACATGGCCAGGTCATTAAAAACTTTGAGCCGGTGGTGCTCAATCCAGAAATTTGCTCCTCACATACCCTAAAAATCTTACAAAACTGTTTGGAAGGCGTCATGATTAGGGGTACTGGTAAACAACTCAAAAGCTCTTTATTTACAATCGCAGGAAAGACAGGTACAGCGCAACTACGCGGTGAAACTGGCTACAGAAATGAAAAGGTCCGTGCTTACCAAGCTTCTTTTGTGGGTTATTTTCCGGCAAAAAAACCAATCTACTCTTGTATTGTCGTGATTTCTCGACCGGTAGTTGCGTATTACGGAGCAGCCGTCTCTGGGACTGTCTTTGCGGAAATCGCCAATAAAATTTACGCCTCTTCATTGCAGTACCACAGAGCCATCAATGATCCGCGCAACCCAACGGCTACTGACGTACCTACAGTCAAAAGTGGACTGCGCAAAGAGCTCACTTCTCTTTTAAAACAACTCGATATCCGTTACCAACTCAATTCTTCCAGTGAATGGGTTCAGGCAGACACCGCCAAGCAGCGCCTACAAATTCAGCAAAAGTCGGTTTTGGAAACCAAGGTTCCGAATGTCACTGGTATGACTGCTAAAGATGCAGTGTACCTATTGGAATCTCAAGGATTAATTGTGCGCATGAGCGGAAAAGGAAAGGTGAGTACGCAATCCATTAAACCTGGTGCTGAAATCGTTAAAGGCCAATTGATTCGTATCAAATTAAATTAAATGCAACAGTTTAAAAAGTTATTGTCTTCGCTGCCTTATCAACTACTTCAAGGAAACTTGGAGCAGCCTATTGCTGAAATAGTTTTTGATTCTCGTAAGGCAAAAGATGGAGCTGTTTTTTGTTGTGTGGTTGGCACTTTGACAGATGGTCATCATTTTGCTCAGAAAGCTTATGAGCAAGGTTGCCGCGTTTTTATAGTAGAGCGTTCAATTGATTTGCCTCAAGATGCAACTTTAGTTTTAGTTAGCCAGACGAGTCATGCGCTCGCTGCGCTTTCTTGCGCGTTTTACGGCAATCCATCCAAGCAACTTACACTCGTCGGTATTACCGGAACAAATGGTAAAACAACTACCGCTACTTTGCTCCATGATTTATATACAAATTTGGGCTTTTATTGCGGTTTACTCTCTACGGTTGTCAATAAGATAGGGTCGAAGGCAATAACAGCTACACATACCACTCCTGACCCTGTTGCGCTCAACGCGCTCCTGAGAGAAATGGTCGATGCAGGCTGTCAGTATTGTTTTATGGAGGTAAGCTCTCACGCTATACATCAAGGGCGCATTCAGGGTTTGCACTTTACCGCAGCAGGCTTTACAAATATAACGCATGACCACCTAGACTACCATCTTACTTTTGCTGAATATTTACGCGTTAAAAAGTCGTTTTTTGATGATTTAGGCCCGCAGGCTATAGCACTTGTGAACACAGACGATAAAAATGGCTTGGTCATGCTGCAAAACACAGCAGCCAAAAAATTGACCTATGCGCTCAGAACTCCAGCAGATTTTAAAGGGAAAATTATCGAGAATAGTTTGGGTGGCTTGGTCTTGCAATTCAACGGCAATGAAGTGCATACGCGTTTGGTCGGTGCATTTAACGCCGCCAATTTGTTATTGGTGTATGGTTTAGCTATTCAATTGGGTCAAGAGCCCCAAGAAGTTTTGCGTGCTATTAGTCAACTCACCCATGTGAGTGGACGCTTTGAGCATTTTACAAGTCCGAATGGGATTACGGCAATAATTGATTATGCGCACACACCAGATGCACTTGAAAACGTACTGGCTACAATCGCTGCTTTTCAAAAAAGGAACAAAATCATTACTGTGGTGGGATGTGGCGGAGACCGCGATAAAGACAAACGACCAAAAATGGCTGCGATTGCTGCTGCCCGGAGTCAGCAAGTTGTGCTCACTGCAGATAATCCGCGCACAGAAGATCCGCAACAAATCATTTCAGAAATGGAAGCGGGCTTGGATGCACAAGGAGCAGCTCGCACACTGGCCGTTGTCGATCGTAAACAAGCAATCAAAACAGCTTTGCTGATGGCTTCACCTGGCGATATTCTGCTCATCGCAGGAAAAGGACACGAAAATTATCAAGAAATCAATGGGGTTCGTATTGCATTTGACGACCTCGCTATTACCAAAGAACTTATTCACCAACTCGATAAATAACATGTTGTATTATTTGTTTTCCTGGCTAGATCAACTCAATATACCCGGTGCAGGGTTGTTTCAGTTTATTTCTTTTCGTGCTTCTTTGGCGCTTATTACCTCTTTGATTGTTTCTGTCATCATTGGCAAGCGCATCATTGCACGCTTGCGACTACAACAAATCGGAGAGACCGTTCGCGACCTCGGTTTGGCAGGGCAGCTAGAAAAATCTGGAACCCCAACCATGGGCGGCTTAATTATTTTGGCAGCCATACTGATTCCTACTTTACTCTTTGCAAAACTCCAAAATGTGTATGTCATTACCATGGTAATTGCCACCATTTGGCTTGGTTTAATTGGGTTTTTAGATGATTATATTAAAGTATTTAGAAAGAATAAGGAAGGCCTCAAAGGGACTTCCAAAATTATAGGTCAAATTGGCGTTGGGCTCATTGTAGGAGGTATTTTGTATTTCTCCGATGATGTTGTCGTACACAAAAGAGTAGCAGCCAATTATCAATTACAACCAGATGAAACATTTGTAACCCATGAGCATGCGCAAAATGCAGGCGAGAATTACAAATGGATCCGCACGGACGACATGACCACTACCATTCCTTTTTTTAAAGGAAATGAATTCAATTACAATTGGCTTATCGGCGATACCAATAAATCATACGGCTGGCTTATTTTTATTCCGATTGTCATATTTATTGTCATTGCCGTGTCCAATGGCGCCAATATGACTGATGGTTTAGACGGTTTAGCTACGGGCACATCGGCAATCATCGGTATTGCACTTGCCATACTGGCTTATGTAAGTTCACACGCCAAATTTGCCGACTATCTTAATGTCATGTACATTCCGGAAGCCGAGGAATTGGTCATTTTTATTGCGGCATTTGTAGGGGCTTGCGTTGGCTTTTTGTGGTACAACTCATTTCCTGCACAAGTTTTCATGGGCGATACAGGAAGTTTGGCTTTGGGTGGTATCATTGCGGTCTTTGCAATCGCGATTCGCAAAGAATTGCTCATTCCTGTATTGGCAGGGATTTTTCTTGTAGAAAATGTTTCCGTCATGCTCCAAGTCGGCTACTTTAAATATACCAAGAAGCGCTATGGCGAAGGGCGTCGCATCTTTTTAATGGCGCCATTACACCACCACTACCAAAAGCAAGGTATTCACGAGGCAAAGATTGTTGCTCGATTTTGGATAGTAGCTGTCTTGTTAGCCGTAGTCACCATTGTTACCCTCAAATTGCGTTAAAATGGAGGCTCAAAATCGCTTGCTTGTTATTTTAGGCGCCGGAGAATCTGGCGTTGGAGCAGCTATTTTGGCCAAGGCAAAGGGTTGGCGTGTATTTGTATCAGACGGCTCAAAAATTAAACCTTCATTTCAACATGAATTATTGGCACAGCAAATTGAATTTGAGGCCGAGTCACATTCCATGCCTAAAATACTATCTGCTGATTTAATTATTAAATCTCCCGGAATACCAGAAAAGACTGATTTAATGCAGGCTGTCCGCGAAAAGGGCATTTCGGTCATTTCAGAAATTGAATTTGGCGGTTATTACTCTGAAGCCAAACACATTTGTATTACGGGAAGTAATGGCAAAACCACCACTGCTATGTGGTGTTACCATATGCTTAAAAAAGCAGGGCTTAAAGTTGGTTTAGCCGGAAATGTTGGCCAAAGTTTTGCCAGGCAAATTGCCACGGAAGATTTTGATATTTATGTGTTGGAGCTCAGTTCTTTTCAGCTAGACGACATGTTTACTTTCAAAGCAGAAATTGCCATTCTTACCAATATTACCCCGGATCACCTAGACCGCTATAATTACGAAATGGAAAATTATGTACGTTCTAAATTCCGTATTCTTCAAAATCAGCGTGCAACGGATTTTTTCATTTTCAATGCCGATGATCAATGCATTGCAGCACAAATGAAAAGCCATCAAATTACCGCTCAATTGCACCCGTTTTCTTTAAAGAGGGAACAATCAATGAGCGCATATGCAGACGAAAAACAACTATACATCAATATAAACAAACAACAATTTACCATGTCTATACACGAATTAGCTCTTAAGGGAAAGCACAACACCCAAAATGCTCTTGCCGCAGGGATTGCAGCAAGGCTTGTCGAAATCCGCACCGACGTTTTACGCGAAAGTTTACAGGATTTTGTTAATGTAGAACACCGCATGGAATTTGTAGCTAAAGTCAACGGGATTGAATTTATCAATGACTCCAAAGCAACGAATATCAATGCAGCGTGGTTTGCATTAGAATCTATGGACAAACCAACAGTATGGATTGTAGGCGGCGTTGATAAAGGAAATGACTACAGCGAATTAAAGGAATTGGTGGCTCAAAAAGTAAAAGCGATTGTTTGCTTGGGTGTAGATAATCAAAAGATCATCGCAGCTTTTGGCGACCAAGTTGAGGTGCTCGTTGAAGCAAAGTCAGCGCATGAGGCAGTTGCCTTTGGGTATCAACTCGCTAATAAGGAGGAGACTGTACTCTTATCTCCAGCTTGTGCAAGCTTTGATTTATTCAGTAGCTACGAAGACAGGGGTCAGCAATTTAAGCAAGCGGTTCGTATGTTATAATTCGTTGTCATGAGGACCTACCTTTCTTATCTTAAAGGCGACCCCGTTATTTGGATCATTACCTTGTTAATGATGGCTTTCTCGTTGGTTACGGTGTATAGTTTCGTGCCTATCTTGGTCAAAATAGAGGGGGGTTCTCCGTTTGTCTATTTATTTAAGCATCTCATCTATGTAGTGCTCGGCTTTGGAGCAATGTATACCATTCATCGGGTGCCTGCGAAGTATATTAGCCAAACCGCAAAATTCGCCTATTATTTAGGTCTAGCTCTTTTGCTTTTTACTTGGTTTTTTGGTGCAGAGGTAAATGGAGCTGGCCGTTGGATTCGTATTCCATTTATCAATCTAACCTTTCAATCTTCTGATTTTGCCAAATTGGCACTGATCATTTACGTGAGTAAACTGCTCGTAAAAAAGCAACAAAAATTAAATAGTTGGCGCGAGGGCATGCTACCATTACTATTGCCAATTGCGGCCACTTGCGCACTTATTTTAAAAGATAACTTCTCTACTTCTGCAATGCTATTTTTGTTGAGTATGCTCCTGTTGTTTATTGGTAGAGTGCCGCTCTTGAAATTACTAACCCTTGCAGGAATTGGTGTGGCTCTGGTATTTTTGGTCGTAGGTATCCACTTGGCGCTACCGGATGCAAATATCTTACCGAGGTATGATACATGGATGAATCGAATCAATAACCGTGTCGACACCGCCAATCAGAGCATAGAAAGCCTTCAGGCCAATCAGCAGGCTAACAATGCCAAATTGGCAATTTCTGTGGGTTCTTTTTTTGGTCAAGGTGTAGGAGACGGCAAGCTCAAAGAATTTTTACCAGAGGCCTATGCCGATTTTTATTACGCCACTTTTGTTGAAGAATTTGGTTTTGTATCGGCAGCTTTTCTGGTGCTGCTCTATATGATTTTACTTTTTAGGATGATCAGATTTGCGCTCAAAACACCAGATTTATTTCAGAGTTATGTAGCGCTCGGAATTGGCATTCATTTGCTCACACAAGCGAGCATCAACATGTTGGTTTGTACAGGTGTTTTTCCGGTTACAGGACAAAACATGCCATTTTTGGCAATGGGGGGTTCTGCTTTGGTAATGGCTTGTGTTTCCATTGGGGTCGTGCAATCATTTGTTAAAGAACTCCCAAAGAATGAGCAAGAGAATCAATTTGCAAGTGCACAAGAAAATGAAGTTAACTAGGGTAATTATTTCTGGTGGTGGAACGGGTGGCCACATTTTTCCGGCTTTGGCTATTGCCGATGAAATAAAATGTAGAAATACTGACGCTGCGGTCTTATTCATTGGAGCCGAAGGTAAAATGGAAATGGAAAAGGTCCCTCAGGCCGGTTATCAGATAGTAGGGTTACCAATAGTAGGATTGCAACGAAGGTTGACGATTAAAAATTTATGGTTGCCGTTTAAGCTACTCCAAAGTTTGGCAAAGGCATTTTTTGTGATCCGTAAGTTTAAACCTGAACTAGTAATTGGTGTTGGAGGTTTTGCCAGCGGCCCAACGCTTCAAATGGCGCAATTACTTGGGGTGCCAACCTTATTACAAGAGCAAAACTCATTTCCAGGCAAGACCAATCAATTACTTGCCAAAAAAGCAAAGGCAATTTGTGTGGCCTATCCCGGGATGCAACAATTTTTTGCTGCTCCTAAAATACACTTAACGGGCAATCCTGTACGTTCGTATTTACTCGAAGATCTTTCTCACCTAAAAAACGAGGCAGCGGCCTATTTTGGCCTCGATGTCACTAAGCCAACCCTATTTATTATGGGCGGTAGTTTAGGGGCTAGAACATTAAATACTGCAGTGAGCGCAGCGCTTCCAAATCTGCGAACAAACGATATTCAAATCTTATGGCAATGCGGCAAATCCTATGAAAAAGAAATGTTGCAACTCCAAGAGACCTTAACGCCAAATGTCAAGATTTTTTCTTTTATCCAAAGAATGGATCTTGCCTACGCTTTGGCAACAGTGATTATATCCCGTGCTGGGGCGCTCTCTGTAAGTGAATTGACTTTGGTAGCCAAACCCGTTATTCTTGTTCCTTCGCCAAATGTGGCGGAGGATCACCAAACCAAAAATGCATTGGCTTTGGTCGATAAATTGGCTGCAATTTTAGTCACGGATGCCAATGCTCAAGAGCAATTGCTACCAACTGCACTTGCTTTGGTTCAGGATGAAGCACAACAAAAGAGCTTATCAGCAGCAATTAAATCGTTGGCCCTTCCAAATGCCACTAGTGATATCATTGATGTTTGCCTCAAGCATATCCGCTCATGAAAATACTTCAACAATTTGATCATATCTACCTCATCGGTATCGGCGGAATCGGCATGAGCGCCTTAGCCAGGTATTTTAAATTTACGGGTAAGCAAGTAGGGGGTTATGATAAAGTTGATACTACCCTCACTCAAAAACTTATTGAAGAGGGAATTGCTATTCACTTTGAGGATCTCGGAACTCAAATCCCAAAACAATTTACCGATCCAACTACCACCTTGATCATATATACACCTGCTATTAAAGTATTAGGAGAACTTGCATATTTTCAGCAGCATTCTTTTACGATTCTCAAGAGAGCAGAGGTTCTTGGGGCCCTTACCAAAACTTACCAAGGGCTTTGCGTTGCGGGCACACACGGAAAAACCACCACGAGTTCACTTTTGGCGCATATGTTAACTGAAGTAGGAGCTGGATGTACTGCATTTTTGGGCGGTATCGCCAGTAATTTTGATTCCAATCTTGTGCTTCATGCCCAAAGTCCATATGCTGTAATTGAGGCCGATGAATTCGACCGCAGTTTTCTTCAATTATCGCCTTTTGCAGCAATTATAACCGCTACCGACCCTGATCACTTGGACATCTACGGCAATTCAACTGCGTTTGAGGAAGGTTTTAGACAGTTTTCTTTGCGCATAGACCCCAAGGGAAATTGTATTCAAAAAGAAGGTCTTTCTCTTCCGAGCCTTGCTCCGGTTTGTACTTATGCCATAGACTCACAAACAGCTGATTATTCGTTCAACAACTTACGATATGTGAATGGTTTTCAGGTGGCAGATTTACGTCTACATCAGGAGCTATTCCGCGATATAGAGTTGGGCCTTCCTGGAATTCATAATGCAGAAAATGCTCTAGCTTGCATCGCTCTATTGGTACAGCTAGGATATGAAGTGGATGACTTACGTGCCTCGCTGAAAAGTTTTACTGGAGTTAAACGTCGTTTTGAGTATCATTTGCGTTCAGAAAATTTGATTTATATCGATGATTATGCGCACCACCCGACTGAAATAAATGCCTTGATAACGTCGGTTCGAAGTATTTACCCTGAGCTACCAGTCATTGGTATTTTTCAGCCCCATTTATTTTCGCGCACCAAGGATTTTGCACAAGATTTTGCGCTTTCATTGGCAGCCCTTGATCAGCTGTACTTATTACCTATTTACCCTGCTCGAGAAGAGCCAATACATGGCGTGACAAGCGAGTGGCTATTAGATGCAGTTGTGCTTCAGTCAAAAGTTGTAATGTCTTCCCATGAAATACTAATAGCCCTCCAATCTGTAAAAAAAGGCGTTGTACTCACTATCGGGGCAGGAGATATAGATCGTATGGTGAAGCCTTTAACCGAACTACTCAAAATTCAAATCACGAACGCATGAAAATTTGGCTTATAAGGATTTTTTGGCTGCTCATTTTCGTTGGGGTAGGTGTTGTCTTTTATTTTGCGCAGAATCAAGAGCAGCAAACACATTTGGATCAGCCAAGCATTTCCATTCATGCCGAGGACGAAAATGCATTTTTAACAGAAGAAGAATTACTAGATCGTTTGCAGTTACGGCAACTATTTCGAAGAAAAATGCCTGTAAATAAACTTCAGATCCATTCAATTGAACGTGCTATTTCAGCAATGGCTGAAGTCAAGCGAGCTGAAGTCTATAAACATTTGGGTTCACATTGGGAGGTGAAATTGGAATTGCGCAAACCAATTGCCAGGATTTTCAATACAAGCGGACAGAGTTATTACCTTGATCAAGATGGTTTTATGATGTACAGATCGAGGTTACACACTGCCAGAGTTTTGGTTTTTTCTGGAGCCATTCACGATGTCTATAACCCTCATCTGAACTGCGATTTTATTAACAATTCAAATTTGAAAAGTTCTCAAAAAATCGGTCAAATCTACCGCATTTCAAATTATGTTTGTAATGATCCATTAATGCAACAATTAATAGGTCAAGTTTACCTCGAATCAGACGGAGATTTTATACTTATTCCGATGGTTGGAGAGCAACAAATCATCTTTGGCCCTGCGCGCAGCACCAAAGAAGTTTCAGATAAATTTGAACGTTTGAAACATTTTTACAAAGAAGCCCTGCCTCATGAAGGCTGGAATAAATACAAAGAAATAAGTGTCAAGTATGATGGACAAATCGTTTGCAGAAAAAAATAACAATGCCGAGGTGAAGCGCATGCGAGTAGTTGTAGGTTTGGACATTGGCACCACCAAAATCGCTTTTTTTGTGGGTCGAAAAAACGAGCACAACAAAATTGAAATTATCGCAATGGGTAAAAGTGAGTCTTTGGGCGTCATGCGAGGTGTGGTGTCGAATATCGAGCGCACGGTCCAATCCATCAATGCCGCAGTAGAAGCCACCCAAAATACCGTTGAAGGAAATCTCAAAATCAAAAACGTTCATGTTGGTATTGCTGGGCAGCACATCAAAAGCATGCAGCATCGTGGTATATACACCCGACGCACGGCCAGTGAAGAAATTTCCCAAGTTGATATCGATGCATTTGTAGACGATATGTACCAAATGGTCATGAATCCTGGAGAAGCAATTATCACGGTAATTCCACAAGAATATATCGTAGACGGAGAGCCAGAAATCAAAGACCCAATTGGTATGGCAGGCGTTCGGCTCGAAGCAAATTTTCACATCATTACGGGTCAGGTAACCAACGTACAAAACATTACACGCTGTGTAGATCGCGCTGGCCTTAGTGTCAAAGATATTATTCTTGAACCTATCGCATCTGCCGAGGCAGTCCTTTCTGATGAAGAAAAAGAAGCGGGTGTAGTGCTTGTAGATATCGGTGGCGGCACCACCGATGTTGCCATTTTTCACGACGGCCTGATTCGTCATACCGCAGTTATTCCTTTTGGAGGCAATGTCATTACCCAAGATATCAAAGAAGGCTGTCGCATCATGCAGCGCCAAGCAGAAATGCTCAAGGTAAAATACGGTAGCGCTTTGGCATCCGAAAGCAAAGAAAATGAGGTTGTATGTATCCCAGGCTTGCGAGGACGCGACCCTAAGGAAATTACATTGCGCAATCTAGCGAGCATCATTCAGGCCAGAATGGAGGAAATTATCGAGCTTGTCAATCTCGAAATCAAAAACTCTGGATACGAGAAAAAGCTAATTGGAGGTATTGTCGTTACCGGAGGGGGTTCTCAACTGAAGCACCTCACTCAACTGATTGAATACCTCACCGGAATGGACGCGCGTATTGGTTACCCGACAGAACACCTTGCGAATTCGAATGACATTGATGCTTTATCTAGCCCTATGTTTGCGACCGGAATCGGTCTAGTTCTCAAAGGTTTTGAAAGTGTTGAAGCCCTTAAGCCATGGGAAGAAGGCGCTTTAACCCAAGACCAAGAGCCAGCCTCCCAAGCGCAAATTTCCGACAAAGAAGAAAAAATAAAAACCCATTCTAACGCAGAGCGCAGAGGAGAATTTTTCGACCGTATTTTAGGTCCGGTTAGAAAATTCTTTGATGATTCTGAAGATTAACATATTTTGACAAACGCGGTTATACAAAGCAGTATTATGGAATTTGATTTACCAAAACACGAAACAACCCCAGCGGCCTCTATCATTAAAGTGATAGGTGTGGGCGGAGGCGGCTCTAATGCAGTCAATCACATGTACTTGCAAGGAATTGCAGGCGTAGATTTTATCGTTTGTAATACCGATTGCCAGGCACTCGAACTCTCTCCGGTACCTTATAAAATTCAATTAGGTCCAAACCTAACAGAAGGCCGTGGAGCAGGCATGATTCCAGAAGTAGGAATGAATGCTGCCATGGAAAATATCCAAGAAATCCGAGAGTTGCTCTCTAAGGATACCAAGATGGTTTTTGTGACGGCAGGCATGGGTGGTGGTACCGGAACAGGTGCGGCTCCTGTCATTGCTCAAGTTGCCAAAGATCTTGGCATATTAACGGTCGGTATTGTAACAGTTCCGTTTAATTTTGAAGGCCGCAAAAGACGTCAACAAGCCGAAGAAGGCTTAGAGCGCATGCGTCAAAATGTAGATACGTTGCTCATTATCAACAACGAGCGCTTGCGCGAGTTTGGTAAAAACATGTCATTGTCAGAGGCATTCTCTCATGCTGATGACGTTTTAACTGTAGCAGCCAAAGGTATCGCTGAAGTAATTTCAGTCACAGGCGCCATTAATGTTGATTTCAATGATGTCAATACGGTGATGCGCAATTCCGGACACGCCATCATGGGAAGTGCCTTAGCCGCAGGTGAAAACCGAGCAGTATTAGCTGTTAAAGAAGCACTTACTTCTCCTTTACTTTACGATAACGATATCAATGGCGCACGATATGTCCTACTCAACATCACTTATGGTGACCGAGAAGTCATGATGGATGAAATCACTGATATAACAGATTACATTCAAGAGGCAGCAGGTTCTACAGCCGATGTCATTTGGGGTCATGGCCACGACGCATCATTAGGTGATCAACTCAGCCTAACGATTATAGCTACCGGATTTACATCTTCTCCGCTCACAGGTTTTGAAAAAAGTCCTGAGCGTACGGTAGTTGTTCTCGAAGAAGATCAAAAACAAGAAATCAAGGTTCCTTTGACTTCTCCTTTTGAATCTTTAGCCTCAGCCTCTATTCAAGACAATGCAGAAGAGCCATTTTTGAAGCAAGTTGAAACGCCTTTATCGAATCCAATTCAAGCTGTAGAGCAACCCATAGATGCAGTGTCGGCAACAGCAAAAAAGACCTACAATCTCTACGATGAGAAAGAAGAAGCACTTCCGGCTCAAACTTCTATGAGTTGGGAAGTATTCGATGTACAAGCAGAGTCAGAAGAAGTTGCCTCTACCATTGAATCCGTTCAAGAAGTAACATTCTCTCCACCTCAACACATCGTTAAGCATGTGCTTGAAGATGACAGCGTACAACGCGTCGAGATGGAAACTCCGAAGCGCATTTTAAGTCCTGAAGAGCAACAGCGCAAAGTACAAGAGCGCGTGAGTCGTATTCAAGAGTTTACCTCTAAACTTCAAAAGCCCGATGGTTTGTTAGAATTTGAGAATGAACCAGCATTTGTTCGCAGAAATATCCATTTACACCAACATACACCTAGTACACAAGAGCAGATTTCACGCTTTGGTGTGGGCACTGATGTCAATGGCCAGCCTACCCTACGGAACGGTAATAATTTTTTACACGATAACGTAGACTGATCATGACCTTCACAGAGCGCATCAATCTAGATATCAAAAATGCAATGCTAGCCAAGGAGAAGGAAAAACTAGCAGCACTCCGAGACATCAAATCAAAACTCTTACTTGAGGCTACCTCAGGTGCAGCTGCTGAAGTAAGCGAAGCGGTTGCGCTTAAAATATGTATGAAGCTCCACAAACAACGCATGGAGACTTATACACTTTATCAAGACCAAAACCGTCCAGACCTTGCTGCTGAAGAATTATATCAAGCACAAGTAATAGAGGCTTATTTGCCTCAAATGCTTACAGAAGACCAGATTCGTGCTGAAGTAGCAGCTGCCGTAGCACAAACGGGGGCAAGCGGCCCTCAAGATATGGGTAAGGTAATGGGTATTTTATCTGCTCAACTGGCCGGAAAAGCGGATGGTAAAATAATTGCGGCGCTCGTTAAAGAGTCCCTCTCTAACTAATGAAGGCTGCACTTGCACAACTTATTCGCACATTAAATGCAAGAGGGTGGTCGCCAGCCACCTCTACCAATTATTCATTTATAGACGAACAACAGCAATGTTGGGTTTCTAGGTCTGGAGTCAATAAAGCTGATTTCACTGAGCAAGATTTGATATGCATCGATGAAAAAGGTCAAGGAACCGGATTATTTGAAGGAATGAAGCCTTCAGACGAAACACAAATTCATCTTTGGATTTACAGAAATTTTCCAACTGCAAAAGTTGTATTGCACAGTCATGGAAAGTTTCCAGTTTTGATTTCACAGTTCAATGAGCATGTATTTCCCGTTCAGGGTTATGAACTTCAAAAGGGCTTTAAAGGATGTAAGAGCCATTTAGATACCCTTGAAATTCCAATCATTGAGAATCAACAAGATATGGCAGTACTTTGCCTGGCACTGGATGAACGACTAGCTGAAGTTCAGCACCATTGCTTTATTATTGCGGGTCATGGCACATACGCTTGGGGAGAAAACCTTTTTGAGGCCCAAAGACATCTCGAAACTTTAGATTATCTTTGTGAGTGTGAATTTTTATTATAACAATGGCTATTCTATCTATTCCCGACCAAGCGATTCAGCTTTTTGAACCTTCTGAAATAAAAGCATTTCTTCAACAATACCATGTTTTTTTTGATCAGTGGTCTTGTACCGTTTCATTTGAAGATACGGCCAGCCAGGACGAAATTTTAGAGGCTTATGCCAAAGATTTAAAGCCTTTTATGTCGAGCGGGGGTTACCAAAGTGCCGATGTTATTTCCATTCACGCCCTTACCCCAAATTACGCGCAATTACGCGCTAAATTCTTAGCCGAACATACCCACGATGAAGACGAAATACGCTTCTTTGTCGATGGGCAAGGCTTATTTTGGTTTCATTTACAAGATGCGCCCGTTTTTAATGTGTTGTGTCAGCGTGGCGACCTCATTAGTGTGCCAGCGGGCACCAAACATTGGTTTGATGCGGGTGCGCAACAACCATTCGTGAAAGCGATCCGAATCTTTACAGATATGTCGGGTTGGACGCCCATTTATACGGCATCGGGTATAGAATCAAAATATCTTCATTTTAAGGCGCCAACGCTTGGATAAGCAAATCAAATATATTTTAACGGATATCGAAGGGACCACCAGTTCTGTAGATTTTGTGTACAAGGCACTTTTCCCTTATTTTCGTGAACACCTCAACGAGCTCACCAAACATGGCCATATTACAGACGTTAAAGACGCCTTCTCTGAAATTATAGAAATTGCAGCCCAAGAAGAAGGACGACACCTAACAACTACAGAAGAGGTGTTGGCTTGTCTTAAAAAATGGAGTGAGGAGGATAGGAAACTAACGCCATTAAAAGTACTACAAGGTATTATTTGGAAAAATGCCTATGAAACAGGAGCCATTACAGGTCATGTCTTTGATGATGTTCCTACGGCTCTCAATCAGTGGCGGAGTAAAGGCCTTCAAATTGGGGTGTTTTCATCTGGGTCCGTTACTGCTCAAAAGCTGTTGTTTCGCTTTAGTGATTTTGGAGATTTGTCAGTGCACTTCTCCAATTATTTTGACACTACAACGGGTCCTAAAAAAGAGCAAGAGACTTACCAAAAAATCGCACAATTTTTGGGTATGAATCCGCAACAAATTTTATTTCTTTCTGATATATCAGCTGAGCTCGAGGCTGCCTCCGCAATCGGAATGCAAACCATTCAGCTACTTCGCTCAGGTACTGCCCCCAATTGGTCAACTACCGTAAATAATTTTCTCGAAATCTAATTCAATAAAAAAGCCACTACAAAGAGTGGCTTTTGAAATAGGAAGAATTACAAATTAGTTGTTGGTAGGTGCACCTGCGTTGTTCACTGGTGTGCCACTTTCTGGAGCTGGACCTACGTCACCTTTGATTCGAATCACTTTGTTAGGTTCGTTGAGCGCATTTGAAGTAATCGTTACGCTTTTATTGATTGGGCCTGGACGGTTGGTATCGTATTTGACACGGATGGTTCCTTTTGCGCCCGGAGCAATTGGTTCTTTTGGCCACTCGGGAACTGTACAGCCACAAGATCCTTTAGCGTTGGAGATGATCAATGGTTCGTCTCCTGTATTCTTGAATTCAAAAGAACAGTATGGTTCACCACCGTATTTGATGCTGCCATAATCATGTACTTCTTTATTAAATTCAATTTTAGCACCTTTTTCAATTTGTGCATTAACGGTGTTGAGGCCAAGGATTGCCATCAAAACAACACCAAAAGAAAGCATTAATTTTTTCATAAGTATTAGTTTATCTTTCTGAAAGATAGGAAGCTTCTTTTGGTGTTTGAGGTATTTAACACTTCATTAACATCTGGCAGAACTGCCTTTATTCAAGATTCGAGCCAGGAATTCGCTTTGGTGCTAAACCACAACCTTCACAATTCGATTGCTGAGAAAAAAATAAGTTATAGACATGACGAATGAGGTAGAAAGCAGCAAGAAGAGCAAGTACTACGACTAAAAACTGTTGCATAGATCAGCGTTAAGAATTTTTTTACGACAAGAGTTGGTAAACAATAAATGCACTTAAGTAAGCAATAAGCCCCATAAATGCGAGTTGAATCAGCGGCCATTTCCAAGAATGGGTTTCTCTTTTAACAACCGCTAAAGTGGCCATACATTGCATGGCAAACACATAAAAAATAAGCAGAGAGCCACCGGTGGCTAAGCTATATACGCTGCTGCCGTCTTCATATGTTTCGTCTTTTAGCTTTTGAACCAAGCGTTTATTATTGTCGGTATCATTACCAACGGAATAAATAGTAGCCAATGAACCTACAAATACTTCTCTAGCTGCAAATGAGCTGAGTAGGGCAATGCCAATTTTCCAATCGTAGCCCAATGGCTTAATAGCCGGCTCCATCCATTTGCCAAAATGACCAATATAGGATTGTGAGAGTAATAAAGAACTTTCTAATTCTTGTTTTTGGACTTGGCTTGCCGCTGTATAGCTATCCTTTTGGCGTAATTTGCTCAGGTTGTTTTCTCTTGAATTTGGACCGTAACTTGCTAAGGCCCAAAGTAAAATAGAAATCGCAACGATTATTTTACCCGCATCAAAAATGAATATTTTTACTTTCTCGTAGACCGTAAGCCCTACATTATACAGACGCGGTGTTTTGTAATCAGGCAGTTCCATTACATGGAATCCAGGTTTTCCACTATTTATGAGCAACTTTAAGATCACTGCGGTACCAAGGGCAAATACAATACCAAGTAAATACAAACCAAACAAAACAATGCCTTGCAAATTTAAAACGCCTGCAATATACGTTTTGGGGATCACTAAACTAATCAGAAGGGTGTAAACTGGTATACGTGCAGAACAACTCATGAAAGGGGCTACTAGTATGGTAATCAGGCGTTCTTTCCAGTCAGAAATGGTTCGGGCCGACATGATTCCTGGTATGGCACAGGCCACGCTAGAAAGCAATGGAACAACACTTTTTCCATTTAAGCCAAAGGGCCTCATGAGTCGGTCCATGATGAATACAACCCGTGATAAATAGCCGCTTTCTTCCAAAAGAGAAATAAAGAAAAATAAGATGGCAATTTGTGGCACAAAAACCAATACTCCGCCGATTCCTGGTATGAGCCCCTGCGAAATAAGCTTGCTCAACACACCTTCTGGCAATAGGTTAGCTATCCATGAACTGAGTTTCACAAACTGACTATCAATGAAGTCCATTGGAATGCTAGCAAAGCTAAAAATGAATTGAAAGATGATCAGAAGCACCGCTGAAAAAATAAGGTAGCCGTAAATTCGATGCGTCAGTATTTGATCTAATCTGTTCGATCGGTTGGGTGCTTTGATTTGGAGGTCCTGTACAATACCAAGTTGCCTTAACTTTTCTAATCTTGCATTGGTGTTTTCAGTTTGGGCATGGTCTGTTTGTAGTTCGTCCAGGTTAAAATCAAAAAAAGGTGTGTTTTTCCCTTTTTGAAGGGTGTCAATAGCTTGAATGATTCGGCTTTTACCGATAGAAACTCTGGCTGTTGCTTTGACAATATTGGCGAATGGAAATTGTTTTTGAAGCAGTTCGGTATCGATTTTTAAGCCCTTCTGTTGGGCTCGATCCCACATATTCAAGACCAAAACAATCGGGAAGCCGAAATCATATAATTGGGTAAAAAATAATAGGTTTCGTTCTAAGTTTGCCGCATCTGCAACGTAAATGATCGCGTCGGGATAATCGGTGTGCTGTTTGTTCAGTAATACATCTTCAACTACTTGCTCATCTAGAGCCCGAGCGAAAATACTGTAGGTTCCTGGAAAATCAATGAGTTGATGTATACCGGTTTTGGTCTTGATGTCGCCATGTTTTTTCTCAACGGTGACTCCGGGGAAATTACCAACTTGCTGGCGCAAACCGGTCAGCATGTTAAATATAGAGCTTTTGCCAGTATTAGGGTTACCTAGGAGAGCGATTTTCATGACTTACAAAGCTACTGAAAATTGCGCTAAGCCACTTCTACTTCTACATGCATTGCTTCTTCTTTGCGCATGGAAATCACGTTGCCATTGATTTCATAGGCAATTGGATCACCGAAGGGTGCTTTGAAAATGGCTGTAATTTTTTGACCTTTAGTAAGGCCCATTTCAGTGAGTTTTGGGGAAATAGCTGAAGCAGGTATTGCTGTAATTTTTACTTGCTGGTTCAGTGAAATGGAGTCGAGAGTAACAGACATGTGCAAATGTAAGGCTGTTCCTTTCAATTTACCCTACCACTTTTGTGGTATTTTTAAAGAAATATCGATAAAAATTAACCGTTTTTTGGCTGCAAAACGATTCTAGCCGTGGTGCGCGTTTGTTGTTTCACCAGGCAGATTTTGTCTTTACTCATTTCGTTGAGTATGGAATCGTTGTAATGACGAATGGTGACAAGTTCGAGGTTTTCGTTGTACCGAATATGGTAGTACTGGCCAAGGCTTTGCTTCAGTTGGCTTAGGTCAATTTTTTTACGGTCTAGCAAAACTGAAAAATTCAGTGCTGAATTTTGCATAAGGTTGATGGTTGCCTTGATTGAGGAAAGCGCAGCAAATATTTCCGAAAGTTGTTGTTCGGCAATGAAAGAGAAATCTTTTGAACTAAAAGTAACCAAAACTTGGTTGAACTTTACGATGTAAGATGGGATTTGTGCATCGCGCTCCGCGTTGGAAGAAATAATTGTGCCGGGTGCCTCAAAGTCAAGAAAAGAACGCACAAATAATGGAATGTTCTTTTGTTGTAAGGGCTGAACTGTCTTAGGGTGTATCACACTTGCGCCGTAATAAGAAAGTTCAATGGCTTCTTTGAAAGATAGTTGACTCAGCAATTCTGTTTTTTCAAAATATTTCGGATCTGCGTTGAGCATTCCGGGTACATCCTTCCAAATCGTCACGCTTGCTGCTTGGCAACAATAGGCGAGGATGCCTGCGCTGTAGTCTGAGCCTTCTCGACCGAGCGTGGTTGTAAAACCCTCGGCCGTATGGCCAATAAATCCTTGCGTTACGACGATTGAATGTCTATTGAGAAGAGGCAACACTTTTTGATCGCACAATTCTTTGGTTTTGAGCCAATCTACCTGAGCCTCTTGATACTTGTTGTCGGTTCTTATGATTGTTTTGGCGTCTAGCCAAGTCGCATTATAATTTTGGTTCGTCAAATATGCGGCTAGAATCTTACTCGATATGACCTCTCCAAAGGCAATAATTTGATCGTAAAGAAAAGATTTATTTTCGGCAAGTGGTTTGTTAAATTCCAGCGCCAATTGCTCAAAAATAGCTTCGGTTGCTTGGTAAATACTATCGTTTTTTTCTGAGAATAAACCAGCTAGAATTTCCCAATGATAAGACTTGAGCTCGTTTAAACACCTTGTGAATTTACTATGGTCTTGCGTGTAAAGTGCATCAATGAGTTCTTCGAGCTTATTGGTGGTTTTACCCATTGCCGACACGACAACGATGATCTTTTCAGTGGGGAAACGCGCCAAGATTGCGCTTACGTTTTTGACGGCAAGGGCGTCTTTTACCGAGGCGCCTCCAAATTTAAAAACCTTCATATTAGACCAGTTTTTCAGCTAAAAGTTTCATTTCAATGGCAGGAGACATTTTCTCGTAGATAATGCGGTAAACCGCCGATAGGATGGGCATGTCTACCGCGAATTTTTGATTGATTTCAAACAAACTTTTGGTGGCATAATAGCCCTCTGCAATCATGTTCATTTCAAGCTGTGCACTTTTGACTGAGTATCCTTTCCCTATCATGAATCCAAAGGTGCGGTTGCGCGAAAAATTCGAATAAGCAGTTACGAGTAAGTCTCCAAGATAGGCACTCGTTTTGGTATCTCGATGGACGGGGTGAACTTCGTCAATGAACCGTTCAATTTCTTGAATGGCATTTGAAACGAGTACCGCTTGGAAGTTATCGCCATAGCCTAGACCATTGCAAATTCCGGCAGCTAATGCGTAAACATTCTTTAAGACTGCTGAAAATTCTGTTCCAAAAAGGTCGTCGCTTGTTGTTGTTTTGATGTAACGACAGCTCAGTGCAAGCGCCATTTGCTGCGCATTTTCGGTGTTGGCGCAAGCCAGTGTAAGGTAAGAGAGTCTTTCCATAGCGACTTCTTCTGCATGGCAAGGACCAGAAATAATACCAATTTTATCATAAGGCACGCCAAAACTTTTGTGGATAAACCGAGCTGGAATGGCATTATAGGAAGGAACGATGCCTTTTACCGCAGAGAACACCACTTTATTGGTGAAATGTGCTGCTGAAATACCTACAAATGCCTCTTCGAGAAAAGCTGCTGGAGTAGCGATTACCACCCAGTCCACCGCGTTTAAAGTGTTTTCCAAGTTTGAACTCAGGACTAATTTATCAGTGTCAAAAGAGACTGATTGTAGGTATTTGGGGTTGTGTCCAAATTGCTGAATGTGGGTAATTGCTTCTTCGCTGCGCATCCACCAATGGACTTGCGCGTAATTATTGCAAAGAATTTTGACTATTGCCGTTGCCCAACTGCCACCACCGATAACCGCAATCTTTTGTGCTGTTTCCATTTGACAAAGTTAAACAATCCTCAGCAACTACTTTGTTGTTAATTTTACAAGAAAAAAACATGCGTAGCAACCACGAAATCGACTACCTCATCAAAGGAGAAGAGATGCAGCTCATCGAAATTGAGCTAGATCCACAAGAAACCGCAATTGCCGAAGCAGGCGCTTTTATGTACATGGATCAATCCATAGAAATGCAAACCATATTTGGAGATGGTTCGGCTCAAACGGGTTTTATGGGCAAGCTCTTCAGTGCCGGAAAACGCTTGCTTACCGGCGAAAGCCTGTTCATGACCGCATTTACCAATCAAGGTTTAGGTAAAGCGCGCGTGGCTTTTGCATCACCATATCCAGGCAAAATCATCGCTTTTGATTTATTGCAATACAACGGCAAAATTGTATGTCAAAAAGATGCGTTTTTATGCGCGGCGAAAGGGGTAAGTGTCGGGATTGAATTTCAGCGCAAGTTAGGTACAGGCCTTTTTGGCGGTGAAGGTTTCATCATGCAAAAACTGGAAGGCGATGGCCTTGCATTTTGTCATGCGGGGGGGTACATTACCGAAAGAACCCTTATGCCGGGCGAAGTATTGCGCGTAGACACCGGTTGTATTGTCGCTTACACCCAAGACGTCGATTACGACATACAATTTGTTGGAGGTATCAAAAACACCATTTTTGGAGGAGAGGGTTTGTTTTTTGCTACACTCAAAGGACCGGGAAAGGTCTGGCTTCAGAGTTTGCCTATTTCTAGATTGGCTTCCAGAATTTTAGCTTACGGTACCACTACCCGCAAAGAAGAAGGTGGCATACTCGGAGGCTTGGGTAATATCTTAGATGGCGACGGGCGCTAAACTCTGGGGTTGTTTAGTGAGCGAATACCATCAGCCTCCAAAGCAATACGGCGGTGTTTGTACAGCTTACCAATTGCTTGTTTAAAGGTCTTTTTACTGAGACCTAATATTGCGCGTACTTCGTCTGGATCGCTTTTGTCTGTGAGTGCAAGAAAACCGTCTTGTGCCGTCAGGGTATCGAGAATTTTTTGTTCAGCAGCGTCGTAGCGGCTATCGTTGGGCACTTCCAACCTGATGTCTAATTTGCCATCTTCACGTACTTTAGCTACATATCCTTTACACTCTTGTTCGCGTTGTAATGGTTGGTTTTGATGGTCCTTGAAAATGAGCCCTTCATAACGCTTGTCGACAATGACGTTACGGCCTAGTTTACCTTCGTCGCAGATCAATAAATCGACCTCTTGCCCTTCCAAACTGAGGTCGGTGCAAGGGATGAGTACTTTTTTAATTTTCATGCTCCCGAAGAGTCGGTCGGTCTCAAAATCGTAAAGCAACGTAAATAAATAGCGGTCGCCAATTTCTAAACGGGTGCGTTGTTCGGCAAACGGAACAAATAAATCTTTATCAAGGCCCCAATCGACAAACGCGCCGAACGGATTGACTTCCACAACATCGAGATAAACGCAATCGCCGAGTAAAATGTAGGGTCTTTCCGTAACACATACCAACCTTTCTTGAGAATCTTTCATCACAAAAACCTCTACTTCAGTACCTTCCTCCATGTCAGGGGTGAGGTATTTGTTGGGTAGCAACACTTCGTTCTCTTGAAGGTCGATCAGATAAGCTCCTGGAGGTGCAAAGCGCTTAATAGTGAGTTTATTTATTTTTCCGAGTTGCATAAGAGCTTAGACTTAGTAAGATTCAGGGTTTACCGGCTTTTTAAACAATTGAAAACGCTTTTTTTTCTTTACAGGTGGTAGATCTGTTTGGTTTTCATTGGTCGGGAGCGTGGCTTTGTGGGTGCCATTTTCTGGGTTTTGTTGATCGGAAGGATTCATCCAATCAGCGCGCATGCGGTTTTTTTCTACTTTGCCAGTTTTCTTATTCAAGGCATAATAATAGCGTTCTCCAACCTCTTCTGGATTCGTAGCAATGACATCGGCCTCTAGATTCCAAAGCTCGCGGTCGTAGTCATAGACGTATGCATCATAAGACATATCGGGAAAGTAGTAGGAGGCAATTCCTTCTAAGGCAGGTGCTTCTGGCGAGAGGTGATCAAAAACAATACGCGCTCGCTTCGGTTCAAATTCTAAAGACATACTGGCCATATTGGCATATTCAAAAACAATTCGTTTTTTGATGGCTTTTGGGTCTTTGAAAACAGGGCTCCCGAATTTGGCGTTTTGTCCTGAAAAACTGAGTACATCTAAGATTTTAAAATTGCTCATGGTGGTGCCACCGTCGTAGCCAAATAGGAGGTATTGAGTTTTTCCTTGAAAAGAAAAATCGATGATTTTAAAGTACACCGCACCATACCAATTTTTGTAATCTATGATATTTTCGGGCTTCGAGCTGTAGGGGTCGAGTACATCGTTTAGTTCTAGAATCGAAACCCGTTCTCTACCTTCTTCTCTGCGTAAAATGAACCCTCCGTAAGTATAGGAAAGATCTGAAAATTCGACATTCCAAGTAAGTAAGCGCAGGGTTTGATCCGCACTCTTGATATCCGCAATTTGGAGGGCTTGTAAAGGCGAGTCGAAGAAATCTTTGCTCCTGACGAGCTCGGACATGGCTTTTTTGAAAGCCAAATGAGCTTGGAGGGTTTGGTTATCGTCGGTACTTGCGCGAAGAGCTGCTAATAACTTGCTTGCCTCTTGTTCTTTTTGAGCAAGCCCCTGCGACCATGTAAAAGACACAAAAAGCGATGAAGTGGAAAGGATTAAAGCAAAAAGAAGCTTCATACATTATTTAACGACAAAACTTCAGTTTGGTTACGTATTTACAAGCTTTTTAAAGCTGAAATCGTAGCCGCAGGGTCTGCAGAACCAAAAACAAAGCTACCTGCAACTAATGCATCTGCGCCAGAAGCAGCCAAAAGGGCTCCGGTTTCTAAATTAACGCCGCCATCTACTTCGATTAAGAATTTTGAATTTGTTTGGCTGCGCAATTTTTTTAGGCGGGCAACCTTGTCGGACGCAGCGGGGATATATTTTTGACCTCCAAAACCAGGATTCACACTCATAATGAGCACCAAATCTAGCATTGGAGCAAGTTCTGAAAGCACTTCAATCGGCGTGTGCGGATTGAGGGCAACGCCTGCTTTCATTCCTAATTCTTGAATCCGACTGATAGTGCGATGCAAGTGCGGGCAAACCTCGTAATGGACCGTAAGGATATCTGCACCGGCCTTTTTAAAGTCTTCGAGATAGGCATCTGGGTTGGCTATCATGAGGTGCACGTCTAGTGTTTTGTTGGTGTGTTTGCGGATGGCCTGCAAAACTGGGAATCCGAAAGAGATGTTTGGTACAAAAACACCGTCCATGACATCGATATGCAACCAATCGGCCACAGAATTGTGCAACAGAAGGGTATCTCGTTGGATATTGCCAAAATCACAGGATAGTACGGACGGAGAAACGAGCATGAGCATTTATTTTCGGTAAAATTAGCCATTATTTTTTGAACGAAATAAAGCGATAAGGTCTTGTTCTCGTCGGTAAAGGTCTAAATGGAAATACAGTCGATATTTATCTGCAGTAACGGTTTGATACGTAACAAAAATAGGAATGGCCTGAAGCAAAGGGATTTTTTGATGAAAACTCGAATCGATTAGGTTTTGTAAGGAATCAGGGGTCACTTCATTGGTTTTTTTTCCAATTTTATCGTAGGTTAGGAATAATTTCCCAAGTTCTATTGGGTCTTCTGCACGCATGCACCCATGCGAGAAACTTCGGAAGTTTTGTCTGAATAAATACCTGCTTGGCGTATCGTGTACATATACCGAGAATTGGTTGCTAAACTCAAATTTGATCAGCCCAAGACTATTCCAGGGCCCAGGGTCTTGCTCAACCAGGTAGGGAAATGAATTTTTCCTCCTATTTTTCCAGTTAACAGTCTGCGGATCTATTTCCTTTTTTGCGGCACCATAAATGCGCATGTGTTCTTTTTCTAAATAGCTTGCGTTTCTTTTGAGCGCAGGTAAAATTTCATTCTTCGCAATGGAGCTTGGTACGCGCCAATAAGGCAGGCTCACGATTTGATAAATTTTAGAGCGTAATTCAGGCGTTGGGTGTTCTATTTTACCTATAATGACCCGGTGAATAGCCCTTAGGGTATCATTTGCAATAAACTTTAGTTCAAAGGAGGGGAGGTTAATCGAAACATACTTTTTGGGTTTTACCGCTGCTTGCCTTAGCCTGTCTAAAGAAATTTGTGCATGATATAATTGCTCTTGCTTAGACTGTCCGAATGCAACTACCGTTGCTTTACCAATTATACCATCTGGATTCAAGTTTTGTGACCTTTGATAATTTTTCAGCGCTGCTCTTATTCCTAAACTATCTGTATGCGCATCGATATAGCCCCAGCCTTTCAAACCAATTTTGAGTTGTTTCCAGGCTAGATTTCTATCTTCTTTTTCTGTGGTTAGCTGGAAGGAAAGCGAAGTTAAAGCAGCGGTGTCGCAATAATGATAAAGATGCTTCGCAAAATAGCGATAATTTGAATCTGCAGGCCCTCGATTGAGGCATATGGAGTCCGTATTTTGAAGTGAAACAAGCCAATTTACGGGAAACTGCTGAAATTTTTTTGATTTGAATCTCCTTTTTTCAAAGTCGATGAATCCACTGTCCAAATCGTGCATGGTTGTGCCGATATAATAGTTGATCAATAGTTCGTTTACAAGCCGATGACCTTTTAATTCGGGAAGCATTCTTGATTCGGGAAGACCAAAATACATGGCTTTGTAAAGTGTTTTCGACCATCTTTCTTGAATTTGCTTACTTTGCTTTGTCGAATCAAAAAAAGGTTGAAATGCTGCACTTTGATAGCGTTGATAAAGTTTTTGCCTCTCTTCTTTCGCAAGAGAAAGTGAAGGGTGTCCTTGTTCAAGGAGCAATTTTATTTTTTTTGAATCGGGTAATTGTTGGTTGGTCAAAAAGTCTTTTTTTATTTCAGCTGATGGATTTGACGCGCAGCTGTAAAAGAAAACCAGGCTAAGCATCATACTTGAAAAGAAATGAATATCAACCTTCATTTTATGCTTATTTTCGTTGAATGTAGTTAAAACTTATTGAAATTCAATGGTTATTGGTCTTATTATCCTCACTGCTTTCGTTTCCTGGCAAGGTTTTCAAAATTCAGCTTTTTTGGAACGCATGCTCTTTATTCCTTATCGGATCAAGCATCAAATGGAATGGCCGCGCTTTTTTACCCATATGCTGGTGCATCTAGATTGGTCTCATTTGATTTTCAACATGATGACACTGTATTTTATAGGAGATTTCCTTTTTAAGGAGTACAGCATACTTTTTGGGACGGTAAAAGGCATTTATTATTTTCTGGCACTATACCTAATGGGTGGTTTGTTTGCTACCCTTTATTCGTATTACCGTCATCAAGATAATGTTGGATATAGAAGTTTAGGCGCTTCAGGTGCCGTAACTGCCGTACTTTTTGCGTTCATAGCAGCTCACCCCAGTCAGGGACTGATGCTCATGTTCATTCCAATTCCGATTCCAGCCTATATATTTGGTCCGGTATACTTGCTGGTTGAATATTTTGCTTTTCGAAAAGGAAATACAGGAATTGCGCACGACGCACATATTTCAGGTGCAATTGCAGGTATTTTATTTGTCCTCTTTTTTATTCCTGGCTATGGACAATTTTTTGCATCTTTGTTACATTAGAAGATTTGTAGCCAATGCTTTACGTTAACAATAACGGTTCTGTTTTAGCGGGAGATGCGCCCACCATCTTACCGGGTAATCGTGCTCATCTCTATGGCGACGGCGTTTTTGAGAGCATCCGAATCATCAATGGCCAGCCGCTCAATTTAGAAAACCACATGCTGCGCCTGCTCGCGGGAGCGCGTGCCATCCACATGCGTCCTTCTGCAAGTTACACAACCGATTTTTTTGAGGCTAAAATTTTAGAGTTGTGCGCCTTATCAGCAATCACAGAAGGAGGGCGTTGTCGTTTATCTTTAGATCGCATCAGTGGCGGTGCTTATTTACCAGATGCCAATGACGCCACTTACTACATTGAGGTGTACCCTTATGAGGTCAATCATTTTGAACTGAATGCCCGCGGATTGGAGCTAGATATCTATCAAGAAATTAAACTCCAAAAAAATGTGCTTTCGAATTTCAAGACTAAAATGGGCTTGCCATACGTAATGGCTGCACTCTCCGCAAAAGCAAATGGCTTAGATGACGTTTTTTTGACGGATATCAAAGGCCAAATATTAGAGACGTCGTCGTGCAATATGTTTATCATTAGCAATGGGGTGCTTTACACGCCGGGCTTAGATGAAGGGTGTTTGGCAGGTACGATGCGGATGCAAGTCATCAATTTAGCAATCGCTAATGGTATCAAGGTATACGAATGTGCAATTCTTCCACAAAATTTAATGGCCGCCGACGAAGTTTTCTTGACCAATGCCATCCGAGGCATTAATTGGGTTGGAGGCTATCGAACCAAACGCTACCAAAATAATATCTCACGTAAACTCGTGGTCTTACTCAACGCATATTGGGAAAAAGCCACACAATAGTTTTCAACAATTGACAGGCACTGCTGCAGAAATCCCTAAATTTAAAGTTCCCTTTTTACTGCGCACATGTACCTTGTTTTTGATACCGAAACCACCGGCCTTCCTCGCGATTTCAACGCCCCAATTTCTGATTTAGATAACTGGCCTCGTGTTGTTCAGCTCGCATGGCAACTCCACGACGAAGCCGGTGAGCTCATTTCTCAAAAAGACTATATCATCAAGCCCGAGGGTTTCAATATTCCATTCGAATCAGAAAAAGTACATGGAATTTCTACCGAACTGGCACAAGCAGTTGGCGAAGAGCTCGGCACGGTTCTGAGCTTCTTTATCAAAGATCTTGAGAAGTCTAATTTTATGGTTGGTCACAATCTCAAATTTGACGTCAATGTTTTAGGTTGTGAGTTTATCCGACTTGGCCAAGAAACACCGTTAATCAAACCAGTACTAGACACCTGTACTGAGCGCAGTGCACAACTCTGCCAGATACCAGGGGGTCGTGGTGGTAAATTCAAATTACCGACCCTTACCGAAATCCATCAGTATTTATTTGGAGAACCTTTCAATGAGGCGCATAATGCCACCGCAGACGTTGAGGCAACTTCTCGTTGCTTCTTGGAGTTGCTGCGCAAAGCGCACTACACCCTAGAAGAAATTCTTCAAGAACCTGGTTATTTTGAGTCTTTTCGGACGCTCAATCCAGGGCCAATTCAAAAAATCGGAATCCAACATGTCAATTTAAAGGCGCAAAGTGAGCAACTACGGATTTCCTCACGCAAGACACAAGCACCAACCACCCAAACGCCCATTCAATCAATCGATAAAGAGGATGTCGTTTTTGCGCATTTACACAATCATACGCAGTACTCCATTTTACAATCTACCGCCGAGGTCGGAGCACTTCTACAAAAGGCTGTTACGTTGGGCCAGCCAGCCGTTGCTTTAACAGATACCGGCAACATGATGGCTGCATTTCAGTTTGAAAAATTAGCGGCAGCGCACAATGAAAAAATAAAAGCGGAAAGGGCGGCAGCTGAAGAGAAAGGCGAGCCATTTGATGGAAAGGAAATTTTACCCATTATTGGTTGTGAATTCAATGTGTGTAGAGACCATCAAGATAAATCAATCAAAGATAATGGCTACCAAATTGTGTGTTTGGCCAAAAATAAGAATGGTTATCAAAACCTAATCAAACTTGCTTCAATTGCCTACACTAAGGGAATGTACTATGTGCCTCGCATTGACAAAAAATTGCTCACACAGTATAAAGAAGACCTCATTATTTTAAGCGGTAATTTATATGGGGAAATTCCCAATTTATTGCTGAGTGTAGGCGAACGACAAGCCGAAGAAGCACTTTTATGGTGGAAGGCTGAATTTGGCGCAGATTTTTACATTGAAATTGGCCGTCATGGCCTAGAGGTTGAAGATAGACTCAACCCCTTACTCATTGACCTCGCAAGAAAACACGAGCTCCAACTAATCGCCACCAACAACACCTACTACATCGAGCAAAAAGATGCCATTGCCCACGATGTTTTGCTTTGTGTCAAAGACAATGAATTAGTAGAAACGCCCAAAGGCCGTGGTCGCGGATTCCGCTATGGCCTAGAAAACGACTCCTACTACATGCGCAGTACTGCAGAAATGCTGTCTCTTTTTACAGATCTACCCGAGGCCATTACTAATGTGGCTGAAATCATTGCCAAATGTGAGCACTATGGTTTGGCGAGAGAGGTCCTGCTTCCAGCTTTTGATATCCCATCAGCATTTATCGACCCCCAAGATGCGCTAGATGGAGGCAAGCGAGGTGAAAATGCATTTTTACGTCACCTTTCTTATGAAGGAGCCAAAAAGCGTTATTCCGTTATCACCGATGAAATCATCGAACGCCTAGACTTCGAACTAGCAACCATCGAAAAGACAGGTTATCCAGGTTATTTTTTGATAGTTCAAGATTTTTGTAATGCAGCGCGCCAAATGGGTGTTTCAGTTGGTCCTGGCCGGGGTTCGGCTGCAGGTTCAGCGGTTGCCTATTGCATCGGAATCACCAACGTAGACCCAATCAAATACGATCTCCTTTTTGAGCGCTTCTTAAATCCTGACCGCGTCTCTATGCCCGATATCGATATCGACTTCGACGATGAAGGCCGCAGCCGAGTCATCGATTACGTTATCAATAAATATGGTGCCAATCAAGTGGCTCAAATCATTACTTACGGAACCATGGCAGCGAAGTCTGCAATTCGCGATACCGCCCGAGTAATGAATCTTCCACTTCCCGAGGCTGATCGCTTGGCTAAACTCATTCCCGATTTATCTTTACGCAAGCTTTTCAACATGCCAGAACCTGAGCTAATTGATAAATTACGCAATCAAGAAGCAATCACCAATGCCAAAGAATTGCGGCGCATTTACCAAGGTAAAGATCTTCAGGCCCAAGTATTACAGAAAGCAATGGAAATTGAGGGGTCTGTGCGCAATACAGGCATTCATGCTTGTGGGGTTATTATCACGCCCGACGACCTCACCAATTTTGTTCCAGTTGCTATTGCCAAAGACTCCGAAATGGTCTGTACACAATACGATAACGCTGTTGCTGAATCTGCTGGTTTGCTCAAAATGGACTTCTTAGGCCTCAAAACCCTTACCCTTATAAAAGATGCAGTGCGTTTGGTCAAAGAAAATCACGGAATCGAATTAGATCCAGATACTTTTCCAATTGATGACCAAGCAACTTATGCTCTTTTTCAGCGCGGAGAAACCGTTGGCATATTCCAATATGAATCGCCAGGAATGCAAAAGCACCTCAAAGAATTAAAACCTACTGTATTCGCTGACCTCATTGCCATGAACGCGCTGTACAGGCCAGGTCCAATGGAGTATATTCCGTCCTATTGTAAGCGCAAGCACGGAGATGAACCCATCATCTATGATTTACCAGACTGCGAGGAATACCTCAATGAAACCTACGGAATTACAGTATACCAAGAACAGGTCATGCTCTTGTCTCAAAAATTGGCCGATTTCACCAAAGGTGAGGCCGATACACTTCGTAAGGCCATGGGTAAAAAAGACCGTAAGGTTCTCGACAAAATGAAGCCAACATTTATTGAGCGCGCCAGCGCAAAAGGACATCCATCTCCAACGCTCGAGAAAGTTTGGAAAGACTGGGAAGCTTTTGCTTCTTATGCATTCAATAAATCGCACTCTACCTGCTATGCTTGGATAGCGTACCAAACTGCCTATTTAAAGGCCAATTATCCTGCGGAGTATATGGCTTCTGTACTCAGCAATAACATGTCCGACATCAAGCAAGTTTCTTTCTTTATGGAAGAATGTCGGCGCATGGGTGTTGAGGTGCTCGGCCCTGATATCAATGAGTCGGGCTTTACTTTTGCTGTCAATTCCTCAGGTGCCATTCGCTTTGGGTTAGGGGCTATTAGAGGAATGGGAAGTGGGCCAGTAGAAGCTATTATCGAGGAAAGAAAAAATAACGGTCCGTTCAAAGATATTTTTGACGTGACCAAACGCATTAATCTCAGACTTTGTACAAAGCGTTCTTTTGAAAGTTTGGTTTTTGCCGGTGGCTTCGACTCCTTTAACGATACCCATCGTGCGCAGTATTTTGCAACAGATACAAATGGACGAACATTTTTAGAAGCTGCAATTCGTTTTGGTGCTAGTGTTCAAGAACAAGCACATTCTTCACAGCACACAATGTTTGGCGAAGCAACCGGGACTACCATGCCCGCCCCAATGATACCCAAAACAGAAGAATGGTCTGCAATTTATAAACTCAATCGAGAAAAAGAAGTGGTTGGCATTTTCATTTCCGGACACCCCCTCGATGACTTTAAAGTAGAAATCTCATCGTTTTGTACGGGTACTGTAGCCATGCTCAATGATCCATCAGCATACTTAGGTCGGGATCTCCTGATTGCTGCGGTCATTACCAATGCTGAACACCGCAGTACCAAACGCGGCGATGCTTTTGGTTCGCTGTTTATAGAAGATTACCAAGAAGCTTTCAAGCTTAATTTATTTAATGAAACGTATTTGAAGTTCAAGCATTTTATGGAGCCAGGTACTTTTGTAGCAATCAAAGGACGCATAGAAGTTCCGCGTTTCAGACAATACCCTGAATTTGTAGTGCATCATATGGAATTGCTCCAAGAGCTCCGAGACAAACGAGCTAAAATGCTCAAGTTGCGTTTTACAGCCAAACAACTTGACCAAATGGTTATTGAACAGCTCCACGAACTCTTTGAGGCAAACCCTGGTAGCTGTCAGTTGCATTTTACGGTGTTTGATCCATTGGACGGCATCGAAGTATCTCTCCCTTCGAGAAGTGTTAAGGTACAGCCGTCTAGTCAGTTGTTTAAAGAACTCGCTAAGCTTGATATCCAGTTCAAATTGAATTAAATAAAAAACGCTCCCAAAAGGAGCGTTTTTTATTTCATATTTCAAAGAATTATGCTTCGACAAGCTCTTGTGGCACAAGAATTCGACCACAGTGTTCACAAACAATAATTTTCTTTTTGGTAACGATGTCAAGTTGGCGTTGAGGCGGTATTTTATTGAAACACCCTCCGCAAGAATTGCCTTTCTTTTCTTGGGTTTCTGACGCACGAATAACTTGAACGACTGCCAAACCATTCTTTGCATTGGTGCGCAAACGCTCATAGGCAAAAACAAGTCGGTTATCGATGTTTTTCTTGGCAGCATCAGATGCTTTGATGAGCTTTTCTTCATCTTTCTGAGTTTCGCTCACAATGGCATCGAGCTCTGCTTTTTTGCTATCGAGGTCACCTTGTTTCATTTCAACGCGCTCTACTGCCTCGGCAAGTGTTTCTTTTTTGAGGTCAATTTTGTATTTGGCCTCTTTAGATTTTTTGTCGTGGAGTTTGATCTCGAGTTCTTGGAATTCGATCTCTTTGGAGAGCGATTCGAACTCGCGGTTGTTGCGCACGTTATTTTGCTGCTCTTTGTATTTTGCGATTGCGCCTTCGGCGTCTTTCACGGCAATTTTACGATCAGAGATTTCGGTTTCGATTTCTTTGATTTCGTCGTTGATTTTAGAGACGCGTGTGTTGAGCCCTATGATTTCATCTTCAAGACTTTGTACTTCCAGTGGAAGTTCACCACGAATGGTGCGTATGCGGTCAATTTCAGAGTCGATTTTCTGGAGTTCAAAAAGCGCATCCAATTTTTCTGCGATGGTACCTTCTTTTTTGGTTGCTGCTGCCATGTGCTATAGATAGTTAACGGGATTCGTATTCAACTTAGTTAAACGGACCGCAAAGTTAGGAAAATTTTCTGTAAGTTGTTCAGCTAAAAGTTCACTGGTAAATTGCTCACTCTCGTAATGACCGATATCTGCGATGACGATGCGCTGATCAGCGTCAAAAAATTCATGATACTTAAAGTCAGAGGAGATGTAAAGATCTGCTTTAGCGCTAATTGCGTCCGGAAGCAGAAAGCTTCCGGCTCCTCCGCACAAAGCCACGGTTTGGATAGTCTCTTGGACAATAGCCGTATGTTTAATACAGCCGCAACCAAAAATTTCTTTTACTTGTGCCAAAAACAATTTTGTTTCGATGGGTTCTGCTAAGGTTCCGAGCATTCCAGCCCCTCTATTTTGCTGTATATTTTGGGTAGGTAGGACATGGTATGCTACCTCTTCATATGGGTGTGCATTGGTCATGGCACTCAATACATTTGGGAGTTGGTGACGCTCGACCACATATTCTAATTTATACTCCTGAACCTCTTGGCTGACCTCTAGTTTTCCGATATGGGGCTTGGCATTTGCAGTTGGTGTAAATGCACCAGTTCCAGAAGTTCGAAAATAACAATCTTTATAGTTGCCTATTTGTCCTGCACCAGCTTCTGTCAAGGCCTGATTCAGCACCTCAAAATTTTCTTTTGGGACATATACCTCCAATTTGTAAAGGAGTTGATTCATGGGGCGCAAAATTCGGCATTCTTTTAAACCCAGTTTAGCGGCAATTCGGCCATTTACACCTTCAATATGGTTATCGAGATTTGTATGTATCGCATACAAGGCAATTCTATTTTGAATACAGCGCTCGAGTACGCGTTCCACATAGCCCTGACCATTAAGACGTTTGATTCCTTTGAATGCAATTGGATGATGCGCAATGATGAGGTTACAATTGCTGGCAATGGCTTCCTCAACAACTGCTTCGGTTATATCTAGTGAAATCAATACACCTGTAATTTCGGTTTCTGGGTGGCCATAGATAAGCCCTGAGTTGTCGTAACTTTCTTGAAGATGAAGCGGGTACTTTGCCTCTAAATAGCGGCTGATTTCTTGAAGTTGCATTAGAGATTTTTTGTCAAACCAAATTGAAGACCCCAGCCTTTGCTTTTGTGGATGTAATCTTCGTAAGGGTTGTATGAATTGTTGAATTGCGCTCTGTAAATGATGCCCAAGCGAAAAGCGTAATCCGTGTCTAGTTGCGCTTCTATACCTAAAGAGCTGATCCAAGAAAGGGTAAAGCTATTCATGGTATTATTTACTTTGATTTGGTCATCGTATGCTGCACCTAATGCATTTGTCCATTGGATATCTTGCTTGAAACCTTGATAGAGCCCAGGTAGCAGTCCTAGCCCGCCATAGATTTTGAATTTGTTACCACTTGTAAATTTAAGTTGAATCGGAAGCGCCAAATACCGATATCTAGTTTGGTAGTTAAAAGTAGAATCAGTATTTAAAGATGCGAAGGCGTAGGATTCTCCATTTTGCAGCCATGATACAGCACCATCTATGTAGAAGTGTTCGGATAAACCCATGCAGATTCCAACTTGATGAGACCACACTTTGAGTGGGCTTTCATCGGCGCGCGTGCCAAGAGGTGTTGGTAAAAACGCATCGTTGGAAACCAATGCACGAAACATTTGCATGCGCTGACTTTCAAAGTAATAGCGCGTCGGATAAGTCTTTTTGATGTCTTTGTTCAGGATTTGGGAATAACCTGAAAACGAAAGTGTCAGTACGACGAGGTAAAAAACATACTTCATAAGTCAAATTTACAATTTTTAAGTGGCTTCTAAAAGTTGCTGACGATGCCCTAGAAATTACAGGTAACTTGGAAATCAAAGGAACAATAAAACCTATTGTTTTTAAAGCTGAATTTGCAGGTATTGCTGTTGATCCTTATGGTCAGACCAAAGCCGGAATGACACTAACTGGCAGCATTAAAAGAAGCGAATTCGGCCTGACCTGGAGTGCTGTTACCGAGGCGGGTAATATCGTAGTCGGCGATGAAATTAAGCTCGCTGCCGAACTTCAGTTTATCAAGCAGTAATAAGAGACTTGGCCACCTTTAAGGCTTCGGTAATATGGCCTATAGGATTGGTCTGAGAATTAAAAATTCCGGCTATTTTGCCATCGAGTCCGATGACGTAAGTGACTCTTCCAGGAATAAGCCCAAATAAATTCCCAGGTACGCCAAATTGTTGGCGTACCTTTTTTTGTGAATCTGACAGCAGCGGGTAAGGCAATTGATGTTTTTGTTGAAAGTTTTGATGTGTTGCCGCTGCATCTGAGGATATTCCAAAAACTTCACAGCCAAGGTCAACAAAATCGGCATAAGCATCTCGAAAAGCACAAGCTTCTTTTGTGCAACCGGGTGTGTCGTCTTTCGGGTAAAAGAATAGGACTAGTATTTTTTGGCCAAGATAGTCATTGACATGAATATCTTTTCCGAGGCTATCTGGCAGACTAAAGATAGGGCAGTGGTCTCCAATTTGAATGGTTTGGCTCATGGTTGTAAGGCTTTTTTAAATCGATCGAGGACGCGCTCACGCGCCATTCGGTGGTCTACAATTGGTTTTGGGTAAGTTGGGGTTCCGAATTCCGGAATCCATTTTTGGATATATTCAAATTTAGGATCGAATTTCTTTTGTTGGGCCTCGGGGTTAAATACCCTAAAATATGGCGCAGCGTCGCAACCGCATCCAGCGGCCCACTGCCAACCTCCAACATTACTAGCAAGCTCGAAGTCGAGGAGTTTTTCGGCAAAATAGCGCTCTCCCCAACGCCAATCGATCAACAGATGCTTGGTCAGGAAGCTAGACACCACCATTCTTACCCGATTATGCATAAATCCCGTTTCATTGAGTTCACGCATGCCAGCGTCTACCATTGGATAACCCGTTTTACCCTCGCACCACGCTTTAAATTGCATTTCGTTGTTTTCCCAAACAATACGGTCATATGGTGCTTTAAAAGCATTTGAAACAGTTTGCGGAAAGTGAAATAAAATCATTTGGTAGAAGTCGCGCCAAATGAGTTCATTGAGGTATTTTTCGTTGAGAGCTAATGCTTCCTTGGCAAGCGCACGAATGGAAATTGTGCCAAAGCGCAAATGTAAACTGAGTCTGGACGTGCCCAAGATCGCAGGGAGGTCACGCTGTTCGTGGTATTTTTGAATGATGGCGCTCGGAGTGGTATTTTGAGGAAACGACTGAAATTGATGTTGCTCAAAGCCCATCTTTCGAAGCGTGATCAGCGCTTCTGTTTCAAATTGAAAAAGGCGCTCTGTGTGTTTCTCCGTTGGGAATGCTTTGAGGTGCTCGGCGCTTAGTTTTGCTTTCCACTTGCGTGCGTAGGGGCTATAGATGGAATAAGGCAGGCCGTCGTCTTTGGTCACTTCATTTTTTTCAAAAATAACATGGTCTTTGGCGCCTATAAATGAGATTTGGGCTGCTTGAAGCGCTTCAAAAATATGTTGATCGCGTGAGATTGCATTTGGCTCGTAATCTCGGTTGGTGTATACGGCATTCGCATTATACTTGCGGGCTAAGTTCGGAATTTCAACTTTAGAATCTCCGTAAAGCACCACTATATCCGAACCCAACGAACGGTATGCTTGCTTCATTTTATTGAGTTCCTGATGGATAAATAAAACGCGCTGGTCGTTTTTGGGAAGTAAATCGAGAATGGTGCGGTCAAAAATAAAAACCGGAATTACTTTGGAAGATTGCTCAAGGGCTTTATAGAGACCAGCATTGTCATGGATTCTGAGGTCTCGGCGATGCCAAAAAAGGGCGGTACTCATTTGCCGTCGTATTCAATGATATTGTTTTGTGTTTCCCAAAGTTTGATACTCAAACCGAATTTTGTGTCGAGTTTATTACGAAGTAAATCCCAAATGACTATTGCAATATTTTCAGCAGTAGGGTTCAATTGAGCAAATTCAGGGCAATCTAAGTTTAAATTCCGATGATCAAAACGGTCTTGAACTTCAGATCCAATGAGGTCTTTTACTATTTTTAAATCAATGAGGTAACCTGTTTCTGGATCAACTTCACCGTCAATCCATACTTCTAGCGTATAGTTGTGACCATGGTAATTTGGGTTGTTACACTTGCCAAAAACGGCATTGTTTTTTTCATCAGACCAATCAGGTCTGAACAAACGATGCGCCGCGTTAAAGGTCGCTCTTCTACACACTCTCATATGCTGCTTTGGATATTGCTTCTAGATGCTGACTGAGTAAAATTTTAAACCAGGCTGTATAGGCATGTGGGTATTGTTCAAGGTCTTTCAAAAGTTCGCTTAGTCCGATCCATTTGTAAGCCTCGACTTCTTCTGTATTTATTTTTGGTTCTTGATTGCCGTAGGCAAAAACGACATGATCTATTTCGTGTTCGGTAAGCCCTTGGTCAAGCTTTGCCTTGTAGGTAAAGGTAAAAGCCGTTTCCATTTTGGCGTTAAGGCCCATCTCTTCATGAAGCCTACGCGCTGCCGCTATTAAGGTAGTTTCTCCAGGACGTTGGTGACTGCAACAAGCGTTGGTCCAAAGTAAAGGGGAATGGTACTTATGAGCAGCACGCTGTTGCAAGAGCAACTCGCCTTTTGAATTGAATACCAGCACTGAAAAGGCACGATGTAAGAGACCAAGCTTGTGGGCCTCCAGCTTTTCTATTTGACCGATTTCCGTATCGTCTTCATTCACTAATATGACGAATTCAGCGGTCATTACAGAATGTTTAAATTGTGACGTACATAGGAGGTAAGTAAAATGCGCATTTTACGGTAATTCGGTAGGCGAATACGTTCATTAAGTACGTTTTCGGCCGTGGTTTGTTTGATTTTGTTAAAGAGCTTAAAATAATATTTATAGGCCATGTAGACGCCAAAACGCGCACTTTTCGGCAATAATAATATACCCTCGTAACCTTTTTTGAAGTCAAGCGCAATATCCGCCTCGATCTCTTTTTTGAGTGCGGTATTAAATGCGGACAGGTTGATTCCTGGAAAATAAGTTCGACCAAGTTCTTGGTAATCTGCTTTGAGGTCTCTTAAGAAATTGATTTTTTGGAAAGCAGCGCCAAGTTTCATGGCATATGGTTTGAGTTCTTCGTATGACTTTTGGTCGCCATTGACAAAAACTTTTAAGCACATAAGACCAACTACCTCTGCAGAACCAAGTATGTAAGTTTCGTATTGACCTTGATCGTAGCTTTGTTTTTGTAAATCCATTTCCATAGAGTCGAGAAAGGTGTCGATCAACTCTGTTGGTATTTGGTATTTGTTGACAGCCCACTGAAAGCTATTTAAAATTGGATTAAGGGAAATACCTGCTTCAATTGCTTCGTAGGTCTGGACTTTGAAATCGGCAAGTAATTTTTCTTTATCGAAACCATGAAAAGTATCGACTATTTCATCCGCGAAACGCACAAAGCCATAAATAGAATAAATTGGTTTTTGTAGGTCTTTATGCAAGAAGCTAATACCCAATGAAAATGAAGTGCTATACCTTTTGGTGGTGAGCTCGCTCATTTCTTGGCATACGTTGTCAAATAAAGCTTTCATAGTGAAGGTTTAATAGTTCTTGGAAATAATTTGTTTGGCAACAACTTCTCCAGAAACAATAGAAGGAGGTACACCTGGCCCCGGAACGGTGAGTTGTCCTGTATAGTATAGATTTTTGATTTTTTTATGTTGCATTCTAGGTTTGAGTATGGCGGTCTGGAGCAATGTGTTCGCCAAGCCATAGGCATTTCCTTTAAAGGCATTGTAATCATTTTTAAAATCTGATACACAAAAACTTTTTTTGAAAACAATATGTTCTTTAATGTCATTTCCCGTCAAATTTTTCAACCGCTCTACTAATATATCAAAATATTTTTCTCGGGTGGCTTCGTCGTCTTCGAGGTCTGGAGCTAGTGGAATTAAAAAGAAGAGGTTTTCGGAACCCGCTGGCGCAACAGTAGAATCTGTGAGTGAAGGAACACTCATGTAAAACAATGGTTTGTCTGGCCAACTTGGGTTTTTGTAGATGGTTTTTCCGTGTTCGTTTAATGATTCGTCAAAAAACAAGTTGTGGTGCTCGAGGTTTTCTAATTTTTTGTTGACTCCAACGTAAAATAAAAGGCTAGAAGGTGCCATGGTGCGTTTCTCCCAATAAGCATCGGAATAGTTGGCATTATTTTGTAATAATTTTTGGTCGGTGTGGGCGTAGTCGGCTCCTGAAATAATGATATCGGCGGCATGGAACTCACCATTTACAATCGTACCTGTTGCCTTACCATTCTCTATCACAATGCGTTCTACATTGGCAGAGGTCTGAATTTGAACACCCTGCTCCTGGGCAATATGTGCAAAAGCCTTGATAAATTCGTGCATGCCCTCCATTGGATACCAGGTTCCGAGCTGGATATCTGCATAGTTCATCAGGGAGTAGAGTGCTGGCGTTTCATTGGGCATGGCACCCAAAAATAAGACAGGAAACTCAAGGAGTGATAAAATCTTGGGATGTTTAAAGTATTTGCGAATAAAAGAGGAAAACGAGGAGAAAAGATGCATTTTAAATAAGCCTCCAAGTACTCTGCTGTCTATGAATTCAGTGAGACTTAAGCTTGGTTTGTATACCAAATCTTCCATACCTACTTTGTATTTGTAAGCAGCGTCTTTTAAAAAGGCTTTAAGATTTTTGGCGCTTCCAGGCTCGAGAGATTCGAACCACTCTTCTAGTTGGGTCATGTTGGCCGGAACATTGGTGTAAGAATGATCGGGCCAATAAACGCGGTAAGAAGGATCTAAGCGTTTGAGCTCATAAAAATCAGCTGCTGTGTAGCCAAATTGTTGATAAAACTTTTCGAAGACATCGGGCATCCAATACCAGGATGGCCCCATGTCAAAAGTAAAACCTGCGGTTTCAAACTGACGAGCCCGCCCGCCGATAGTACTGTTCTTTTCAAAAATTTGAACTTCGTAACCTGATTTTCCTAAAAATGAAGCGGCTGAGAGGCTCGAAATACCAGAGCCAATTACGTGTACTTTTTTTGTCATAAATTAATTTGCCGAAAATGCGAATTCCGGTAGCGCTTCCATTAGCTTTTTTCTTGCAATGAAAATCCGGCTTTTCACGGTTCCGATTGGAATACCTAGTTTGTCTGCGATCTCTTTGTATTTGAAACCTTGAAAATGCATTTCAAAAGGGGTTTGATATTCTTCTCCTAATAAGTTAATTTGTTTGTTGATGTCTTTTACACCAATTTTCTCGATAGCGCTGTCTTCGTGGCTATGGATGTTTCCGATCAAGAAAACTTCTTTGCTGTGATCGAAAATAGCACCCGATTTAACCCTTCTGCGGTATTGATTGATGAACAAGTTACGCATAATTGTGAAAACCCACGCTTTGAAATTGGTCTGCGGTGTGTAATAGTTGCGATAAGTAATCGCTTTCAGCATGGTTTCTTGGGTTAAATCCCTTGCGTCTTCACGGTTTCTTGTAAAAGATAGTGCAAATGATTGTAGATTATTTTCTAGTCCAATTAGTGCTTCGTTGAATTCGATCGTAGACATGTTGAAATATTTTGTTTAACAATTACGATATAAAGTTAAACATTATTTGTCTAACAAAACATTAAAAAACTTAAACAAAATATATAATTTTTTTCTATAATGCCTATAGAAGAAATCTATTGAACATTTTCGAGCATCACTTTAACCATTGCTTTGGTATCAAAATAAGCGGTCCATCCCCAATCTTTTGCTGCGGCGCTATCGTCGATGGAATTTGGCCAGCTATTGGCAATCGTTTGTCTGAAGTCAGGTGCGTAGTCGATTTTAAAATCTGGAAGAATTGTTTGAATTTCAGCTGCTAATTCAGCGGGTGTAAAGCTGCAGCCCGCAAGATTATAGGCCGATCTGATTTTTATTTGTTCAGTTGGTGCTTCCATTAATTCGATGGTCGCCCGAATTGCATCATCCATAAACATCATGGGTAGTTCAGTATCGGCCTCTAAAAAACAAGTAAATTTTCCTTCGGATTTAGCCTTGTAGAAAATATCAACTGCATAATCAGTAGTGCCGCCACCAGGTAAACTCTTGTAGGAGATCAGGCCAGGGTAGCGGATGCTTCGGACATCCACGCCAAATTTATGGAAGTAATATTCGCACCACCGTTCACCTGCTTGTTTTGAAATGCCATAGACGGTCGTGGGTTCCATGACCGTATGTTGTGGTGTTTGATTGGCAGGTGTTGTTGGCCCAAATACGGCAATAGAACTCGGCCAGAATATTTTTTGGAGTTGCCCTTCTTTAGCTAAATCTAGAATAGTGAATAATCCTTCCATGTTCAAGCGCCATGCAAATTCGGGATTTTTCTCAGCTGTGGCGGAAAGCAGCGCTGCTAATAAGTAAACTTCTTTGATATTTTCACCGATAATGTAAGAGCGAACGCCTTCCTTATCGAGGGCGTCTAGTTGAACATAAGGCCCATTATTCAGAATAGCCGGACACGCTTCTTTGAGGTCAGCGGCTATCACCGTTTGGTTTCCAAACTTTTCGCGGAGTGCTAAAACGAGTTCGGTTCCGATTTGGCCACATGAACCAAGTACCAATATTTTTGACATTATGATGATTTGATGTTGAAACAAAAGTAACAAAACTGACCAAAATCATTTGTTGAATCCTTCTAATGGATTAGTTTTGGACTAATAAACTGAAAAATCATGCCATTTTACCACAAACTCGGGGCCATTCCGCACAAGCGACACACTGTTTTTCGTCAGCCAGATGGATCTCTCTATCATGAGCAACTCTTTGGAACCATTGGATTTGATGGAATGTCGGCCCTCTTGTACCACGTACAACCACCCACCGTTGTGAAATCGGTTGGTGCGCAAACGAATATCGCCCCAGAAATAGGGATTCAAAAAAACATGCTGATGCGCAGTTTTAGAGGATTCGACCTTAAGCCTGCCTCAGATTATGTGGAGAGTAGGGTTCCAGTATTAGTCAATTCTGATGTATACCTAGAGCTCGCTGCGCCTTCAGAAAGTATGAAAGACTATTTTTATAAGAATGCTGATGCAGACGAGATCATTTTTATTCACAGAGGTTCAGGTAAATTGCGCACGCAAATGGGCAATATTGACTTTTCTTACGGTGACTACCTGGTCATTCCTCGGGGCATGATTTACCAGCTCGAATTCAATGATGCTAATAATCGTTTATTTATTATTCAGTCTTTTCATCCAGTATATACACCAAAGCGTTACCGAAATTGGTTTGGTCAGTTACTCGAACACTCCCCATATTGTGAGCGTGACATCCGAACACCATCTGAGCTCGAAACGCACCGCGAAGAAGGAGACTTTTTAATCCGCATTAAAAAACAAGATGTGCTCTATGACTACACCTACGCTCATCATCCGTTTAACGTCGTGGGTTGGGATGGCTATAACTACCCTTATGCTTTTTCTATACATGATTTTGAACCCATTACTGGCAGAGTGCATCAACCGCCGCCTGTGCACCAAACTTTTGAAACTTCGGCTTTTGTGGTTTGTTCCTTTGTGCCTCGACTTTACGACTACCACCCAGATTCCATCCCGGCCCCTTACAATCATTCCAATATTGATTCAGACGAGGTGTTGTATTATGTAGACGGTGATTTCATGAGTCGCAATAACATCGAAAAAGGTCAGATTACCCTGCATCCAGCGGGAATTCCGCACGGCCCGCACCCCGGAACTTATGAACGCAGTATTGGTAAAAAAGAAACCGAAGAATTGGCGGTAATGGTCGATACCTTCAAGCCACTCTCCCTTACCAAACGAGCTTTAGAGATGGAATTGCCAGACTACATGTTTTCTTGGCAGCACTAACTCGTGTATATTCCCTAATTTTGACGAAAATCAACAAAATGGAAGAAATCAAAAACTTAAAAGATATTCAAAACTACAATTACAGTCTTGAAAAAATATTCCATGACGCCGAAGACTTCCTTCCACTTTTGGGTACTGACTACGTTGAATTGTACGTGGGTAATGCCAAGCAAAGTGCACACTTTTATAAAACAGCTTTTGGCTTTCAGTCTGAGGCCTACGCTGGGCTAGAGACAGGAATAAAAGACCGCGTGTCTTATGTTTTGAAGCAAGATAAAATCCGTTTGGTACTTACTACCCCGCTTACCGAAGGAGGCGAACTCAATGCGCATATAGACAAGCACGGCGATGGCGTCAAGGTTGTGGCATTATGGGTAGAAGACGCCACCAAAGCTTTCGAAGAAACCACGAAGCGCGGAGCAAAACCTTACATGGAACCCACGCGTGAAGAAGACGCTAACGGTTGGGTCGTGCGTTCGGGTATTTACACCTACGGCGAGACCGTTCATATATTTGTGGAACGCGGGCAATACAATGGCACATTTTTACCGGGCTACAAAAAATGGGATTCCCATTACAACCCAGCACCTGTCGGGCTTAAATTTATCGACCATATGGTGGGCAACGTAGGATGGAACGAAATGAACGATTGGGTCGAGTTTTATGGAAAGGTGATGGGCTTTGCTCAAATTGTTTCTTTCGACGATAAAGATATTTCCACAGACTACACTGCGCTGATGTCTAAAGTCATGTCAAATGGCAATGGCCGAATTAAATTCCCGATTAATGAACCAGCTGAAGGCAAGAAGAAATCTCAAATCGAAGAATATATCGATTTTTATAACGGCCCGGGTGTACAACACATTGCTGTAGCCACCGACGATATCGTGACTACTGTATCAGCCATGCGCGACCGCGGTGTTGAGTTCTTGTATGTCCCAGAGACTTATTACGACGACCTTCTTGATCGTGTAGGCGCTATAGATGAAGATGTAGAACTACTGAAGTCGCACGGCATTCTAATCGACCGCGATGAAGAAGGCTACTTATTGCAATTATTTACGAAGCCTGTCGTTGACCGCCCAACTATGTTCTTTGAAATCATTCAAAGAAAAGGAGCGCAGTCTTTCGGGAAAGGCAATTTTAAGGCTTTATTTGAGGCGATCGAACGCGAGCAAGAAAACCGCGGAACGCTTTAAAATCTTGATTATAATTCTTTGAGCAGGCGTTCAAATTCGCTATAAATGCCAGCTTGTTTGTCTTCATTATAGGCCTTTTGGATTTGCTCAACAATCGTAGCAATTTCAGAGATGCCCTCGGCTTTGAGTCGGTTCATGACCTCTTGAATAACCGCAGGCCTTGGCCCCCAAGTAAATAGCTCTTTTCCAGTTTTATCGAGGCAAATTAATTTGGGTATAGATCGTCCTCCATTCGTTAAATAAGCATCCATTACTTCAGGATGTTCGTCGCGCAGCAAATATAGCGTTTGAATATTGCCGGCACTTAAGGCTAGTTTTTCAATTACCGGAACGCATTGTGCTGCATCTCCACACCAAGGTTCAGTTAGAATTACCCAAGTCCAGTTTGCCGCTTTTTCTTTCAAAAGTGCAATAACGTGCTCTGGGACTTCAATCGTCTTATTCAAACGTTTCATTCTTTGGAAATTTAGCTTGGTATAATAGACGTATGCTTCAGACTGATTTGGTCCACTGGTCCGTTCTTCTTTGACAAGAAGTGCAGATAATTGTAGGTAAGCGTCGTAATTAATGGCTTGGGCAAGAATGTTTGAATGAATCGCTGTCATGATGGAATGAACAAATATTGGACGCAAAAGTACGGATATAAAAATAGCATACTCAAAAAAATGGATTTTATCAATTCAAGAAGATTTTGTATATTTGCACCCACTAAAATGGAGGTTGTAGCTCAGTTGGTTAGAGCGTCGGATTGTGGTTCCGAAGGTCGCGGGTTCGAGACCCGTCTTCCTCCCTTAAAAAAATAGCCAGTAATTTTACTGGCTATTTTCATTTATAAACACTTTAAAGTCTTCTTACATAATTCTTCGAGAAGCGCAGGGAGTACGACTTGATCCCACGGATGCACAGCTCCAAAAACATGATCTGCTCCATGTATTTCAATGACCTTTACGCCTGACACCTCCTGTAATTCGTAGGCTTCTGAAATAGGTACAGAAGCATCTTGGTCTCCGTGAAAAATATGAAGGTGTTTGGCGATGTCTTTCGCTGCTGCTTTGATATCAAGTCTATGTCGATTCCTTTCAAAATTTGCATATAATTCAAAGAACTGAGGTAGATCTTGTAAGGTCCTGCTATTTTTTACATATCGAACTCCTGATTTTTCCCATTCATTGAGATCCTGCCCTTGAGGTAAGCGGCGCTCAATATCGCAAATACCAGCCCAGGTGCAGACCTTTCCGAGTGGGCTCATTTGCGTCCATTGTTGAGCAGCCAAAATGGCCATGCCACCACCTCTTGAATGTCCTATTAGATGTATTTGTTGATAGGTCCGATGCTGCGTTTCGAGATGATCCAAAAGGGAAGAAATATCGAACGTCTCTTTTAAATAGGTGTTTTTTCCGAAAGCTGCTGTATCCGGAAAATCAATTGCTTCAGTAGGCGTACCACCATTATGAGAAAGGTTAAAGCGGCAAAAATCGAAACCTTTTTTGGTAAAAAAGTTTCGGACGAGATGCCAAGCTCCCCAGTCCATGAATCCCATGAATCCGTGTACTAAAACAATCAGTTCTTGATGCTGCGCATCTGCACTCCATTCATATAAACTTTGGCGGCCTTCAGCACCCTTGTAAATATTGCGTTCGATTTCCATTTTTTTAACAAGGGTTATGGACTAATAACAACTGATTTTCTGATAACCGAAGGTAACCAAAATCGTAACAAAAGAAGTAGAGCTGTCCATTTTTAGCTTGTTTGTGGTGGGTATGAAAATCGAAATGAAAGCCTTTTGCCTTTAGGTCTAGCTCTAATATTTTTCTCCTCTTTTCAATGAGGTAGCATTTTGCCAAAATTTGCTGATTTTGAAGTAGTATTCGATTGATCCGGCGTTGTTGCGCCAATTTTTTCGCGTAGGTTCTATTATTGAACTGATTGCGGCATTGGTCAGTACAATATTTTTGATCGCGGCGTCCCTTGAGTGGCACTCCACATTCTTTACAATATCTTTGGTTAACAATTGAATCCATATGAACCAAACGCAACTTTAAGGGTTCATGGTATAGTATGCGGTTCAAGTGCAGCTTTTTTCCTAGACAGCTTGCCAAAAATCTTCATCAGTATCCGTAAAATATACAGTAGAAAGGGGCTTTTGCTCAAATCTTTGTAACGCTCGAAAAAAAAATGCGTTCAAGTCGAACCTTTCTGCAATTTATCAGTACAAGGCATAGCAATTAAAAAATATGAGGCAGTTAAAAATCGCAAAACAGGTCACCAACAGAGAGACCGCATCTTTAGACAAGTACTTACAAGAAATTGGTCGGGTTGATCTCATTACCGCTGATGAAGAGGTAGAGCTCGCACGAAAAATCAAAGCAGGAGACCGCCTTGCGCTCGAACGCCTTACCAAAGCCAATCTTCGTTTTGTCGTATCCGTTGCAAAACAGTACCAAAACCAAGGTTTGGCATTGCCAGATTTGATCAATGAAGGTAACTTAGGTCTAATTAAAGCCGCAGAACGTTTTGACGAGACCAGAGGTTTTAAGTTCATTTCTTATGCCGTTTGGTGGATTCGTCAGTCGATTCTTCAGGCTTTGGCAGAGCAAGCGCGTATCGTGCGTTTACCTCTGAATAAAATTGGTAACATCAATAAAATCAATCGTGCTTACTCAGAACTCGAGCAAAAATTTGAGCGTCCACCTTCTGCCGACGAACTTGCTGAGTTTTTGAATGTCACGCCTGAAGAAGTAAAGCAAACGCTTTCTCAAAATGGACGTCATATTTCTATGGATGCGCCTTTGATAGAAGGAGACGAATCCACATCTACCATGTACGACGTCATGCAAGGCGACTCTCTTCCTGGTCCTGAGGCTAACCTTACCCTAGAATCTTTGCGTTCGGATATCCGCCGTTCACTTACGAGCTTAACTCCGCGCGAAAGCGAAGTCATTAGCATGTTCTATGGACTTGAGGGCAAAGCGCCACTATCCCTAGAAGAAATCGGTGATAAATTCGAACTCACTCGTGAGCGCGTGCGTCAAATTAAAGAGAAGGCCATCCGCCGCCTCAAACACACCAACAAAAACAAAGTACTGAAAAGCTACTTAGGATAAACAAAAAAAGGAACCGAGAGGTTCCTTTTTTGTTTTACATCGGATCCACGTCAATGCTGATCTGAATTCCTTTGAACCTTACATTTTGATAAAAGGTATCGATATCTTGCAAGATGCGGGCCTTCACTTTTTTATCGGGTGCGCCGCGTTCAATCTTGAGTTTAATTTCTTTGAGGAATTTATTTTGAATGCGTTTGATGATGGGGAACTCAGGCCCTAGTACGCGTTCTTTGAAGACGTCGCGTAGCTGATTCGCTAAAAATACGGCTCCTTCGTTGACCAACTCTTCTTTTTCATGTTTGAGCGTGAGTTGGACTATTTTGTAGTAGGGCGGGTAAAAAAAGCGCTCGCGTTCTTCAATTTCTACCTCGTAAAAGCCAATAAAATCATGTGCCATGACGCGTTCGAGTACCCAATGTTCGGCCTGTGCACTTTGTATGACCACCTTTCCTTGTTTTTCCTTTCGGCCCGCTCTGCCTGCCACCTGTGACATCAGTTGAAAAGCACGTTCGTAAGCCCTAAAATCGGGGCGGTTGAGCAACATGTCGGCATCTAAAATTCCTACCAAAGAGACATGATCAAAATCCAGACCTTTGGTCACCATTTGGGTGCCGATTAAGACGTCAATGCGCCGCTGTGAGAAGTTGTCAATGATTTCTTCGTACGCATTTTTGGAGCGCGTGCTATCTAGGTCCATGCGTTTAAAAACCGCATTTGGAAAGAGCAGTTGAAGTTCGTCTTCAATTTTTTCTGTTCCAAAACCGATCATGCGCAAGCGGTTGCTCCCACAATTGGTGCACGAGCCGATAGGCGGTGTTGTGTAGCTGCAATAATGGCACTTTAGCATATTACTGAGCTTGTGGTAAGTCAGGCTGACGTCGCAGTGTTGGCAGCGGGGTGTCCAAGCGCATACTTCACACGACCAAATAGGGGTATAACCACGTCTATTTTGGAATAGAATAATTTGTTCTTTTTTAGCGAGTGCAAGTTTGATTTCTTCTAGTAACAATCCTGAGAAATGCGATTGCATGTTCTTAAGACGCTTTTCTCTTTTGAGGTCAGCGCAAAGCATGAGTGGTAATTGTAGGCCTTTATAGCGTTCGGCAAGTTGTACTAAGTGGTATTTTCCTTGCTTGGCATTGGTATAAGACTCAATAGATGGTGTTGCTGAACCCAAGAGCACTTTTGAGCTGTGTAAATGAGCGAGGACAACTGCGGCATCGCGGGCGTTGTAGCGCGGTGAGGGGTCGTATTGCTTGAATGAAGATTCGTGTTCTTCGTCTACAATGACCAAACCGAGATCGGTAAATGGCAGGAATACAGAACTTCGGGCACCAACAATGATCCTAAATTGCTTGGGGTCATTGGCCAATACGTGGTTCCAGATTTCTATGCGTTCGTTCTGATTGAAACGGCTGTGATAGACGCCAACGAGCGCTCCAAAATAGTGTTGTAAACGCCCAATAAGTTGTGTGGTGAGTGCAATTTCTGGGATCAAGAACAAAACTTGTTTGCCTAGGTCTAGATATTGCTGGATCAATTGGACATAAATTTCGGTTTTTCCAGAACCGGTAACGCCATAAAAAAGACAAACATCTTTGGTTTGAAAGCCAGTTTGGATTTGTTGAAGCGCTACTTGCTGAACTTCTGTAAGTGGTTTAAATGCACCCTTTCCTTCTCCTGTGCTGGCATGGCGATCCACTTGTAATCGCTCGATGAGCAACACACCTTGCTTTTCAAGGGTAGCAAGTGCAGATGAACTTACTTCATGTTTAAGCAAAAGGGTTTTGGATACCGGAGCAGCTAAGCCTCCTGCTTCAGTAGCCAACTGAATAAAGCGAAGCATGGCCTGTAGTTGCTTCTCAGCACGTGCTTTGCGTTCTAAAGTGTTTAAAAAAATACTCAGTTGTTCTTCTTGCTGAAAGTTTGGGTGTAAAAAAATGAAGAGCTGTGTTTTGGGGGTATAGCGCTCTTGCACTTCCTCAGCACCTGCAATCATTTTAAGCTCGATGAGCTTCTTTAGGTAGGGTTGGATGGTCTTGATACCCAAGCGCTCAGCGATTTCTTTGGTACTCATTTGGGCCTGAATTTCTAGGAGATCTAGAATTTCTATAGCGCGTGCACTAAGTTCGGGTCTTTGAAGCGGTGCGTCTGGGTGCAGACAAAATTTAGATTCGCTGGCAAGTTTGAAGTTAGCAGGTAAAGCGGCGTTCATAACATCTCCAATTGGCGCCATATAATAGGTGCTAATCCAGTCCCAGAAGGCGAGTTGTTTGCCCGTCACAATTGGCTGTTCATCGAGGATCGTATCGATGTATTTGGCTTGGTAGTTTTGCGGTACATCAGAATGAATATTCGTTACCAATCCGGTCAGGAGTTTGTTTTTTCCGAATGGAACCAATACACGCAAACCACTGCGCATTTGAGTATTGAATTCAAAAGGAACACGGTAGGTGAAAACCTGCCGCATCGGGACTGGCAGCAAGACATCGGCAAAGAGTGTCTGGCGCTCAGTCATTTAGTTACAAGCAAAGGACTCCTCTTGCCCAACAACGTTGTCGCCAGGATGATTGGAGCAAAAGAATAAGAAACCGGTAATGGGCCCGCTGCATAGTTCACGGGTAGATTTTTTGTCTATTGCTCTGATGTAGGCTTGTTGAGGAGATGTATAAAATGGTTTGTAGTAAGTGACGGTTTGGCGAGAAGAGAAGATGCCAACTACTCTTTTGCCATTGGTGACGCTTAGGTTGGTATAAGTTGGTTTGCTTTGAGCAAGACTTGAACTTGGCGAATTAACACTCATGTAATTGTAAAGATCTTCGGCTCCTCCGGTAAGGATAACACGCATTGCTTTAAAGGTGCGTTTATCTATGATGGGGTTGTTGGTGATGTTGGTTTTAACAAGGTCGTAAAAGGTGCGTCCGACAGCTGAATACGTACGGGTGGAAAATGGCTCAACTGCTGCCTCTCCGAGTTTCCAGCGAAAAGTTTTTTCAGCAACTGTAGTACCTATATGTTCGTTAAAGAGCACGTCTAAATGCGCACTCGTAATGTAGGAATTACCTGTGTTGGAGATGGCAATACCTGTGGAGATGTATTCTCCTGGATCGTCGGCAAATTTGAAGGTAAAATTTTGAGAGGCAGCAGGGGAGGTCATGCCTCGAACCAGTTCAGTTTCACCACTTACTTCAAATTCACCTCCATTGATAATGGCTTTAAAACGATAAGTAGCGGTTGGGATCAGCGAACTCAACTGTGGGTTGGGTGAGGTTTGAATGGCTTCTAAAGGACCGGTAGGTAGTGTTTTGAAGTAAAAGACTTTTTGATAAGGACCGTAGAATAGGCCATTGGTGTCTTTGTCTTGAACGGTAGAGTCTTGAAGCGCCCATGTGCGGGTTACCTGACCATTCACGACTTCGCTAACGGTAGCTTCAACCTGATCAAAGTAACTTGAATCTGGAATTTGTGCAATATCTAAAGCAGAGCCTGGCCCAATAAAGGCACGCGTTATTTTGATAAAGTGAATAGAGTCAGCCTGATCGAGTAGGCCGTAGACAACGGCTGTTTCTACGAAGTCGCCGTCTAGGATGATGTCTTCTTCACAGGCGTTTAGTAAAAAAGCACCAAAGAGTGTTAAGGAGAGGAGTTTTAAAAAGCGCATGGTCTAAGGTAAGAAATTTTATGGTGTTTGAATCGGTTGCGGCATAGCGGTGTTTGGGGCTGTTGCTTTTTCGATGGCCATGAGTTCCATTTCAAAGATAAGTGGCGAGTAGGGTTTGATGTTGGCACCTTGTGGTGGGTTGCCAGCATAACCCAACTCTTGGGGAACAAATAAGCGGATTTTACTACCGACACGCATGAGTTGCAATGCTTCGGTCCAGCCTGGAATTACTTCGGTGAGGCCAAAGCTTACGCCATCGCCCGCTGGAGATTGATCAAAAATACTTCCGTCGGTGTTCATGCCGATGTAGCTCATTTTTACGCGTGCATCGAGTGTAGGCTTTGGACCATTACCTTCTTTAATTACCGTGTATTGTAAACCACTAGCCGTTGTAATAACACCTTGCTTTTTCTTATTGGCCGTCATAAAGGCCTCTCCTTCGGCTTTATAAGCTTCGGTAATTTTTAAGTACTTTTTATTCATGAGCGCTTCAAAACCTGCCATAATTTTTTTACGGTCGAGGCCTTTGAGCGCTTCTGTATCTTTTTTATTTAGACCGTCGGCAAAGCCTTTTTTGACAAAATCACTATTGATAAGCGACTTGGCGTCGAGCTCTTCAAAATAGTGGTCAAAGCGCTCGCGGTTAATTTTGCCAACGGCAAATGATCCTTGATCTAGGTATTTTTCATTGAAACTTTGGCCGTTTTGACCAAGTAACAATTCGAGCTCCTTGTAGTATTTTTGAAGCTCAGCCTCTTTGACAGGGTTTTCAAAACCTTCAATCATTTTTTCTTTATCCATTTTGGTAAATGGTGCTTGCGTGATGAACGGTTTGGCGATTTCAACACCTAACAAATAAGAATAGCGTTCTTTATCGGTTTTAAAGGTGACGACCTCGTTGCCGCAAGCAAACAAGGTAAAAATTAAGGCAAAAAGAGCTAGAAATTTCATAGGGTGCTGGGTTTAGGCGATAGAAATAAGTTCGACATCAAAAATGAGTGCTGCATATGGTTGTATAGCACCTCCTGGGTGTGGGTTGGCACCGTATGCCAATTCTTGTGGAATGGCCAAGCGGTATTTTGCTCCTTCGGACATAAGTTGTAGTGCTTCGGTCCAGCCGCGTATGACTTGACTAACTCCAAATGTGGCAGGCGTACCTCTTTCAATTGAGCTGTCGAAGACCGTTCCATCGATGAGGGTTCCGTGGTAGTGTACCGTTACTTGGCTAGTTGGACCAGGTTGTGCTCCTGTTCCTGGGGTCAATATTTCGTATTGTAAACCACTTTCCGTGGTTTGGACTTCCGGACGAAGTGCGTTTGTCTTCAAAAATGCTTCACCAGCACCTTTTACAACCTCGTATTTCATTTGTTTTTGAGCGTCTAGAAAACGTTGGATATGAAGGTTTGCTTCTTCAGGTGTAATGGCGGGGGTTTCCCCATTAAATATGACACGCATACCGGCCAACAGCTGCTCGAGGTCTAGTGTGTTGAGGTCTTGTTGGGTTAAACTTTCAGCGATGCTCATGCCTACGCCATACGATGCTTTTGATTTGTCTGTTTCCATTAGATGTAAAAACGCGAATTTACCGAAAAAAGACCTGTTTTCGTGTTTCTTTATTAAATAATATCTTGAAACATTTAGCGCATCGTCTCGTATAAATACCTTTATGGCTGAGCAGTATACTTTTTCTTTTCGAATCATTGCTAGTTTACAAGAATTAGCACCACAGGACCAACTCTTGGTAAGTGCTGCGCAAGCTGCACTTAAAAGGGCTTACGCCCCATATTCTAGATTTCAGGTAGGTGCTAGTGTGCTGCTCCAAAGCGGTCTTGTTATCGAAGGAAACAATCAAGAAAATATCGCATTTCCGTCTGGTTTGTGCGCTGAACGTGTGGCTCTTTTCTACGCAGGTGCCAACCATCCAAACGACCCGATTTTAAAAATTTGTGTTGCCGCTGAAGGCGACCTCATGAAGCCTGGTGCTTTGTTGTCTCCTTGTGGCTCTTGCAGACAAGTCATGTTGGAAAGTGAGTTGCGGCAAACAAATCCAATTGAAGTACTACTTGTTCAGCAATCAGGGCAAGTTTTTGTCTTAGATTCCGTTCAAAACTTATTGCCATTTGGCTTTGCGAAGTAGCGTTAATTCCATCAAGGGTGTTATCTTTGTAATCCAAATTTGATTTGCATGAACAGCTGGTTTACCGTTAAAGTTAAATACACCAAACAACTCGAAAACGGAACGTTTAAAAGGGTTTCTGAGCCTTATTTACTTGCCGCCATGACCTTCACTGATGCCGAGGCGCGCATCTACGAAGAATTAGGATCGAGCATTCGCGGAGAATTTCAAGTGACAGGCATTGCCCGTACCGATCTCCACGACATCTTCCAATACGATGATGCAGAACAATGGTTCAAGTGCAAGGTTACCTACGACCGCATGGACGAAGACGGTGAAAAAGCCAAGACCATCTCTCAAAACTTCTTGGTGAGTGCAGCTCAGGTCAAAGAAGCCTATGAGCGCATTGAAGAAAGCCTAGCCACACTCATGATTGATTTCAATGTGGTTTCTATTACGGCTTCTCCAATAGTCGAAATCTTCCCTTATCGTGAAGAAGACGTGCAGTCTCCTGTGCAAAAGGCCCCAAAATTTGAGGAAGAAACAATACATACACCACTCCGCCAAGTTTTTTCTGCATCCGGTACCGATACCGACGAAGACGTCTTTCTCGACGACTCCGAAATTTCAGATGAAACCGAATCAGTCGAATAATGAGCGAGTGGCTTCAGTCATATAGAGAAAATCACGCAGACTTCGACCTGCCGTCGGCGATCAATCTACTGCCTACCGATCCATTTGCCGCATTTTCAGAATGGTTCGACGCTGCAGTCATCGCCCAAGAAATCGAGGCCAATGCCTGTACGTTAAGTACTTGCAACACAGAGCTGCAAGTAAGTGCTCGGGTGCTTTACCTTAAAGAACTACTCGACAACCAGTTTATTTTTTATACCAATTACCTATCGAAAAAAGGAACAGATCTTCATGCAAATGCAAATGCTTCGCTGCTGTTTTTTTGGCCAAAAATGATGCGTCAAGTAAGAATTGAAGGTCGTGTTGCTCCTATCGCTGCGGACATTTCAGATGCTTATTTTGCAACTCGTCCGCGCGAAAGTCAGCTCGGAGCTTGGGCTTCTCAACAATCAGAAGTGTTGAGTAGTCGCCAAGAATTAATCGCACGCTTTGCATCCTATGATGCACAATTTCCGGATATTGTTCCTCGTCCTACAGATTGGGGGGGGTATGCGCTAGATGCACATTTACTTGAATTCTGGCAAGGTCAACCATCGCGATTGCACGAACGACGTGTCTATACACGCAATTTAAATGAATGGCATTCTAATCTCCTCAATCCTTAATGAAGGCCTACCAACCCATCTGTGAAGTGCTAGCCAATGGCACACGTCTTGTATATTTAAAGGTTCCGAGTCAAGTAGCACACCTCGGCTATTTCTTTGCTGCTGGTTCACGCCACGAAGGCCCAAATCAAATTGGTTTGGCACATTTCTTAGAACATTGTTTGTTCAAAGGAACGCAAAAGCGAAACGCACTACACATATTATCAAGGATTGACGCGGTTGGCGGAGAACTCAACGCCTACACTGCTAAAGAGGAAATGTGCTTATATGCTTCTTTTTCTAAAGAACACACCCAAAGAGCTATAGATTTACTTTCAGATATTTCCATCAATTCTACTTTTCCAGAAAAGGAAATCGAAAAAGAGAAGGAGGTTATTCTCGATGAAATCAACTCATACCTGGATTCTCCATCCGATAAAATATTTGATGATTTTGACGCTAAACTCTTTGAAAATCATCCACTAGGTCAAAATATCCTTGGTACCAAAGAGAGTGTTTCTTCATTTACGCAACAAGACCTTCAGCAGTATGTTCAAAAATATTTTACTGCTGATAACCTCGTTGTTTCTTTTGTAGGTAATGTTCCGCTTGCAAGGCTTAAGGCAGCACTGGAGACAGCACTTTCGCAAATGCCACTGACAGCCGAGCGCTCCGTTCCACAGCCGTTTACCTTTACAACGCCATTCAACGAAGTAGTAAAGGAGGCCAACTACCAAGCTCATGCTGTTTTGGGTGGTTTGGCACCAAGTTACCACGATGACGAGCGCGTTGCTATGTCCTTGCTTATCAATATTTTGGGAGGGCCTGCACTCAATTCCAGACTTAATTTATCTGTCAGGGAACGCTATGGTTATGCCTATTCTATAGAAGCAAATTACCATACTTTTGCCGATACTGGTTATTGGCAAATTTACTTCGGATCAGAGCCCAAGAATGTCAATAAAACCTTAACCTTAATTGACAAAGAACTTGACAAGTTGAGAGAAAAAACCCTGAGTGCGAGTCAATTGTTGCAAGCAAAACGTCAGTACAAGGGGCATTTAGCGTTGGGAATGGACGTCAATTCAGGTCTGATGCAAGGTCTGGGTAAAAGCATGTTAGCGTTCGGACAAATTGATACGATCGCTGAGATGCATCAGGCTATTGATAAAATCACTTCACAGGAAATCCAGGCACTTGCGCAAAAACACCTTCGAAAAGAGGTTTTTTCTTCTTTAATCTTCGATGTTTAACGCCCCCCAAAGATTTTACTTCCAACCCTTACCATTGTGCTTCCATTAGCAATGGCCAATTGGTAATCTCCACTCATGCCCATCGATATTTCCTTGAAAGTATCTTGCTTCGGGAAATATTTAGTTTTGAGTTCATCAAAAATTTGCTTTAGGATGCGAAATTCACTTGCTACTTGCTTTTCATTTGAGGTATTACTGGCCATACCCATGACTCCACATACCCTGACATGCTTGAGTTGTTGAAACTCGATTGAATTGAGTATTTCTTGAGCTTCAGAGATATCAAGTCCAAATTTGGTATCTTCTTGAGCGATATAAAACTGCAGTAAGATATCCTGGATTCTATTTACTTTTTTAGCTTGTTTATTAATTTCGAGCAGTAGTTTTAAAGAGTCTACACCATGAATAAGATGCACAAAGCCAGCCATATACTTCACCTTATTGGTTTGGAGATGCCCAATTAAATGCCAATGGATGTCATTGGGGAGAAGCTGTGCTTTTTCTACCATTTCTTGAACTTTATTCTCACCGAAGTGTCTCTGCCCTGCATCGTATGCAGCTTGAAGGTCGGCGATTGGTTTGGTTTTTGAAACGGCAATGAGCACGACGTGTTCAAGGAGCTGCGCTTGTACTTGCTTGAGTTGTGTTTGGATCATGTAGTTAGTGAATAGATGGTGAGCCCACTTCGGAGTTTGGGTTCTACCCAAGTCGATTTTGGTGGCATATTCATACCGGCATCGGCTACTTTTTTAATGTCGGAGATACGCGCCGGATGCAATAAGAAGGCAACTTCAAATTTTTTTGTATCGACGTATTCAATAATTTTTTCGATGGGTTCAATACCTGGCAAGAACTCCAGCTGCTCGGTTGTTTTGAGGTCAGTTATGCCAAAAATTGGTTTGAGAATGAGATCGGACAAGATAAAAGCGTCGAGTTGTTCAACAGGATCTTGGTCATTTATAAAATGCAGATTAGGTCTAAATTTAAGCCAAGTGCTATCCATGTAGATATGGATGTCGTGTTTTTTTTCTGGTAGTAAGGCAGACGCCATGGTTTCGACCGTGCCTTCGTTGGCTAAAATTGCAATGAGACCTTTGAGGTCTAGCCCGTTGGTCGATCTGAGTAGGCGGTGGAAAGCCGCAATTTGTACGTCGTTTTCATCTACTAAATAGCCAAGAAAGAAATCAGCAGCTGTTTGATAGTTTTCTCCTTTTTCTCTCAATTGTTGAGTGTAACGAGCCGAGGATGCACAGCGGTGATGCCCATCTGCAATATACAATGCAGGTACTTTTTCAAAAGCAGAACAGATGTATGCAGCATCTGTTGGGTTGAGTACCCATACTTCATGCGTAATGCGGTCAGTTGTAGTGAATTCATATTCCGGCCTCGTTAAAAGATAGGTGTCGAGTATAGCTTGAATGGGTTTCTGACCTTCATAGGTGAGCAATACAGGTTCTGCATTGAAACCGACAACATCGAGATAGCTGGTAAAAATATCTTCCCTAGAAGTAAGAGTTTGTTCGTGTTTTTTAATTTTCCCGGTGAGGTAATCATCAACACTCACCCCTGCAAAAAAACCGGAGACTACAAAGCCGTCTTTGGACTGTCGGTAAATATAAAGGTGGGCCTGTACATCAGTGATCAGAATACCCGCTGCTTTAAATTGTTCAAATTTTTGTTTGACCTGAATAAATCGTGCCCTTGAATTAGGTTTGGTTTTGATTTGAGCTCCAAATTCAGGGTTGATGATATGCAAAAATGTATATGGATTGTCTTCAAGTTTGGCTTTGAGTACGTTTTTTTTGTAGGAATAATAAGGGCGTGTGGCAACCAAATGTACTTTGCTGCGAACCGGCCGTATTGCTTCAAAAGCCCTAATATGTGCCATTACTTAGAATTTGTAGCTGATGCCTAAACTTGGTAAAACTGGGAATTGATATATGATTTCGTTCGTCACGCGGTTTACATAAAAAATGTTGTTGCGGTTATAGACATTGGTGATTCCGAAGACAATTTCTAAATCATTTTTGTTCTTTGTAATGATGCTGTGTTTTACGGTAATATCTAAGCGATGGTAATAGGGTAAGCGTTGAGAATTAAAGGTGCCGAGCATCGTAGCCACATTATTTGGATTGTTGGTTACGTAATCTGTGGTGAGCCCTTCTCCAAAGTTTTCAAGCTGATAGTAACCTGCTGTGGGTGTAAATGGCAAGCCAGAGCCTAAATTCCAGCGGACATTCAGCTCGGTTTTCTTCTCTTTTCCGAAGGCATAGGATCCGACGAGGTTGACGTTGTGTCGGCGGTCAAATACAGGGAAGTAGGTATCGAATCCGTCCCAACGGGTATTGTAACCAAGAGAATAAACTGCCCACAAAAAAATGCGGTCTTTGGCATACTTGACAAGTGCATCAACTCCATAAGATTGTCCGGATTCAATAATAAAATCTTTTTTGAAAACGTCGTCGATGAGCTCAAATTGTGCGATATCGGTATAGAGTTTGTTTTGGTTGATATTGCTCAGTTGGTCAAAATATTTGTAATAAGCTTCTATGTTGATATTCCAATATTTATTGAGGTCGTATTCAAACCCTGCAATAGCGTGCCATGCGTACTGTAAACCATTTTTAATTTCGGATACCTGTTGGAATTCATTGATAAACTGGTCCTGAACATTGGTTGGTGCAGATAAAAGACCGTTGAATAAATTCACAACATCTTTATCAGAAGATGCAGAAGTAAAGTTTTGAGAAAAACGCCCACCCGAGAATTTGAAGCGAAGATTGTCAGTGGCATTGTATTTGGCACCAAAGCGCGGCTCTATAGATACTGTATTGAGGGATGCGTACAATTGCATCCGTAAGCCACCTTGATATACCCAACGCGGCAGCACCAAGCGGTAGTTGATGTACGTACCAATTTCAGTAGTAAAATTGCTAGCTTCAATCTTTCTTTGGAGTTCATTAAAAGTGATAAATTGTGTATTGAATCCACTAAGGTTGAAACCATAGTTGAGCTCGCTTTCATTTTTTTGAAAAAAGGTAAAGTCAAAACCCATGTCAAAGCCACCTATTTTTGAATAGCGCGGTTCTTGACCAATTTCTGCAAAGGTGGTTTCGTAGTTGCTGCCATTGACATGGCCACGGATAAAAATAGGTGAACTACTGGGCACTAGCGTAAAATTGAGCCCGCCTCCTGCGGCATTCCAGTCGAGGTCCGCGACGTTGTAATGGACGGAATCTTGATTAGAAAAACCAAAAACACTTACTTTAGAACCTCCTTCTCCGTTGAAAGTGACTTTGCCGTATAAATCTGTAAAATTAAAAGGAAGGCCATTGCCATCATTGATTGTAGGATACAGTGCCTTACTAGTGTAATCTAATAGGGAGTGCTTGGCCGTGAACATATAGGAGCCCGAAGACAAGCCATTTTTGCTTTTTGGACCAAGAGGACCCTCCAAAACAGCCTTACTCATGAAAGGTGATGCGGAGATCTTACCTGCAAACTTGCTGCGGTTACCATCTCGGTAGGTGATGTCCATGATAGACGAGATTCTTCCACCGTATTTAGATTCAAAACCGCCTGTATAGATATCCACTGATTTAACGAGTTCAGTTTCAAAAATGGAATAAAAACCAATGGAGTGAAAAGGATTGTAGATGGTCATGCCATCTAGTAAGGTTTTATTTTGGATAGGGGTACCACCTCGCACATACAATTGCCCGCCTTGGTCACCAGTGGTAATAACCCCTGGCGTAACACTCAAGGCACCTACAATGTCGCTTTCTGCACCATACATTGGGATGCGCTCCACAGCTTGTTTGTCCATTTTTATTTCAGACATGCCAATTTGCTGTTTTTTAGCCTTTGCCTCATTGCTCACCCGAACATCTTGTACATTGAGCGTATTTGGATTTAAATTCCAGGAGCCTACGTCGTATATTTTTTTATTGGGTGTCATTTCTACGGAAAGGAAAGCACGTTCGTACTTTGCTTTATCGATTTTTAGAATGTAGTTTCCATAGGCTAATTTCGGAATGGAAAAGAACCCTGAAATATTAGAATAGGCAACAGCTATGGGTGTGCTGTCGGCTTTGAGTACTTTGACGCGTTCATCGGAAATGGGCTCTCCGTTAGAAGCATCGTGGAGAAAACCGCGAATGATGTAGTCTTGGGCAGCTAAAGCATTGCAAACCAGAAGGAGCAGCGAAAGGAGTATACGTTTGAGCATTGATTCAAATAAGAGTCCTCGAAGATAATGATTTGTTTTGATTTATTGGCTGCGGTCGAGGTTTCGATATTGGATGGCCTCAGAGAGGTGAGTTGTTGCAATTTGAGGAGCACCTTCTAGGTCAGCAATGGTGCGCGCGACTTTTAAGATACGCTCATAGGCGCGTGCCGATAAGCCTAATTTTTTCATGGCAATTTGTAGTATGTTTTGCGCATCAGTACAGAGTTTACAGTATAGTTCCACCTCGCGCCGGCTCATTTGAGCATTGGCATGGGTACCGCTTTGCGCAGCGTACCTTTCTTGCTGAATTTTTCGGGCTGCTAAAATACGCAGCCTAATTTCCTGACTGCTTTCTGCAGCGCTGCTCTGATTGAGTTCGGTATACTTTACCGGGCTCACTTCTATATGCATATCGATGCGGTCTAATAAGGGTCCAGAAACGCGCTGGAGATAGCGCAGTACGGCATTGGGATGACAGCCGCATGCCTTTTCAGGATGGTTTAGAAAACCGCAAGGGCAAGGGTTCATGGCCGCAACCAACATGAAATTGGCTGGGTAGTCTATCGAAAAACGTGCCCGCGAGATATTCACGGAGCGGTCTTCTAAGGGTTGTCTTAAGACTTCTAATACATGCCTTTTATACTCCGGGAGTTCATCTAAAAATAAAACCCCGTTGTGGGCCAGAGAAATTTCTCCGGGTTGCGGATAACTACCTCCGCCGATAAGGCCGACATCTGAAATGGTATGATGGGGTTTTCGGAACGGCCTGTGCATTACAATTCCAGTACTGCGTTTTTTACCAGCAACGCTATGAATTTTTGTGGTTTCCAGCGCTTCGTTTAACGACATTGGTGGCAAAATAGAGGGCAGCCTTTTTGCTAGCATGGATTTGCCAGCGCCAGGTGGTCCAACTAAAATAAGATTATGTGCACCTGCTGCAGCAATTTCAAAGGCACGCTTGACGTGTAACTGGCCTTTTACCTCGGCGAAGTCTAATGTCGTTTGGGTCGCTAGTTGTTCGAATTCTTCGGGCTTGATTGTTGGGGTTTTTTGAAGCGATCCTTTGCCATTTAGTAAGTCAATCACTTCTTGAATATTTTGAACGCCATATATTTCTAAACCGTCTACTATTGCAGCCTCTGCCGCGTTTTCTATGGGAACAATAAGGCCTTTGAAGCCCTCTATTTTGGCTTGTAAGGCAATGGCTAGAATTCCTTTGGTGCGTTGAATGCTGCCATCGAGAGAGAGCTCACCGAGCAACAGCAGTTCTGCGAGGCGCGTATCTTTGACTTGTTTGGTCACGGCAAGAATACCGATTGCAATGGGAAGGTCAAAAACCGACCCTTCTTTGCGGATGTCGGCTGGAGACAAATTGATGGTGACTTCTTTACCGGGGAAATGGAGCTTGTTGTTGCGAAAAGCGGCTTTGATTCGTTGGTGGCTTTCTCTGACAGCGATGTCGGGGAGGCCAACTAAGTGAAAGTTGATCCCGATATCGATATTGACTTCGACTTGAATGGTGGTGGCGCTGATGCCAAAAACAGCACTGGAGTAAGTTTTGATAAACATAATGAACCTTGATTTTTTCAAAGTTCATCAGAAGCGCGCGGCTTTGCTACAGTAGTTCTACGGAGTCTGGTGCTTTTTGGAAATTAAATGACTACTCTATCAGTAATTTCTGACTCATTCGGTTGTCAATTGTGAATAAGTAGCATCCTTTGGGTAGCTGTTCAAGGTTAAATTTCATTTCAATGGCTTGTACTTCAGTGGATAAAATCAGTTGCCCATAGACATTATAAAACCGAAGTATTTTTCCCAACTGAAGCGGCTTCAAACTAAACACCCCACTGCTTGGATTTGGATATACAAGAATGGGGTCATTTGCTATGGCTTGTACTTTACTCGTGACGCATTCGCCAGGATAAAATGAACTAACGCCATAATAATTCGTGGCGAAACATGAATTTTGATAAGTGACGGAGTCGCAGCCGCAAACGGGATCAATGACGCCAGGACATAGCACTTGAAGGTCGATCAAAGCAGAATCAATACAACTTAAAAAGACAACGGTGTCTTGCAAACAGGCGCTATTGCACTCATATGAAGAACTGAAAAAAGAATTCTCGTAATTGATTCCATCACTGCCAATCCAGCCGCAACCCGACAGCACCACACAACCCGAGTCTGTTAATGCCCAACCAAGAGCCATAGAACAAAAGCCAAAGTCAACACCAAAAGGAATGACTTCGCAGGTATCGTTGAAGTCTTTATCATTGGGCCAAGCAGGCGTTCCTTTAATTGGCCAATCCTGGGCATAATAAAAAGTAGGTAATAGCAGAAATGAAATGAGAAATAGAAAAAATTTAGTCATGGAAAAATTTTTGTTTCGCAATATTTTGGATCTAACCTTCAAGTTTTCAATTCAATTTAGTTGTCCCACTATTTTTTCAACCGAAGCAATGACCGCTTCAATAACGGTTTGCACTTGTTCATCATGGAGATCATAGTATACAGGTAACGAAATTTCAGTGGAGTAGTGGGTGTAGGCCCGTGGAAAATCAGTCATTTTGTAGCCTAAATTGCGATAGGCGGTGAGCAGGGGTAAGGGCTGAAAATGAACATTTACCGCAACGTCGTGCTCAAAAATTTCTTGAATGATGGCATCGCGTTGTGCTTCTGTACAATTGTGAATGCGCAGTTGATAGAGGTGGTAAGAACTTTGCTTTTGTTCGGTTTGATAAATTGGAGTAATAGCCCATGCGAATGGGGCGAATGCTTTATCGTAGGCGGCAAAAATAACCTTGCGTCGGTCTAAATTTTCTTGGTAGCGTTCAAGTTCAATTAAGCCGATCGCTGCCTGAATATCGGTCATGTTGCATTTATAGCCTGGTTCCAAAACATCGTAGCGCCAAGCGCCTTTTTGGGTTTTTGCCAAGGCATCTTTAGATTGGCCATGTAATATTTTGATGTTAAAAGTTTTGTAGATTTCTTCGTGGTCAAAATTGTCCGGAAGATTGAAACTTATTGCGCCTCCTTCTGCGGTAGTGAGGTTTTTTACGGCATGAAAAGAAAAAACGGTAATATCGGCAACACTTCCTATGCGTTTGTTATTGTATGAAGCACCAAAACTATGCGCGGCATCGGCTGCAATTAAAATGCGTCCAAGTTGTGCTTGTTCAGCTGAATTGGATTCAAACAAGTGCTTTTTCTCTTCAACGAGCCGAAAAAGTGCCGTGTAATCGCAGGGAAAGCCACCAAGGTCTACGGGCATAATGACTTTGGTCTTACTTGTAATTTTTGCTGCAATAGCACTTATTGAAAGATTAAAATCTGCGTCATTGATATCAACAAAAACTGGAGTTGCTCCAGTATGAATGACAACGTTGGCACTCGCACAATAGGTATAGACCGGAATAATGACTTCGTCACCAGGCCCAACTCCCCACCAGCGCAACAGCACTTCCATGCCGGTTGTCCAAGAACTCACGGCAATGGTTGTTTTGGCGCCACAATAGGCACTAATTTCTTTCTCAAACTTTTTGGTGCGTGGCCCAGTTGTGATCCAACCGCTTTGGAGGGCAGCAGTAACTTCGTTAATTACGGCTTGGTCAATACGAGGAGGTGAAAATGGAATCATGAAAGAATGTTGAGTTGTTTATAAAATGAGGAGGCAATTTGGTCACGATTGAAATGCGCACTTACATATTTTCGGCCTTTTTGCCCGGCAATTTTGATGTTTTCTGGATCTTGAATCAACACTTTAATGGCATCGGCCAGTGCGGTGTGGTTTTCAGGCTCAAAGAACCAACCAGCCTCCGCATTGTCAATAAAATGAAGCCTTGCCTCGCCATCTACACCCAACAGTAAAGGAACTTCCATGGCCAGCGCCTCAAAAACTTTTGAAGGAATTGCACCTTCAAAGAGTGGTATTTTTTTTAAAGGTACTAAAGCTACATCAATTGCTTTGAGAATTTGCGGCATGTCTTTTTTGGCAACAGGTTCCAGAAAGTGTACATTTTTCAATTGATGGGCCTCTTTTAAGGCCTGTAGTTTTTCCTTTTCCGGGCCAGACCCTTGAATAATAAAATGAATGTTGGTTTGTTCGAATAGTAAATTAGCGGCATTCAAAATGACTTCAAGACCTTGGGCATGGCCTAAAATGCCACCGTAAAAAAACAAAATAGCTGAAGTTGAAAATCCATGTTTATTTCTAAAATCTCCTTCATCAATATGATTCGGGTTGTAAAAATCGATATTGACGCCATTAGGTAACCAATACACTTCTTTAGAAGGAAAGCGACTTGAAATATCAGTAACAATTCCTTGGGTTTGCCCTGTAATGAGTGAAGCGCTTTTGTAACATTGCGCTTCAAGTTTATAGGCTAATTTTAAAAAAAGTTGATTTTGAACAATATCTAGTTTTTCTGCACTTTCTGGCCACAAATCAGAAACGTTAAAAATAAGTTTTGCTTTTAGCTTTCTAGATAAGGCCATTGCAGTGTAGCCCAAAAATAACGGTGGGCTTTCTACCATTAAGAAATCAAAGGAATTCATTTGACGTCCGCGCCAATAAGCGGACCAAACGAAACTAAAATATGTAAGTAGCCGAGCTAATATTCCTTTGGATAGAGAGACGTAAATCCATGACCGATGTACCTCTATGCCATCAATGATTTCTTCTCTATTTTTTCTTTTTTCATACCCTTGCATGATCTTCATTTGAGGGTAATTGGGTAACGCAGTCAATACTTCTACATGAACCCCATTCGATTTTAAACGTACTGCAAGTTCGTGTAATCTATTTTGTGGCGCACCAATTTCGGGTGGATAGTATTGGGTTAAAATGAGAATTCTCATGATGTTTTTTTGATGGGTTGTGCCGATAACAAGAGTAGCCAACAGATGAAAAACACAATTCCTGATTCTCGTTGAAGCATGCTTTCAAAAAGACAAAAAACCATGAATATTCCAAGTACAAGTAGTGAACTTAACGCTAGCTCGCGATAAAAAAATAGACCCAAAGAAATGATGGTGGCAAGAAATAGAAAAAGGCCAATCCATCCGAGCTCATTCCAAATTTGCAAATATTGATTGTGTGGGTTGAATTCTTTTTTGGCTTGTTCAGCATAACCCCACTGCTCTAACTTTTGCATCAATTTGGGTTCTAACCCGCCGAGGCCTAGACCAAACGGATGTGCAACGCCAATTTGATAACTTGCGGTCCAAAGTAATAATCTAACTTCATTGCCTTGAAGGGGTTCTGTTCGTCCTTTGATGAATTTGGTCGGATTACTCAGATAACTTTTCGTGAAGTGCCAAGCGTTTTGCGCATCTGCCTTAATTTCTTGACTTTGTAAGGCCAGCAAGACACCAACTAACAATGTGCTGCACCCAATGACTAAACTTTTTGTCCATCCAATTTTCTTAGAAAATTGCCAACTTGTATAGATCATGAAAACCAGTGCTAAACTCATAATGCCCGCAAGTGATCCGAGGTGCAGGTGCATGGCAGAAAATATGGCTATCAATAACCAAGAGAGCCAACGTGGCTTTGATAAGAACCAAGCCACTCTGCGCAACAAAAGGCCTATGATACTAAAAATTAGAAAAGCCGAAAAATAGGACGGGTGGTGTACTTGTGAAAAGTAAGTGGTGCTGAAGCAACGCACGCTGTTACCCAGCGTCATTTGACACATAATTGCGTCATAGTAGGCGATAACGATTAAAAGAATACAAGCGATTATATGACTAAGCCACATATGCGCCAATGGAAGCGGTTTTTGCCACTTAAACCCAACGAGAATAGGAAGGGCAAGGAAGGCGAGTTTTCTCTCGAGAGCTGGGAAATCTGGTTGCGAAGACCAAAACAAGGAACACCCGTAGAAGATAAAAAGCACCAGCCAAAATAGCTGGTTTTTTTGTAAGCGAAATTGATTGATTTTCCGAAAACGACCAATCACACTTAATACTAAAAGGAAAATCAGCAAAGGACCTGCCAAGGGTTTCCAAAGCAGCCAGGCACCGCAAAATACGATGAGTGTAATTCTGAATATCTTCTCTATCCCCGACATTTATAGCGATAAATAAAATTCGTGAAGTGTTTTGACTTCGTTTTCCCAACTGTACTTTTCCTCAAAGCAGCTTCTTGCAGCTTTAGCCATGGCTAATGTTTGTTGGGGGTCAGCTGTTAATTCTCGCAAAACGCGCGCAATTTCAGAGGTGTCCTGTGGGTCTACAAAATGTGCACACTGACTACCAAATAATAAGGATTTGTACAACGGGAAATCACTCGCAACAACCGCACACCCTGCAGCCAAATATTCAAACATTTTAATGGGATAGGCTTCTTTGTAACTCGGTGTTGGATGTAGCGTAACAAGGCCAATTGTACATTTACTAAGGATATCCTGGATTTCAGTTCGTCCAACTTGCCCGTGGAATTTTACTTTTTGCCAAGCATGCGTGCATTCAAGTTCAGCAAGTAGCAACGGGTCGTCAAAGGTACCTGCAAGGTGCAGCTGCGCATCTACTTTTTCCATTGCTAAAACTACTTCTCTAATGCCACGTGATTCATACAGGCCTCCGATATAACAGATGTTTCTAATATTTTTTTGCTGCCATTGCGGGGCGGGGAATTCAGAAAGTATTGGAAAATTGCGAACCAACGCTACTTTCTGATGACTTTTGGCAAAACGCGCGCAAATGCCTGGAGTCACAGAAATAATCCCATCTAGTTTTTTTACATGGCGTTTTTCATACTGCTTATAGGCAAAAGAAATCAATTTTCGGAGCACCAATGGAATCCAAAACTTATCCATAATTTGTTTAGGTACATCTTCATGTGAGTCAAATACAACTTTAGCACCTTGCCTTTTTAGTTTTGGCGCAATCCGCAATAGCTCTGGGTCGTGCAGTTGGTAAATATCTGCGCTGATGCGCAAGGCTACTTCTAAGACTTCATCGACTGTATGTTTCATTCGAATCCGTCGATTTTGTGTTTGCGCAGCAAAACTATGGATGTTTACACCTTCTTGAATTCGAGAAGTGGTATTTGGCACCACTACATGGACTTCAAAGTCTTGCGCCATGGTTTTGGCCATCTTGTGAAAGATACGGATATCGCCATCAAGATGAACGCTGGTCAGGTGACAAATGCGTAGGCGTTTAGACATCAGTGGTATGCATTTTTGGGCTGAAAAACAGTAGCAAAATGATCAGACCCCAACCACCACTAAAAAGCAAAGTGAGTAAGGATCCTGAACTCAGTAAAAGTAGCGGGAAAATTTGTAGACAAAATGCCAACGCACCTTGTGTTTTCCTATGAACAATGTTTAAAAGCTGAAAAAAGAAAGCCAGCAGTGCCGCCGAGAATGGTAAGCTCCACCAACCAAAATTTGCATATGACCGCATGAAATGCGCCGTATTGACGCTGCCTTTGACACCTTGCTTGGCGTATGCAGGATAGAAGAGAGGATAGAGTTCGAGGTTGTAGTCGGCTGTTTTTTGTCCCGTAAGTTTGGTGTAGAGGCCAAAGTCTCGGCCGTACAAAAATGGTTTGTCTTTGGGTACATGACTGAACCACATACTCAGGGTTTTGCCAGGCACCATAAAAATGCGTTTGAATAAACCTTCCGAAACCTGGCTTGACTTTCGTTCTGTTGGCGTTTGTATTTTCAAATCATTGACGCCCCCATGTAATTGTGGGTTATTGGCAAAAATGGCTAATACGAATAAAAGTCCTGTCAAGCCGCTCATCAAAAGGGCGCGTATCCATTGGCGTTGCGTAAGAAAATAGACTAAAATCGGAATGCTCACCCACAACACCAAACTTTTTTGCAAGAGGGCTAAGCCATATAAAACCCCTACATTTAAGCTCAAGGTAAAACCAATTTTGTTTTTTTTGATGAGAAAGAACAACGCACTTGCTGGAAGGATAGCCCTAACAGACCACGTACTGGCATAATGTAGCCACTTGGGCAAACTAGCAGAACCTATTTTTCTAATAAGGTTAGCCTCTGATAATTGACGTGTTTGCCAAGCCTCCATAAACGGAATTTTGCCAAGCCATATCAAATGAAGGATAGCAACGAGCCCACCTAAGCCAAGCAATATCCATGCTAAATTGGGATGGTTAAATGAAGGCATGTTGACCTTGAGCTTTTGAAAAGGGAGCCCGAAATAGAAAAGAAGAAAAGGTAAGAAAAAAAGAAAAAATAAGGGAGCAGCAAACGTATAGCCCGAAGTGTTGAACAATCCTATTTGAAGCAGCCCATAAACAAACAAATAGCTACTGAAGTAGGGATGGACCTGAATAAATGCACTGAGTTGTTTCATCGCTGCTGTTTTTCGTAGTACTGAATGCGCGAGTAAATCAGGCCAAAATAAAGACTGTAAGCAACTAAGTCTATCAAACAATAGCGAATGGTGAAATCTTCGATAGATGCACCGGGTTGCAAAAAGAGCCAAATCATGACTGCAAAGTAAAGTATTTGCCATATGGCACTGTAGCGCACTTCTTGTAGCGCAATAAGTGTCGAGCTGAGGGGCGAAACTATAAATTTTAGTGTCTGTCCAAAAATAAGGATGGCTGTTAATTGACCTGCTAGTTGCCATTCGTGTCCAAAAACAAAAGCGAAGAGCGGTGTTGCGAAGAAAAACAAGACCAGGGCAAAAGGTAGACTAAGTAAAAGTAGACCCCAACTCACCTTCTTAAAATCTGTTTTGATGTCCTGCTTATTTCTGATTTTCTCCGCTTGATGTTGAAGATAAACTTGCGAGAGTGCAATAGATATGAGCGCCATCGGTAAAGACAGCACAAGTCGGCTGAGGTCGAATTGCCCGGTTTGGGCCTTTCCAAAGGCGGCATTCACAATGAAAACTGGAAGCGTTAAACTGATGGTGTTGAGTAGAGACGGCAGGGCTTGATACACCGGAAATTGCCAGTATTGCTTTAGGGTTGGTAAGATTTTTTTCAGTTCAAAAGAAAACGAAAATCCCTTTTTAGCGGCCTGCAGGTAACCCCCGATAAAATTCACGAAATCGCCAATTAGATTCCCCAGCAGTAATCCACTTCCTATTTTGAAATAGCCACTGCTCGTTTGGGTAAGCGCCTCTATACCGCGTCGATAAACCTTATTTTTGCCTGAATCTTTAAAGGCCTTTTTGCGGATGAGGTAATAATTGAAGCATTGAAAACTACTGACTAGAAAAACACTTAAAGGCAACAAGTGTAAGTACCATGCAGTAGCAACATCAAGTTCGAATCTTTTAACGATATAGCCTTCATTCATCAAAATAAGCAGCCAAATTATAATTGAAAGTGCACCGCTGATCAATACTCCACCACTCATGAGTTCATGTGCTGTCTGATCTTCCTTGGGTAGTACTATTGCGCTGTCGTATTTAAGATTTGCAATTGCCACGAGCATACCTACAGCCGTAATATATAGCGCAGCGTTTCCGAATTCTTCGGCACTAAACATACGGCGTAGTAAAGGCTGAAAAAGTATCGGGATGAGTTGAGCGAGTAACGTGCCGGCAATCAGCGTCGCTGAATTGCGAAGTAGTCCGGAGTTAAAAATATATTGACGTAGGCGCGTGTACATAAAAGGGCTATCCCTACAAAGATAATCAAATCAAAATGTCTGCATTTTTAGCGCAAATTAGCGAGGAGCACTATATTTGTGCAAACTAATTGTAAAATGAAAAACGTAGCAGTAATCGGAGCAGGTACAATGGGCAATGGCATCGCGCATGTCTTTGCACAATTTGGATATCAAGTTAATCTTATCGATGTATCTGAAGCCGCGCTCGAGCGTGCTGTGGCAACAATAGGCAAAAACCTGGACCGCCAAGTGGCCAAAGGAGGACTAACCGAAGCGCAAAAGGCACAAACCCTACAAAACCTAACTACGTTTGCTAACATGGCTGAAGGCGTAAATGGAGTAGAATTGGTTGTAGAGGCTGCTACAGAAAACGTGGATCTCAAACTTAAAATTTTTAAAGATTTAGATGCACTTACGCAATCAGATGTCATTCTTGCCACCAATACTTCTTCCATCTCTATTACGAAAATTGCAGCGGTTACCACACGACCCGATAAAGTAATTGGCATGCACTTCATGAATCCGGTTCCGGTCATGAAACTGGTGGAAATTATCCGCGGATACTCAACTTCTGATGAAGTGACCCAACTCATTATGGAAACATCGCGCAGTTTGTCAAAAGTTCCGGTTGAGGTCAATGATTACCCTGGCTTTGTAGCCAATCGCATTTTAATGCCGATGATCAACGAAGCAATTTATACTTTATTTGAAGGCGTTGCAGGAGTCGAAGAAATAGACACTGTCATGAAATTAGGAATGGCACATCCTATGGGCCCACTTCAATTAGCCGATTTCATTGGTCTAGATGTGTGTTTGGCTATCTTGGAAGTATTACACGACGGTTTTGGCAATCCAAAATATGCACCTTGTCCACTTTTGGTCAATATGGTCATGGCGGGTAAAAAAGGAGTGAAGTCAGGCGAAGGTTTCTATTCTTGGACCCATGGCACTAAAGACTTAGTGGTAGCAGCGAATTTCAAGAAGTAAAACACAAGCCATAAATAGATTTTCAATGCTCGCAAGACCAAGGTTCATACATAAAGTTCTTAGACGCTTTTTTTTGTTGTTTCGTCCGGCTATGTATGGCAAGATAACCGACTTTAATGGTAAATATATAGCACAAACTCGCATCTCAAACACCACTTACATTGACCACCCACAGCATTTGTATTTAGGTGAAAACGTCTATATCGGGCACTACAACATCCTCGAAGCAAGTAATGGAATTACAATAGAAGAAGGTTGCCAACTTACGACTTTTGTAAATTTAACGACCCACTCAAGTCATACAGCCATTCGTATTTACGGAAGGCAGTATGCAATTGTTGATAAAGCAATTTATGACCGTGGCCCAATCCATATCGGAAAATACACTTTTGTTGGGCCGTATGCAACCATTATGCCGGGCACCAAAATAGGGAAAGGTTCTATAGTTGCTGCCTACAGTTATGTACGAGGTGAATTCCCTGATTTTGCCATCATTGCAGGCAACCCGGCTCAAGTGGTCGGAGATACCCGCACCAAAGACACCATTCTTCTAGAGCAACATCCTGAACTCCAGGCGTATTATAACGCATGGGCAAAGGAGTAAACAATTTGAGCCAAACCTCTTTCAACAATATATTCAATGACGTCTAAAAAACTTTTATTAATTGGTGGGAGTAAAGGCAATGTGCATCTCTTGAATTATTACAACCTGATTTCTAAACATTTTGCTTTAATTTTAGTGGTTTCTGATTTTGAGTTTGATGCGTGTACCAGTAGGTTACTCCAATTTGAATTCAAAAGCCCAATTGCACTAATTCGCAATGTAAAAGCTTTGCGCAAAGTTATTCGCAGTTTTCAACCTGACCTCATTCATGTTCACCAAGCCAATGCATACGGATTCGTGACGGCATTAGCCAACCAAAGTAAAGTTCCTATGGCCCTCACCACTTGGGGCAGTGACGTATTGACATTGCCGCACAAAAGTATCTTACACCGCTGGATGGTCAAATACATTTTGAAAAGTGCCAAAGAAATCACAGCTGATGCAGGATACATGGCCACAGCCATTCAGCAATTAATTGGCCATAAAGAAGTTCTGATCGCAAATTTTGGGGTAGAACTTAGTACTACTGACACATCAACGGAAAGAGCAAATTTGATTTACTCTAACCGGATGCATGAACCTTTATATCAAATTGATCAAATTATTCTACAAGCCAAAACTTTCTTAACTAAAAATCCAGGTTGGGTTTTGCAACTCGCAGCGTCAGGTAGTCAAACAACAAAACTTCAAGAACTAGCGAAACAAAATTTACCGGTAGATAGCTATGCATTTTTGGGTTTTCAGGCTGGTGAAGCGAACCAACGCAATTATTTAAATGCTCAGATTTATATCTCAATCCCAACAACGGATGGCACCTCCATTAGTTTGCTAGAAGCAATGGCGTATGGTTGCATTCCAATAGTTTCTGACTTACCTGCCAACCGGGAATGGATTGAACATGGTAAAAACGGCCTCATTACCTCTGGCGATTTATCGAATGATTTAGCACTTGCTCAAACTCTCGATATTAAAAAAGTACAGCGTCTCAACAACCAAATTATTGAACAAAGAGCAACAAAGAAGGTCAATCAAAGTAAGTTTATTGCGTTGTATGATCAATTATTAGCTTAAGTAGTTTCTCCAATACCAACTGATCAATAGGAAAAGTGAGGTGCTCCTTACGCATTGAGTTCAACGATACCCATCGTTGCTTTTCTTGTTCGATAAAAAACGGAATTTGATATATTGAATTCGAAATAGCGATCTGATTTTTATCGACTGAAACACGATAATAAAAGGCAACCAAATTACTTTCGTCAAATGCCGAGGCCTGATAAAACTCATTGAAATAAAAGAAGTCAGCAGCTTCAATTTCTAGTTGGAGCTCTTCCTTTAATTCCCGGAATAGCGCTTCTTTGATGCCTTCTTTTGCCTCGACCCCTCCTCCAGGAAATTTACTGAAAAATTGACCGTGTCGGTATTCGTCAGCAATTAGAATTTCGTTGAATTCGTTGGTTATTAAGGCGTAAACCCGTAGATTGAAGCGCGCCAACTAACGGATATACTTAAAGTTTAGACCCGGGTAAACAGCTGCTTCCTCGAGTTCTTCTTCGATGCGCAACAATTGGTTGTATTTGGCCATGCGGTCAGAACGGGAGGCAGATCCTGTTTTGATTTGCCCGCAGTTGAGTGCTACAGCGAGGTCGGCAATTGTGTTGTCTTCGGTTTCGCCGCTGCGGTGGCTCATGACAGAAGTATAGCCATTGCGCGTTGCGAGTTGGACAGCTTCTATTGTTTCGGTAAGGGTGCCAATTTGATTGACTTTAACAAGGATTGAATTGGCAACGCCTTGATTGATTCCTTGTTGTAGCCTTTTTGTATTTGTTACAAAAAGGTCATCGCCAACTAATTGAATTTGATGGCCAAGTTTTTCTGTGGCTAGTTTCCAACCTGCCCAGTCGTCTTCGGCAAGACCATCTTCTATGGAGATGATGGGGTAACGAGCGCACCAATCTGCCCAGAAGGCTACCATTTCTTCTGAATTTCTTGACTCTCCAGTAGAAGCAAAATTGTATTTACCCGTGGCATCGTCGTAAAATTCGGATGCCGCTGCATCGAGGGCAATGAACATGTCTTTTCCTGGTGTGAATCCAGCTTTTTGAATGGCTTCCATCACAACTTCAAGTGCTTCTTCGTTGGAACCAAGGCTCGGTGCAAAACCGCCTTCATCACCAACATTTGTAGACATTCCTCTTGCTTTGAGTACTGCTTTGAGGTGATGAAATACTTCAGTGCCCCAACGCAAGCCTTCTGAAAAACTGGAAGCACCAAGTGGCATGACCATAAATTCTTGGATATCGATGAGGTTATCTGCGTGTGAGCCACCATTGAGGATGTTCATCATGGGAACCGGCATTGTAACTGCGCCTACACCACCAATATATTGGAACAAACTGAGCCCTGCCTCTGCTGCTGCCGCTTTCGCTACTGCCAAAGAAGTTCCGAGAATGGCATTTGCGCCTAAATTTGATTTGTTAGGTGTGTTGTCTAAAGCAAGGAGGAGATAGTCTATTTTTTTTTGTTCGAAAACATCCATGCCTAGCAAAGCATTTTGAATGGTCGTGTTGACGTTTTCTACGGCTTTGAGTACGCCTTTGCCTAAGTATTTCGTTTGATCGCCATCGCGGAGCTCTACTGCTTCGTGAATACCCGTTGAAGCACCAGAGGGTACTGCCGCGCGTCCGAGTACCCCATTTTCAGTGAGTACATCGACTTCAATGGTAGGGTTACCACGAGAATCTAAAATTTGGCGTGCGTGAATGGAGGCTATAAAACTCATTTTTGTTGGTATTGGTGCATGTTAGCAATAAAATTATCGAAAAGATAGCGTGAATCGTGAGGACCCGCAGAGGCTTCAGGGTGGTATTGTACCGAGAATATGGGTTTGTTTTTTATTGCAATACCCGCAACAGTTTTGTCGTTGAGGTGCTCGTGTGTCACTTCAATATTTGGCTGTGTAGCGATACTTTCCTTAGAAATGACAAAGCCATGATTTTGGGAAGTAATTTCACCTTTACCTGTTTGTAAATTTAAGATGGGATGATTAATACCTCTGTGGCCATTAAACATTTTGATGGTACTCAAGCCTTGGCTCAAGCCTAGTATTTGATGGCCCAAGCAGATGCCAAAAACCGGTTTGTGATCTGCAGCGATCTCTTTGACAAGTGAAATACTATCCGTCATGACTGATGGGTCGCCAGGGCCATTGGAAAGCATATAGCCGTCGGGTGCAAAAGCATCTAATTCGGCTTTGGTGGTGTTCATCGGAAATACTTTTACATGACAACCCCTTTCTACCAAGCATCTGACAATATTCTTTTTAACGCCAAAATCTATAAGAGATACACGGTATTTAGGTTGCTCAGGGCTCACCTCATAGGCAGCTTTGGTGCTAACGCGCGAGGATAGTTCTAATCCTTCCATTGAAGGAATCTCTTTTAATTTTTCTGTGAGCAGGGTAACATCCAGAATTTCAGAAGAAATAATGGCGTTCATGGCCCCTTTATTTCGGATGTGACGAACCAAAGCCCTAGTGTCGATATCTGAGATCCCAACAGTATGGTTTCTTTCTAATAATGATTGCAGTGACTCTACAGAAGCAACTCTTGAATACCCATTGGAGAACTTTTTAGTAATGAGCCCCGCAATTTTGATTGAATCAGACTCAATTTCAGCTTCATGTACGCCGTAATTCCCAATATGGGCAGTGGTCATAATGAGTAATTGACCAAGGTAGGAAGGGTCTGTAAATACTTCTTGATAACCAGTCATGCCGGTATTAAAGGCGATTTCACCTCCGGTGGTTCCGATCTTGCCAATGGCAATACCTTTGAACACCGTGCCATCTGCTAGTAGAAGAATGGCTTCTTGATTTTGTTGCATTTATTAATTTTCTCCAAAATTACGGACTTTGTTAAAATAGGAGGGACATAAAAACAAAAAAGGCGGACACTGTCCGCCTTTTTTATCAACATTGTGTCAATTTATTCTTCAGTTTTCTCTTCTTCAGTAGCAGTGTCTGCTTCTTCTGTTGATTCTGCAGTAGGTACTTCTTCAACAGCTTCAACAGCTGGTGATTCTTCTACTACTTCAACAACTGGTGTTTCTTCAACAACTTCAGCAGCTGGTGTTTCTTCAACCACTTCTGCAACTGGTGTTTCTTCAACCACTTCTTCAGCAACTGATGTTTCTTCGGACGTTACGGCTGCAACACCTTCGTTTGCTTTACCACCACGACGTGAACGACGTGTTGTTTTCTTGGTTGCGTTGTTGCTGTATAGTTCGTTGAAATCTACGAGTTCGATCATACACATTTCAGCGTTGTCACCCAAACGGTAACCGGTGCGAATAATGCGCGTGTAACCGCCGTCGCGTGTTGCAATTTTTGGAGCAACTTCTCTGAACAACTCTGTCACGGCATCCTTACTTTGTAGGTAAGAGAAAACGATACGACGGGAGTGGGTAGAGTCACTTTTTGACTTGGTGAGCAATGGCTCAATGAATACGCGCAACGTTTTTGCTTTGGCAATAGTTGTTGTGATGCGTTTGTGTTCAATTAAAGAACATGCCATGTTTTGAAGCATTGCTTTGCGGTGGCCTGTCTTTCTACTAAGGTGATTTATTTTATTTCCGTGTCTCATGACTAAAAATCTTAATCTCTGTCTAATTTATATTTTGCGACATTCATACCGAAAGTCAAACCTTTGCTATCAACGAGGTCTTCAAGCTCAGTAAGTGACTTCTTGCCAAAGTTTCTGAATTTCAATAAATCAGATTTAGCATAAGATACGAGGTCTCCGAGGGTTTCTACATCTGCAGCTTTGAGGCAATTTAGTGCACGAACAGAAAGGTCCATGTCTACTAATTTTGTCTTGAGTAGCTGACGCATGTGCAAAGAAGTTTCATCAAATTCTTCAGATTCTGCTTTGATTTCGCTATCGAGGGTGATGCGCTCATCTGAGAAAAGCATAAAGTGATGAATAAGAATCTTTGCCGCTTCTTTTAATGCATCTTTTGGATGAATGGAACCATCCGTTTTGATATTGAAAACTAATTTTTCGTAATCTGTCTTTTGCTCAACGCGATAATTTTCAATGCTGTATTGAACATTAACAATGGGCGTAAAAATAGAGTCGATGCTAATCGTTCCAAAAGAAGCATTAGCAGATTTGTTTTCATCTGCCGGCACATAACCGCGGCCTTTGACAATTGTAAGTTCCATTTCGAATTTCACAGATGTCTCCATGTTACAAATCACTAAGTCAGGGTTCAAAACCTGGAAAGCACTTGTATACTTACCGAGATCGCCAGCAGTGAGTTGTGTTTGGTTACTTACAGAAACAATTACTGTCTCAGAATCTGTTCCTTCGATTTGACGCTTAAAACGTACTTGTTTCAAGTTTAATACGATTTCAGTAACGTCTTCTACAATACCTTTTAGGGTAGTAAATTCGTGGTCTGCACCTTGAATTTTAATAGACGAAATCGCAAAACCTTCTAAAGAAGAAAGTAAAATTCGACGGAGGGAGTTACCAATGGTAATTCCGTAGCCCGGTTCAAGCGGACGAAACTCAAATTCTCCGGTGAAATCATCAGAGTTGAGCATGATAACCTTGTCAGGTTTTTGAAAATCCAATATTGCCATTTTCTATCTCTTAGGGTTATTTAGAATACAATTCGACGATTAACTGCTCGCGAATATTTTCTGGGATCATTTCTCTTGCTGGTAAATTCAATACTTTACCGCTCATGCTTGATGAGTCCCAATCAAGCCAATCAAATGTTTTATTACTAGCTGTGAGTGAGCCTGTGATTGCCTCTAAAGACTTTGATTTTTCGCGAACGCCAACGACGTCTCCGATTTTTAAAGTGTAAGAAGGAATATTTACCACTTCACCGTTTACTGTAATGTGTTTGTGTGAAACCAACTGACGAGCACCTCTGCGCGTAGGCGCAATACCAAGGCGGAAAACTGTGTTATCGAGGCGTGCCTCGCACAATTGCAATAAGTTTTCACCGGTAATGCCTTTCATGCGAGAAGCTTTTTCAAACATGTTGGAGAACTGGCGCTCTAGAATTCCGTAGGTGTATTTTGCTTTTTGCTTTTCACCTAATTGAACTGCGTATTCAGATTGCTTGCCACCTCTTCGTTTGGATGGACCGTGTTGACCTGGACCGTAATTTCTTCTGTCCAAAGATTTGTCTGGACCAAAAATTGGATCGCGGAAACGACGCGCAATTTTTGATTTTGGACCTGTGTATCTTGCCATTTTATATGATTATTGTGTGGGCGTCATGAATTAAGGCATTCCTTCGATGACAATAAGCCCACTGGTTAAAAAATACTATACTCTTCTTCTTTTTGGAGGACGACAACCGTTGTGTGGCATTGGTGTTACGTCAACGATTTCTGTTACCTCAATGCCTGAGTTGTGAAGTGCACGGATCGCAGACTCTCGTCCTGCTCCTGGCCCTTTAACATAAACACGCACTCTACGTAGTCCGAAGTCGTGTGCTTCTTTTGATGCATCTTCTGCCGCAACTTGTGCAGCATAAGGTGTGTTCTTTTTAGAACCTTTGAAGCCCATCTTGCCGGCAGATGACCAAGAGATCACTTGTCCAGCATTGTTTGTTAAAGATATGATGATGTTATTGAAACTCGCTTGGATATGCGCTTCTCCGGCAGCATCAACTTTAACGTTCTTCTTCTTTTTTTGGTTTGCTTTTGCCATTTTTACTGGGAACTAGTTATTATTTAGTTGCTTTTTTCTTGTTTGCAACTGTCTTACGTTTTCCTTTACGCGTACGAGAGTTGTTTTTGGTTCTTTGACCACGAAGTGGTAAGCCTAGACGATGACGAATTCCGCGCTGACATCCGATGTCCATAAGGCGTTTAATGTTCAATTGAACTTCAGAACGCAATTGGCCTTCCGTTTTAATTTCGTTAACGGTGTTACGAATAGCGGCTAATTGATCATCGTTCCAATCTTGAACCTTGATGTTTTCATCAATAGCGTTTGTGGTTAAAATCATTTTAGCTGTACTTCTACCGATTCCGTAGATGTAAGTTAAACCAATGACTCCTCTTTTGTTTTTTGGTAAATCTATACCTGCAATACGTGCCATATACTTGTTATTATCCTTGACGTTGTTTTAATTTCGGATTCTTCTTGTTGATCACGTAAATCTTTCCTTTACGCTTCACAATCTTGCAATCTGCAGTTCTCTTTTTAACTGATGCTCTGACTTTCATAATTCTAGTTATTTGTATCTAAAAGATATTCTACCTTTGGTTAAATCATAAGGAGACATTTCAACTTTGACGCGGTCTCCGGGAAGTATTTTAATATAAAACATGCGCATCTTACCAGAAATATGAGCGGTAAGTACATGTCCATTTTCTAATTCAACTCTAAACATTGCGTTTGGCAATGCTTCGAGGATAGTTCCGTCTTGTTCTATGGAGGTTTGCTTTGCCATTTTACATTCCAGATAATTCGTTAGCACCTCTTCGTCCTCTTACTCGCGTACCTTCCATGAGTGAATCCATATTGCGATTGAGTTGATAGGTTTCAATTTGCTGTAGGGTATCCAAAACGACGCCCACCATGATGAGGATGGAAGTTCCACCGAAGAACATGGCAAAACTGTCATTGACTCCGGCTAACTTGGCAATTGACGGCAAAATTGCAATCATGGCAAGAAATAAAGAGCCTGGGAAAGTAATGCGTGAAACAACTTGATCAATGTGTTCTGCTGTCTCTTCTCCTGGACGAACGCCAGGGATGAAACCGCCACTCTTTTTCAAGTCGTCTGCAATTTTATTGGGATTAATCATGATCGCTGTGTAGAAATAGGTAAAGACAACAATCAAGACCACAAGCAATAGGTTATAGCTAAAACCATAAGGATCTCCGAGTGTTTTGGTTAGCCATCCAGCATCTTGCTGTTGCGTTACCCCTTGGTAAACCATCATTGGGATAGTCATGATTGCTTGTGCAAAGATAATTGGCATTACACCACTTGCATTGATTTTGATTGGCAAGTAGTTGCGTGCTCCGTTTACATCTTCCATTGCTCTAGTACCTGCAACGCGTTTAGCGGTATTCAGTGGTATGCGTCGGACGCCTTGAACAATGAGGATAGTAATAAGGATGATTAAGAAGAACATCACGATCTCCAATACCAAACGAATTAAGTTACCGGCTTCAACTGACTTTCCGAACTCAGCAAAAAACGCTCCTGGTAAACGAGAGAGGATACCTACAGTAATGAGCAAGGAGATACCATTGCCAATACCGCGTTCCGTAATACGCTCACCTAACCATACTGCAAACATAGACCCCGCAATAAGCAACATAATTGTTTGTGTCCACCAAAAAGTATTTGGATCGTCAGGCATGGCATTTTTATTGCTTACGTAGAGTGTAAGGTAACTTGGTGCCTGCAATGCGCAAATAACAATTGTCAGTAAACGCGTGTAGTTGTTAATTTGCTTTCTTCCAGACTCGCCTTCATTTTGCATTTTTTGAACAGCTGGTACAGCCATACCAAGTAGTTGCATGATGATGGAGGCACTAATGTAAGGCATAATGCCTAAGGCCATGATAGAAGCATTGGTGAAACCTCCTCCTGAAAAAACAGAGAGGATACTTTCTAGAAAGTTCTGATCTGTGGCGGTGCTGGTTAAGGCATCGTACTTGACACCAGGCAAAATCACGAATGACCCTACTCGGTAAGTAAGGATGAGGCCAAGTGTTAGGAGGATGCGCTTGCGCAGCTCTTCAACTTTCCAGATATTTTGCAGGTTGGTTATGAATCGTTTCATCTAAAAGCGTGCAAAGATAGTTAGATTTTTGTACATGTACCACCAAGCGCCTCAATCGCAGCAATTGCTGTGCTTGAAAAACCATTGGCGGAGATGTTTACTTTTGCTTTCAACTCGCCACGACCGAGTACTTTAACAAGTTCTTTGTTAGATAAAAGACCATTTTGACGCATAACTTCTGGCGTGATATCCAAAATGCCTTTGACACTTGCGAGGTTCTCGATGATGTCTAGATTAATGGCTTTGTATTCAACACGGTTGATGTTTTTGAAACCAAATTTAGGTACGCGACGCTGTAAAGGCATCTGCCCACCTTCAAAACCAATTTTGGTTTTGTAACCAGAACGCGATTTTGCACCCTTATGACCACGTGTAGATGTTCCGCCACGTCCTGATCCTTGACCACGTCCGATGCGCTTCTCTGCTTTGATCGAGCCTGCTGCTGGTGTAAGATTATGTAATTCCATTTCTTTCTAAGTCTATTGTTCCACTACTTGAATAAGGTGTTTTACCTTATTCACCATTCCCATAATTTGAGGCGTAACCTCTTTCTCTAAAACTTGGTTCAAGCGACGAAAACCTAAAGCTTTGATTGTAGCTTTTTGATCAGCTGGACGCTTGATCGCACTTTTCACTTGTTTGATTTTGATTGTGCTCATTGCTGAATATTTTAACCGTTGAATACTTTATCAAGGGAAATTCCACGCTGACGTGCAACTGCT
>JBILSN010000014.1:0-55867 GCA_044372045.1 Crocinitomicaceae bacterium
CATGTTATGTTATAAGCAGCGGTATCCTGAATTGTTGCAATTACTGGATTGTCAAAACAACTATTTATTGAGTTTAATACAATACTTGCTGGTAATTTTTGAATTTTTTTAATAACTGAATTTACACATCCGTTACTGTCCGTGTAAGTGTAAGTTATAGGTGTTTTTCCTAAGGGAATTAAGGCCGGATCCAAGTTATTGTTTGCTACTCCCAATCCGGAGTAGACCCCCCCAGTTGGCAAGCCCCCGGACAGAGTAATACTGGTTGTTTGGGTATTACAAATTGGTGTAAAGTCAGCAAGCGTTACCGTAGGTAAAGCGTTAAAAGTGATATTGATAGCATTACTTGAAACTGGACAACCATTTTGTGCCATAATAACAGCGTTGTATAGTCCAAAAGTACTTGCCGTCAAGGTTTCATTATTTTGAGCGGTAATGAGTTGATTGTTTTTATACCAACTGTAGGTGGCTCCGGTAATTGCAGTGGCATTTAATTGAATACTTTGTCCAACACAATAAGGAGCAGATGTGGTTGGAGAAACGTTCAACGCAGGAACTGCTAAAATATGAATGATCATGGAGTCAACCGCAGTAGTCCAATTTGAACCACTCAAAGTGTAATAAACCTTATTATTTCCGATTGAACCTTGCGAAATGTTGAAAAAGTTCGAACTAACGCCTGTTCCCGAGAACACCCCTGTTTGAGGCTGCACATAATTCATCAGATTTATCAATGTATCATTAGCACACACACTGATAGAATCCGTAAGCAATATTTGTGGTTGACTCAACGAATTTTCAACAGCGCCGATATCAACAGTTGAGCCGGCTGGATTTGGTCTTGTTTGATTATAGAAATCACTATTAAGATTTGCTAAACTATGATTCAAACCAGATCCAATTAAAGTTGATTGATTGGGTAGGTCCAGTTGCGTTTTGTTTAAAATTGGATAATTAAATACTTGAACATTCGAACTATCATTATTTTGCCAAGTTATGGCAAATTCTTGCAAGGGGGCTACATAGATGGAATTAGAAGTTATCTTGTTGTTCCTGATGTAAACGATTGAATAACCTGCATATCCTTGAAAACTAAATGTTCCTAGAGAGTTGTTTTCGATGATGTTATTAAATATGTATGCTTTTACTCCACCATAACAATGTCCAATCGAAACTGCTGTCCCAGAATTTGCCACAATGGTATTATTCGTAATTTGGAATGTATCTAGCGGCGCGTTACAACCTCCTGCAACCATTGTTCCAATATTATTATAAATCAAATTATTAGAAACCATTGATTTATTATAAGCGTATATCAATGATTTAGTGAATTGATTAGTCAACCCATTGTTTTTAAATTCACAAGCATTAACTGCAGGATAACCTGCTCCACCAGCATTTAATGCTATTAAATTTCCAAATTCATTATCATCAAATAAACAATCATTAATTTTGGCATTCCCATAAATGTTAATTACACTAACACCAATATTTCCGTTGTTCAAAAACCTCATATTTCGAATCGAGGATTCATTTGTAGATGATAGATTTATTACTTGAGAGGGACAATCTTTAATAGTGAAACCTACGAGTTGGATCTTTAAATTGTTGTTGCTGGTGCAGTTTATTAAGGTACTGGGATTTGATGTAGAAAGCGAGGTTGAAGCAATATGACTTTGTTGACCATTCAATAAAAATTGAGAACCAATAACTATTGACTTTGTGATTGAAATTTGCTCAATATAATTTCCGTCAACTAAAATGATTGAATCATTATCCGACGCCGTATTAATAGCATACTGAATAGTCAAAAAAGGTGACGTAGTCGTGAGGCCAGAATTGGTATTGTTACCAGTTGTAGATACATAGTACGTATTTTGTGCTGTTGCATACAACCCAAAAAATATTGCCAAGGCAGTGAGTACAGTTTTTACCATATTCTTAAAATTTTAGGTAAAATTAGGGAAATTCGCGGCTAAAAAAAATTCATCTCAATAGTCAAACCTCTATTTATTAAATTTTATTAACAAAAATTAGTGGATTACTAGGTGTATTAAAACTTATTTCATAAGATCACTTAAAAATAAGTACTGCTCAATTCACCTAGTCTGCTTAGCTTTGCGCTAAACTTACCAGCATGACTTTTCGCGATTTAAATTTGAAGAAACCTCTTTGGAATGCATTAAATGAGCTCGGCTATCTAACGCCCACCACTATTCAGGCCACTGGTTTCAATGTCATGATGTCTGGAGCCGATACCATCGGAATTGCACAAACTGGGACAGGTAAAACCCTCGCTTACCTACTGCCTTGCTTGTGTATGTGGAAATTTTCAAAAGATCCGCATCCGCAAATTCTCATATTGGTGCCAACCAGAGAACTCGTTGCACAGGTAGTGAGCGAAGTAGAAAGATTGACCACCTTCATGAATGTGGCTGTTGGTGGTGTTTATGGCGGGACCAACATGAATACGCAAGCCGCTATGGTTTTGCAGGGCTTAGATATCCTTGTAGGTACGCCAGGTCGCGTTCTCGATTTGGCCAAAAGTGGTTCTTTGCAACTCAAGCATATTAAAAAAGTGGTGATCGATGAAGTCGATGAAACGCTAAGCTTGGGCTTTAGGCCTCAGCTCTTGCATGTTTTTGAGTTTTTACCAACCAAAAAACAATTTATGGTTTTTTCGGCAACACTTTCCGAGGAGGTCTCTGTCTTTTTGGATGACTACTTGATTTCTCCGGTTCGGGTAGAGGCTGCGCGCGCTGGCTCAACCCTCGATAAAATTGACCAAACAGGATACCATGTGCCGAATTTCTTGTCGAAGATCCTGTTGTTACAACATATATTGGACAACACCCCGCTTGAATCTAAAGTATTGGTGTTTGTTTCTTCTCGTGCACTAGCCGACCTCGTCTTCGAAAAATTAGAACCAATTTACACCGAAGTACTCGGTATTATTCACTCCAATAAGGCTCAAAATTTTCGCTTCGATACCGTTCAAGCTTTTCAAGCCGGCGACACCCGAATCTTAATCGCTACTGACCTCATTGCACGCGGTATAGATGTCACAGATGTGTCTCATGTCATCAACTTTGATATCCCGGAAAGTACCGAAAACTACATTCACCGCATTGGTAGAACAGGAAGAGCTGACAAAAAAGGAATCGCCATCACGTTTATCACTGAAAAAGATCAGGGTATCCTTCATGCAATTGAAGCACTCACTCAAAAAGAAATTCCATTAATGGCTATTCCATCAGATCTTGAGTGGAGCACTGAACTTCTGGAGTTCGAAAAACCTAAAGTTGAGGTTCCAGGTAAAATGCTCAAACTGCCCAAACGAGACAACGTAGGCGCTTCTTTTCATGAGAAAAAAGCAAAAAACAAAAAAGTCAATGTCCGTTACGACCACAAAAAAGCCATGCAAGAAAAGTATGGAAAACCTAAAAAGAAGCGCTAAAACAAACTAGGACAACCCTTGTAACAGGTTGTCATATAGATCATTAAAGGACAAACCGTCGGCTGTTTTGGTTTTTGACAATTGTTTGAATTCGACGAGCGCCCAAAGCACAAACTCCATCAAAAATGGGAGATCTTCTGAGGCTACATGAGGTTGGTATTTGTAAATAAGGTCTTTTAAAGGCTGAATTTGCAATAAAGTCTTTTCGTGCAGTGCACTCCCTTGTTCGTCGGGTAATTCAAAAGCACTTGCATTATAAAACCAACTCAGAACGGCATCATATGGCGTTTTATCATCGCGTTTTTTAAGTTTTTCTATTTTCGGAAAGTAAGTTAAAAAGAGTGTTTTGATGGCTTCGCTGATCAGCTGGTTGGCCACAAACGCAGCTCCCTCTTGTTCTCCTTCATAGACCAACTCGACTTTACCGGTTATGGAAGGTATCATCCCCATCAAATCGCTAAAACGGACTACTGTTTGCGTTTCGTTGTTCAAAATGGCGCGTCTTTCAGCTGTACTCACTAGATTCTCGTAGGCGGTAATGCTCATGCGGGCACTTACGCCACTCTTGTAATCAATGTACGGACTCACGCGGGCCTCAAAAGCAACCTGTTCTAAAATATCCTTGGCGAGCTCTGGCACGTGTACTTTGCAAAAACGATTTTCTAATTGTTCCGCTTCTTGGTTGGTGATTTTCTTTGCCGTTTTGATATCCGCAGCGTAGTGCGTTAAGATTTGAGAACCAATGCGGTCTTTGAGTGGCGTAATGATGCTACCGCGATTGGTGTAGTCTTCAGGGTTGGCCGTAAATACAAATTGAAGATCTAGCGGAAGACGCAATTTAAAGCCCCGAATTTGAATGTCGCCCTCTTCCAATATATTGAAAAGCGCCACTTGAATACGCGCTTGTAAATCGGGAAGTTCGTTGATAACGAAAATGCAACGGTTGGCTCGAGGTATCATGCCAAAATGCAATACGCGGTCGTCGGCATAGCTGAGCTTTAGGTTAGCAGCTTTGATAGGGTCGATGTCTCCAATGAGGTCGGCGATGGTGACGTCTGGGGTAGCCAACTTCTCAAAGAATCTTTCGGAACGGTGCAGCCAAGTAATTGGCGTGTCGTCGGCCTTTTCTGCAATAAGATCTATGGCAAAACGGCTGAGTGGCTGCAATGGGTCGTCATTGATTTCACTACCGGCAACCACAGGAATATATTCATCCAATAAATGAAGTAGTAGTCTGGCAATTCTGGTTTTACCTTGACCGCGCAAACCGAGTAAATTGATGTTGTGTTTGGAGAGAATAGCGCGTTCTAATTGCGGAATAACGGTATGCTCATAACCGTGCATAGTCGGGAAGCTTGGGCGGCCTGACTTTAAGGACAGAATGAGGTTGTCACGGAGTTCATTTTTGATACTTTTGGGCGTATAACCCGCTGCCTTCAGGGCGCCAAGGGTATGAATGGTCGTTTGCATTATTAATTGATTCTTTTTTTGCGGTTGGTTTGGTAGTCGTGAAAAATCATTTCACCGAGACCTTTCAGTCCGGTAAAGAAAGCTTTTCCGTTGTTTGTTTTGGTAAATTCTTCAACAAAAGCCTGCAAATAGGGGTCTTGGGCAATCATGAATGTGGTAATTGGAACGTGTAACTTACGGGCTTGGGCAGCCATCGTGTAGCATTTGTCTACAATATATTGATCGAGGCCATTGCTATTTTTATAATATTGGCCGTCGGGCAAACGCAAACAACTCGGCTTGCCATCGGTGATCATAAAGATTTGCTTATTGGTATTGCGCTTTCTACGCAAGATGTCCATGGCAAGTTCTAAACCCGCTACTGTATTGGTATGGTAGGGCCCGACATTTAAATACGGCAAGTCTTTAATTTGAATGGGCCAGGCATCATTGCCAAATACAATGATATCAATGGTATCTTTCGGGTAAGTCGTTGTAATAAACTCCGCAAGTGCCATTGCTACTTTTTTAGCTGGTGTTATGCGGTCTTCTCCATAGAGAATCATGCTATGGCTAATATCTATCATGAGAACGGTACTCATTTGAGATTTGTGGTGCGTATCTTCTACCACCAAATCTCGCTCGTCCAACATAAAATGAGCTATACCATGGTTAATCTGAGCGTTTTTAAGGCTTTCCGTTATGGAGATGTGCTCTAGCGCGTCGCCAAATTGAAAATCTCGGAACTCGCCCGTGGCTTCATCGCCTTGGCCGGTTTTCTTGGAGTGGTGGTTGCCCCGACCACTCTTGCGGATATTGCCAAAAATTTGGGCCATGGCATTTTTGCGTATGGCGCGTTCTGTTTTGGCGGTAATTGTAAGATCTCCTTTTCCATCTGGCTTGATTTCCTCGCGGAGATAACCTCTTTTTTTGAGGTCTTCTATGAAATCTTCTAGGGTATATTCAGGCGTGGTTAAGTTGTATTCTTTGTCCAATATTTTTAACCAATCGAGCGCTTCTTCTACATCTCCGGACGTATGGGTGATCAGCTCCGAGAAAATATCAAAAAGTTTGTCGAACGGAGCCTGCTCAGGAGCAACGTAGGGAGTAAAAATATAACCAGTTTGAGCCATTTGACTTGCTTTTTATTCTAAACACGAGGCGACTCAGAAAGTTTCCCTTTTAAGGAAACTTTAGCAAATAAATTTAACTATGCTTCGATATCTTGCAGATGCAGTTCTAGCGCTCTAACTGAAATTTGGATTTCCCAGATCAATAAGGCCAGAGAAATAATCAATAAAATAAGCGCTAGACCGAAAATCCAAACAGCAAAAAATTCTTGTTGGATATAGATAAAGAACATGGAAAGCACGCAAAGTAATAAACTTGTGATTCCAAAGATTTGCATCGACCTAGTGAGGTATAATCTTTTTCTGAGGTTCACGATTTGCGCTTTGATGATTTTGCTGGGGTCGTGCTTGTAGGCCGTGTGTAGATTTCTGATGGTATTGGCGTATGCCAAAAAACGATTGGTATAGGCCAACATGATCAGCGAGATGGACGAAAATAGTAAAGCTGGTGTGGTGAGGGTAAGTTCCATGATCATCGAATTATTTTATTTGCCTATTCCTTTTTTTTTATCATTTCCAAATACATAGCCTCTACCTTGTTTCTGGCCCAAGTCGTACGTCTCAAAAACACCAAACTAGATTTTATACTGGGATCGGTTTTAAAACAATTAATATTGACCTTAAATGCCATGTGTTCCCAACCGTAGTTATCCACAAGCTCCTCAAGGATTTGAGCTAATTTGACACCATGAAGGGGGTTGTTGAGCTGTGTTTCCGGCAAAACTTCTAATTTTCAGCAGATTGCAATTGATGATAGCTGCGGTAAGATACCAATAATACCGCCATGATGATGAATGGGAATATAGCATCTATTCCGAAGCCATCGACAGACCAATGGCTGATCGCAGCAAAAATAAAATCGAAAACAAAGCCCGCATAGGCCCACTCTTTAATTGTTTTCGGGACTTTTGGAATGATGAGCGCCAATGTTCCAAGCACCTTAAAAACAACGAGTGCAATTCCGAAATAGGCTGGATAACCTAAATGACTAAGTCCTTCTTTTGCCATTTCTGTTTGTGAAGTCAAGGCAGGCATCAGACCTTCAAAGAGAAAAATCAAAGTTGTTGTGGCCCAGTAGATTATTTTAGTAGATTTCATAAAATGGATTATTCGTTGCTAAGCAATTAGGTTGATTCAAAGATACAATTGTTACATTTACTGAGGTGTAAAAGCCTCAAATTTTGAACTTTTTAGGTTTATTAATGTTCTCAAACAGGCAAAAATTCAATTTAACCATGAACTTCAGCGACCTACTCATACAACAGCGCCAGCATTTGAATACGCAACACACAAAGTCATTAGCAGCTAGAAAATCAACCTTGTTGCGCTTCAAGCAAATGCTTGAAGAAAATGAGGCCAAAATTTATGCCGCCGTGCATGGCGATTTTCATAAGTCTGCCCACGAGGCTTTCTTGACGGAATACACCATTTTAATCAAAGATATCGAAGATACGCTGCGCGCCTTACCTAAATGGACGAAAGCGCAAAAAGTCCGCACGAATATTGTCAATTGGCCAGGTAAGTCATTTGTGATGCCGGAACCTTTGGGTGTATGCTTGGTTATTGGCGCATGGAACTACCCTATTCAGTTGTCTTTGGCGCCAGTCATCGCGGCACTTGCCGCTGGAAACACCGTTATTCTCAAACCATCTGAACTGGCAGCCCATAGCGCTCAATGCCTGGCGTCGCTTGTAGCGCAATATTTTGAGCCCTCTTTGTTTACCGCTGTTCAAGGTGGGGTTGAAGAAACCACCCAATTGCTCGAGGAACGCTTCGACAAAATCTTTTTTACAGGAAGTCCTGCTGTGGGCCGAATTGTTTATCAGGCTGCAGCCAAGCATCTCACGCCTGTAACACTTGAGCTTGGTGGCAAAAGCCCTGCCATCCTAACACCTAGTGCACATTTACCCACTGCCATTAAACGCTTGGTTTGGGCAAAATTTCTGAATGCCGGACAAACCTGCATAGCCCCAGATTATGTATTTGTGCACACGTCTATTTACGAAGAGAGTTTAGCACTTTTTAAAGCGCAAATTGAGCAAAACGATTATCAATTGTCTGCAGATAATTATGTACAGATTATTAATGAGCGTAATCTTGATCGTTTGGAGCGTTTGCTTCCAAAAGAAAAAATTGCCTTCGGCGGAAAAGTCAATCGAACCAATCGAACTATTGAACCAACACTGCTCAAAGATGTGCATTTAGATGACGCCGTGATGCAAGAAGAAATTTTTGGGCCGATACTTCCATTGATTTCCTATTCAAATTTTGAAGATGTCCTACACTACATTAAAAATGACGAAAAGCCACTTTCTGCCTATCTATTTTCTAATGATATCAAAGAGCAAAATACATGGCTAAATGAACTTTCTTTCGGAGGCGGTTGCATCAACGATGCGCTCATGCACATCACCAATCCGAATCTATCTTTTGGAGGCGTAGGACAGAGCGGTACCGGAAGTTATCATGGCAAAGCCGGTTTTGATACTTTTTCTCATTATAAGTCAGTTTTTAAAAAACCACGCTTATTTGAAGTACCTTTGAAGTATCCACCTTATACCCCGTCAAAAATGAGCTGGATTAAACGCTTACTCAAATTATCATGAATCCCATTGCCAAGCTTGCCGGTGTCGGAAAAGAATACCAAGTTGGAGACCAAACAATCATTGCACTTCAGCCCGTCGATTTAGAAATACGGGCAGGTGAATTGCTCTTGATTATCGGGCCATCGGGCTCGGGTAAAACAACCCTTCTTTCTTTACTGGGCTGTGTTATTTACCCCTCTTATGGTCGTCTTTGGGTAAAAGACCAGTTGGTCAATGAACTCAATCAGAAAGAACTAGCCGCCTTACGCCTACACACCATCGGCTTTGTTTTTCAGAGTTTCAATTTAATTGCGCCGCTCAATGCCCTAGACAACGTCATGATGCCGTTGCAATTGAAGAAGTTACCCAGAGCCACTGCCAAGCAAAAAGCACTTGAGGCCCTCGAACTGGTTGGAATGCTCGACCGCAAAAATAGTTTACCCAAACAACTCTCAGGTGGTCAACAACAACGCGTGGCTATTGCCCGTGCTCTCGTCACCGACCCGCAATTGGTATTGTGCGATGAACCGACTGCATCGCTAGATGCCAACTCGATTACTACCGTCATGCAAGAACTCGTCAACCTAGCGCGCAAAGGCAAGGCCGTTTGTGTGGTCACCCACGACCCACGCCTATTGCAATACGCCGATCGGATCATTGAAGTCGATGCAGGTGTAGCCACCGAAATAACAAAAAAAGACCTTTCACAAAAATTAGCCATTCATTGATATGTTTACAAAAATTATGACCCCAGTTCTCCTGCTTGTTGTACTCCTTTCCTGTGGAGGCAAAGAGGCGCCAAAAGTCAAAGTAGAAAAATACAAAGTTGACAAAATTGACAAAATCATTGGTATTGCGCGCATTGAACCCGCTGCAAAAATTAGTCCTTTGGGTGTTGAAATTGCAGGTAAAATCGTAATGATTCATGTCCAAGAAGGTCAGTTTGTTCGAAAGGGAACCCTCTTAGCCACCCTAGACCAGTCTCTGGATCAAGCACAGGTCTTACAAACCGAGGCCAAAATACGCACCCGTGAGCAGCGCATCAAAAGCTTGGAAGCAAAAATTGCTGCCATAGAACTCAAAATAAGCATTGCAGATGTGGAGCGCGACCGCGACCGCACTTTAGCAGAATCTAAAGCCGGCACGCAAAAGGCTGCTTTTGATTCGGAGAACATCTACAAAAATTTAAAAGCAGAGCTTCAAATTGCCAAGGCAGATTTAGCCGAAGCCAACGCCACCTTAAGCGAGGTAGAAACAGAGCGCAACTACACCCAAAAGCTTTTGGACAAAAAGAATATTTACGCACCTGCAGATGGCATGGTCTTGAACTGGGACGTCAAGTTAGGGCAAGCACTTAGTATTGGTGTTAAAATCGGTGATTTTGCACCTTCTGGCGACCTCATTGCTACTACGGAGGTAGACGAACTTTTTGCCATGAAAGTTAAAAAAGGGCAACGCGTTCAGATCAATATTCAAGGAACCAATGAAAAACTGAGTTCGGGAACTGTGATCTACTGCGCACCGTATCTTTCCAAAAAATCAATCTTCAATGACCGTGCCGACAACCTCGAAGATCGCCGTGTGCGAGAGGTTCGCGTTCGCATTGAGCAACCAGAAGCAGTATTGATTGGTAGCAGAGTGGAATGCGTCATCAATTTGTAAGTCATGCAATTACTGCGCACAGCCCTCAAATTCATTAAATTCGACAAGCCCAAGAGCGTAGGTGCTTTATTTGGCGTGATCATTTCTATCTTCTTGGTAGGCCAACAAACGGGTATTTTTACCTTTCTGACCAATGCCATGTGCTATTTTGTGCGGGTCAATGACGGTTATATCTGGGTCACTGACAACAAAACTGAGAATGTCAATGCCTTGGCGCCTATCGATGTGCGCCTAGGTTTTGAAATGGAGAGCTTGCCACATATTCAAAAAGCGCACCAATTTGTCATTGCAAACGGCGCGGCGCGCTTTCCAGATGGCACTGCTGCAGGCCTGAGCATTGTCGGTGTAGAGTTACCGGAGTTCAATGGGATTCAACAAGGTATTTTTTTTGACGGAAAGCCCCAAGACCTGATTTCTGATGGCGCACTATCTGTAGATTTTTTTGATACCAAAGCACTCGGGAACCCCAAAAAAGGTGACTATTTTGAAGTCAACAACAAACAAGTGCGCATTGCTGCACTCACCAAAGGAGCACGCTCGTTCGGCGGTGGGCTTATCTCCTACACCACCATAGACCGTGCTCGTTTTTTAGGCAATGTTGCCAACTCTAAAACTTCCGCTTTTTTGGTAGAGGTCGATGACACCAAAAACATGCAAAAAGTGGTCCGGTCAATCAATGCAAACATTCCTGGCGTCAAGGCTTGGATGCCCATCGAGTTCAAGAACCAAACCATCCTTACGGTTCTGAAGTCCAGTGGAATTGCCTTTTCTTTTGGCACGCTCATTGTTTTTGCACTCATTTCAGGCTTCATCATTATAGGGCTTACCCTCTACTCCGCTGCGATTGACCGCATCAAAGACTACGGAACACTCAAAGCCATAGGTGCCACCAACGGTTACATCCGCAAACTGATTTTGATGCAAGCCACCCTTTACGCTATTGTCGGTTTTCTGATCGGTTACGCGCTCATTGAAGGTTTCCGAAATGGAATTGCCAATGCCGGAACTTTATTCACATTTTCACCAGCCATCAAATTTGGCTTCTTTGTCATTACGGCGGTTATTAGTATTTCTGGAACGCTGTTCGCCATTAGGCGCATCACCAAACTAGAGCCTGCTTCGGTGTTTAGGAATTAATCCCGAATCAAGAATTTAACTACTTTTGAGGCCACAATAACCCTAATGGAAGCAAACGACGGCATACGCATCAATAAATACCTGAGTGAAGTTGGTTATTGTTCAAGAAGAGCAGCTGACCAACTCATAGAACGCGGGCGGGTCAAAATCAATGGCAACATTCCCGAAATGGGAACTAAAGTGCTGCCTGGTGACCAAGTTACCGTAGACGACGAACCAATAGGTACGCCACAAGAAGAATTCATCTATATTGCTTTTAACAAACCAGTAGGTATTGTCTGCACCACCGACCACGTCCGCGAGAAAGACAACATTATTGACTACATCAATTACCCGAAGCGAATATTCCCGATTGGACGTCTTGACAAACCGAGCGAAGGCCTCATTTTCTTGACCAATGACGGCGATATCGTCAATAAAATTTTACGGGCGCGCAACAACCACGAGAAAGAATATTCAGTGACAGTCAATAAGCCCGTGACCAAAGACTTCATTCAAAAAATGGGCAATGGCATTCCTATTTTAGGGACCCGCACACGCAAATGTGTCGTCAAGCAAACAGGCAGCCATACCTTTACGATTATCCTGACCCAAGGCCTCAACCGCCAAATTCGCCGCATGTGTGAGTTCCTTGACTACCGCGTGAGCAAGCTCAAACGCGTGCGCATCATGAACATCAAACTCGACCTCCCCGTGGGCCAATGGCGCTACCTCAACGAAGATGAAATCTTAGTGATCCAGTCGATGGTGGCTGATAGCATTAAAGCTTTTGATGAGAACGGTTATGAATGAGCTTAAAAAACTCATATAGCGCCTCAAAAACAATTTACACAGCTTATAACTTATTGATTTTTTGAACTGCTGTACCCTTTTCATTCCTCACTTGAAACAAATAGGTACCTGCTGGTAAGTGCTCTAGATCAAGTTTGAGTTGCGTTTCATTGACAATTTGACCTTCTTGGTAAATTCTACCTTGTAAATCCATGATTTGGTAACTGAGCTCGATGGGGCTATTCAAATGGATGTCAAGGGTATTGTTGAACGGATTCGGATATAAATGGACCTCATTAGTGAAGGACGTTTCATCTAGCGCTAAGCTGTTGTCGTTTTCACAGAGTTGACGTACTTCATCATAGTTTAAAGACCGATTCCACAAAACCATCTGATCCATTTGACCATTGAAATACGTACCCATGGTATTGACAGGATTGCCAATATAGCCTCCAATTCTAGATTCTGTATTTGAATACAGCATATTTGTGGCGCCAGTTCCTTGATAAGTTCCGTTTTGCAACTCGCAATCAATGTAAATTTGCATATCAAAAGCGCCTTTTATGATGGCAACAATATGATGCCAATTGTTGGTACTGATGCCAGTGTTGGTATAAAAAGAACGGCGATTACCTGGACTTGCACTTCCTAAGCCAGCACTGATGTGGGCTGAAACCTGCCCCGTATTGGGTGCAATATTCAAACAATAGCCGTAATAGTCGTTGAAAATATTATCGCTGCGAAACACCTCATTTGAAGCCGTCAATGACTGCACATTGACCCATACAGAAATGGTAATGGGTAAGGGAACTTTAACCGCATTGTCATTAAACACCAGATATTGCTGATTTCCAAAGGCCAAACCGTGATTTGCAAGCCCAACTCGGTCAGGAGCGAAGGTGGTCCCGAGTGGAGTTAGGTTGATAGCGCTCGGACCTATATCGTTGTAGTTTTGATCAAAAGGAAACATGGCAATGAGGCCATTTGATAACTGTGCCTGATAGGAGAATGCGTACAATAGAAAAGCGAAAAGTGTGTAATTTTTCATAGTTAGAAATGCAATTCAACTTCTTACTAAACGTAAATATATCACTTAGAGGGTGTTTATTCAAAAAACTACTCCACCCCTTCAAATAACAACCTGACGCCCGGGTCAATTATATAAGTCCATTTTTGACCTTTAATAGCGGCCGGAACTGCTATTTTCATTTCTCTTTGCGTAAACTCCACAGCTACCCTTTCTTTGGTGCCGTCTGTAGCAACAAAATCAATTTGCAAGGGAAAAGTGAAGAGTTGTTGTTGCGTCTGAGTGATGAGCAGAAATTGCTTGTTGTCGTCGTTGATTTTCAACTTCGGATGCCCGACTTGGTAGAGCCATTGTTGAAAGAACTCATTTAGGTCTGCCTTCACTTCTAGACCATCTACTTGTGCTATCATGATGTTACAAAAATCTGTAGAATTCGCATTGCTATGTTTGTAGGTGGCGTAATATGCACGAAGTCCTTCAAAAAAAGCGGAGTCGCCCATTTCTTGGCGCAACATGTGCAAAACCCAGCTACCTTTCTGATAGGCATTGGCATTGAGCAGCAAATTGAGGTCGGTGGTGAGCGAATCTACGAGTGGTTTTTTGAAATCAAGACCAAAGCGCACTACCCGCTTGCGGTCTTGGGCCATTTGAGCCAAAAAAGCAACACTTCCTTCGGAATGCGCAATGCAAATATTGGTGAGGTAAGTGGCGAAACCTTCGCTCAGCCAAAGATGTGACCAGTCCGACTCCGTGACCGCATTGCCAAACCATTGATGCGCAATTTCATGCGCTACCAAATGCGCGCTGCGTAAATCTGCATTCAAGGAATTTTCATCGTAGAAAATACAACCTGCGTTTTCCATGCCGCCGTAACGCGTGGTAGATTGTACATTATGAAGTTGCGCAAACGGATATGGACCAATTATTTTTTGATAAAAATCCAAAATAGTTGGTGCCACTTCAAAGGAAGCAAATCCTGTGATGCTATCCTCTGGATAAACAAATGCATTCACCGGAATTTCTTGAATGGTATCCATATTTTTTGAGCGTAGTTCCGCAATACCAATCACAGCAACTTTAGTGGGAATGGGTTCATCTATTTGATACTGCCAAAGGATATTTTGATTTTGGCTGAGGATTTTCTCTTTTAAATATCCATTGGCAACAACTACATAGGATGAAGGTGCCACCACATCGAAGGTATAGGTTGCTTTGTCGGAGGGGTGGTCATGACATGCATACCAATGGCGTGCACGATTGGGCCAATTATCTGCAAAAATGGTGGGTGCTCCAAATTTGTTTTTACTGATTACCAAACCATCTTGAGGTTTGCCCTGCAATAAGATCAGTACGTTTATGACTTCGTTCTTATATTTTTTAGGGATATCCAACACCAAGCGATCAGGCAATTGACGCCATTTGATTGGTTTTTTTAGGATGGTGACGGCCGCTACCTCCATGCCTAAACCGTCTTTATTTAATCCAACTAAATCAAGTTCTATTTGAAGCGCATCGTTGGAGAGTTGAATTTCAATTAATTCTTCTAATTGGACTGTTTCTTGACTCGGGTCGACGCTTAAATGCAAAGCGTAATGTTTCACGTCGATAGTGCTCTGGCTCCACATACAGAGCGAAAACAAAAAACTGAATAAAAGGCTTGTATTTTTCATCAGCTAAAAAGGACACCTTCTTTTAATGAATAGGGCGAAATATAAATGTTTTTAATTTTTGCCGCTTTGATTACCCAACGGGTTTTGATGGCTGCTAAAGGGGCCATGCGTTTACGGATTTCTATGATATGCGGATTCGTATTCCGTTCGGCTTGTGTAGAGCAAATAATATGATCCAACATGAATTTAAATTCAGTAGCATCAACCTGAACTGCAGCTCCCTTAGCTTGAAAAACTTCTCGTGCGACCAATTCATAAAAAGTTTCAAAACTTCCAGATGCCCCAATCAGATTGGATGGCATGGTCCCAGAGAAAAAGGCAGCGCAGCGTTGGTTCAAAAAGGCTTCTACCCTTTCAATATCTTCAGACGAATAGGGGTCTTGAAAATCATAGAGCTGAAGCAAACGCGACACACCAATATCAAAAGAAGCCATTTGCTGCGGACCATCTTGATTGGCGCTAATAAATTCGGTTGAACCCCCACCGATATCCATAATAAGCCCAGGGTTGGCAAAATCATGGGTCAGGCGGACGCCATTGTAAATCAATTGAGCCTCTTTTTGACCTGTAATGACTTCAATATTGATTTTCAATTCACGCTCCACCCTACTGAGTAATTCGTCTGCATTGGTGGCGTCTCTGAGTGCTGAGGTACCAATAGCGTTGATTTGTGTAACGTTGTATTGGGCGCAATGCTCCTTGAAATTTTGCAAGGCTGAAAAAGCGCGTTCTTGGGCTGCAGCACTCAAGCGCTTTTCATTGATGCCACCCAAACCTAAAGCTACACCAATTTTAGTCTGAAAAAGAACTTGACGCGTTTGGGTGTCGGCAATGAGCAAATTAAAGGTGTTGGTCCCTAGATCGATGACTGCCCTGTGCATATTAAAATTTTAAAATGCTGTATTTGTACCAGCGCCCAGCTAATCTGAGTAAAATAAGGGCGCTGGCCAATAGCACGAGCAAACTAAGTAAAATAGCCGTGTAATCGACCATCGACGCACCTTTTGCTAACGTAATGAAAGCAAGAACTGGTGAACTAAATGGTAGGTAAGTTAATACTGCAGCGAGTGTTGTATTGGGATAATACACAGCATAAATGCCTGCAACTATTCCAAAAGCCACCAAGAAAATCAAGGGAAGTAAGAATTGTTGCCCGTCGGCATCGGCGCCGCTGCGCGCGCCAAGCACTGCAAATAAAGCCCCGTAAAACAAAAAGCTTGCTGTAAAGAACAACAAAAAATGCACGAATAAAAAAGATAAATTGAGTTGCTCAAAAACCAACGAGGACAAGGGGTTGAGTCTTTGCGGCGTCGCTTGCCCCCAATTGCTTGGGTCAAAAATATCTAAAAATACGGTTTGCTGTAAAAAGAGTAATCCGAGTGTTAAGATCAAAGCCCAACCTAGCAATTGAATTAGTGCAACCATTCCGATACCCGCTATTTTGCTGAGCATGAGCTGCTCCGGACGAACGCTGGCCAGCAAAACCTCAACAATTCGATTGCTTTTTTCTCGGACCGTAGCCCTGAAAATGGTCATGCCGTAGAGCCCAACAAAAAACAAAATAAAAGCACCAAAGGCAAAACCGGCCCATGCATTTGCCTCTTTTGCTTCATTCTTAGGGTCTTTAATGTCTCTAAAATCAAAAACAAAACCTTGTTTGATTTGCCTAAAAGCTGCTTCAGTTAAAGAGGAATGTTGGGCTGCAATGAGCTCTTCCATGCGCTTCTCTACTTGAAACTTGAGTTGTATGCGGATATCTGGACTCAATTGATCACGGTAAAAAACAAAACATTTTTTATTGTTCAGTACTTTCTCATTGAGCTCCACCAACACGTCGAATTCTTGATAAGCCTTGGCTTTGTGGAATTCTTTGATTTCGAGATAATCGTCGAGAAAATAGTATTGGACGTTTTTCTCTTCTTGCGCCATCAGGCGATGCCCCATGATTTGCCCTGGATCGGCAATAAGCACTTTGAGTTCTTGCTTGCCTTGATCAGCAGCTTTCAAGATCGCAAACAAAGAAAGAAGCAGAACCAAAGGCCCGAGTACCAACATGTACCAGAATCCTTTTTGACTCAGTCTTTCTGTGAGTTCGCGTTTGGTGAGCAGCAAAAACTTAGTCATGTTGCTTATCTTTTTGAGTAATCAAATCAATAAAAATTTCTTGCATTGAGGGTAACAAGAGCTCGAGATGCTCTACGGCAACCTGAGCTTGCAGGCTGCGCATAAGGTCATTGACTGTGCTTGTGCCTCGAAGTTGTAAAATGCACTCAAAGACGCCGTTTGTGGGTTCTTTTTGCTCAAGTAGCGTAAAATCAGTCCATAGTGCATTGGCAAAGCTCAACATATTGCCTTTGAAACGGACAAAAATACGGCCCTTTGCGTGTGCCTGACGAAGTTTGATGACTGAATCTAGGGCTAATAATTGACCTTGGTGCAACAGTGCTGCGTGGTCGCAGATTTCATCGACGCTTTTCATGTTGTGCGTAGAGAGAATTATGGTAGTGCCTTTCTCTTTTAATGCTTTGATTTCATTCATGATGAGCTCCACATTCAGTGGGTCAAAACCAGAAAGTGGCTCGTCTAAAATGAGCAATTTAGGCTGGTGCACCAAGGCTGCAATAAATTGAACCTTTTGTGCCATTCCTTTGGAGAGTGCTGCAATGCGCTTATTTTGCCAGTCTTGAATTTCAAAATGAACCAGCCATTGGTCTACATGCTGACTTGCTTCTTGCTTACTCAGGCCGCGAAGCTGAGCCAAAAACAACAAATGTGCCCGAACCCCCATGGTTTTGTACAAACCGCGTTCTTCGGGCAAATAACCAATTTGTTGGAGGTGTTTTTCATTCAGTAATTGATCTTCGAAATAGATTTGACCAGCATCGGGACTAAGCATGCGGTTGAGCATTCGAATTAGCGTGGTTTTACCCGCCCCGTTAGGGCCAAGCAAACCGAAAATTTGACCCTTCGGAACCTCCAAGGAAATGTTGTCAAGGACCAACTTGCGCTGATAGGACTTGCTGATTTGCGCTACTTTAATCATCGTTTAAAGCTAAGAAAAATCTCGACTAGCGCAACTTTCGCAGTGGTTTCCAATCGAATATTTTGGCTAGAATCAAATAAAGTAATGAAAAAAGGAATAGACTGCCCAATAAATAAAAGCTCAATGTGCCTGGCCCTCTGTGGTCCAAGAACAAGGCCTCGGTATGAAAAACTTGCCAATCCGTAGAAAAGAGCAGTATACCGAATAGGTTGTTAAAAATATGAAAAGCCAGCGCGAGTTCTAAGCCGTCGTCTTGAATAGTAAGCAGTGCCAAAAAGAGACCTGCCATCAAATAATACAACAATAGGCCTGGACCAAATGTGCTTATTTCTGGATTTGAAACATGAACGAGAGCAAAAAAGACCGAGCTGATCAAGACACTCCACCAAACACTTTTGGTCCGGATGAACAAACCTTGCAAGGCGTATACCCTAAAGATCAGTTCTTCGGCCGCAGCTTGAAACGGAACCATTAGCAAGGCAACACCCAAAAGAGGAAAAAAACGCTCAGCCTTGAAATTCCAGGAAAGCAAAGCAGTTTGGCCAGTCAAATAGGCCTCGCCAAAAGCAATAATGGTTAAAAGTACCAGAAGTAGGATGCCAAACACAAAAAATCGCTTCCATCGAAAAGCACTTGCCGTGGTAAAGATATGCAGCCATTTACGCTGATGGGCGTAGCGCAAGTAAAATACAAGGCCAAAGAAAATGCAAAGAAATGGAAATAGTACGCCAATCAATAAGCGCAAAGAACCATATGATGAAATGAAACCAGGATTTTCAGGATCAAACAATAAACCCGGAAAATTCAACTTGATATCGAGAAGCATTGGAAGATTGCCTAAAATATACAAGACAATGAGCAGGGCAAGCCCGCCTATATAAAGCCCTATTGAACTTTTGTCTTGTTTGGCTATCTCTAAAAACTTCATGAATTAAAGATATCGCGCATTCGGCTGAAAAATCCTTTGTCTTTTTGGGCTTTGTAAGGGTCAAAATTCTCGGAATCACGGAGCTTTTCTAAAATCTCGCGTTCTTCTTTACTTACGTTCGTTGGTGTGTAGATGTGCAAGTGGACAAATAAATCTCCGGTACCATAGCGTTGAACGTTGGGCAATCCTTTGCCGCGCAAACGCAAGACCTTACCGCTTTGGGTGCCGGCATCTACTTTAATTTTGACCTTCCCTCCTACTGTGGGCACTTCGATTGAAGCCCCAAGAACAGCATCTGTAAAGTTGATAAAAGCATCGAAATGAAGGTTTTCACCGTCTCGACGAAGGTCTTCATGGGCAACTTCTTCGATAACGACGATGAGGTCGCCAGCAGCACCATTAAACGGACCCGCGTTACCTTTGCCGCGTACACTCAATTGCATGCCGTCTTCAACGCCTGCAGGTATTTCTATTTCGATGATTTCTTCTTGTCTTTTAAGACCCTGTGCATCTGCGTCAGCAGGCTTGGTGTCTACGGTTTTGCCCGCACCCTGACACACGTGACACGCAGATTGGGTTTGCATGGCACCCAAAAAGGTTTGCGCTACGCGGGTAATGCGTCCGGTGCCTTGACACGTTGGGCAATTTTTATAGGTAACGCCATCGGCTTGCACCAATTTATTGACTTTGATTTTCTTTTTGACACCCGTTGCAATTTCTTCGAGTGTGAGTTTCATTTTGACACGTAAATTGGTCCCTTTTACCACCCGAGATCCGCCTCGGCTACCGCCAAAACTACCGCCGCCGAATGCACCACCGAAAATATCTCCAAATTGAGAGAAGATGTCGTCCATGTTCATGCCACCGCCGCCAAAACCGCCACCGCTGCCCATTCCGGCATGGCCAAAACGGTCGTATTGTGCTTTTTTCTCGGTATTACTTAGTACCTCATAGGCTTCGGCAGCTTCTTTGAATTTCTCCTCGGCACTGGCGTCGTCTGGGTTTTTGTCTGGGTGGTATTTGAGCGCCAACTTGCGGTAAGCCTTTTTGATTTCAGACTCATCGGCACCTTTCGAGACACCTAATACTTCGTAATAATCGCGTTTGTTACTCATGTTTTATTTATTGACCAACGACAACTTTTGCAAAGCGCAACACTTTGTCATTGAGGTAATAACCTTTTTCTACATCTTCTATTACTTTACCTATCAAGGCCTCTTCGGGGGCTGGAATATTGGCAATAGCTTCGTGTAAATCGCTGTCAAATGGTAGACCTTTGGCTTCCATTTCTTTCAAGCCTTTAGAAAGTAAAATTTGCTTGAACTTATTTTGGATCAACTTAAAGCCTTCGCGCAGTGCAGCAATGTCTTCTAATTGCTCGTTGTTGGAAATAGCGCGGTCGAAATCGTCTAGGACCGGAAGTAAGTCTTTGAGTAAACCACCATTAGCCGATACAATTAAATCGAGTCGCTCTTGGTTGGTTCTGCGTCTGTAGTTATCGAACTCAGCATAGAGTCTTACAAATTTATCTTTGTATTCATCTGCCAATTGCTCCTCATTGTTTTCTTGATTTTCATGGGGCTCTTGTTCTTGATTTATTTCTTGATCTAAATTTTGATCTTCGGTAGGTAGCTCGTTTTCGACTGACATGTTTACTAATTTATGCTTTGAGTTGGAATTGACAAATATAAGACCAAGCACATTTTTGAGACAAGGTGGCAGTAATTTACTGACATAGGTGTCAAAAAAGCAGTATTTAATTTAGTTGGTCAACTTTATGTAATTTTGAACCCTAACTATACTGTTAATGAAAAAAATTTGTTTTGCATTTTTGCTGATTACGAGCTTTAGTCAGGCGCAATTACTGTATCAGATCTCCGGAAACGGGCTCGCCGAAGCATCCTATCTATATGGGACCATCCACATGCTCCCGAAGGATCAATTTGCGCTCAGCAATAGCCTTAAACGTGCTTTTGATGCCAGTACTACGCTTGCTATGGAAGTAGATATCAACATGAGTGGAGCCGAAAAAATAGCCCTTGCTCAAAACGTCTTGCTGCCCGAAGGCAAAACACTCCAAGATTTCATGTCCGAACAAGACTATCTGCAACTAAAAATGTACTGTCTAGACAGCCTTCAATGGAGTGAAAGTAAATTTGAACGCAGCAGTAAACTCAAGCCCATGTTCTTCTCGAGTATCCTCATTCAAGAAAGTATGCGCAACATGGCCTCTTATGAGATGGAATTCAATAAAATGGCAAAGAAGAAGCGTAAAAACGTGATGGGCCTTGAAACCATTGATTTTCAGCTTGGGCTTTTTGATCAGCTACCCATGCAAACGCAAATCGATATGCTCAAAAACGATTACCACAGCGACCTACAAACCTTTGATACGCTTCTTGCCTGTTACTTGCAAGAAGATTTAGACAAACTAAACCTACTAATGAATGCAGAAACAGCAGCTTATCCTGAATTCAATGCGCTTTTATTGGTCAATCGCAACAAAAGCTGGATCGAGCCAATGGGCATTCAAATGCAAAAAGAAAGTACCTTTTTTGCCGTTGGTGGAGGGCACTTAGGAGGTGCTCAGGGCGTTATTGCGCTCCTTCGCGAAGCAGGATACACAGTTACAGCTATCAAACAAAACTAAGATGACGCAACAAGAGGTCTTTCAACAAATCGTTGATTACAGACGCAGTAACCGCAAATTTGACCCTACTGCAAATGTTCCAGATGAAGTGATCGAAAGGAGTCTCGAAAGAGCGATACTTTCACCCAATTCAAGCAATATGCAACTTTGGGAATTCCATTGGATCAATAGCCCTGCTGCGCTCGAGCAGATGACACCAATTTGCTTGAATCAATCAGCAGCAAAAACCGCACAACAAATGGTTGTTTTTGTAGCGCGCCCTGACAAATGGAAATCCAGGCAACAATGGCATTTGAGTCAAGTAAAAAAAGAAATCGAAGGCGAACCAACGAAGGCTCAAAAAATGATGCTGCAGTACTACGGCAAAGTGATGCCCTTACTTTATGCAGCAGATCCACTCCGAATTATGGCTGCACTAAGACTCACGATTAGTTTCTTTGGCGGGCTGTTCAAGCCGTTTTACAGAACCGGTGGTGCCTCAGCGGTTCAGGTAGTCACTCAGAAGTCTTGTGCACTTGCTGCCCAAACTTTCATGCTTTCGATAGCAGCCGAAGGTTTTCATACCTGCCCACTAGAAGGTTTTGACGAAAAGCGTCTCAAGAAAATGCTCAAATTACCACGCAGAACCCATATCAATATGGTGGTTGCAGTAGGTTTGGGTACCGAACCTGGTATTTGGGGAGCTCGCGTTCGCGTACCCTACCAGGAAGTTGTGGTCAAGTATTGACACTACTCTGGTTTTGTATCGGCTTTCTTTTTACTTGGTTTGGCTTTATCGATACTGAGTTTAAGAACTTCCTGGCCCGTCTCGAAATCGAGTACGATAGTATCTCCTTCTTGCAAGTTAGAATTGATGATTTCTTCTGCAAGCGGATCTTCTATATATTTTTGAATGGCTCGTTTGAGCGGACGCGCACCAAACTTTTCGTCGTAACCTTTGTCGGCGATAAAATCTTTGGCTGCGGCAGTACAACTCACGTGGTAACCGAGGTTCCCGATGCGCAACAAGAGTTTCTCTAGTTCGATATCGATAATCAGATGGATGTCTTCTCTTTTGAGTGACTTGAACATGATCATGTCGTCTACACGATTCAAAAACTCTGGAGAAAAGGCTTTACGCAGCGCATTTTGAACGACAGAGAGTGCATTTTGTTCTTGCGCCTCCTGCTGTGCTTTGGTTCCAAAGCCCATTCCTGTGCCGAAGTCAGCGAGTTGGCGCGCACCAATATTGGAAGTCATGATGAGGATGGTATTTTTGAAGTCAATTTTGCGACCTAAACCATCGGTCATGTGACCGTCGTCGAGCACTTGCAATAATAAATTAAAAACGTCTGGGTGCGCTTTTTCGATTTCGTCGAGCAAAATAATGGCATAAGGCTTGCGTCTGACTTTTTCGGTAAGCTGCCCTCCCTCTTCATAGCCGACGTAGCCCGGAGGCGCACCAACAAGTCGAGAGATCGAGAATTTTTCCATGAATTCGGACATATCGACGCGGATGAGCGCGTCGTCGGTGTCAAATAAATTTTTGGCAAGAATTTTGGCGAGTTGCGTTTTTCCGACACCTGTTGGGCCCAAAAAGAAAAATGTTCCGATTGGCTTGTTGGGGTCTTTTAAGCCTGCCCGATTGCGTTGAATGGCGCGAACAACTTTGGCTACAGCTTCGTCTTGCCCTATCACCTTTCCTCGGATTTGTTCGGCCATTTTGACGAGCTTACCAAGTTCGGATTCAGAAATTTTAGTCACCGGTACGCCGCTCATCATGGATACTACCTCGGCGACGTTTTCTTCTGTAACTACTACCCGATTGTTTTTAGCTTCTTCTTCCCATTTGTTTTTGGCGACCTCGAGCTCTTCTTGCAACTTGCGCTCTGCGTCGCGCAGCTCGGCTGCTTTTTCGTATTGCTGAGAACGAATAACTTCGGCTTTTTTGCCTTTTAAGTCTTCAATTTGACCTTCGATATCGGTAATGTCTTTGGGTACATGTAAATTGGTAATATGCACACGAGAACCGACTTCGTCGAGGGCATCGATGGCTTTGTCTGGCAGGTGGCGATCGGTGATGTACCGCTCTGTCAAGCGCACGCATGCCGCAATTGCTTCGTCGGTGTAGCGCACACTGTGGTGATCTTCGTAGCGCTCCTTAATATTATTGAGAATTTGAATGGTTTCATCAATAGAAGTAGGCTCGATAATCACTTTTTGGAAGCGACGTTCGAGCGCTCCATCTTTCTCGATATATTGACGGTATTCATCTAGGGTAGTTGCGCCAATTGCCTGCATTTCTCCACGAGCCAGCGCTGGCTTAAACATGTTGGATGCATCTAATGAACCACTTGCACCTCCGGCACCAATAATGGTGTGGATTTCGTCGATAAATAAAATGACGTCTGGATTCTTTTCTATTTCTTGCATGACGGCTTTCATGCGTTCTTCAAACTGACCACGGTATTTAGTACCTGCCACTAAAGATGCCAGATCGAGAGACACGATGCGCTTATTAAAAAGTATTCTAGAAACCTTCCGTTGTACAATGCGCAAGGCCAAGCCTTCTGCAATTGCAGATTTACCCACCCCGGGCTCACCAATCAAGATCGGATTGTTCTTTTTTCGACGGGATAAAATTTGACTCACGCGTTCGATTTCTTTTTCGCGACCCACAATTGGATCGAGCCGGCCTAGTTCTGCAATTTTGGTCAAGTCTCGGCCAAAGTTATCTAGTACGGGCGTTTTGGATTTAGGATCGGCGCTTTTGCGCTGCGCTTGCCCGAAGTTTTCTTCGTTTTCTTCTTGTCCGGAGCTCGGAAATTCAGCGCGAGGTTGTTGTTTGTCTTGTAACATAAGTTCGTATTCGTCTCTTGCGTTTTCGTACATGATGCCATACTTGTTGAGCACTTGGCAAGCAACGGAGTCTTCGTAGCGCAGTATGGTTAATAAAAGGTGTTCTGTGCCGATGATGTTTTGTTTGAATTCTTTGGCTTCTAGGTAAGACTGCTTAATGATGTTTTCAGCCTGCTTGAGCAATGGTAAATTGAGATTGACGAGTTCTCTGACTGCGGTCTTGGCCAATATTTTCTCGAGTTCTTCTTTGAGCTGAACGAGGTCGAGTTTAAATTCTTGAACAATTTGAATAGCCGTGCCTTCATTGAGGCGGATCAGGCCGAGTAATAAATGTTCGGCACCTACAAATTCATTGGACAAGCGAACGGCTTCGTCTCTACTGTAGCTGATCATGTCTTTGACACGCGGAGAAAATTTAGCTTCCATGATTTACAATTGCTTGTTACAAATATAACTTTTATCTGCGCACAACATCCGGTTTTATCCACAATTTATGCGCGCATTTTGTTAGTAAAAAATAGGAAAGCCGGGCCGAAGGGGGCTTCAATTTATTAATTTTGAAGACGCTAATTAATTTAACGCAAAGACTAACTTAAAAATATGGCTGAAGGCGAAAAAATCATTCAGATCAACATCGAAGATGAAATGAAATCTGCATACATCGACTACTCGATGTCTGTTATTGTTTCACGTGCACTCCCCGACGTCCGCGACGGATTCAAACCCGTTCACCGAAGAGTACTCTACGGCATGCAAGATCTCGGCGTGTTCTCTAATCGTCCCTACAAAAAATCCGCGAGAATCGTTGGTGAGGTTTTGGGTAAGTACCACCCCCATGGCGATAGCTCAGTCTATGACACAATGGTCCGCATGGCACAACATTGGTCTTTGCGCTACCCGTTGGTCGATGGCCAGGGTAACTTTGGCTCTGTCGACGGCGATAGCCCAGCTGCCATGCGTTATACCGAAGCACGTTTGCGCAAAATTGCCGAAGAAATGCTCGACGATCTCGAGAAAGAAACGGTCGATTTTCGCCCCAACTTTGACGACTCCTTGCAAGAGCCCACCGTAATGCCCACCAAAATCCCGAACCTACTGATCAATGGTGCTTCAGGAATTGCCGTGGGAATGGCCACCAACATGGCACCGCACAACCTCACAGAAGTTGTAGACGGGATCGTAGCCTACATCGACAACAACGACATCACCCCAGAAGAATTACTTCAATACATCAAAGCTCCTGATTTCCCGACAGGCGGTATCATCTACGGATACGAAGGTGTTCGAGATGCCTTTTTAACAGGCCGAGGCCGTATTGTCATTCGCGGAAAAGCAGAAATTGAAGAAGAAAACGGCCGGGAGCAAATTATTGTGACCGAAATTCCATACCAAGTCAACAAAGCCGAAATGATCAAAAAGATCGCCGACTTGGTCAACGATAAAAAAATAGAAGGCATCTCCGACTTGCGCGACGAATCTGACCGCAATGGTATGCGCATCGTATTTGAAATCAAACGCGACGCCATTGCCAATGTGGTGCTCAACAAGCTCTATAAGTTTACCCAACTCCAGACCTCTTTCTCCGTCAACAACATTTGTTTGGTCGACGGCCGTCCGCGCTTATTGAACGTTAGAGACCTCATTCAAGAGTTTGTAGAATTTCGTCACGAAGTCGTTATTCGCCGAACGCGTTTTGAATTGCGTAAAGCAGAAGAGCGCGCCCACATCCTAGAAGGCCTCATCATCGCTTCAGACAACATCGATGAAGTCATTGAAATCATCAAAACATCGGCTAGTCCAGACGACGCAAGAGAGCGCTTGGCCACCCGTTTTGGTTTGTCTGAAATCCAAACCCGTGCCATTGTCGATATGCGCTTGCGCCAACTTACTGGCCTAGAGCAAGACAAACTCAGAGCAGAATTTGACGAGCTTATGAAGCTCATTGCCGATCTAAAAGACATCTTAGATCGCGAAGAGCGCCGCATGCAAATCATCAAAGATGAACTCACTGAAGTACGCGCCAAATACGGCGACGAACGCCGTTCCTCGATCGAATACAGCGCCAGTGAAATGCGCATGGAGGACCTCATCGCCGACGAAGAAGTAGTCGTTACGATCTCGCACGCAGGCTATATCAAGCGTACAAACCTCGCAGAATACAAAGTACAAAACCGAGGCGGTATGGGCTCCAAAGGCTCCGCCACCCGAGACCAAGACTTCCTCGAACATCTATTTGTCGCTACCAACCACAACTACCTCCTCATTTTTACAGAAAAAGGACGTTGTTTCTGGATGCGCGTTTACGAAATACCAGAAGGCAATAAAACCTCCAAAGGACGCGCCATCCAAAACCTTATTAATATTCCTGGAGACGACAAAGTCAAAGCCTACGTCAAAGTACTCGACCTCACCGACAAAGACTACGTCGAAAACAACTTTATCGTGATGTGCACCAAGCAAGGAGTCATCAAAAAAACATCACTCGAGTCCTATTCAAGACCCCGCAGCAATGGAATCAATGCCATCGGAATCCGAGACAACGACGAACTACTCGAGGCAAAACTTACCAATGGCAGCAACGAGATCGTATTAGCAACAAGTGAAGGGCGTGCGATTCGCTTTAACGAGTCAACCGTTCGTCCGATGGGCCGAAATGCCTCAGGTGTGCGCGGTGTAACGCTCACTTCTGCCTCAGATGTAGTCATTGGCATGATCTGCGTAGAAGACATCTTCTCTACTATCTTAGTCGTATCCGAAAAAGGGTATGGCAAGCGCACCTTCCTCAATGACCCAGAAGACAACGAACCTGTTTACCGCATTACCAACCGTGGTGGTAAAGGTGTCAAAACATTAAACATTACCGATAAAACAGGCAAGCTCCTCTCTATTCAAAATGTTTTTGACGAAGACGACCTCATGATTATTACCAAATCTGGCGTTACCATCCGCATGCACATCGACACCATCCGCACCATGGGTCGTGCAGCACAAGGCGTCAAACTCATCAACCTCAAGGCAAACGCTGAAATCGCAGCCATAGCTCGCGTTCCGCGCACCGAGGATGAAGACGAAATCATCGAAGGTGAAGAAAATGGCACGGAAATTGAAAATAACGACGCACCAAGTGAATAAAATTAAAATAATGAAAAAACAACTCCTCCTAGCTGGTCTGTGTCTTGTGTTGAGCACAGCTACTTTTGCCCAAAAAAAGAACGTCACCGACGCCATTCTCTTGATGCGCAAATACAATCCGACCGGTGAAATTTCAGCAAACAAGAAAATTGTCACTGAGGCCAAAAATTTCATCGACCTCGCCGCTGCAAATGCCGAAACAGCAGAAGATTTTAAAATGCACTTGTATCGTGCAGAAATCTACTATGCGCTCATCGAAACCACTACGCTTGAAGCAGCAAGCAACGGAACCCCTTTGGATGAAGCCAGCCTCGCTGCCAACAAAGAAGTTGCTGTTGCCTCTTTCAAAATGGTACTCGAAGATCCCAAAAAAGCATGGGTTGGTGACGCACTTAGTTTTATCAACAGCCGTGTAGATTTCATGTTTAACCAGGGGATCATTGCCTACAACGCCAAAAAGTACGAAGCTGCTGCAGATGCATTCCTGGCTGCAACAGAAATTAAATCGTATATCGGCGAAAGCTTTAAAGATGCCGAAGTCAATACTTCTTTAGCAGCAAACTATGCCGTTGAAGATTACCTAGCTGCCAAAAAATACGATGAAGCCATCGCATTTGCTTCCAAAATTGCTGAAGCCATGCCACAAAATATTGATATCCTCATTAGTTTGGTCAATATAAACTTGCAAAAAGGCGATGTTGCAGCAACCGAAACCTATATCAACAAAGCGCTTGCACTCGATCCGCTTAACAAGCAACTCTATTACGTACTCGGCACGAGCTACATGGACAAAAAAGAAAATGACAAAGCCACTGCAGCACTGCAAAAAGCCCTCGAAATTGATCCTAACTACAGCGAGGCACTTTATCAACTCGGTGCACACTTGTATAACCTTGCGGTAGAAAAGCGCAATGCCACAGTAGAGCTAGACTACAAAGACCCTAAGGCAGCAAAACTAGAAGCTGAGGCAATGGATCTTTTTAAACAAGCTTTGGATCCGCTCGAAAAATACGCAGCTCAAAATGACAACGACAAAGCGATTTTAGATATTCTTTACAAAACCAACATGAAACTTGGTAACATCGAAAAAGCAAAGGAATATAAAGCACGTCTAGACGCTATTAAAGACTAAGTATACACAATCCCAATTGTAATTAAACTGCCCTAACAAGGGCAGTTTTTTTTTAGCTTAATTGTTCAATTTTATTACCTTTGGTGCATGGAATTTGTACACCCAGAACGCTTATGGTTCCTTTTCTTTCTACTTATTCCAATTGTTATTCATCTTTTTCATTTTAGAAAACGCAAGACCCTTTATTTTTCGTCGTTGCGCTTTATTCAATTCCTCGAAAAGGAACAACAAAGTACCAGAAAACTCAAGCATCTTCTTGTACTCCTATCCAGACTTCTTGCCTTCACGGCTTTGATCTTTGCTTTTGCACAGCCACAAAGTAAAAATGGAGCAGGCCAACGCAGCGGCAAACCTGCGCTTTTAATCTATCTAGACAACTCTTTCTCCATGACTGCAATTGGAACCGAAGGAACCCTCCTTTCAGAAGGACAGGAATTCGCCAAGCGCATGCTACAAACGGTTAGCCCAGCCACACGCGTACTGATTTGCAGTAATGCACTCAATCATGTTGAACAAAGATTTCAGACCAAAGCCGAAGCCCTGCGCTATCTCGATCAAATTGAATGTTATGCCCTGACCCGCACACTCGACGACGTACTAAGCTGGCAACAACGACAAATTAAAAAACACCAAGAACTCAAAGAAAAACTCGGGCAAATTAAACAGGTTTTCATCTCTGATTTTCAGCAAAGTCAAGCGCAACTTGAGCAACAAAAGCCCGAAGCAAATCAGTCCTTTTTTGCCTATCAACTCAAGGCACATCAGAACCAAAATGCCTATATCGATAGCATTTGGTTTGCCAAACCTACCCATCATATAAATACGGATCAACTGCTCATGGTCAGGGTCCAGAATTTTGGGACCCAAGCAAAAAAACGCTTGGAACTCAATATCAAAATTGGACAAATCAAACGCACCATTTTCATGCAAATTGAAGCAGGCGCTGAACAAATTGCCAGTTTTCCTTATAAAGAAATCAACAATGGTAGTGTGCTGTGTCAGGCACACATCAACGACCAACAAATCCATTTCGACGACACTTGGTATTTTTCATATGAAGTCCCAGACCAGACCAACATTTATTTGATAGAAGAGGCCAATTCAAGCCCAAACGTTGCCAAGGCTTTTGCAGTTGAGGAACGTTATAAAGTATGGAAGACCCTTCCAGGGCAAGTCTCCTCCACCGCACTTGCCGAAACGGACCTCATCGTATTAAATGGACTCGACGAAATCCCAAGCGGGCTTCGTGAAGATCTAATAACAGCCCACCAAAATGGGCAACGTATCTTAATTATTCCAGGTGAGGCTATTGCATTCAATGATTACAACCCGCTGCTTCGCGAGCTCTCCCTTTGCGAATTAGGTGCACCGCAAGCCGATGCACTCAACCTACAGCGCATCAACGACACCGACCCATTCTTTATCGGCGTTTTTGAAAAAAAACAACAAAAATGGAATGTGCCATTAGTGAAAAAAGCCTATCGTGTGCTGAATGCGGCAAACAGCAGCGCTACACCACTTCTCATCGCACGCTCTGGTCAAGCGCTGTTCATGCGCAGTAATACAACCGCTTTTTTATGGACCACTGCCCTACAACCCTCTTTTGGCAGTATGGTCAATCAGTCGCTGTTCCCGACCATTCTATTGCGCTGTGCTGAATTTGCAAGTCAACGCTATCCCAATTATGCCATACTCGGAAAAGATGCGCAAATTAAAGTGAGAGCCAGTCATTTAAATGAAGCACCTCTGCGCTTCATCTCGGCAGAAACAGAATTCATAGTGCAGTATGTAGGAACGCCCAACAACCTTCGCCTGCAAATTGGAGGTACCGCAGCACTCGAGAGATTAAAAGCTGGTTTATATGAACTCAAAGGTACCGAAACACTTGCTCAAATAGCGCTTAACTACAACCGCATCGAGTCTCAACTCAAATTGCTATCCAAAAGAGAACTTATTGACTTACTCGATTCGAACGGAATAAAAAATTGTAACTTTAACCAAATCAAAGAAGGACAAAGCCTCACCGCTATAGAACTCAAGGAGAGCAATAGCTATTGGCGTCTCTTTCTGATTTTTGGACTTATTTTTCTCTTAGTGGAACTCTCTTTGTTAAAATGGTGGAAATGAAAATTCAACTCAACAACGCAAAAATATACGACCCACAGTCAAGCTGGAATCAACAAAAGGTAGATATTCTGCTCATCGACGGCGTCATTACTGAAATAGGTTCGGGACTACAACATACCGATGCACTGCAAGTTACTGCGCCAAACCTTTGCGTTGCACCGGGCTTTATCGATCTCAAAACAGATTTCTGTGACCCAGGCTATGAACATAAAGAAACGATAGCAAGTGGCCTTGACGCTGCAAGTGCTGGTGGTTATACACGCGTGTACATCCAACCCAACACACAGCCAGTCATGGACAACAAAGCACTGGTAACCTACGTTCAACAACAGGGTCAAAATAGCACAACGCTCATTGGCATCAATGGCGCCCTATCCAAAGGAAACGCTGGAGAAGAACTCGCAGAAATGTATGAACTATATACTGCGGGTGTTCGTCTTTTTACCGACGACACTCAAAGCCCAAGTGCAGGTTTACTCCACCGCGCATTGCTCTACACCAAAGATTTTGGAGGGCGTGTCTCATTATTGGCACGCAATGCATCTTTGAGCGCGAAAGCACAGGTCAACGAAGGGAGTGCTTCGACGCGTACTGGCTTGAAAGCTGATCCGCACATTTCAGAACTCATTGAAATAGAAAGAAATATTCGCTTATTGGCCTATACAGGTGGTAAAATGCACCTTTCTGGCATAAGCACAGCCGAGGGTGTTGAACTCATTAGAGCTGCCAAAAAACAAGGCCTTGACCTCACCGCCGATGTACACCTCATGAATCTTTGCTTTACCGAAGAAAAAATGCTAGGCTTTGATACCCGTTTCAAGGTGCTACCTGTACTCAGAACTGCTGCTGATCAAGAGGCCTTATGGGCTGGCGTTACTGACGGTACTATAGATGCAATTGCAAGTGACCACCGCCCGGCAGATCCAGAAGAAAAAGAACTTGAATTTGACCATGCTCATTTTGGCTCACCTCAGTTAGAAACTGTTTTTTCGGCTCTAATGACCCAAAAACCACACGCCTTAGAACAAATTATTGATGCTCTAACGCTAGGTCCAAGAAAAGTTTTGGACCTCGCACCCTCGTCTATTGAAATTGGCGCAAGGGCTGAACTCACCCTTTTTGACCCTAGTCGCCCATACGTCGCCAACATGCGCCCAGAACAATGGCGTTTTAGCCCGTTTCATGAGCAGCTTTTGAATGGTCAAATTATTGGGATTATCCAAGGTGCACAAGCTACTATTGCCCAAGATTAATGTCCAAACGATCTTTTTTAAGAGAATTTTTCAAATCCAACCGGATGGTTGGATCTATGCTTCCGAGTTCACGTTTTCTGAGCAAAAAAATGCTGAAGCCCATTCAATTTAATGCGGCCAAGGTAATTATCGAAATTGGGCCCGGCACTGGCGTATTTACAAAAGAACTCATTTCTAAAATCGCCGCACCCTGCCAGTTGGTCGTTATTGAACTCAACGACGCTTTTTTCAAGGATCTTCAAAATAAATTTGACGAACCATTTTTGCATTTGGTTCATGGTTCAGCTACAGATATCACGCAAATTCTTGAAGACCTTAAACTTCCTAAAGCAGATTATATCCTGTCTTCCTTGCCGCTATCCAACTTTCCTGCAGCGCTCAGACAAACCATTTTAGAAGAAATCAAGCAAAATTTAAATGCAAATGGTAAACTGATCCAATTTCAATATACCAGAGGTCTTCGAAAACTTTACGGTGCGCATTTCAAAGAAGTGCAAATCGATTATACGGCCCTCAACTTCCCTCCTGCCTTCGTTTATACGTGTTCGAATAGCTGATTTCTTTTGCCTATCTTTGCGCAAAAATTTATAGGATGCTTTCGGTTTCAAACCTCTCACTTCAATTCGGTAAACGCGTACTTTTTGATGAAGTCAACGCTAAATTTGTAAACGGCAACTGCTACGGCGTTATTGGTGCAAATGGTGCCGGTAAGTCTACTTTTCTCAAAATATTAACCGGAGACCAAGACCCAACAACTGGCCGTGTAGACCTCGAGCCAGGTAAGCGTATGGCTTTTCTTAAGCAAAACCACTTTGAGTTTGATTCAATTGCCGTATTGCAAACAGTGATCATGGGGCACAAACGCCTTTACGAAATCATGGTCGAAAAAGATGCGCTTTATGCCAAAGAAGATTTTAGCGACGAAGATGGCATGAAAACTGCAGAACTAGAAGGTGAATTTGCAGATTTAGAGGGCTGGAATGCCGAAACCGATGCAGCCACCCTTCTGAGCAACTTAGGCATTGATGAATCCAAGCACTACATGCTCATGGAAGAACTATCAAACGACCTCAAAGTACGTGTATTACTTGCTCAGGCGCTTTTTGGTAATCCCGATGTACTGATTTTAGATGAACCCACCAACGACCTCGATCTTAAAACCATTTCTTGGTTAGAAGACTTCTTATTGGATTTTAGAAATACCGTTATTGTCGTTTCTCACGACCGTCACTTCTTAGATACGGTGTGTACGCATATCTGCGACATCGATTACAGTAAACTCAACATGTTTACAGGTAACTACACCTTTTGGTACCAGTCTTCGCAGCTTGCATCTCGCCAGCGTGCCGACAAAAACAAAAAAGCCGAAGAAAAGAAAAAAGAACTCATGGAGTTCATCTCTCGCTTCTCAGCAAACGCTGCCAAATCTAAACAAGCTACCAGCCGTCGCAAAATGCTCGACAACCTAGACCTCGAAGAAATTAAGCCATCTTCTAGACGCTACCCTGGAATCACCTTTCATCAAGAGCGCGATGCCGGTAATCAAATTTTGAGCATAGAAAACCTCAGTAAAACAGCTGACGGTAAAACGCTGTTTAAAGATTTTTACCTGACTGTCAATAAAGGTGACAAAATTGCTTTTATTTCCAGAGACTCCGTTGCACTTACCCAGTTCTTTGAAATTCTTTCCGGTAACCTCAAAGCTGATGGCGGAGAAATCACTTTCGGGACCACCATCACCACAGCCTACTTACCCAACGACAACCATCATTACTTTGAGGCAAAGTTAAGCCTCATAGATTGGTTGCGTCAATATGCACAAACCGATGAAGAACGCGAAGAAGTCTACCTGCGTACCTTTCTCGGTCGCATGCTTTTTACCGGAGAAGAAGCGATGAAAATGGCTACGGTATTGTCTGGTGGTGAAAAAGTACGTTGCATGCTCTCAAAAATGATGCTTGCCAAAGCCAATTTACTTTTGATGGATGAACCCACTAACCACCTCGACCTCGAGTCTATTACAGCACTCAACAATGCCATGCAAGAATTTCAAGGCACACTGCTTTTCACTTCACATGACCACGAATTAGTAAGTACCGTTGCCAATCGCATTGTTGAACTCACGCCAAATGGCATTATTGACAAAATGATGCCCTACGACGATTACCTTAACGACGATAAAATAGCCCTACTCCAAGCCGAATTATACGCCTAAAATCATGGTTCGCTACCAAGTAAATTGTCAACAAGCGCAACAGCGCTACATTCAATTGAGCGCCATCTTTGAACAAGATGCAGCATTGAACGAACTCCAATTAGAATTACCCAGCTGGCGCCCAGGGCGTTACGAAATCGGAAACTTTGCAAAAAACATCAAAGGTTTCAAAGCATTCGGAGAAGACAACCAACCTCTTGCAGTACACAAAACGACAAAAGACACTTGGGTGATCGCTACCAAAGGCCTGACTCAAATTAAAATAAGCTACAGCTATTATGCCGCTGAACTCAATGCCGGCTCTACCTTTCTAGACCCAACACAACTTTACATCAACCCGGTCAATTGCTTTTTTTACGACGCTGCCCAAGCTCAACAAGCTTACCAACTCCAATTGCATATTCCAGCGGCATGGCAAATTGCCTCTGCTTTGCATTTTGATGAAGATAACAAGTGTGAGTTACCCAATTTTGATCGCTTGGCGGATAGCCCTTTGATATGCAGCGCAGCTATAGAACGAAGGTCTTACCTGGTAAATGAATACAGCTTTCACATTTGCTTTAATCAGCAACAAATGATTCCATGGGAACGCGTTTTGGCAGATTTTGAAAAATTTACCAAGCGGCAGCTTCAAGATTTTGGTGAATTCCCATGCAAGGAGTATACATTTTTGATTCAATCTTTGCCTTATGCCGCCTACCATGGTGTAGAGCATTTAGATTCCACAGTGATTGCCCTGGGGCCTTCTTGCGATGTTTTCGGAAACCTTTATACGGAATTACTTGGGGTTTGTTCGCATGAACTCTATCATTCATGGAATATCAAAGCACTCCGACCAACCGAAATGCAGCCCTACAACTACAAGCGCGAAAATTACGCACAGACGGGGCTAATTTACGAAGGGATCACCACCTATTTAGGAGATCTTTATTTACTCAAAAGTGGTGTTTTCAGCATAGAACAGTATCTAATAGAACTCAGCAAAGAAGTTCAAAAACACCTAGACAACCCTGGTCGATTTAGTATGAGTGTGGCAGCTGCATCTTTTGACACTTGGTTAGACGGCTATGTACCCGGTGCACCAGGCCGAAAAGTTTCCATCTACACAGAGGGTTGCTTATTGGCTTTTTATGTCGACTACCGACTGCGCAAAGCGACCAAAAATAAAATAGGTATCGAACAGGTCATGAAAACCCTTTACTTCAATTTTGGTGTGGCGCAAAAGGGTTATACGCTCGCTAACTACCAATCCACCCTTGAAAATTTAGCTGGTGAATCTTTCGGCACCTTTTTCGAAGACTACGTTCGTGGCACCTGCGCCTATGAAGCCCTATTGCAAGAAGCCTTTGACTACTTTGGTTTAGAACTCAAACAAAACCCGAGCAAAAGCTATGCAGAAGCACGACTTGGCATGAAAGTACAGCAAATAGGTAAAGATTGGCATGTATCGAGCATCTACCCGGGGTCTCCGGCAGACACCGGAGGATTGGCAATTGGCGATCTCCTTATTGCGGTTAATGGAATGCGTGCGCTTCCGAGTTTAGATCATTGGTTGGCTTTCTATGAAAACCAGAACAAGACCTTATTAATAGAGCGAAATGGACAGCTTTTTGAGCGTTTTATTCCAGAAGTTGACCGACACTTTTTTGTGACTCATCAGGTACAGATGCATGCTGAACTTATTACCGCACAGCAAAAAGCATTTGACCATTGGTCTAATTAGTTTCGAAAAAATCTTCTGGAAAATTGAGTAAATATAGTTTTTCGCTGGCTCGAGTCAGGGCGGTATAAAGCCATCTTAGATAAGCAGCATTCTTGCGCTCTTCCGGTACAAAACCGTAATCTACGTATACATGTGCCCACTGCCCTCCTTGTGCTTTGTGCACTGTGACTGCATGCGCATATTTGATCTGAAGCGCATTGAAATAAGGGTTTTTTAAGACTTCTTTATAGCGCTTTTGTTTGTTTTTGATATCGGCGTGTTCTGCTTCAATGGCATAGAATAGCTTGCGCATCAGGTCTCGATTTAGATTTGGACCTTCTTCCAATAAGCTTTGGACGTGTACCTTACAAGTAATTGATCCTTGATCTGGGTAGTCTACAAATTTTAAGTCAAGTTCGGCAAATTCAAAGCCATAGTAGGCCTCAAACTTTTTAACCCGCTCTATTCGTGCGAGTTCGCCATTGGCTATAAAACCCATTTTTGAGCTCGGGTCTAGCCAGAAATAATTGTTCTTTACTACCATTAGAACATCGCCTTTCTCCAATACCTCTTCTCGGTAAAACAAGCGGTTTCGAATTTCTAAATTCCATTGATTGGCCCTTTTGTTGGCTAAGGTCAATAATATGGTTTCATCTGTTCCTACATCGGCAATAGATTGCTCTAAATAATCTTGAAATTCACCTCCATGAATTTGAAGCACGGTGGCATCCTCTAGACTTTTGAGTTTTGGAAGTATGGGAAGTGTGTACGTTTGCTTTTGACGCAGATAAGTGGCCACCGAAAGAATACCTGAATTTTCTTTTACCCTCACTACCTGACTCAGATGACTATGCCATATGAACAGCGATGGAAAGGCCTCCAAGAATAATTTGGGTAAAAGGGCAATACTGTGTTCTTGTCCGACTGGAGGCAACTGCCCAGGGTCTCCAATAAAGACCAAATGACAATTTTCACCGCCGTAAACATAATTGAGTAGGTCTTCTAATACGTTGTTGGCCTCGTAGGAAGCGCTTGCAGGAAGCATTGAAGCTTCATCTACAAAGAACAGCGTATTCTTGTGCAAGTTTTTAGCCAAAGAAAGACCCTGGTTGCTTAATTCGCCACCGGAAAAGTAGATGTGTCTGTGAATCGTGCTGGCAGGAAAACCCGCATAATTGGAAAGCACCTTTGCTGCACGGCCTGTTGGCGCCAATAATTTAAAAGATAGCTTTTCTTCGTGCATTTTCCTGACAATATGCGCAATTAGTGTCGATTTACCCGTGCCGGCAAAACCTGTTAGCACCCATACTTTTCTTGCTTCATGGGCGCGTAAAAAGACCAAGAATTGTTCAAAAGCTTGGTTTTGATCAGAAGTAAAGATTAGTTGCTGGGTCATCAATGAGGCGTTCTGCGCTTTAACAAAATTAAATATTGTAGCTTTGTACTTAGGCCGCAAACCAAAAGACTTATAAACAAGCTATGTCGCGTTTGGTACTTCATTATTCCGATTCAACACTATTAATGCTCGAACAGACGCAAACAAGCGTATTAGATTCAAGCTATCCGCTGGAAATGGATAAACCTTTTGCCAAAGAGCGCATGTCAAACCCAATCAAAGAAGCACTCGTAAAAAGCACGCTTGGCACTTGTTTTTGGTTTGGCCCAGACTACACGCTCTTCCCTAGAGCACTCTTTGACCCCACGCAGCTAACGGCCTACTACCAACTCAACCATGGTCCTTTGCCAAATCAATATTTCCTCAACTATCAAATATTAGAAGCGCTCGACCTCGTCTTTATTTACAGTATCCCTGTATGGCTCTACGACTACGCTAAATATGAACTTCAAGTAACGCTGGTTAAACATAGCATTGCGCACCAAATTCAATACCTGAAAGCAAATAACGCAACAGATCGGGTTGCACTACTCATTGAAAAATCCCATTTTGTCTTAATGTGTTTCAAGGAGCGGCAATTGTTGAGTTGCACGACCAATGAGTACCAACAAGTCAGCGATATTCTTTATTTTCTTTTGGCCCAACAACAGAAGCTTCAGTTGCCGAACCATGTGCAACTCGACCTCTATGACGCAAGCGCTAATTTTGACTTCAAGCGTTTTGAAGCGCTCCTTAAGCAATTCAAAGATTTCGAACACTACCAGACAACATTTTCCGACACCCCCACTTACCAAAACCAAATTTTGTGCGCATCATTCGAGGATCATTAAAAGGCAAACGCTTTGCCACACCGCCGGGCTTTCCTTCCAGACCAACCACAGATTACGCCAAAGAAGGTCTGTTTAATATGCTGACGAACATGTTCGATCTAGAAGATATTCGCGTACTCGATCTTTGTGCTGGAACCGGCAATATTTCATTTGAATTTGTGAGCCGAGGAGCTGCGCATTTGTTGGCCATAGACAGCCATCCGCGCTGTGTGCAATACCTCAAACAAAATGTGCAGACGCTACAAATTTCCGAACAAATGCAGGTCTATAAATCGGACTGTGTCATTTATTGTCGCAATGCTAAAAACACCCAGTACGACCTCATTTTTGCCGACCCACCCTATCATTTAGGATTCCACGAAGAACTCATTTCTACCATTTTTGAAAAAGAGCTTTTGAGCCATACCGGACTTCTCATCATTGAGCACGGTAAACAACATGATTTTTCAGCAGTACCACAATTCGATGCTTGCCGAAATTTTGGAAATGTTTATTTTAGTTTTTTCAAGCATAAGATATGAAACGCTGCCTTTTTCCTGGAAGCTTCGATCCTTTTACCAAAGGCCATGAAGCAATTGTTCACCAAGCCTTGAGCTTATTCGATGAAGTAATCATTGGTGTTGGTATCAATTCCAAAAAACAAGGACTCTTTGCTACTGACAAAAAGATAGAACATATCCGAGCGCTTTTTGCAACAAATCACAAAATTCAGGTGGCCTCTTTTCAAAAACTCACCGTTGAATTTTGTAAAGAAATAGGTGCTACGCATATTGTTCGAGGTTTGCGCGATGCCAAAGACTTCGAATATGAGCGCAGTATTGGCCATATGAACCATGCAATTTCGGGAATCGACACCGTCTTTTTCTTAACGGCACAAGCGCACAGCGCCATCAACTCCAGTATCATCAGAGAAATGCATCAAAACGGTGCTGATATCTCTCCATTTGTAACCAAACCTGAGCTCCTCGTTTGATGCACGTGAACCTCAAATTTCTTTTTGGCTGCTTTCTCTTTTGTACCCCATTATGGAGTCAAGTTCAAATACGTGGTCTTTCGTTTTTGAATGAGCAAGAACTTCAGATCTATGAGCTCACCAATCAATTCACTAAAGAAAAAAAATGGTTACAAACCGTTACGCTCGATACAATGGGTATTTTCAATACCGAACTAGCACTACCCACAATCAGCACCATTCAAATATGTAGTGGCAGCAAATGCGGACTGCTCTATACCCAACCTCGTTCGAGATATATCCTCGAACTACCCGAAATAGAACAGGGGTTTTACAATGAGGCAGAACAAGATATCGAACTCCTTTTTTACAATTTGGATTCCAATGATATCAATTATAGAATCTTAGGCTTTGAGGCCTGGATGGACAACTATATTGCCGATATCTATCAACTCAAAGACCTCAAAAGCGAAGAATTTATCCTCCGCATATTGGCGTTTAAAGCAGAGGCAGCCGCCGTTTATGGCAATGATACCAATACGTTTTTGCAAGAATATATCAAATATAGCATTGGCCTAACCATTGATAATTTTTCAGTCGTTGGCGGCCCTAATAAGGACGACAAATACAATTTCTACCTGCAAACAGATACCGTTGATTTCAGCCAACCAAAACTCATCGAATATGCACGAACCTTCTACCAAAAATTCGAGACGCAAGTTGATCAAAACACATATACGGCTATTGAATCCGCGCTCCTATACACCAACCTAGAATTACTTTTAGCCACTCTCGTCAAAGACCCCTATATTTACAGCCCTGAATGGGCAGAATTCGTTGCACTAGACTTAATATTAGCATACCATCAAAACAAGCGGATAGATCAGGAAGCCACGCTTCAACTTCTCAAAGCCTTGGCTCGAAAAGGACGTCAATCTGGCCTTCGCAATGCCGCCAATTTCTATTGGCTCGAATATAGCAAACTTAGCAACGGCAGCTATTGGGATAAAAACTATGTGGTCAACGAACTGAACATCAGTCTAAAGCCAGGTCGGTATATTTATTTACATCATTATATACCGGCAAATCAAAAATGCATCGCAGAAATGGCGGCCCTGCAACGTTTGGCAAAACGCTACGAGGATAAGTTGCAAGTCGTTACCCTTTACCCCAGCGAACAAACCTGGACAAAAGCAGATCAAAAAGCATTTGAGGGTTCAGATTGGCAACGCATTTCCTTTTCGAAATCTCACCCAATATGGCAGCAACTTTCTTGGACGAGTGCCCCTGCTTACATCCTACTCGACCCGCAACTTAGCGTATTCAATCTAGATGCGCTAGGGCCTTTACCCAATGCGCGCGCGCAAACGATTGACCTCATTCTCAATCAACTATTCAGTAATTGATTACTCTTGAAGAGGTAAAATATACCTCAGCTGGAATTGCCCCTGTTCGTCTCTGAACAACTCATAGCCATTGTTTTGTCTAAGCATCCAATCCATAAATGCACCGTCAAAATTATGCTGCTCAAGAGGAAGCGTCTGTGTAGCGCCCTTTAGACTTGCATAGCGTTTGCGCATCTCCTTTAAGTACATTTGCTGTACCAAATCCCATTGCGATTCTCTTTGAACCGCAGAGATAATCAGTTCTTTTTGGTCGTCGTAAATGAAAACACCGACTCTATTGTATCTACGGAGTTCGCTAGGGCAATCAGAACACTTGAGTTCGTAACGAGAAACAGGATCTGGCAAAATCACCTTTTTTATTTCAGGAATCTGCAACGTTTGAATTTGCTGCTGCAATTGTGCAGTGAAGACTTGCTGAGGCTCCACTTTTTCAAATGTTTCAAACTGAATTCCAGACTGAGAAAGTAATTTGGCCTGTGCTAAATCGATGCGCTTGCCTTCGTAATAGGCCACAATAAATGCATCAGTAATACCTTTAGCCACCGCTTGTTGTTGGCGGATCTTGGCCTCCTGTATATTGGAAAACTTTCCACTTGCGTATCTATACTGACCTTTAGCAGTTGGGGCTTCTATAAGTTCTTTTAGGCCCAATTGAGCTTCACTTGTGAGCGGGCGGTTATACACCCCAACTTGTACACTATAATAGAACCCTTGACCGGGCCCAGAGAAATTGCTGCTTTTTGCGGCCATATTTGTGGTGGTCGTTATGACTTGTTTTTCAAGCGCACGGCCTTGAGCTAAACTCAGGCGCGTACAATTCTGGTAGGCTACCACAAAAGCATCGGTATAACCTAGCGTTCGGATCAATTTTTGTTGTTGCAGTGCTTCATTGGAGCTTTGAAAATATCCAGCCATGTATACTGTCAGGCCATTGGCAAGTACTTGGCCATCTACGGGTGTAAATTCTCTAAAACGCGCTGCCGAAACAGGTTTTCTAAAGGCGCCTACCTGAACCCTAAAGACCAAGCCTTCCGGGCACGGCAACCCAACGGGCAAAGGAGCCAAATTTGTCGGTATTTGTTGCCTTTGAAAAGTACTGGTTGTTATAGCGCTGGCTGGCTCAATCGCTGGCTGCTCTGCAAGAACCGTGGTGGTAATTACGGGTTTGTAGTTGTCTTGCAATAGGGTCTCAAGTTTAGCTTGATTTACAACCTGAAGTAAGTCTTGTTTTTGCGTGTATAATTGATCAAGAATGGTTGCTTGAGAAACGAGTAAATTAAGAAGCGTTTCTTGGGCTACAGGATCAAAATTTTCTTCTAATGCTCTGATAGCAATCTGATTTTGTAGCAATTCTTCCTTGGTTTGTTCAAAAGTCCGACGCTTCGCTACATAATTGATGTAGCCTTGAATATCCGCTTCGGTAGTTAGGATATTATTCGCTAAAAATTGGGAGGTATTATTTTTGGACGAAGGAAGCGTTAATGCCAAGGCTACGGTATCCAATTCTTCGTTGGAAAGCCCCACGCGCTCTATTACCGGGAGTTTATTGATATCCAAATCGTTCAAATTCGAAAGCGCCTCAAATTGTTGTGTAAATTCATTAACCCTTTGCGTAAGATTTGTATGCTCTATTGTAAGATTCTCATTTTTTGGAATCCTATTCTCGTTCTCCAATGCAATATTCTCCTTCTTTGAATGAATTGTTTCAGGTGCTGAGATGAAAGGTTCTGGAATCGTTGTCTTTTGGACTGTAAGTTCTTCGATTGAAGATTCTGGAATCGTTGTTTCTTGGATTGTAAGTTCTTCGATAAAAGGTTCTGGAATCGTTGTCTTTTGGATTGTAAGTTCGTCTATTGAAGGTTCTGGAATCGTTGTCTTTTGGATTGTAAGTTCGTCTATTGAAGATTCTGGAATCGTTGTTTCTTGGATTGTAAGTTCTTCGATAAAAGGTTCTGGAATCGTTGTCTCTGTAATAGATGCCTCTTCGGTAGAAGATTCTGGAATCGTTGTCTCTTGGATTGTTGGTTCTTCGGGAGAAGATTCTGGAAACGTTGTCTCTTGGATTGTTGGTTCTTCGGTAGAAGGTTGAACAGTAGACGAAAGATTCCCGTTCTCTTTAGTATACAATTGAACACCGGCCTTTAATTGCGCTGAAAGTGCCCCCTGTTGCGCATATTGAGCAAGTAATTCATCATAGGTGACTTGAAAGTCGACCTTCGGCAAGGACTGATTTTCAGATTCGTTTAAATACATGGCCTTGAGTTGATCTTGGTCGTATATTTCTACTTCTTTGGCTTGTGATTCACGCGCAATTAGGAGTTGTTCTGCCTGCGCGGAGATTTCTAATAGATTGAGCTGAAGCGCTTCAATCTCGAGCTGCGTTTGCGCCTTTTCTTTTTTTGAAAGTAGCGCTTGATCAGACTGTAATTTGTTAATTTGTTGCGTAAACTGACGCTGCTGTTCCTTATTGTTCTCTACTTCCTTGATGATCTGCTGTAGACGCAATTGTTGCTCCAATTGAGCAGCTGCGATCGCACTTGAGCCGTCAAACGCGGCAATTTGTAAATATTGCTGTATGGCAACTTGACGATTTTGCCAACTCTTGACAAGCAGCAAGGTGTCAGCCATATGAAGTAACAACTGATTGCGTTCATTCAGCTGCTGCAAGGTATCGAGCAATACCAAATCTGGAATATTTGCCGCCTGATTAATGGCTATCCAGCTTTTGATAAAGGCCAACTTATCCTCCACACCTTTGAGAGTTGTCAGCACTTGTATTTTTTGATTTTGGTTGTCTGAATTCAAAAGCAAGGTGCTGAGTTCTGCCAACAAAGACTCTCGAGCATTGAGCTGTTCTTCGAAATCTTGTCGCAGTAAATCCATCAGGCGAACTTGGTTCTCTAGACTTACTTCGGCAGCCAACAAGGAATCAGTAAGCAAGCGTACAAAAGTTGCTGTGTCTGGGGTTGATATGCCCCAACTTGCACCTAAGTTGTTTTGAGCTAGGGCCCTACTTAATTGCTGCGGACTCGTTTGAAGCAAATTGCCTTTTGCTACATCGAGCTGGAGTTTAGCCAAACTAGCCAATTGCTCAGTAGGTTCTAATTCAAAAATTTGGTTGAGCACCTGCCATTCTTCTTGACCGTAATCATCAGCGGCATAGCGCAGTACTTGTTTTAAAGTCTTGCCCGGGGCCAACTTGGGAATGCCAAAGCGGGTCTTGTAAACTTTCGAGGCACCCTCAACGGAAATTTCTAATTCAAAATCACCACTCGAGGGCAGGGCAACGGTATAGTTGCCGTCCGAATCTGAAACATAAGGGCCAAAAGCTTCTTGACTATTTAAGCGTTTAAATCGCAAACTCACCGTTTTGGACATCGGCTCTAAATCATTGAAAAAATGCCCTGAAAAGACGAAACGAACTTGTACCGGTTGATCTAATTCCAGGGTGTAAATTTCATATTGACCAACTTTTGCTTGTCGGGTAGTGGCAAAATAGGCGCGCTGTTGTGCCGGATCTGTCACATAAAATAAGTCATCTGCCGGGCTTGAATACGGATAAGGCATTCGTTCTACATTACTGGCAAAATTGGCACTTAAATCATAGGAAGCCTTGTAAAGATCACTTGCTCCGATACTGTTGGCCGTTGAGGTAAAATACAGGGTTGTTGTAGTGGCATCGTAGAATCCAAAAGATTCATCAGAGACCATACCATTGACGCCGCCATTAATCAAGACGGGTTCGGCCCAATTGTTGGCGGCATCTTTACGCTGCAGGTATAGGTCGAGCTGTTCGCCATTTGGGCCATAGGAAGCTAAAATACGGTATTTCATACCCCGTTTGTAGGCATACACAGGAATATATTGGTGTTTAGCGTTATTTTTACGATGTACCTCAGGAGCTTCATAAAACGAGAAGTCCTCGGGATCAAAAGGGAAAGCATTATAAAACTTGAGATTTGAAGTGCTCACAACAGACAAAAGAGGCAATTGACTAAATTGGCTGATCTCCATTTGAGCCCGCTCGCATTCTTCAATATGACTGCGCACATTTAAAGCCGCTTTCTGATTGATGGTGAGTTTTTGATAGGTTTGATAAGCAATAATTGCTTGTGTAAAGAAATATTGCTCTTGGTAGATGCGCGCTCGATAATAGTACAGTAAGGGGTTGGGAATTTGTTTGAGCCCAATGGCTACATCGAAATATTTGGCTGCTTCAAAATGCTGCGCTACTTCAAATACACAAACGCCATAGCAAAAGTTGAGCTTGGGATTTTGTGGATCCTTTGCCAATAACTGTCGGTAATCAGGTAGCGCCCCAGCGTAGTTTTTCTGAGAAAAGGCTTGATCAGCTCTTTTTTCTACGCTAGACTGAGTTTGTGCAACAATACTCGGCGTTTGCCACAAGAACAAAAACAAAACAAATAAGGAAAATTGCTTTTTTACACCCACTACAATATGAATAACCTATTTGTTTACGATTTCCTCGCAAAAAGGTTCATGCGGTTTTCGGTGCCATTGATTAGCCGTTGTATGTTCTTTCTATGGGCCCAAACAACCAAAGTACATAGCACGATGCTAAAGATGATCATGATGCGGGTATCGTTGTGAATTAAAAAATAGGAAACAATCGGAAAACACAAGGAAGAAATCATGGCGCCGAGCGATACATAACGAGATGTCAAGAAAACCAACAAGAAAAGTGCGAGGCAAACAGCTGCCGCTGGTGGATTGATGCCGATGACGATTCCTAAAGAAGTAGCTACACCCTTCCCTCCTCTGAACTGCGCAAATACTGGGAATACATGGCCGAAAACAGCGCTAAAACCTCCTGCTAATTGCAGGATAAGGAATTCATCTTTATAGCCGCTAAATACCTCCTGCGATAAAAAAAAAGGCAAGCAAGCTGCTGTGGTGCCTTTGGCAATATCGGTAAGCAAAACCAACCAACCATAGCGTTTTCCGAGGATGCGAAAAGTATTCGTTGCACCGGCATTTTTACTGCCGTGTTCTCGGATATCAATTCCTTTAAAATAGCGACCAACCCAAACAGAAGTTGGAATACTTCCCAATAAATAGGCGGTTAATACAACAAATAAGAGTGTCATTCAGGTTATTTATTTAGCAAATAGGCCCTTAATTTAGCTAAAATTAACGAGGCAGACTGCTCATCTGTGCTGAGGTAGCTAAAATTACGCGTCTTGCGCTTCTCCGGCTTGATGCCATCTATTGCGGCTAATACTTTTTCATCACTCGTATAGACTCCGAGGGTTCCATCTTTTCTATCTTGGGTGTAAGAAAAAACATAACGCGTCCCGTCGAAGGCTTCCATGGACCAATAAAATTGAGGTTTGGCATCATCTCCAAAACTTTGGATATAGGCGTGCGTAAGCGAAAGCGGCTGCGTTATGGCAGTACCATTAATAGAAATCAGACCGATATTTTGTGCAGTACCCAACAATCCTTTATCTTGTTTTTTGGCACTAGGTTTATCACTGCCAAAATTTTCGAGAACAATTCCACTCAAAATCATGCTTTGACTCAAACCATTTGGCATTTTCCTTAATTTTTCTTCATCAAAGTCTTTGAAGACTTCTTGCGCGTCTTTCGGATTGGACCAAGCAGTTAAACTTTTCAAGAGTCCGTCAATCGGTTTTTTAATATTCCATTCAGGTGCGTTTTCTTGCCCTTTGAATTGATCTGTCATTGCAGTCCATACTGAGTTATCCATTGGAATGGCAATGCGGGCATTTGCAGAAATTCGCGTTTTTTTGTTGTCATTTTGATAACTAATTTTCCCGTATAAGTCGATATCGATTTCGCTGGTCTGTATGCCCAAGTTGATGTTTCCATAACCGCTTAAACCGCAGCTTTCTGTATCTAATACGAGCAAATTACTCAGGCTGTCTGTGCGCAATAATCTTGCCTTACTCCCTACTTCAAATTGCTGGGCTTGTTGGTTGTATTGTAAGTAACCAGATGCCTTGAAAAGTTGGGGGTCAGCTGCGCTTGTTTTAGCCGATAAAAACGCAGGGTAAATGCGCAGGCTATCTGAACGCTCGGTGTTTCTCCAGACAAATCCTAAGGCCAAAGCCTTGCCTTGCGCATCGATAGGATTCTCAGCAATCGGAATTTGTATTTGCTGGGCTATAATGGTGTCTTTAAAAGTCATCCATGATTTTTGGTAGCTGCAAGGATGCATCAATTTAGTGGAGCCCTCTAGCAAAAGTCCTGGATGGCTGGCCTCTACCTGAACTTTTCCAAAATATGCAAACTCTGGACTGAGTTTGAAATCGTCCTTTTCAGAAATATTGCCATTGGCCACGGTTTTGGTTTGCTCATAAACAATAGAACCCATATTGATCAGCGTTTTAATGCTGTCGCGATCATAATAAGGGTATACACCTTTGCCACTATATGCCATTCTGCCAGCTACAAATAAATTAGCCTGCTCAAAACGGTGAAATTTGGTAATGTAGTTGGCCAAAACTTGGGCATTTTTAAGGGTATCCATAAGGGCCGCCTTTCGAATCCGGACCCTTGAAGAATCTGGAAAAATTCGGGCATCCCCAACTTGAATATAATCCACAGCATCACATAAAATTAACTGCATTTTGAGATCATATTTAGCACTCAGAGACTTAAATTGCAGGGAGTCTTGCTTGGTATTGGTAGAGTAGAAGTTGTTTCTAGCCAAGCCCGCACCACTTTCGAAGGTGGTTTCGCCGCCTTTGTCCTTTTTGAAGTCTAAAGATTCACCGTCGATAAACCAGGTGAATTTATCCATTTGACAATAGTATTCATTGGCCGGAAACATAATGCGCTTGGTGCCATTCGAAATAAACTCACCAATGCGGGTTTGAAAATTGATATGCGCTTTCATTTCGTCCGACTGAATAGCCAGAGGATTTTCTCCATACTGTGAAAAACGATTGAGTAAAGCGAATGCTGCATTATCGGATAAAATGTCGCTATTTGTAAATTTATAATCGCGAGCAGATAACTGCGCTTCTTTATAAAATAGGACGCCTTTGCCAGTCATTTCTTTTTGATCGAGCACTAACTCACCATTCAAGAGTACTTCCTCTTGAAATAATAAAAGTGGCGTATCTCCGTAAGAGGCAATCCGGAGTCGGCCTTTTCGAGGCTCAAAGCTCATATAGGCTTTTTCAGACTTTGCAAGCGGATAGCGCACTCCTGCACTTTGTTCTGGTGCATCAAACGCAACCAAACCAATGGTAGAGTCTGGCAAGAAAGTTAACTTCTTGGAAACCGCTTTGGTGTGCAAAAAATTGATGTTTCCTGAACCTTGCAAGCCATTGTGCGACAAATAAATTTGCTTGTTATAGCGCGATGCAGTTTCGTAGAAAGGATAACCCGCCTCGGGGGCACTTGTAATGAATCCTAAAGAATAATCATTCATGATGCGCAATGGTTCTGCAATCTTTGGAAAAATACCTGCAGAAATAAGTTCGCCTTCAAATTGTAAGTCTTTTTCAGAGAAATTATCTAAGCTGTCTAACTCAAATGCCGCGAGCTGAAAATAAAATCTTTGGGCGTCATAAGCCCCTTTCAAAATACTTGGGTCATTGTAATACACATATGCATCGGCAATGGAAATTAAAATAGGGTAACCTTTGCTCGCTGATGGCTTTCCTGCTTTGTTGTCGGGTTCGTCTATGCGCAGGGTTCCGCGCAGCCCAGAAATTACATTTGTGAGGGGAATTGACGCCGTTCCATCTTCTTTGCGGAGTGGTTTGACGTTGAAATCCAAGCGCTCAGTTGTGAGCAGGTTGACTAAGAATTTTTCGTAGTCAAACTTGGCATACTTGGTTTGGATTTCACACTTGCCTGCTTGTAGGGTACCCGAGAAACCGATATCGCGATTTTGATACATAACGATCTGCGTGGTGTCGGGAAATATACGCACTTGTTGTGCCTCGGATAAAGTCACTTGTGCTACATTTCTTAGGATGAGCTCTTGTTGATCAAGGTTAATATTGGCATAAATCGTTGCAGACTGTGCCTTTCTTAGATCTGTGAGCAGTTGTAGCTGATCGTAATCACCGCTGCCTTGAATAGCAGCAGCATAAGCAAGGAGTTTAGGACTCACTTGCAATTGTTTGTTTTGTGGGACGCTAATGAGCAAACCAGCAGCAATTAGATCTACAAAGAGCGGCTTGACTTCTGCGATTGTTTTTTTCAAGGCATTGGCTAGTTCGCCTTCTGTAAAGTTGGATTTACCTTTATTTTGTACAAGCTGAGCAAACTGATAAAAAGGATCATTAGCGCCAGACCCCGCAAAACGATTGTAAAGGTTTATGTCAAAATAATTCATTGATTCAAAACGCGCCAGCTTTCTTTCTTGTGCAGTACCTACATCAAAAGTAAAGATGGGGTCAGCGCTGCCCTTTTTCCAGGTCAAAACAGGGGCATAACAATACAACTGAAAATAGCTATCGACAAAAGGAAAATAATCGGTACCTCTTTGGGCTGCCGCTAAGCGCAGCTGCTGCTGTTTTTCGTCATAGGTAAAAAAGCAGTCTTGAATACTAAGTGAATCGCCATTTTTATAACGCAATACTGCCGAGGCAGAGCGGGTTAAAATTTGCTGCGGAGACATCTCAAAACGCGCTGCACTGATCTCGAAAAGCACTTTTGATTCACGCTTGAAAAGCAACTTTGCTGGTTTTCCTGCCACGCCTTTTCCGATAAAATCTGCACCTTCTAGCGTAAAACTACCATCGTAGTCCATTTGAGGTCTTAGCTCGTTGATGATTAAGCGTTTTTCATAAGAAGTAAATTGTGGCGCAGACTCCTGTTCGGCCAAATCCAAGGAAGTGAGATCTGAAAGTTTACCGAGAATTGGACTCGAAAAATAGGGTGTAGAGAGCGCCACGGAATCCGCGTTTAATTTGGCGGTCTGAAAATCAGCTTTGTAAGCGCGCAGGTTGGCATAGGTTTCATTTTTGGGGAGTTGAACTTTCTCCCAGGTGAGCACGCCGTTTTTTCCCTCCCAGCGCTTAGTCTGCATGTCAAAAATTCCGGAGGTGTTGTACACGACAATGGAGTCTTCTGGACGTTTGTCTGCATCGAATTTGATACATTTGAGGGTGACGTCCGTCGCTTCTAAGTATAACTTTTTCGAATCGAGCCAACGTAGGGTTCCACCTTGCGTTCTCCACTCAAAATCCCGTTCTTTATAAAACGCGCCGAACTTAAATAAATCCACAGAAAAATCTAAAAAAGTAGTGAGCTGTTCATCTGGTGCTGCCGCGTAGTCAAAAACATATTGATACCAAGGATTGGCCAAATCAGGGCTGATTTTATGCTGTACAATGGCAACACTGGCTTTTAAGAAGTCGAGCAAATCTGGGTAGGCTGGTACATCCTTGGCTTGCAAGCGATTGCAATTTTCTTGTAGCTTTTTGAAATGCGTATCATTAAGAGCCGAACCCTTGATGAGCTGTGGGAGTTGCTCCTTTAAATAGGATTGAGCACTTTCATCTAGGACGAGTTGCTGCCAAGTTTTCACAAATTTATCGCGCTCTGCTGGAAAGGTTTGCCCGAGCACTCGAGGTAAACTCGTCAGCACACAAAAAAGTACAAGTAACTGAAATTTCATTATAATTTTTTTAAGAGCACAACTGCCCAATTTTCAAGTTCAGCTATTTTTATCGGTTCAAAACCAAGTACAGCTGCGGCAGCAACGAGATCTGGCGCATCGGTTACAAAAAATCCGCTCAGTACTAAAAGTCCGTTAGCGGAAATAACTTGGCTATAATTTGGCAGTTGCTCAAGCAAGACATTTTTATTGATGTTGGCCAAAATGACCTCAAAATTTTGTTTAGGAATAGACTCGGCACCACCGTGAATTGCGGTAATCTTTTGGCTTTTATTAAGCGCTGCATTTTCTAAGATATTCTCGGCAGACCAAGCCTCTATTTCGACCGCAAAAATATGTTTGGCTCCTAGCTTTTCAGCCAAAATTGCCAAAACACCTGTCCCCGCTCCCATATCTAGCACATTTTTGCCTTTTAAATCCATGGAGAGCATATGTTGACAAATGAGGTGCGTTGTTTGATGGTGCCCCGTACCAAAGCTCATTTTGGGTAAAATCACAATTTCAATTCCAGCAAAAGCAGGCAACGCATGAAAAGGTGCTACAATCCGCAGCTGCTCACCAATGAAAACAGGTTCAAATTGGGCCTCCCAGGTGGCATTCCAATTTTGCTGAGGCAAAAGTGCAAGGTCAAAAGTTTGGATATCCGCACCCATCTCTTGCATTTGCTTTAACATATTTTGCAGTGCTTGACCATCAAATTGGTGCTCTTGTATATAGGCCTTGAGGAACGGACTTTCCTCGACAAAACTCTCGTAATCGAGTTCGGCTAAATAAGCCACGCAGATATCGTGCCAAGTATCAAAATTGCCGATATGTATCTGAAGTTCGTAGTAGTTCATGAATGTAGCGCTTGCCAAAGTTGATAAAATAATTGCGGATCTAAAGATGCTCCGCCAACAAGTGCGCCATCTACGTTGGGGCAACCAAATATAGCCTCCGCATTTTGAGGGGTAACGCTTCCGCCATAAAGAATTGGAATTTGACCTCCTCGCGCTCCAAACTGAGCATGCAATTGACTCCGGATAGCTTCATGCATTTGGGCAATTTGTTCAATGCTTGCACTCAGGCCTCTACCTATTGCCCAAATAGGCTCGTAGGCCACCACCATTAAATGAACTTGGGAGTCAGGATACCCATGAAGGTTTTGACTGAGTTGCTCAAATACATACGAGAGCTGCGCATTCGCTTCTCTTGTTTGGAGGGTTTCTCCACAACAAAGTACAAAAGGAAATTCTTGAGCAGCACAGGCCTGCAACTTATGGGTTATTACATCATCGGTTTCAACAAAAATTTGACGGCGTTCCGAATGACCGATCAGTACAGAAGACGCTCCTATACTCTTGAGTTGGGCAATAGAAAGCTCGCCGGTAAAGGCCCCTCCCGACTCGAAATATACATTTTGAGCACCAATATGCGAAGACGTATCTTTGAAATCTTTGAGGTAAATACTACTTGGGTATATCCTGACTTCAGCTTCTTCTGAATGCCAATTGAATCCTTTAAAACTTTGCAACCAGGCGTTCTGCTCGGGTTGCGTTAGATTCATTTTCCAATTTGCTGCTAAGATCTTTTTTCGCATAGACGAAAATAAGACTTTTAAGGGCGCAACTTTTGCTTTTGTAATTGGGTTTTCAAGTCTTCTTTGTTGAAAGACTCTGCACCTTCTGGACCATGGTAGAGTTTTACGAGGTTTCCGTTCCATAAATATGCCACACCAGGCACATCGCGGTTGCCGCCTAATACAGTCCAAAACTCGATAATGTCCAAAACTTTGTAGGTGTAAGATGCTCCAGCAAACTTAAAGAAGTCTGGGATTTCTTCCGCTGCTTCGTCCATAAACAAAATTTGAATTTCTGGAAAATCTGGGGTGTTATTTTTGAGGGCCGTGAGTTGCTTGGCAGTGGCGCGGCAGTGATCACAGCTCGGAGCAAAGAAACAAAGCAACTTTTTACCTTGATTAATAGAAGCAAAATACTGCTCGTAGCCAGACTTTTTCATTTTTGGACCGAGGTCTTTTGGCTTGGTCACTTTAGTGGAGTCTTTTCCAATCATCGGATTTGCCCTTTTAGTGGTGTCGATCCCCGACGTGAGCTCGGGATCTAAACCCGTTGAACCTGGACCAGGATTTTGGACCACCGGAACTGTTACTGCTGTGGCTGCTTTGTAGGTTGGAATGAAAATAAACATCAGTAACATACAGATACTAATGATGCTTGTCAAGAACCAAATGTTGGAACGCGCTGGGAGTTGTGCGCCATAGCGCTTCCAGAGCAGGGCAAGCAAGCCAATGGAGAGGATATTTTTCATAATTGCTTCTAAGGGTGTCATGGGTAAAAGGGCACCAAAGCAACCGCAATTGCCTTTATTGCCCGTAGTGATGATTTCAATTGTGAGGTGCACCACAAAAATAGCAAGCATTGCAATCAGTGCTGGAATAACCCATTTTTTTAGATCAAAAGGAAATAACAACAAGAACCCTAAACCAAATTCCACGCCAATGAGCGCGCGCGAAAAAATCTTGGCAAGTTCTACCGAAAAACCCAAAGGATACAACTGCTTGACCTCGAACATTGAGATGGTGCCGTAAGCCGAGGGATCTGGATAAATTTTACCGTAAGCCGAAACAAGAAAGAGCCCCGCGATAAGGATGCGGATGCTCCAAGGTAAATAGCGTTCGATTGGTTGCATGTATTGAGTTTTGAGGTAAAATTAAAAGCGTATTTGAATATTGACTGCACTTTAACAGCCTCTTAACAATTTTCTAAGCTTCGCGATTTTCTAAATGAATGAGCGCAAACACACTATAGTTGAGCATATCAAAATAATTGCCTTCGACGCCTTCCGAAACTTGGGTAGAGCCTGCGTTGTCTTCAATTTGCTTAATGCGCAGAATTTTTGACAAAATAAGATCGGTAAGGGAGCTCACACGCATATCGCGCCAGGCCTCGCCGTAATCGTGATTTTTGCGTTCCATGAGCGCTTGAGCCTCGGCAGCTATTTCATTGTACTTCAAAAGTGCGTCTTTTGCTTGCATTTGATCTTCAAGACCGGCGGGTTCTCTCACTTGAATGAGGGCCATAATGCAGTAGTTCACAATAGCTTGAAAGGCATCTTCAAAAGACTCTCCGACTAAATTTTTACCCGTTTCTTGAATGGTGCGGATGCGCTGGGCTTTGATAAAGAGTTGATCAGTGAGGGAACTCGGACGCAAGATGCGCCAAGAGAGCCCGTAGTCGAGTGTTTTTTTTTCGAAAATCTCTCGACAAATAGTCATTACATTTGCGTATTGAATTTGTGTTTGTGTCATGAGTCTAGCTAAAGATCTAAGTATTGCATTTCAGAGGAGTCGCTTTTTGAATATAAAAGGCAAACTCCACGACTTTGCACAACCAAAGATAATGGGAATTTTGAACATAACACCCGACTCCTTCTTTGAGCAAAGCCGCGTTCAAGAACATGAACCAATCATGGAGCGCGCCCGTGCTATGATCAATGCAGGAGCCAACATTCTAGATATTGGCGCGCATTCAACCCGACCCAATGCACCGCTGAAGAGCGCTCAAGAAGAAATCGACCGCTTAGGCAACACCATTGCAAATATTAAAAAAGAATTTCCGAGCCAATTGATATCCTTGGATACCTATTACGGAGCAGTGGCCCAGTATGGAATTGCCCAAGGCGCAGACCTTATTAATGATATTTCAGCGGGTCAATTTGACCCCACCCTCTGGGAGGTTGTCGCAAGCCATCGAATCCCTTACATCCTCAATTACAATCGAGGTGATCAACAAAATGAAGGGCGTTCTCATTTAAAAAACAAAGGTATTGTCAGCGATGCACTCGCTTTTCTCTCTGAAAAACAAGCTGCACTCAAAACCTTAGGTTGCACAGATATTCTAATTGATCCGGGATTTGGTTTTGGCAAAAACCTCGAAGAGAATCACGAGCTACTCCAAAAATTAGAACACTTACACATGTTGGGCGCTCCATTACTTGTGGGCGTCTCTAGAAAATCAATGATCACCAAACGCTTAAATTGTAGCCCTAACGAGGCGCTCAACGGCACGAGTATTCTTCACGCCCTCGCTTATACCAAGGGTGCGCGTATCTTTAGGGTGCACGATGTAAATGCCTTAAAAGAACTGTTTCTATTGTTAGCGCCGCAAGAATTGCGCTAAATGAAACTTTTTTACGTACTTTCGTATGATAGTACAACATTAACGAGCGTATGAGAGCTTTTATCTTTATTCTAACTTCCTGTTTTGCATGTTTAACCTATGCACAGGCCCCTTCCGCTAATTTCACCATCTCAGATTCAGACAACATCCTTTGTGAAGGAGACTGTATTTTTGTCGTGAATAACTCTACCGGAGACGACCTCACCTACCTTTGGACCTTCCAAAACGCCAACCCACCAACATTCGTTGGGCAAAACCCAGGTCCAGTTTGCTTCAACACTGCAGGCACTACCGGCCCCTTTGCCATTACGCTGAACGCCACGAATGGTCAAGGTGCAGTAAACACGATCACCAAGTTTGTCACTGTATTGCCAATGCCCAGCATTACCAGTACCATTTCAGACACCTTAAATGGCGCGTATGTCGTTATTACAGACACCACCATCGATATGTTTCAAGAAGCATATCTCTACGCAGAAGGCGCGCCATTCGGAGGCAACCTTACGTGGTACCCAAGTGGTGTAGCGGCAGACAGCATCCCTGGATGTACAACTTGCATCGCAGGAGACTCCCTAACTGTAACTCCTTTCTACACGACCTATTATGTTGTACAATATGGTCTCAACGGCTGCTTTGCTTACGACACCGTTTTGGTAACAGTTAATTTTGCCAATTTGGTAAAAGTGGAACTCCCTAACTCGTTTTCACCAAACGAAGACGGAGAAAACGACTACTTCCGCGTACTGACCAACGTCGATTCCGATGGCAACTACAGCAACGGTTTTGAAGAAGGCGGCGCACTCGCAGAAATCGATTTGCGCGTGTTCAACAGATACGGCCAACAAGTCTTTAGAACAACAGATGTCAATGAAGGTTGGGATGGCACCTACAAAGGTAAAGCCATGAACCCCGCAACCTATACTTATATTTTAAATTTCCGAACCATTGACGGCCGTTCAGGCTCGCGCAAAGGCAACGTTACCTTATTTAGATAAGCACATGAAACGCAACGTATTCTTATCCCTAGCCCTTTCAGCCACCTTTAGCGCTGCAGCACAACACGACCGCGTCATCTCCAATTGGTCGCAGTCTCAAATGATCTACAATCCAGGAGCAGTTGCTACTGGCGCCTCAGACATGAGCTTTTTTGCCAATCACCGCTCACAGTGGCTTACTGTTCCAGACATGGGCGTTGGCATCCGTAGCAATTTTGTGAACGGAGAATTTAAAATCAAAGAAGAAGGATTAGCGAATCAAAATCACTTTGGTGTTGGTTTCAGCATTCTTTCTGATCAATCCGGCGCAGCAAACCTCACTACCCTTAGCGTTTCTGTTCCGCTCAACTACACACTAGCCCTTGACCGCCAAAACAAACTGAGTATTGGAATTGCCCCAGGCTTTATACAGCAGGCCTCTGACCGCTCTGGTCAGACCTGGGAAAACCAATGGGATGGCAATATCTTTAACCCAGGTACCAGCGTAGAAAACAGTATTAATGCAAGCTACGCCACCATGGATCTCGGTACCGGAATCTTCTTTCAGCACCAAATCAACAACCGCTCTTCCTTCTAC
>JBILSN010000015.1:0-53415 GCA_044372045.1 Crocinitomicaceae bacterium
TACGGGCTCGGGTGCAGAGTGGAAAAACGGACTCGCATGGGTACTCATTGGTGGTTTGACCAGTTCTATGTTCTTAACAATAATTGTGGTACCAATGATGTATTACGTCGTGGACCGCATTCAAGCAAAGATTCAATTCAAGAAATTGGCGAAGCTTGCCGATATAGATGTAGCCGAGTAAGACTAAACCATGTAATTTTTTTTAATTCGATTTGGATTGGACGTATTTATAGACCCGTCTGGTGAGGAAAATATTGATACAAATAACGGTAATCACAACATAGCCAAGTGTATCGAACCTTTCAAGAGGAGCGTGCTCATTGGCTTGTAAGACAATTTTTCCTCCAATAATTGCTGCAACTCCTCCTGACATTTGCTGCAGGGAAGCATTGATGCTCATAAAAGCTCCGCGATCTTTTGGTTCGGGAATAGAAGTGGCCAGGGCTTGAGAGGGGACCATTCTGGCCATTATACCCCCCATCATAAAGATATTTACCAAAATGAGCACAAATAGGCTGTTGTTCCCAAGGTGAACATAAACCAATACGGAGCCAACCATGATTAGAGAGGCAAATAGAAACAATTGGAATTTATTGACTTTATCGGCAACCCATCCTATAAGTGGCATGATCATAAAAGTAGAAATACCAACGACCATGAAAAGCAGCGGTAACTCTTTTTGAGAAATCCCGACATTATTAACAGCAAAGGCACTGCCCCAAGGCATCATCAAATAGCCGCCTAAAGACATAAATGCAGTGGCCATAAAGCCGATTCTGTAATTTCGGTTTTTGATCGTTGCCAATAAATGCGAAAAAGCAGAACGATTGCTTTTTAGGGCAAGGTGCGCATTGATGGGTTTCAATGCGAAAATAATTGCGGCAAGCATTCCGGTAGAGAGTCCAACAATTAAATAAAATGGAGTTTGCCAGTGGTAAAGATCGGCAATGTATAGACTGAGAGGAATTCCAATAATTTGGCTCAATCCGAACCCCATTTGCATGAACCCCATGACGCGCCCGCGTTGTTCAAGACTAAATAGGTCTGCGACAATAGCCATCGCAATTGAAGACATCACACCTCCAAAAATACCAGTAAGAATCCTAGCCCATACTAAATGTTCGTAGTTGTCGGCCATTCCGCAAAATAAAGTCCCTAAAATAAAACCACTGTAGAAGAATACGAGTAACCGTTTGCGGTCAAAACGATCCGCGAAACCAGCAGTCAGAAAGCCAGAAATTCCGGCTGCCAATGCATAACTTGAAACCACAATACCGAATTGATCAGGTTTGACTTTGAAATCTTTCATCAGTAAGTCACCAAGCGGTGACATCACCATAAAATCGAGGACAACAGTAAATTGAGTGAAGGCCAAAATAGCTACAGCGAGCCATTGATACCTTGTTAACGGATGGGTATTTTTCACCGTGCAAAGATATCAAAGTAAAAAGTCATGGATGGTTATCTATAAATTAACTTAATGAACAATCGATATTTTTCTATCTATCATTACGTTGCCTTTCGATAGCTTCACTAAATAAATGCCATTTGAAAGGTGGTCAATTGAATAATTTTCAACCGTTTGAACACTCTTCCAGGCATCAATCAAACGCCCATCTATTTGCCAGAGTTCAATTTGAGCACCGATAAGTTCTGGTTCAACTTCAAATCGGAGTTGTTTGGTGGGTTGATCAATTGTAAGGTGAAAGCTTGCACTCGATGAATTGTCGTCATTTACAGTTGCAAAATCTACATTGATAAATAAGGTGTCAGAGGACTGCGCACAACCGTATTGGTTAACAGTGAGCAAATGGTAGTAACCGCTTTCTTCAAGATTGATGCTGTTTTGGTTTTGCCCGAGTAGCGGCATGCCGTTCCTGTACCATTGTAAGTAAGTGCTTGTCTGAATGGCAGTCAGCTGCTGAATGGTGGAGTCGTGTTGGAGCGCGGGTACTTCTGGACTTTCATATAGCGTTAACGTATCTATTTGCTGAAAACTAGGGATAGGATTGATATTTGTCATGGTAATTTGATATGAAATTTGTGCCGTTCCGGCATAACACCCATTGCAGGACCCCATATTTAAGGTGTGGTTACCAATGTAGTCATCTGCACCAAAGTAATTTTCACCGATGCTTTGGTCTGCCTCCCAAATTTCAATGGTATAGTTTTGCCCGAGTTCCAAATTCAGATTTGGCCACCAATAAAGAGGAGGGTTTTGATCGATAAATACAGCCGATTGGTAAATGACTTGACCATTTTGTTTGACTTTAAAATAGGGGTCCGCCTCTTCAAAAGAAGGAAAGTTCTCCCCATAGTTGCTCATGTTGACCAGGTTGAATGCGGTGAGTTCAAAATGTATGGTTGTATCTATTTGTGCGTATGCCGTATACTGAATCGGGTAGTTGCCAGCGTTTGGATAATATTGAGGGCTCGGATGTGCTGCATTGGAGCTGGCGCCATTGCCAAAATCCCAGCTGTAAAATGCCAAACCTGGTTCCTGATTGTAGAATGTGGCCAATGCGGGAGCGCAAGGTTGATCAACTTGATAGCTAAAACTGTTATTGGTGCCGCTGTTTGAGGCAGGGAGAATTTCTAGTTCAAGTTCGAATAGAATAGGGTAGCCGCTGATAATGCTGAGGTCTGCCAATACATTTACTTCTATTATGTAGGCTCCTGCTAAAAGCGGAACACCATTGATATTGACACACCCATATGGTGAGGTTTGCGGGTTGTAGTTGCAGTTGCTTGAGATATTATTGCAAGTCCAGCTTAGGCCGATAGGTAGGTTGACCGAAACAATCTGAAAATTAATAAAGTCGTAACCTAGTGTATCGGTGGGCAGTACAAAAGTGATGTCTTCATTGTAAGTACTACCAACTGTTCCGGTGGGGAGTTGTTGGGGGTAGAGGCCAACTTGATTTTGGCTGTAGTCAATGTTGCAATTTTGTGCAAAGAGTGGCTTACTCAAGAGCAAGCAAAGTAGGGTAAGGGTCTTTTTCATTTTCATCAGTTTGAAAACGAAATTAGTGAGCTCCTTTAGCGATACTTGTCCGTAATTTTGCTTAAAAAATCGATATTTTTCTTGTTAGTCCGTCATTTTACTGACGCGCGGTCCAAGCTCAATGCATTCAAGATTCTGAATTTGATCTCCATGAATGCAGAATCGAAAAATTGTCTTTACCTGATGAAATCCTTTGTAGCCGCATGCTCCAGGATTGAGCCACAGCATTTGAAAGCGCTGATCCATCTGAGCCAAAGCAATATGAGAATGCCCACAAATGAACAATCGAGGAGCACCGTTTATTTGTAGTTCTTCTAAAGCAGGTTTCGCATATTTGCCGGGCCTACCCGCAATATGCGTCATAAGAACAGAGACTTTTTCTACCTTAAAGCGCAAAAATTCTTTGGTTGCGCTGCGAATGATGTGGTCGTCAATGTTGCCGAATACGGCCCTTGTTGGTTTAAAATTTGAGAGCTGGTCTAAGACCTCAATGGTGCCGATATCACCTGCATGCCAAACTTCATCTACATCCTTGAAATAATCAAAAATTTTAGGATCTAAATCCCCGTGTGTATCCGACAATAAACCAATTTTGATCATTTTGACAATTCCTTCATTGCTTATTTTTCATCAACTTCATAAACTGGTAGGCGCATGAAGCTAGGTTCAAAATAGGGGCTATTTTGGTAGATAAAATAAAGTTGTTCCCATTCATTATTGGCAAACTTATCATCTACTCTTTTTCTTGCTTCATAGGCCTCTTTTAGTTTAGGTTGTATATTTAAGATTTCTGCAATTTGTTCCTTGAAAACATACGGAGAAAAATATTCTTTTTGCTGTAAATAACTGTCAAAGAAATTCCAAGTTAGGTAACTATCTTCAGCTAAAGGTTGAAGAACTGCATGAATGAAATTGGCTTTGTCTTGGTTGCAAGCAATCAGGATATCACCTGGCTTTAATTCAATCGTGATAAGCTGTTTGTCAACTTGAAGATTTTGGAGTTTAAAATGTCCTTCATAGGGTTTAGACGGCGCTTTAAAATCCTTGACAATATAAGAACTCACTTTCATTTGTGTTGACGTAACGGCGTCAACCGTCGTAAATTCTACCTGATTGATTTTAAGTCTTTCAATGATTGCTGTTTCTTGCCCACGCACGATATAATACTTTGGCGTAGTAGTGGAATCTTTTGCTTGATAACGGTTATAGTAGGGAATGTACTTTTCGTAAGGTTGCGATTGATCATACCCGAGTTGCTTTAAACCAGTAATTGGATGTACGGGATAAATCGCTTCGTAACCCTTGAATCTGATCTGATCCACTTGTTTTTCATCGAGCTGATAATTATAAGCATAAATCGTTTGATTTTTTGCCCAGTTTTTTGCTGCGATTCTTGCTGTTTCTATTTCTTGGCTATGTTCAATGGCATAGGCAATCATCGAATTCAAGAAGCTAAGCGTAGCTTGCACGCGTTGTGGGAATGCTTTGAGCATATGTGTTTCAACGGTAAAAGACAACGAATGAAAAAGGCTTGCATAGCCCATGGCATAACGAGGCAGGTCATTAAAGGCAACTATTCCGCTCTCCGGGGTTTCTTCTTTGATTTCTACGTATGGAAACAACTCAAATTTTTCAATTTGACAATAATCTTTTAAGATAGGTATGCAGCTTTCATAGGTGAGCGTCTGCATACTTGGAGCCAAACGCTCTTTCATTGAACTGATATAGGTTAGCGTGTAAGGATAATCGGCACCATTAGAAACATGGTTATCAATAAAAATATCAGGGTCTAGCGCATGAAAAATGCGGGCAAAAGTAAAACTATTAACAGCATCCATTTTGATAAAATCTCGATTGAGGTCGAGGTTTTTTGCCGAACCCCTGAAACCGTAGGCTTCGGGACCATTTTGATTGGCTCTGCTTTTTGAGGAGCGGTTCATCATGCCACCCACATTATAGGCAGGTATGAAGGCGATGACGGGTAAATTTTGATCATTCTCGCTCTTTGTAGGTTTACCGGCACTGATCCATTGTTCAAGCCAAATTAGACTGGCATTGACACCATCTGGTTCTCCGGCATGTATCGCATTATTGATAAGGATAGTGGTGTTGTTTCTGGCTTTTACAAATGTTTTCAAAGAATCCTTTTCACCGTTGACCACGCAAAGGTAAATAGGAAGACCATAGTCTGAAGGCCCCATATTGTAGAGTTGAATTTCTCGATGTTGCTTGTCGAGCTTTTGCAGATGCGCAATGAGTTCTGCGTAAGTGGGGGTGGTATTTGCAGACCATTGCTGACTATAGGCTTGGCTATACGGAAGCAATAAAAGGGGTAGGATGAATACTTTTTTCATCCGTCTAAATTACAAAAAGGAACAAGATTAAAATCCGAAGTTGTCGAAACCAGTTTGGGTAAGCTCTTGGTACTTTTCTTCGTTGAATTCGTAGAGTGAGGAGGGTTTGTGCGGCACACCGCGTTGCTTTTCTCTTAGACTTGTTAAGATGTCTAATTTTTGAATTTTACGTCGGAAATTGCGCTTATCGAGGGGTTTATCTAAAATGGATTCATACAAACGATGTAGTTGACTCAAGGTAAACTTTTCTGGCAACAGATTGAAGCCAATAGGCTGAATTTTAATTTTTTGCTTCAGCTTGTCTTTGGCCGCTTGTAAAATTTCATAATGATCAAATGCCAACTCTTTGATGAGGTTCACTGGCACCCAATCTGCATTTTTGGCAAAGGAAGCGGCCTGAGGAATATATTCTGACATTGGTACGAGCGTGTAATACGCTACAGTAATGACACGCGCTTCAGGTTCTGCACGAATGCTTTTTAGCCATTCGCGGTCGGCTTCTTTATGAATGCGGTCTGGATCGCCAAAGGCTCCGACTTGTTCTAAGTAAATATTTTTGAGTCCGGTGAGCTCAGCTAGCACCCGATTGGCTGCCATGTCTAAGTTTTCGTTATCATAAATAAGGTTGCCCGGAAGTGCAAGGCGCGGGCCAAATGCAGAGGATATCTCGCCTCTATCGATGAGCAGCACCGTGAGTTGTTCGAGGTCAAACCCAAAGATGACGCAGTCTACAGAGACGTTTGGATTGAGTTCTGAATTGATTTTTTTGAGATTGTGCTGCACGTATTAAGTATTATCTATATATTTGGATAGTGTAAAATTGACACAAAGCTATCATTCACTCTAGAACAAATTATGTATTTCATTATTGAAAGTGGCTCTACCAAAAGCGATTGGGTATTAGTAGACAACAAAAATAACCAAAGTTTTTTTTCAACAATGGGCTTCAATCCATATTTTCACTCTGTCGACATTATAGAGGCGGAGTTGAAGAAAAACACCGACATTATGCACCTTGCTCCAAGTATCAAAAGTATTTATTTTTATGGAGCCGGCTGTTCAAGTCCTGAACTCAATCAAATTGTAGAAGATGGTTTACGTCGCATCTTCCCGGAATCCTCTATTATGGTCGAACATGATTTATTGGCTTGTGCTTATGCAACCTATAACGGCAAGCCTGGTATTTCTTGTATCATAGGAACAGGAAGTAATTCTTGTTATTTTGATGGTCAAAATTTACTCGAAGAAGTTCCAGCGCTAGGATATGTACTTGGTGACGAAGGCAGCGGAAGTTATTTTGGTAAGCAATTGCTCTCTTCGTTTTTATATCATCATTTACCTGCCGATATTGAAGAAGATTTTATTGCGACCTACCAATTAGATAAAGACATCATTGTAGATCGCGTTTACAGAGAACCCAATGCCAATGTTTTCATCGCGTCGTTTATGCCGTTTATTGCAAAGCACAAAGAAAATGCATTTTTCTCTGAAATGGTTTACAAAGGCTTGAAGCATTTTATGCAAGTCCACGTTTGTTGCTATGATAACTACCAAGAAACAGAGGTCCATTTTGTAGGTTCCTTGTCAAAAATTTTCGAAAAAGAACTCGATAAAGCAGCTGCAGAACTCGGCATACAAATTGCTTCAATTGTACAAAAGCCAGTACTCGGCCTTGTAGACTATCATATAAAGTATATTTTAAAATCAGTAATTGCGTAACAATGAAAAAGTTCATTTACACCCTCCTTTTAGGCTTCTGTGCCTTTGCAAGCCAAGCTCAACTCAAAACTCCTGAGTGGGTGAGTAATGCAACAATATATGAAGTAAATGTACGTCAGTTTACCCCAGAAGGAACCTTCTCCGCCTTTGAAAAAGAATTACCTCGTTTAAAAGCAATGGGTGTCGATATCCTATGGCTTATGCCCATTCATCCAATTGGGGAACTCAACCGCAAAGGTAGTCTTGGTAGTTACTATGCCGTTCGGGATTACCGAGGTATTAATCCAGAATTCGGTACACACGAAGATTTCAGCCGTTTGGTTGCAGCAGCCCATCAATTGGGCATGAAAATCATCATCGACTGGGTAGCTAATCATACCTCTCCTGACCATTTATGGATTGAAGAAGGTAGGCTCGATTGGTATACGCTTGATTCTATGGGCAAAGTGCAACCCACTATTGGTACAGACTGGTGGGATGTCGCAGACCTCAACTATGACAACGAAGAACTTCGCGCAGAAATGATTGAATGCATGTCTTATTGGGTCAGAGATTTCAACATCGATGGTTACCGTTGCGATGTAGCCGGTTGGGTACCCATGGATTTTTGGACCAGAGCAAGAGCGGCTCTCGACCAAATTAAGCCTGTATTTATGCTTGCTGAGGCCGAAGGAAAAGAATTATATAGCGCATTTGAAATGACGTACGGATGGGAGTTTCATCATATCATGAACGATGTTGCAAAAGGCAAAAAAAATGCTGCTGATATCCAAACCTATTTTGAAAAAACCGAGCTTCCGTCGCATGCATTTCAGATGCATTTCACCTCTAACCACGATGAAAATTCCTGGAATGGAACCGAAATGGAGCGTATGGGCCAAGCGCGTTTTGCCATGGCTGTTCTGGCTGCTACCGTCCACGGAATGCCGTTGGTCTATAACGGCCAAGAAACTTCCCTAGACCGACGCCTTAAATTTTTTGACAAAGACAGCATCAATTGGGAAAAAATGGATCTTGTCGATTTCTACACCCAACTCTTGAAATTACATCAAAAAAATGAGGCACTTTACGTAGGAGAGGGTCAGGTTGCGCCTAAATTTTTATCGAGCCCTGAACAAACCGATGTGCTTATCTATACGCGCGAGCGCAACAATTCGAAAGTTTTGGTGGTTTTGAATTTAAGCAACCAAACCAAAAAAATTGCTTTACCCGCGGCTGCAGCAGGAAGTTACACCAATCTTTTCACCCAAAAGATGCAAGTACTTAAGGATAAAGAAAACCTATCTTTAGCTCCTTGGGGCTATGCGGTTTATATCCGATAACACCTAGTCTTTTGAGTCATGCAAACTAAACCCACACTCTCGTTTTGGCAAATTTGGAACATGAGCTTTGGCTTCATGGGTATTCAATTTGGCTTTGCTCTACAAGGTGGCTATATGTCTCGCATCTTTCAAACGCTCGGCGCAGCGCCAGAAGATATTCCAGGCCTTTGGATTGCCGCCCCACTAACGGGTTTGATTGTTCAGCCTATCATCGGTTTTTTGTCTGACCGTACATGGTCTGTGCGTTTTGGCCGCCGAAAACCATATTTTTTAATTGGAGCTATTCTAAGCTCATTGGCCTTATTTTTTGTTCCTTATTCTCCAACGCTTTGGGTAGCTGCTGGTTTTTTATGGATTCTCGATGCCTCGATCAACATCAGTATGGAGCCATTCCGTGCCTTAGTTGCCGACAAACTTCCAGAATCTCAACGTTCTTATGGTTTTGTGCTTCAAACACTCATCATTGGAATAGGCACCTGGGTAGCCTCCAACTTACCTTGGATGGTCAGTAAATTGGGTTTTCAAGAAGATGCTGCAGCAAAAGGTATCCCTATGAATGTGAAGGTTGCTTTTGGGATAGGCGCACTTGTATTTTTATTGAGCATACTCTACACCATTTTGACCACTAAAGAGTATCCACCCTCAGATGAAGCACATTTTGAGGCAGAAAAGAAAAATACAAACTTTATAAAAGATTTTTGGAGTTCGGTAACGAGTATGTCGGCAACAATGCTCAAGCTCGGGCTCATTCAATTTTTCAGTTGGTTTTCATTTTTTACGATGTGGAGTATGGCGACACCTGCGCTCACTGCTCATTTATTCAAAGCGCCATCGCCAACCAAAGCAATCCTAATTTCAGATCCGGCTACTTACGAAAAGATGAACAAGTCTTTTCAAGTTGCAGCTGATTCAGTTGGCTCCAATATGGGCATTTACGGGCTCACCTCGATGCTTTTTGCACTTGCACTCACTTTTTATGCCGCTAAGTTCAGCGTCAACCGCAAATGGGTCCATTTGACTTCATTGGTAGCCGGCGGTATTGGTTTTATACTCATGGGCTTGATCCCAAGCCCTGCATATCTTTGGTTGTGTTTTGCACTCATTGGTTTTGCTTGGGGTAGTATTTTATCTATGCCTTACGCCATGCTATCGAGCACCGTAGATGAAAACAAAATGGGGCTTATGATGGGCCTTTTTAATATGTTTATTGTGATTCCACAAATCATCGCAGCACTTGGTGGCGTCAATACACTTTCAAAATTATTTGGATCGAGTCCTATAGCCCCTATGCTTTTAGCAGGCACTTCATTGGTGATAGCAGGCTTACTTAACTTGATCTTGACTGACAAGCGAATTACACGTGGATAAGATAAAGGCCTTTTTATTCGACCTCGACGGCGTCTTGGTTAGTACCGAACACAATCATTTTTTAGCGTGGCAGCGCTGTGCACATTCCTTAGACATTCCTTTTACAGAAAAAGAGAACGAACGCTTAAAGGGCGTGAGTAGGGCAGATTCTCTCAAATTGATTCTTGAATTAGGAAATCAGACTATTTCCGATTCCGAATTTGAAGCCTTATTAAAAAGCAAGAATGACTTTTATCTTGAGTCCATTCAATCCTTAAACCAAGCGCACTTATTACCGGGAGTACTGCCTTTACTCGTGGCAGCGAAAAAGAATGGAATCCTATTGGGTGTGGGCTCGTCGAGTAAGAATGCCAATTTTATTTTAGATAAACTCGATATCAGTACCTATTTTGGAGTGATTATCGATGGCAACGGCGTCAAAGACCCCAAACCGCATCCGGAAGTATTTTTAAATGGAGCAAAAGCCCTTGGTTTGCATCCATCGGCTTGTTTGGTTTTTGAAGATGCGGCATCGGGAATAGCCGCCGCAAAAGCTGGTGGTTTTACTGCCATTGGGGTGGGCAATCCACACATTGCTGCACTAGCCGATATTTATTTGAACGATTTGACCGAATTTAGAGTAGAGCAATATGCATAATTTATTTGAAATTGATCCTTGGAAGATCATTGAAAGCAAATTTGACCCCAATAAACAGCAGCAAGCAGAAAGTATTTTCAGTATTGGAAATGGATCTTTTGGGCAACGCGCTAATTTTGAAGAACAATACAGCGGCCCATCTTTACAGGGTAGCTACATAGGTGGTGTTTATTACCCAGACAAAACACGCGTAGGTTGGTGGAAAAACGGTTATCCGGAATATTTTGCCAAAGTTTTAAATTCAACAAACTGGATTGGCATTGACATCAGTATCGATGGTGAACAGCTAGACCTTAATGTTCAACAAATCAAGTATTTTCATAGAGAGCTAGATATGCAAACGGGCCTGCTCAAACGAACGTTTAGAGTGGTGTTTGGCAGTGGTAAAGAAGTAGAAATAGAAAGCATCCGCTTTTGCTCAATGGCTCGAGAAGAAATTGCAGCTATTTCTTACTCGGTAACTCCTCTTAATTTTAGCGGAAACGTAAAGTTTACCCCGTATCTTGATGGTAAGGTAAGCAATCACGATTCCAATTACGACGAATTCTTTTGGTTAGAAGATTCGCGCAAAGTAGACCTGCAGAAAGGCATCTTGTGCACCCGCACAAAAAAAACTGATTTCTGTGTGGCAACAGCTATGCGCTTTAGTTTTTGGCGCGAGCAAGAACTGCTTACTATACATCCCAACATCCTTCAGCGCGACTTCTATGTAGAAAATAATTTTGAACATTACTTAGAGCAAGGCGTGCGTTTTACCCTCAAGAAATATGTTGCAGTCACCTCAACAATTAATCATTCCGAGTTCGAACTCTCTGCAAAGGCCATTAAGCGCGTGCGCGAAGCCTATACATCTGGCTTTGATGTCTTGCGTTCAGAGCACGAGGCTGCATGGGCATCCATTTGGAGCAGTGCCGATATTCTCATTGAAGGTGATGACGCAGCGCAGCAAGGCATTCGCTTCAATATTTTTCATTTATACCAAACGTATACAGGTAAAAATGCCAAGTTAAACATCGGTCCGAAAGGTTTTACCGGTGAAAAATACGGGGGCGCTACCTACTGGGATACAGAAGCTTATTGTTTGCCATTTTACCTCAAAACAGCCGATCCACAGGTGGCACGGCAACTATTGATATACCGCTACAAACACCTCGACAGGGCCATTGAAAACGCAGAAAAACTAGGATTCAAAGACGGTGCGGCTTTGTATCCGATGGTTACTATGAACGGCGAGGAGTGCCATAATGAGTGGGAAATCACCTTTGAGGAAATTCACCGCAATGGCGCTATTGCTTTTGGTATTTTCAACTATATCCGTCATACAGCCGACACCGCTTATTTAGAAAACTACGGGTTACCGGTACTTGCTGGTATTGCGCGTTTTTGGGCACAGCGTTTCAATTGGTCCGAAGCCAAGCAAGCCTATGTTATGCTTGGCGTTACGGGCCCGAATGAATACGAAAATAATGTCAATAACAATTGGTATACCAACTACATAGCCCGTTGGTGTATTGACTATTGTTTGGAGGTGAATGCAGCTGTTCAAAGTGACCTACCTCAAAAATTGACAAAAAAAGAAATAGACAAGTTTCAACACATTGTTGAGAACGTGTATTTTCCAAAACTCGAAGACACCAACGTCTTTTTACAACAAGATGGCTTCATGGATAAGGAGCAGCTCAATGCCACCGATATTCCGGCTGCTGAGCGCCCAATTAACCAGCATTGGTCTTGGGATCGTATTTTGCGTTCCATTTTCATTAAACAAGCCGATGTCCTTCAGGGCCTTTATTTATTTGAGGACCATTTTTCAGAGGAGATTATCCGTGAAAACTTTGATTTTTACGAGCCCAAAACAGTTCATGAATCTTCGCTTTCGCCTTGTGTTCACGTTATTTTAGCTGCTAAAATCAAACGTCTCGATAAGGCATTGGAATTATACTTGAGAACGAGTAGGCTAGATCTCGATGACTACAACCACGAAGCTGATGAGGGCTTGCATATTACTTCCATGGCAGGTACTTGGATGTCTGTTGTTGAAGGATTAGCGGGTGTTCGTGTCTATGAAAATAGTTTGGCAATAGACCCACAAATTCCCCAATCTTGGAAAAGTTATTCCTTTCAAATTCGCTACCGCAACCAGCCATTAGCCGTAGCGATTACTTCACATAAAGTAAAGATTACTAATTTAGGTTCAGCGCTGATTTCTTGCGATGTAGCGGGTGCCACCATAACCATTGAGGCCGGAGCCACGCATGAATCAGCACTGAAGTAATTCAAGCTGTCATGAGAAAAATTTTATTGCTGTGTTTGGTTCTTACAGGCCAAAGTCTTTTGTTTGCTCAGGTGAACCCTACCAACCGCCAATTGGTCCTTCAGGCTTATTGGTGGGACTACTGGAACACGAACTATCCGAACGGTTGGGCAAACTACCTCACAGAACTTGCTCCTCGCTTAGCAGAGATGGGGATAGACGCTATCTGGATACCACCAACCATTAAAAATTCAGGTACCAATAGTGTTGGTTACTCGCCGTTTGATCATTATGACCTCGGTGATAAATTTCAAAAAAACAGCCTGAAAACCCGCATGGGCGATAAAGATGAATTGCTGCGAATGGTAGCAGTGATGCATGCCAACGGTATAGACGTCATACAAGATGTCGTGCTCAATCATGTCAGTAATGCCGGCAGTGCAAATGGAGGAGGAGGGCAAGATCCTGCAGCTTTAGACGATGGCCAAACCAACCGCTATAAAAATTTCCGCTATAGTTCGTTTAAAACGCCTGCTTCGGCTGAATCAGCCGTGAACTATTTAGCGAGGGAAGGTCGTTTTCCAAAGAATTGGCAGAATTTTTACCCGAACAGCGGCAATCCTTGCTGTACAAATGACATCAACTCACCCTTTTGGGGGCCAGATATTTCTTATGAAAGCAGTGCATTTGGAACGTCGTCAAATGCGACGTTTAATCCAGCTCAAAGCACAGATTACATGCGCAATAATATGCGCAACTGGCTCATTTGGTATAAAAAGCAAGTGGGTTTTGATGGCTTGCGCCTAGATGCAGTAAAACATTTTCCGAGTTATGTATCAGAAGACATGCTCTGGAATTTACAATATGGTGCCATGTGGGCAAGTGGTGGGCAAGAAATGTTTGCCGTAGGGGAGTGGGTCGGGGGCACTGCTCAGCTAGATGCTTGGGCCGATGCCGTTCAAAACAGAGCCGGTACATTTGATTTTAATTTGCGCTTTGCACTGTCGGCAATGGTGAGTTCTAATGGCGCCTACGATCTTGGTCAAATTCCCAGCCAGCAACAGCAAAATCGGCAAAGAACGGTGCCGTTTGTCAATAACCACGATACGTTTAGGCCTCAGCTTTCTGCACAAGGGAATTATACGGGTTGGAATACAGGATCTGAATTGAGTCCGCATATCGAACCAAACGATGGTAGAAATTCAGCTGCTCATGCCTTAGTATTGTCAATTGATGGAGCTCCTCAGCTCTTTTTTGAGGATCTCTTTCCGATTGGCTACAACGGCAATCGCTTTAATCACCTGCCTACCGACACCACCGCGCTTGCCATAGATAGCGATGTTGCCAATTTAATTTGGTGTCATCAAAATTTACATTTCAAAGAGGGCGCTTATTTTGTGCGCTGGCAAGCACCAGACGCTTTAGTGATTGAACGCAGTACCAAAGCCCTTATTGGCATTACAGATAACTGGAACCAATGGCAGCAGCTGAACGGTGTGCAGACCAATTGGCCCGACGGCACGATATTAGTCGATTACTCCGGAGCCAATAGCACTACCACCACGGTATACGGTGGCGGAAAAGTAAACATATCGATTCCGCCTTGCGATGGCAGTGCTAATTTTGGACGTCGTGGTTATTGTGTTTGGGCCCCACAGGGTATTGGTACCAATTACCAAAAGCCTGCCAAGAACATAGTACAAGAATGGGAGATGAACGACGATTTGGGTGATCGCCATGCCAACTCTTTGCAGCAAGGTGGGAAGCTCCCGAACAATAGTTTAGAATGCCGAGTGGTTGGCCGCATCTATGCCAAGCAAGGCGTACAGGTTCAGCTCGAGTGGTATCCAAGTGCTGCCAATTTGCCGCTAACCCTAGGTGTATTGGATAAAAACTGCTTGCCTCTGGACTCAACTACCCAAACAGGTAACGGAATATTTTCATTTACGCCATCTTACAGCGGTTGGTACACAATAAGACTGCGCAATGGAACTGCTTCTCAAAGTGGTCAGCATTGTTGGGTTAAAGCAATTTACGAAGCGCCAGCGGTTGTTCAGACCAATGAAGCTAAAAATAAATGTGCTTGTACCTTCACAGAACCAGGGGCTGAGTTGAATGAAATCAGTCCGTTGGATATCAATTTATATCCTAATCCGACAAGCGATCAATTTACAATTTCGCTTTCTGATGAACTACAATTGGAAAGTATCGCTTTAATTAATGTGTTTGGTCAATCCTTCCAACTGAGTTACCATTCTACGAATGGAAACGAATATTTGGTTGGGCTTAAGCAGCTGGAGTCAGGGTTTTATTGGGTCGCTATTCAAACCAGTCAAGGAAGTATTTATAAATCCTTACAAATTGTAAAGTAAGGCTCTAGAAACGCTGAGCGCAGCGCTTTAATGCTGCATTTAATCAATAGTCAACTGCCCTTTTGCATACTGATAAAGTCTGCTTTTCTCTGCAACCTCATTTCGGAAGTAGGCTTCTTGTTTTTTTGGTATGTAGCGTTTTTTGTGAAATCCAAATGTGATTACATTGAGGATTTTTCTTCCAAATGTAAACTGAGGTAGAAAATTTTCATCGATCGGATTGATTTCGATCAAAGATTCGGTCAAGGCGTCGCTGAGCCCCATTTGAATCAATTGTATCCTTACTTGTTCAGAGCGCTCGTTAAAGCGTTTTAAATGCTCTAGACCGACCTGTTTTGATTTGGCAATTCGATTTGCTTGGAAGTCTATATCTAAAAAAGCCCTTTCTAATTCTTCAATACTCATCATGATACTACAAAATTAGCCTAATTCTTTTCAAAATAACCAAGAAATTCAGCATTGCCGTCGCCGCCGAGAATAGGGGAGTCTATGTAGCCCTTCCATTGCAATTGATTGCGTTGTGCCATTTGTTTGATGTTTTCCAAAAGCAGAGGGTATTGACTGGTATCTTTGACGACGCCTGCTTTATTTAAGGATCCCGGACCCAACTCAAATTGAGGTTTGATCAACAAGATAACCGTCGCTTTTTCTTTCAAAAAAGGAATGGTAAAGGGCAGTACTTTTTCAAGTGAGATAAACGACACGTCTACCACGAGTCCATCCATTAATTCCGGGATCAATTTTTCGGTAAGGTCCCGCGCATGCGTCTTCTCTAAATTGACCACTCTTGGGTCATTTTTAATTTTGTCGTGTAATTGTTTTTGACCAACATCTACACAGTAGCAGCGCTTTAATTCATGGCTCAACAAGACCTCTGTAAAGCCCCCGGTGCTTGCGCCTAAATCCAGGAATGTTTGACCTTTGACCTGAATGGTCCATTGTTCAAGTGCGGCAATCAGTTTATAAGCGGCTCTGGATACCCAAGGAATTTCTTCTGCCAGTAATTCAATTTTTGCGTCTGCGGGTACTTTCTTACCTGGCTTGGAAAAAAGCTTGCCATTGACCTTCACGCCGTAATTTTTGATGATTTCTTCTGCGCGCACGCGGGTACTCACCAAACCGCGTTCAAGTAAAATTTTATCGATGCGTTCTTCCATTATTCAGGGTAAATAAAAAGTATTTTTTCAGGCCAACCTTGAATTTGGAGGTAGGTAGGCGCATCTTTGACGAATTTATGGCTTAACGGTTTGAGGTCAAATTGCATCATACCAAAGATTGGGTTTTCTTCATTCCCTTTCGTATGGAGATAATTTTCTTGAAGAACAAACTTGCAATTTCTGATCGGAGGAAAAGATTTAGCGAGCATAGGACTGCCCACCAAGCTTAGTTTGCCAGGGTTAAAAGCACAGCTATATTTCACTGTGAGGACACCCTCCCAAACGGAAATAGTATCTATTTGAATGGGTGCTGCATCTGAGAGGAATCGCGCTTCATTAATTTCGGACATTTTTATTTCAATTGGTGTTGCCATTGTTTGAGATGGGCTGCGTTTGGACCTTGGCACAAAACAAGAGAAAAGCAAAGCGGATAAAAGGAGTAATAAAAGCGTTTTCATCGGTTCTTGATTGACAAGTGTCGTCAAAAGTAATACCATTTGCCCAAAGAGTCCTATTTTTGTACCTGAATGAAGACCAAAACCCTTAAAAAGAATAAAGTCAATGTGGTTACACTTGGCTGTTCTAAAAATACTTTTGATTCTGAAGTGCTCATGGCACAGCTTAAAGCCAATCAGTTTGAGGTGGAGCACGAAGCCCAGCAAGACGACTCCGAAATCGTCATCATCAATACCTGCGGATTCATCGACAATGCCAAGCAAGAATCTATCGATACCATTTTGCGCTACGCCGAGGCCAAGCAAGAGGGGCTTGTCGATAGAGTATACGTCACTGGTTGCTTATCTGAGCGCTACCGCGATGAACTCGAAAAAGAAATTCCGGAGGTAGATGCCTATTTTGGTACCCGCGAATTACCGCGTTTACTCAAAACCCTAAAAGCCGATTACAAACACGAGTTAGTAGGGGAGCGCATCCTAACCACACCATCGCACTATGCCTATTTTAAAATTGCCGAGGGTTGCGACCGTCCTTGTTCTTTTTGCGCTATTCCACTCATGCGCGGTGGGCACCAGTCTACGCCAATAGAGGACTTGGTTTTCCAAGCAAAAGGTTTAGTGGCCAAAGGCGTCAAGGAAATCATGCTGATTGCACAAGACCTCACTTACTACGGTCTTGATCTCTATAAAAAACGTGCACTTTCTGATCTATTAAAACAACTTTCCGACATTGAAGGTCTAGATTGGATCCGTTTACACTATGCTTTTCCGTCCGGTTTCCCGATGGATGTACTTGAAGTTATGGCCGAGCGCGACAACATCTGTAAATACCTCGATATGCCATTGCAGCACGGTTCCACACGTATTTTACAAGCCATGCGCCGCGGTATTACCCGTGAAAAAACCGAAGAATTAGTAGCCACCATTCGTGCTAAAGTACCGGGTTTAGCTTTGCGCACCACACTTATTGCGGGTTATCCTTCAGAAACCGAAGCTGATTTTCAGGAAATGTATGATTTTGTGGAGCGTACGCGTTTTGATCGTTTGGGCATATTTACTTACTCTCACGAAGAAAATACACATGCATACCAGTTTACCGACGATGTTGCCGCCGAGCTCAAAAAGGAGCGGGCAGACGCCATTATGGAACTCCAGAGTGGCATTTCCTACGACCTCAATCAGTTGAAGGTGGGCAAAGAATTTAAAGTACTTTTTGACCGCGCTGAGGGCGACTACTTTATTGGTCGTTCTGAGTTTGACTCACCAGAGGTCGATAACGAAGTATTGGTAAAAAAAGCCGACGGATACGTTAGATTAGGAGATTTTTCGCGTGTACAGATTACCACTGCTGATCATTACGATCTCTATGGCAAGCTTATTTTGTGATGGTTAAAATTGGATTCTATATTGCATTCGTTGTGCTGCTTTTTTCGTGCGGGAGAGAAAACCCAGAACGCATGAATCAGTTTGATCTTTTGGAGCAGAGCGCGCATTCGGAACCAATTAAACACTATCGAAAGTCGATTGAACTTGAAAATATTCAAATTGAATTCCCTCATTTTGGTGGACACCCCTTTTCTAAATTAATGCAGCATCTGCTCAAAAAAGACACATTAGGTGCTTTTTGTGTTGAGCAGCGCAGCGTGCGCATTCGCTACAGCGTACTATGGGCAACCGATAAGGTCTTGAGTTTGGATCAAGAAGTTTGGATGGATTGCCCCATGAATGAAGGATTCAGAAAGACCAAGGTGAATTTCTTATTCACTCGTCAAGAAAAGCAATTCTCTCGGGTTTTACTAGAGGGCTCGCCCGGATTGTTACAAGAAATTCAAGTGGCTTTGCGCAAGCGCCAAGCGCCATATTGCAGTGTGCCTAAAATTGAGGAGGTTTTTCCGATTATTAAGTCGGGGAGGATACAAGTCACTCCACACTACGCAAGTTCCCTTTGCGACACCACCTTTAAGCGTAAGGGCATCTCTAGAACTGATTTACGCCTTTCTTCGAACCAATTATTTTTGGTGCTTCGCTGAATACTTTGCCTTGTTCTAGGCTTGTCATTTCGAGAAGAACCTTATCTTTGACTATTCAAATTAATTCAAAATAGCATGGGATTACTTGACAACAAAGTTGTACTTATTACTGGCGCTTCTCGTGGCATCGGTAAAGCAATTGCAGAAACGTGTGTTCAACAAGGCGCAATTGTTGCATTCACTTATTTATCATCTGAAGAAAAAGCGCGCGCGCTAGAAGCTGAGCTTACGGCTAATGGTGGTGTAGCCAAGGGCTTTCGCTCTGATGCCGCTAATTTTGATCAAGCACAGCAACTCGTCGAAGATGTAGTGGCTGCTTTTGGAACGGTCGATGTTCTTGTCAATAATGCAGGAATTACCCGAGACACGCTCCTCATGCGCATGACCGAAGAACAATGGGACGAAGTGATCAATACCAATTTAAAATCTGCTTTTAACCTTACAAAGGCAGTTCAAAAACCAATGCTCAAAGCGCGTTCAGGTTCAATCATCAATATGAGTTCGGTGGTTGGTGTGAAAGGAAACGCAGGGCAATCTAATTATGCGGCTTCTAAAGCGGGTCTTATCGGCTTCACCAAATCAATAGCTGCTGAGCTTGGGTCGCGCAATATCCGTTGCAATGCCATTGCTCCTGGCTTTATAGAAACCGAAATGACTGAAGTTCTCGACCAAGAAGTGGTGGCTTCATGGCGCAACGGTATTCCGCTCAAGCGCGGAGGCAAACCAGAAGATGTCGCCAATGCCACTGTATTTTTAGCCTCAGATCTTTCTGCTTACATCACCGGACAAACGCTTCATGTTTGCGGTGGCATGCTTATGTAAGATGAATATAATTCGCCCCAGACGCAACCGCAAGAATTCCGCTATTCGCGATATGCTTGCCGAAACCCAACTAGGTGCACAACACCTCATTTATCCGATCTTTCTTAAAGATGGCAAAGGCATTAAAGAAGAGGTCGCCTCGCTTCCCAATAACTTTCGTTGGTCTTTGGATTTACTCTTACCTGAGATAGAAGCCTGTCTAGATTTGGGAATCAAATCTTTTGATATTTTCCCTGCGGTAGACGAAGCACTCAAAGACCCAAAGGCCAGCTACAGCTGGGCTTCGGATAACTTCTATTTAGAAGCCATTCGCCAAATTAAAGCGCGGTTTCCGGAGGTAGTCATCATGACAGACGTTGCTATGGATCCGTATTCTTCTGATGGGCACGACGGCTTGGTTCAAAATGGCCAAATCCTCAACGACGAAACCTTACCTATTTTAGCCAAAATGACCATTGCCCAAGCCCAGGCTGGCGCGGATATCATTGGCCCTTCTGACATGATGGACGGTCGTGTGGGTTACTTGCGCACAGCCTTGGACGCAGACGGATTCACCGATGTTTCTATCATGTCTTATACAGCTAAATACGCAAGCGCATTTTACGGCCCATTTAGAGACGCACTCAATTCCGCTCCTAAAGCAGGCGACAAAAAGACCTATCAAATGAATCCAGCAAATAAGCGGGAGGCTTTACTCGAAGCCCAACTCGATTTTGAAGAAGGTGCCGACATGTTGATGGTTAAACCAGCACTTTGTTATCTGGACGTTATCGCCTTACTCAAAGATAGTTTTCCGCTACCCATTACAGCCTACAACGTCAGTGGCGAATGCGCTATGGTTTATGCCGCTGCTCAAAATGGTTGGCTCAATTACGAGCAAGCTATGAGTGAGATGCTACTCAGTATGCGCAGGGCAGGAGCAGATGGCATCCTGACTTATTTTGCCAAAGATTTTGCGCAATTTATGCGCTCTTAAATTCAATATCATGAACCTAGAACTCACCTCAGACTACCTCAGTCTGGAAGACTTCGAAAATTTACTCCGTGTTACCGAGCCACTCACGCTCGCAACAGCATTAAAAGACAAAGTCAATATTTGTCGGTCATATCTCGATTCAAAGGTTGAAAGTTCAGAACAGCTTATTTATGGTATCAATACGGGTTTTGGTTCGCTCTGCGACACCGCAATTAGTAAACAAGATTTAGAGACCCTTCAACGCAACCTCGTTTGTTCTCATGCTTGCGGAACCGGTGACGAGGTCCCGCAAGTTATTGTGCGCCGTATGTTGCTGCTCAAAATTTTAGGCTTGTCCAAAGGCGCCTCTGGGGTGCAGTTGGCAACCATTGAACGCTTGTTGTTTTTCTTTAACCAGGGTATTCATCCAGTCGTTTATCAGCAAGGTAGCTTGGGTGCATCTGGTGACCTCGCGCCACTTGCTCATCTTTCTTTGCCTTTGATCGGTGAAGGAGAAGTTTACTTTGAAAATGAAAAGATTAGCACACAGGAATTAAACAAAAGGTTTAATTTAGAGCCTCTTGTTTTGCAATCAAAAGAAGGGCTAGCACTACTCAACGGCACTCAGTTCATGTCTGCTTATGCTTCTTATGCTATTGATCAGGCTTATCGCTTATTTGATGGTTTCAATCAGGTAGCTGCCTTATCCATCGAAGCATATGATGCGCGAATAGAACCTTTTGCCGCCAATGTCAACGAAATCCGAAATCAAGTTGGTCAAATTCGCGTTGCGGCATGGTTCAGGTCCCAGCTAGAAGGAAGTCAAATTATGGCGCAAGCAAAAGCACATGTTCAAGACCCTTACTCTTTTCGCTGCATACCTCAGGTACATGGCGCTACCTTGGATACCATAGATCATGCCGCCCAAATTGTTACCAGAGAAATCAATGCGGTCACGGACAATCCTACGGTTTTTCCCGACGACGACCAAGTAGTTTCTGCTGGAAATTTCCACGGCCAGCCGCTTGCCCTTATTTTAGATTTTCTTGCCATTGCCATGGCTGAAATGGGCAGTATTTCAGAACGTCGCACCTACAAACTTATTTCCGGAACACGTGGCTTGCCAGCTTTTTTGGTACAAAACCCTGGGCTCAACTCTGGACTCATGATCACGCAGTATACCAGCGCATCTATTGTAAGCCAGAACAAACAATTGTGTACACCAGCATCAGTAGACAGTATTGATAGCAGTAATGGCCAAGAAGACCACGTCAGTATGGGTGCTAATGCAGCCACCAAATTATATCGGGTCCTTGATAATTGCCAAAAAATTCTCGCCATAGAGCTTATTCATGCCGCTCAGGGCCTAGAATTTAGACGTCCGTTGCAAGCCGCTGTTTGGACAGAAGACCTTCATACCCAATTCAGAGCGGTTGTACCCGTTTTAGACAAAGATCGTGTCTTGTCTACCGACATCGCAAAAAGTGTTGCCTTTATCCACCAATATATCCAACATGATTGATAGTCAGTTTTCTGAACAACAACAGCCCTTATTTAACGACGACCAAGATGTTGAAGCAACCGCTAAAAGACCCAAATTTTTATTGGTGTTGGTCATTTTGTCGGGTATCAATATCTGTACCAGTATGATTGGCGCATTCAGTGGTATGTTGGGTTCAAAGCCCGATGAAGCCATGATCAAAAGCGCAAAACTAGAGTTTGCCAATATGCGTGAGCAACTCCAAAAAGCAGATGCCGAAGATTTCATCTATATTATTGACCAAATGCAGAGCGTTACCGTCAACATGTTCAAGCACTTTCAGGCCTATAATAGTGTTCAGTTTTTAATCTTAATGCTCGGGTTATCGGGTATTGTATTGATGTATCGAGGTAAAAAGCTGGGCTTTCATTTTTACATCATCTACACCCTTGGTTTGCTGCTCTTGCCCTACTTTTTCAATCCAATTACAGGAATCCCCACCTTGCTTACAACAGTAGGCATCATTTACGGAGGCATTTGGGTTTGGTTGTATAGCCGCAACCTACACTGGTTAAAAGACTAACAATTAACCAAGTGCTAAAATATTTTGCCGGGGTTTAAGATACCATTCGGGTCAAAAACTTTTTTAATGCCGCGCATGAGTGCAAGTCCTGTTTGGTCAAAAGCCAGATCCATGTAGGGTTTTTGGACTAAGCCAATTCCGTGTTCGCCAGAAATCGTGCCCCCCATCTTCACCACTTCAGTAAATAGTTCGCGTATAGCTACTGTGAGCTCTATATCCCAAAAGGAGTCACTTAGGTTTCCTTTGATGATATTCACATGTAAATTACCATCGCCGGCGTGGCCGTAGCAAACCGATTCAAAGCCGTATTTGCTGCCAATAGATTTAACTGTGGCAAGCAATTGTGGTAATTGATACCTTGGTACAACCGTGTCTTCTTCTTTGTAAGTAGATTGTACTTTTACAGCTTCTCCAACTTTACGACGCAAGCTCCACAGTGTATTTTTTTGTGCTTCGGACTCCGCGAAAAGGATTTCATCGGTTTGATACTGCTCCAATACTGCTAAAATGCCTTCGCATTCTTTCATGAGTTGTTCGGGGTCAAAACCGTCTACCTCGATGAGTAAATGTGCGGCGTGGTTATCCTTGACTTCGATGCTGTAGTCTTCGGAAAACGCTTGCGACCACTTGAGGGCATTGTGTTCCATGAATTCAAGCCCACTGGGTGTTATGCCTGCATTAAAGATGGCTGCTACTGCTTCACAGGCCTGTTGCGCATCGTAGAAAGGAACGAGCATCAGTAGGGTATACGTAGGGTGCGGAATGAGTTTGAGTACAATTTTGGTGACAAAAGCAAGCGTACCCTCTGAACCCACGAGTAGTTGCGTGAGGTTGTAGCCAGTTGCATTCTTGAGTACGTTGGCACCTGTCCACATAATGGTTCCGTCGGGTAGAACGACTTCTAAATTGAGCACGTAGTCTTTGGTTACACCATATTTGACTGCTTTTGGACCGCCGGAGTTTTCTGAGATATTTCCACCAATAAAACACGAACCCTTACTTGCGGGGTCGGGAGGGTAGAACAAGCCTTTTTCCTTGACGGCATTTTGTAATACTTCAGTAATGACGCCTGGTTCGGTCGTAATCTGTGCGTTTTTTTCATCGATGTCTAAAATGCTATTGAGTTTTTCGCAACTCAATAATACTCCGCCGTGTATAGGCAGACAGCCACCGCTGAGGCCAGTTCTAGCCCCCGCAGGGGTTACTGGAATATTATTTTGATTACAATAAGTGAGTATTTTGGAGACTTCTTGAGTAGATTCAGGAAATAAAACAACGTGCGGGGTAAAATGTAAATCTTCGGTGTAGTCATGGTTGTAGGCCTCGCGGGTTTCGAGGTCAGACTTGCAGCGTTCCTTGAGTAAAGTCTCAAAAAAGGTAAGGTCGTGATGGTTGATCGTATGATACATTATGCTTTCATTTTTATGGCGCCTACATAAAAGATATCGCGCGTATTGATGGGAATCGCCGCAGCTTTTGGTATTTTACTGTACATCCATTGATGAAACCGACTCGGCTTTTTGTTGAGGATAAACAGTGCAAAGTAAATGAGTCCTAAAGAACGATACACGGGTGGGTACTTAAAAAAAACGGGATCAAAACCATGAGCTGTCAGAAGTGCTTTCATGGACTTTTTGGTGAAATAATGCAAGTGTGTAGGTGGGTGAATCATGCGCCACTTTTTGCCTTGCAAGCGGGGGAGTAGTGCGCCAAAGTCTCCCGTGGTGAGATAGAGCATTGCACCTGGCTTTACTTCTTTACTAGCCTTTGCTAAAAAGGCTCCTGGATCCGCCAAATGCTCAATGACATCCCACATAAAAACAGCATCGTAAGTCTTTGAATTGTTTTGCTCTAGGTAGTTTTCGGCTGAAAAGTAGGGGCCAAAATGTTCATTGGCATATTGAATAGCGTCCTTTGAAATATCGTAGCCTTGATAGTTGAAGCTTTTAGAATGTTGCTGTATGGTTTCATAAAAAAAGCCATAAGCACAACCAATTTCCAAGATATCCTTAGGTTTAGGTGCATTTTTGGTAATTTGTTGGAGCCGTCTCTTAAAGTTCATTTGTAGAATTTCTTTGTCGGCTAAATAATCTGCATATTCTTCTCCTTTAAAATAATTTGCTGCGTATAATTCTTGTAAATAGGTGTGGTCTAATTGAAGATTTGCCCAAGCGTGCCCGCAAGCGTGGCACTTCAAGAGCGAGTTGTCAAAAATAGGTTCGGTCTTTGAAAAATGACAGATGGGGCAGTGCGTATTTTCCATGAATGCGAACATAACTAAAATTGCTGAATTCTTGCCGACGGTACATTTTATTTTATCTTTGAATAGAAAATCAACGCAATGTCTCAGCAAGTATATTTAATTGACGGAATCCGTAGTGCAATAGGTAATTTTGGTGGTAGTTTGGCCCTGCTTCGCGCCGACGACCTGGCCGCTAAAGTTTTGGCTGGTTTACTTGATCGTCATCCGAACCTCGATCCAAAATGCATCGAAGACGTGCTCTTGGGTTGCGCCAATCAGGCAGGCGAAGACAATCGCAATGTAGCCCGCATGGCTGCTTTGTTAGCAGGTTACCCCCTTGAAGTACCTGGTGAAACCATTAATCGCCTTTGTGCATCTGGTTTAGCCGCAGCTATTAACGCAGCCCGCGCACTGCGCTTGAACGACGGTCATGTTTATGTGGCCGGCGGTGTCGAGCACATGACGCGCGGCCCATGGGTCATTTCAAAAACCTCGGCCGCTTTTGGCCGCGACGCCCAAATGTTTGACTCTAGTTTTGGTTGGCGTTTTATAAATCCGAAAATGGAAGCGCTCTACGGTGTGGATAGCATGGGCATGACCGCCGAGAACTTAGCGGCACACTACAACATCTCCCGTGCAGATCAAGACGCTTTTGCGTGCTGGAGTCAAGAGAAAACTGCTGCTGCCCAAGCTGCAGGCTTCTACACGGAAGAAATTCTACCCATTGCCATTCCTCAAAAAAGAGGCGAGGCTATTATTTTTGATAAAGATGAGTTTTCGCGTGCCAATACCACGCTGGAAACCCTTGCTCATCTGCGTCCAGCCTTCAAAAAAGAGGGCAGTGTTACCGCCGGAAACGCCTCTGGCCTCAATGACGGCGCAGCGGCGCTGCTATTAGCCAATGAAGATGGTGTGCGTATGCATCAACTCCAGCCAATGGCCAAGATCATTTCTTCAGCCGTTGCCGGCGTTGAGCCTCGCATCATGGGCATTGGCCCTGTGCCGGCAAGCCAAAAAGCGCTACAAAGAGCAGGTTTATCACTAGATCAAATGGACCTCATTGAAATCAACGAAGCATTTGCTGCTCAGGTGTTGGCTTGCACGCGCGCCCTTGGTCTGCAAGACCGCGATGCGCGCATTAATCCGAATGGCGGCGCTATTTCACTTGGGCACCCATTGGGCATGTCGGGTGCTAGGTTGCTACTCACAGCCGCAAGGCAATTAAAACGCAGCAACAAACGTTATGCATTGGTAACTATGTGCATTGGTGTTGGGCAGGGTTATGCAGCGGTCATCGAAAATGTATAAAATGCGTTTGTTTATTTTTCTTGTAGTGTCTTCTATCTTTTTTTCTTCTTGTAAAAAAGAGGCTACGCGGTGGCATGCTGATTGGTTGCTGCCTGTCTTGAAAGATACACTGAGCTTGTCCAATTACTACAACGACTCCACCCTTAGTATCACCGGAACTCAGATCAACATCAATTTAAGTCGCACTATACTCGACCTTGGCTTATCGGACCTCATTGAAATTCCCGACACCTCCATTTCACAGCAGTTTCAGACCAATTTTACGGTTAGTAATGTTTCTCCAGGTTTTACGTTTGTCAATAGCCTCAAAAACCATGAGCTCGATCTTGGTGATATCCAACTCAAACAAGTTCGAGTAGAGAGTGGTCAAATTGAATTAAAAGTCTATAATCCGCTCAATACCGCAGTGTTGTATCAAATAGAACTACCAGGTGTAAGTCAAAACGGTCAAGTATTTATGCAGAACTATACCGCAGCAGCCGGTAGCGTTCAAAACCCAACGGTAGCTATTGAAACCATCAATCTGAGCGGTTACGATATCGATTTAAGTGGTCAACAGGGGCTTGAATTCAATCAAATACAATCCAAACTCACCCTCAAAACGGATGCAAACGGCCAAACCGTAACTATTTATAACAATCAAATCTTTAAGTTTGAAGCGGCCTTTAAAAATCTGCGTTTTGATTACGCAAAAGGTTACTTCGGCTCCACACTCCTTTCAGGTCAGCAACAATTTTCTCTTCCGTATCTCAACAAAATTACTGCCGGATCCATTGCGCTACCAGATCTCAATTTATCGCTACAGGTTGAGAATGGTTTTAAAATGGCAGTTCGTGCTCAAATTGCGCAAATGGTTTCGACCAATACCCAAGGGCAAGGTGTTGAGCTTACTGCAACAAGTATTGGGCCGAGTATGTTTTTAGCTGCGGCAATAGGTACCTGGAATAACCTTCAACCCAGTTCCCTTACACTTCAGTTTGATGCAAACAATAGCAATGTTAAAGATTACTTAGAAAACCTCGGAGCATACCACAATATATCCTATGAATTGCAACCCAATCCTTGGGGCAATACCTCCGCTGGTCATGACGAAGCGTTTGCCCATAGTAGGCTCCGCTTAAAAGTGAGCGCCCAAATGCCTATGGCACTCAATGCAGATGGCCTCACCCTACAAGACACTTTTGATATAGACCTCTCCCAAGATTTAAATAAGTCACACGTTACCGGAGCCACACTTCTTCTCGATGCCACCAACGCTTTTCCTGTAGCTTGTGACATTGTTTTGTATTTTATGAAAGATGGACAGGTTGCCCATACAATTATTGCCGATGCCCAATTAGCAGCCTCCACACTTGGCCAGCTAGACCCTTTAGATGGCTTGCTCAAAAAGAAGAGTAAGATCAAAATAGTTTTACCACCTTCAGTTGTAGCAGATCTACAAGACCTGAATCAAGTTGCCGTTAGCGCCAGTTTTTCTACCACAGACCCCCAAACTGGCCTCGCCACGCAGCAGGCAATTCAAGCCAATGCTTTTTTAGCTTTGCAAATTCAAATGCAATTGCAAACTCAAATTAGACCCTAATGCGCTACTTATTCATCCTATTTCTTGCTTGTCAACAACTAGGGTTTGCGCAGCAAACACTGCTGATCGATACCTATGGCCATTACAACAGCACGGGTGTAAAAAGGCAAATCACCGACGCTTTTTTTTATGGTGGGCTTATCGATTCAAGCCATATTCAGACCACACTTTCTCGCTTAGGTACCCGCAACACATTCGGTTTAAATATGGGGCTGAACGCTCAATGGCAAACGCCTTGGTTGCTTTCAAAAGATGCCAATAAATGGGGTTCTAGTTATCGTTTGGTCATGGGTGCTGGCGTCCATCAATACGGGGGCATTCAATTTTCAAAAGATCTTTTTGGCTTGGTTTTTCAAGGTGGGTTGCCTCACCTGAGCGATACCCTAGACCTAAGCGGCTTAAAGGTGGAGGCAACTACTTTTACCAAAATTGGTTTTGGTTTGGTCAATCACCTCACCCAATCATCCTTTTTAGTGCATTTTGTGGGGGTGCAAAATCACTTGAGTGCTTTTATGAACGCTGCAACATGGTATCAAGACGCCAGTACAGCACAAATAGATTTAGCTTTAAATGGTCAAGCACAGATCAATGCAAGCAACACTATGGCTTACGGTCTTGCCCTTGACTTCGACTACCGTTTTGGTTCTGCTGAATACGATGAAGCACCGCAGCAATTTCAACTGCTTGTCCAGAATTTCGGGATAGCAAGAGCCAAACAAACAACTGAGTACAGCCTAAACGGAGCCTTGCAATACGCCGGGTATTCTTTGGCAGCATGGCAGCAAACAAGTTTAGATGAGCTTGCAACAGGGTTTTTAGATTCTTTAGGTTATGAGAAAAACAGCGCCCAAAAATGGATTTTTTTGCCAGCGCAAATCCAATTAGCTAAAGTATGTGCTTGGGAGCGTCCAAATCGTATTGAGGCCTACTATGGTGCACAGTTTATACTGCGTCAAACCTATATTCCATTCGTTTATGCTGGCGCGCACTTCAAAGTGAAAAAAGCATGGCAAACAGGTGTAGGCATGGCCTATGGTGGCTTTGGAGGGCTGCGCGCCCAAGCCTATTCAGCTATTCGTTTCAAGCGTTCGCAGTTGCTTTTGCGTTCCGATAACATTGCACTTCAAAATGGTGCCTCACTTTATCTTCAATTCAGATGCGATTTCTAAGTGTTCTCAGCTTTTTATTATTCGTACAAATGGCAATTGCGCAATCGCGCTTTTATAAGTTGTATTCAGGAACTGGTTTTGATAAAGGCGAGGACGTATTGGCTTTACCTGACTCGAGTTATCTAATTGCGGGCAGTAGTGGTAGTTTTGAGCAGAACGCACAGGGCTTTCTCATGAAAATAGACTCTTTGGGTGCTTATGTTTGGAGCCAAGCTTATGGCGCGCAAGAAACCGAAGAGGTGAAGCGTGTTTTTTATAGGCCAGGTATGGGCTATTATCTCGCGGGCATGTCGAATTCATGGAGTGGCGGCAACTATGATCCAATGCTCATTTTTACCGACCTTTCGGGTAATCAGCAATGGATCAAAACGTATCAAAACCCAGCCTGGGACCGCATACACGACGGCGTTCAAACTATAGATACCGGCTTTGTACTCGTCGGTGAACGGCAGGCTACTTTAGGCGCAGAAGCCGATGTTTTGCTGTTGCGCATCGATAAAAATGGCGATACCCTCTGGACTAAAACGTTAGGCACTACTGGCCCGGATCGCGCTAATAGCATCATTCGTATTTCAGATACTACCTATGCTGTAGGAGGGGAGTGGTATGTTGCCGATTCTAGCATAACTAAAGGTTTTGTTTGCCAAATCAACGATCAGGGGGTAGTGGAGTGGTTTGATACATTGGGGCACCTCAGTGGTGCTTTCGCTGTTTTGGATCTTACACCCAACTTATATGGCATTCAATTTGCCGGATACAGGCTATACAACAACTCAGTTTACGATAAATTCAGCGGATCTATTGGTCTTGATGGTGTTGTTCTGACTCAAGTTGCGCCTATAGATGTTGTAGATGCCAAAGAGATCATCCAGCAATTGGCATACTTGCCGCAGCTAGACCTCACTATTTTAGGTGTTCAAGTGTTGAATAACAACACTTTCCAAGATTCTTATGATCTATATTTCGGTTTCGGCGATGCTTATTATGGCTACTGGTGGTTAGGACTGCCCTCAACAACAATACTCAATCAGGGTTATGACTACATCGGCAACATCCGTCCAACTTTAGATGGTGGGTTTGTTGCCACGGGTATGAATTCAGTTATTGTAGATGGTCAGAATCAGCTCAACGGCGGAAGCAATGTTTTTGTCATCAAGATAAACGGAGATAGTTCTGCCTATGTCCAGACCGACACCGTTTTTACGACCCAACAGTTAGTGGGTTTGAGTCCGTTATTTGAAGGAAGTGAAGTACTGATGTTTCCAAACCCTGTAGCTGCTGTGTTGCATTTTGATTGGTCGGGTTCCGTACCTAAATTGATTGAAATTCAAGATGCAATGGGTAATTTATTGCAGCGAGAAACCATGACTCCAGCCCAAACAATTGACCTCAGCAATTGGCCGCAAGGTGTTTATTTCGTTCGTATAGAAGGGAAAACCTATCCAGTAGTCAAGCACTAAGCTTTTCTTCTGGCTTTTTCTTTAATAATTAGCCCGAGCTCACGACTCGTTTGGCCTGCCACAGACGTGTTTTCGTCTGCACGCCTAAGCAAGTAAGGGAGCACTTCATGGACCGGCCCAAAAGGCACGTATTTAGCCACCTGATAACCAGCGTCTGATAAATTGTAGGAAATATGGTCAGACATCCCTAAAAGCTGTGCAAAGTAAAATTTGGGGTCTTTCGGATCAATTTGTTCTTGATGAAGCAGGGTGGCTAGGTACATTGAGCTTTTTTCATTGTGTGTGCCTGCACAAACAGAAAAAATAGCTTTGTTGGCTACTAAAAAATCGAGGGCCGCATCGTAATCTTGGTCAGTGCTTGTTTTGTCGGGTTGGATAGGAGAGGGGTAGCCAAACGCTTGTGCTCTGGCACGTTCTTTTTCCATGTAGGCGCCCCGCACCAATTTGACGCCGTATTTGATGCCCGCATTTTTAGCGCGTTCGAATTCTGCTTTTAGATAGGCAAGTCGGTCGTGGCGATACATTTGAATGGTATTGTAAACAACACATTGAGCGGTGTTGTACTTGAGCATCATGTCAAAAGCCCATTGGTCTATAGCGGTTTGTATCCAGGTTTCTTCAGCATCGATAAATACGCGTGTTTGGTATTGGGCAGCAGCCGCACAAATGCGATCGATGCGTTCAATAATAGCTTTTATTTGTTCATTTTCTTGGCTGGTGAATGGCTTAAAAGGCATTTCCTTTCTAGTGGCCCTGATTTGTTCCGAAACGCGTTCTAGTAGGTGGTGTTGTCCGATGCCAGTGACTTTAAAAACCGCAAATGGAATACGCGCATCTGTTGCAGACTTTTCAATGGTCTGAATGATAATTTGGGTCGTTTGCTCGAAGTCTTCATCTTTTGTTTTACCTTCTACCGAATAATCCAAGATAGTCCCAATACTGAATGCATCTAGGCTTGAAATGGCGGGGTCACAATCTTGAATGGTTTCTCCGCCGCAAAATTGTTTGAAAATCGTTTTTTTGATCAGTCCTTTGATTGGTAAGCGCAATTGGAGTGCAAGTGGGGTTAGTATTTTACCAATTTTAACAAAAACAGGTGTTCCAATGATTTTAAATAAGAGATACGCACGCTGAAGATCTTGCTTGTTTTTTGAACGAAAGGCAATTTCGGTGTTGTCGAAAGAAATCATGCCTCAAAATTAAGCTCTTTTCGTAAATTTGAACTATGCAAACGGCTTCTTTTTCAGAACAGCTGAGTCCAATTGAATGGGGCCCACTTCTCGACTCCTCTTTTGAAACCCAACTTTCTAGATTTACTAATAGAAAAATAGCCATCCTTGTCGATGAAAATACCCACGACCACTGTCTCGAATTTTTGATTACTAGCTTTGATGCACTCGCCGAAGCTGAGGTAATTATGCTTCCAGCTGGCGAAGAAAACAAGGTGCTCGAAGTTTGTTTTCAAGTTTGGGAAACCTTAACTGAAGCTGGCTTTGGTCGCCAAGACCTTCTCATTAACCTCGGAGGAGGCATGGTTACTGATTTAGGCGGTTTTGTAGCCTCGGTTTACAAAAGAGGCCTGGCGTTTATCCATATCCCAACGAGTTTATTGGCAATGGTAGACGCCGCAGTTGGAGGCAAAACCGGAATCGATTTTGCGGGTTTTAAAAATCAAATTGGAACCTTTGCTGCTGCTCAGGCTACCTACATCGATACCGGTTTTTTGCAAACCTTACCAAGTGAAGAATGGGCCAACGGCTTTGCTGAACTGCTCAAGCACGCCCTTATCTCAGATGTGCAGTTATGGCAAGACCTCTCTAAAATTCAAGATATACAAAAGGAACTCCGCTCTGAAACTATACAACAAGGCGTTCAAATTAAAGCTGAAATTGTGGGTAAAGACACATCAGAAAATGGGTTACGCAAAATCCTAAATTTTGGACACACCATTGGCCATGCATTAGAGTCCTATTATTTGCATACAGATACACCACTCGCTCACGGACATGCTGTGGCCATTGGTCTCTTGTTGGAAAGTAAATTATCTGTTGGGCTATCTTCCTTGACTCAAGTAGAATTTTTAGCCATTGAAACACGCATCAAAAGTTTATATACGCTTCAAATCCCCAATGATATCGATGGGCTTTGGGCACTCATGCAACAAGACAAAAAGAATGACAACGGAGAGGTCCGCGTTTGCTTATTAACCAAAATAGGCTCTTGTATTTTTGACCAAAAGCTTGTTTTTGAAGATTTTAAAGCGATTGTCACTTCTAGTCATCAATAATAAAAAAAAGGCCTCCGAAGAGGCCTTTTCATTGACAAGTTAGTTGGAAGCACCAACTTGAAAATAGCTTATTGAACGATCGTCATTTCGTCCACGATGTGTTTGGCACCCGCGTATTTGTCAATGATAAACAAAACATAGCGGATGTCAACGTTGATGGTTTTTTGCAATTTGTTATCAAAGATGACGTCTCCGGCCATGGCTTCAATGTTGCCGTCAAATGCCAAACCAATGAGTTCTCCTTTTCCGTTTAATACAGGCGAGCCCGAGTTTCCTCCTGTAATGTCGTTATTGGTTAGGAAGTTGACAGGCATGTAGCCAGCTTTGTCAGCATAGCGGCCAAAGTCTTTGTTTTTGTTGAGCTCAATAAGACGCTGTGGCAAATCAAATTCTTCGTCTTGGGGCTTGTATTTGTTGATGGCGCCTTGAAGCGTTGTGTAGTTATTGATTTTGGCGTCGTTGCGCTTGTCTGCTGGCAAGGCACTGACTTTACCGTAGGTCAAACGCAAGGTGCTGTTTGCATCGGGGTAAATGATCGTGCTAAGGCCAGACTCTCTGAGCCCAGCAACTAATAAGCGGTAGGCTTTGTTGTACTCGTCTGTTAAACGAATAAGTTCATCTGAGCGCTTGCTCAAATGCTTGATGATATTCGTTGAAAGAGCAAAGAACGGATCGTTTTCGATCATACCAGCGTTTGGAATTTCTAAGAACGCGTAGAGTCTGTTCTTGGCTGCAAATATAGAAACGGCAAACATGGCACGGATTTCTGTCTCCACAGAGCCATCGGCGTACATTGCCTCAATTCCAGCTTCGATCTCATAATTGGCTTTGGCTGCATAAAGGTTCAAGCCATTAATAAGGATGTCGATTTCAGCAGGAGCATAACTATTGGCAAAAAACTCATCGATAGCCGCTTTTAATTCCATTTTCATTTGAGCTCTATCTGTTGCATTTGCTTTTGAATAGGCCATTAATTGCGCACCTAAACCTCTTGATATTGCTGCATACTCCGAACCTCTGAATAAAATCATAAGGTAGTTGTCGTGGCGCGCTTTGTCGTTGGTGGCGGTGTAGTAATCGTTGATATTTTTGACTACATTGCCGTAGGTCGCTTTATTTTTAGGTTGGTTGGCCCACGCATCGAATTTGGTCTCATTTTTAGCTTTAGAAGCCGCAGTTTGGAACTGCGTTAGCGCGTCTATCATGCCTTGGCGGTTTTTCCAGTAGTTGGCAATACGTGCGTATTTAGAAGCGTAGTTCAAGCGAACCCCAGCATCTTTGTCCATGTATACTTTCATGGCATCCATTGCCGTTTTGGAGGCTTCTACCCATGCAGGATACGCGTATTTGACGTTTTGATCAATGCCACCAGCCGGTAACCAGCGGTTGGTACGGCCCGGGTAGCCCATAATCATGGCAAAATCTCCTTCTTTTACACCGTTGAGGTTAATAGGAAGGTGGTGTTTTGGGTGCAAAGGAACATTGGCTGTGCTGTAGTCAGCTGGATTGCCATTGGCATCTGCATAAACCCTAAACATCGAGAAATCACCGGTGTGGCGAGGCCATTCCCAGTTGTCGGTGTCGCCGCCGAACTTACCAATATTATTCGGTGGGGTTCCAACCAAACGAACATCTTTGTAATCCTGATAAACGAAATAATAGAATTCATTTCCTTGAAAAAAAGAACGCACATTGACCACGTACTTGCCGCCTTCGCTGTTTTCTTTTTCGATAAGTGCAATCTCCTCGCGGATGATTTTATCGCGCTCTGCTTCAGTCATATTGTTAGAGACCTTAGCCATGATACGCTTGGTGCAGTCGTCCATACGGACAAAGAAGCGCACATAAAGTGATTTTGGTTTGAGTTCTTGACTGCGGTCTGCAGCCCAATAACCATTCGTAAGGTAATCTTTTTCTGGGGTAGAGAGTTCTGCAATTGCGTCGTAGCCACAGTGGTGGTTGGTCAAGAGCAAACCATCTTTAGAAATGAGTTCGGCAGTGCAGCCACCATTGAATTGCACTACTGCATCTTTTAATGACGAATGATTGATACTATAAATTTCTTCGGCCGTCAATTGAAGACCCATTTTTTGCATGTCGCGGTGGTTGAGACGATCGATAAACATCAAAAACCACATGCCTTCATCGGCACGAACAAAAATCCCTACAAATAAAAATAGGGCGAGCGTAATACGTTTGAATTGTGTCATGATTAAAATATTGAGTGGCGAATATACAATGAATGCCGACAATTTGCAATGTTAAGGCAGTCTACTTTGTCGAGAGGAGCTTTTTTTTCATTCTACTTAAGGACTCTGGTAAAATGCCAAGATAGGATGCTATTTGATGCTGGGCTACCAGTTGTTCGATCCGTGGGTGTCTTTGTAGTAGTTCTAAATAGCGCTCTTCTGCATGGGCAGAAACCGTCATTAAGAATCGTTTTTGAAGAACTGCTAGCGTGCGTTGTGCCATGATTCTAAAAAGGCGTTCGAGCGCAGGAATTTGCTCAAAAAGAAACTCTAGATCCTCTTTAGAAATCTCTAAAACAAAGCTGTCTTCAAGTGCTTGCACATTCAGTGTTGCAGCATCCTCAAAATGAAAAGCTGATAAATCGCCAACCCACCAATCTTCAAAGGCAAAGTACAGTACATGTTCATTTGCTTTTGCATCTGAATAAAAAACGCGCAAGGTACCGGCTACAACAAATCCTTGTTGGAAATTTCTGGATCCTTCTTTCAAGAAAAAGTCTTTTTTATTGACCTTTCGAAGGTGGTAGTGCTTTTTGATAAGCTCAAAGTCTGCATCTTTGAGCGGAATGCGAGAGCTCGTATACTTGTAAAGTTTTTGATGTGCTTCTTGGAGTTCCATTGGGTTTATTTGGGGAGGTGTCTGATGCGCCACTCGTTGGGATGCATGTTATTGAAGCGCTGACCTATTTGCTTGATAAGCGCTATTTTTTGCCCATTGTAGACGACAAAATAGAATCCAGCCTCTGCAAGCCATTGGTGGCTTTCACCGTGCAAAATTTGCAGCGCTTCTTTTAGTTCGACGTGTTTAAGCGGAAGTTTCCAGTGGAGTTGCAGAGCATAAACCATATCGTACCCAGGTGTCCATGTTTTTTTATTCGCTGTTGCAAGGTGCACCCCAGTTTTTAAAAACTTTAAATTTTTTATACGATGGAAAAAGTCGAGTGCAAACGAGGTAGTGGCAAATACTTGGTCATTTTCTTGCCAAAATTCAATGCCAGGAGGGTAAGATATTTGCCTATCTAAATCCGGAGGTAGTCCCTTTTGAAGTTGTATTTTAATTGGTTTTGATTTGCCGTAGGATGTTTCTGTTTTTTGAAGCGCAGCAATGTAAAAGCCTTCGGTTTTGATTTGATCTGGAAAAAAATAATAGCCAATTTGGCTGCGGTCGGGTTTCATGCCGTCGAACATGGTAAGTGCAACCTTGGCTGCAAGGCCTTCTTCGATTAATTTTTGCAATTGCTGCTCGTTTTCATCGGGATTAAATGTACAAGTCGAGTAAATCAAAAACGCGCCTTCTTTGAGTAGAGGCCATACTTCGTTTAGGATATTGGTTTGTCGCTCGGCGCAGATATTGGCATTTGCAGTATTCCATTCTGCTCTGGCCTGATGATCTTTGCGAAACATACCTTCTCCTGAACAAGGCGCATCAATCACCAAAACATCTATTTGCCCATGTAAAGCACTGAGTTCTGAAGGCTTGTGGTTGCAAACAAATACATTTGAATAGCCCCATTTGCTGAGGTTTTCACTGAGAATATATGCCCTAGATCGGTTAATTTCATTGGCAATGAGCACCCCTCGGTGCTTCAAAAAACCAGCAATAAGTGTGCTTTTTCCGCCGGGAGCAGCGCTGAGGTCTAAAATTACTGGGTTTTGAGGTAGCTCAAGTGTTTGTAATACTTGTATCAAATACATAGACCCTGCTTCTTGAGGGTAATAAGCGCCCGCATGAAAAAGCGGATCATAGGTAAAAGCTGGCCTTTTGTCGAGATATAGCCCATTTGCGTTCCAGGGCACAGGACTGCTGTTGTCAAAAGTTGCGTTTCTTTCGGGGTGTAAGCGCACCGAAGTAGGAGCGGGTTGCTCAAGTGCAGCTAGCAGTGTATCCGGAACAAATGTATCAGCCTGGATGCGTTTGATAAAATCTAGCGGCAAAGAGTTCATGTTCAAAATTAAGGCTTTTTTGCAAAGAAAAGCTGCGCAAAACTGGTCGTATCCTTAGTTGCTACAATAGTTGCATTTAGCTTGAGTTGCGGAATTGCCAATACCTTTTCTTGGTCGCAGAGAATCATTTGTTGCGTTCTGAGTGGGGCAGGTATTCCTGCCTCTTTGAGCACGCGCAATACTTTTTTGGAGCCTTTCATGCCAATTATACGAATATGGTCTCCATTTTGGACTGTTCGAAAGAAAGGTTCGCCTTTGACCTGATGGAGATCAATAAGATTGGGAAGTGCTAGACTTTGAACATCAAAAGAAATTGAATTCAAATGGTAAGACCATTCGATAGGTGTTTGGTCAAAAAGGGTAAGATGCTGCTGCTGCCTCACTAAATAGCTTTTGCGATGCGTACTTTGATCTTTCCACGAGATATATTTTCCATTTTCAGCTTTAAATAAATCACTGATTCTTTTGATTGAATGGATTGGAATACCAGCGCTTTTAAAAAGTTCTAAGTATTGATATGCAGATAGTTGAGACAATTCAACCAAACCTATACTTTTATTTAATATAAAGTGTGTAATCGCCTTTTGAAGGGTCTTTTCTTGCGCTATCATTTCTTGTGCAAACGTCTTTTGTAGCCGTTCGACCGCTCCATTTAACTTTGGCATGCTAGCGTTCAAAAAGGGTAGAAGCTGATGGCGCCATAGGTTTCTACGGTATTTGAGTGAGGTATTGCTGCTGTCTTCGCGCCAACTCACCTTCAGTTCTTTGGCTAAAGCTAAAATGTCGTCTCGATTTAAATTCAAGAGCGGCCGCAACACATGTCTATCTGCTCGGGCCATACCTGCTAGGCCTTTTATCCCGGCATCTCTGGCCAATTGCAGCCAAAAAGTTTCTATTTGGTCATCTGCATGGTGGGCCGTGCAGATGAGGCTTTTGGGGTTCTCACTTTGAATTTTCTTGAAAAAATCATACCGAATTTTCCTGGCTTCGGCCTGTAGATTTAGTTTGTTGTTTGATAGTTGTTCTTTCAGACTGACTTTTAGTACCTCTAGTTTGATTTGGTGTTTTTGACAAAAAGCTGCAACCAGTGCTTGGTCGGCGTTACTTTCAGCCCCTCTTAAACCATAATTGACATGTAAAATTTGCAAGGGGCGTTCGAGTTCGAGTAGCAAGTGGCACAATACCATAGAATCTAAGCCGCCACTCACGGCAAGTAAATAGGTGTTTGCCTTGTTTTTCTTAAAAAACGCACTTAAATCTAAAAGCGTTTGCCTTAGTAACATTGATTTAGCTGAGGCCATGGATCAGTTTTTCGGCCTTTAGTAAACATTCTTGGAATTCTGCTTCGGCAGAGGCCGTTATGGTAATTGCGCTGCCAGCAGCACAAGATAAATATTGTGTTTTTCGGTTGTAGAGTAAGCTTCTGATCACGACATTAAAATCAAAATCTCCATTAGGGTCAATGAGTCCGATGCTTCCAGAATATAGCCCGCGCTTAAAATCTTCGTGCGCTTCGATTTGCTGCATGGCGGCAATTTTAGGCGCGCCGGTCATGCTTCCCATCGGAAAACATGCCTTCAAAATCTCGTAGAAACCAACCGATTCATCGAGTTCACAACTGATTTTAGAGATCATTTGATGGACGGTTTCAAAGCTGTAAATTTGGCAGAGTTCCTCGACTTGCACACTGTTTTTAGTGGCAATTTGAGAGAGGTCATTGCGCACCAAGTCGACAATCATGATGTTTTCTGCGCGTTCTTTTGGATTGTTTTGAAGCGCTTCTGCAAATTGTGAATCTTGTTTTTGGTCTTTGGATCTAGGTGCTGTTCCTTTGATGGGTTCTGAACGTAGTAAACTCCCCGTTTTTTGAATGAATCTTTCGGGGCTTGCACAAAGTACATAATGGGTATCGGTCTGAAAATAGGCCGCATGTGGTGCTTTGGTGAGCTCATTTAGTCGACCAAAAAGCGCGATTGGACGCTCGATTGCACATTGTTCGGCATAAAATTCTTGGCAGTAATTTACTTCATAGATATCTCCTCTCTGCAATGCATTTTTAAGTTGATGAAATTGCTGGGTATATCGATTCTGCTGCGTCCTTGCTTTAAATTGGACATTTAGCACCGCATCTTTGAACTGAAAAGAAGCTTGAAATTCTTTGGCTTTACGTCGATCGATTTCTTGGTTACTTCCCCAAAGCCAACGTGGCTCCTCTGCTAATTGAAATAAGCTCTCAGGCACCCAAAAATGAAGCAATGGAAAATCAAGATGGTCTTGTTGATTTGAGCTCAATTTTTCAAATTCGTTTTTGAGATCATAAGTGAGGTAACCAAAAATATATTTGCCTTTGTGCAAAGTGAAGAAATCTTGAAGTAGGGTGTGATCAAAATTTGGACGTAACTTCAACTCATGGCTGCTGCCAACGCCCATAACTTGGCCGTATTGCTGGTGGTTCCATAAAAAACAAGTGTTTTCCATGCTTCAAATTTACAAACATCCCAAGGATTCACTGCCCAAAAAAGCGGATTTAAACGCATTTTAGGTTGCTCGAGAACCTTCTCGTACGCATTCTTGTTATAAAGGTGTTACCTTTGCGGCGCATTGACGTCATTGCTACAATTTTATTTATGAAAACGTTCCTCTCCTTACTTTTTATTTCTCTGTCGTTTCTTGTTGTCGCTCAAAAAAAAGCCACTGTCAGTGGTTACATTACCGATGCGCGCAGCGGAGAGGCCTTAGGTATTGCACGTATTTTTGTTCAAGAGCTCAAAACAGGCACAGTTGTTAATAATTACGGTTTTTACAGCCTTACCCTTCCAATAGGTATTTACCAAATTGAGTACCGCTGCGATGGCTTTGTAACCGTAGAGAAAACCATTGACCTACAAGCCAATCAAACCATTAGTCTCGAACTCGAAATGTCCGTTCAAGAGGTCAAAGATGTCCGCGTCTCTGGCAAGCGCTCCGACAACGTGAACTCTGCCAAATTGGGGCAAATGGAACTCAAAATGGACCAAGTCAAGACCTTACCAGCTTTTATGGGCGAGGTAGATGTTGTCAAGACTTTACAATTGCTGCCAGGAGTATCCTCTGTTTCTGAGGGCGGGCAAGGGTTTTATGTGCGCGGAGGAGGACCAGATCAAAACTTGGTGTTGCTCGACGAAGGTGTCGTGTACAACGCAGCGCATTTGTTTGGTTTTTTCTCTGTATTTAATGCCGACGCCATCAATAGTGTCAACCTTATTAAAGGTGGTATGCCAGCTAATTACGGCGGTAGACTTTCTTCCGTCCTCGAGGTCAACATGAATGAAGGCAATCTCAAAAAGTTCAAGGTAAAAGGCGGTATCGGTGCTATTTCTTCAAGGCTTACGATTGAAGGTCCGCTCAAAAAAGACCGAGGCTCTTTTGTAGTTTCTGCGCGCAGAACTTACATTGATCTTCTGGTCAAGGCCGCGCTCTCAGACACCTCACCCTTTGCCGGGTCGGGATACTTCTTTTACGACCTCAACGCCAAACTCAATTATAAACTCACCGACAAAGACCGCATCTATTTGAGTGCGTATTATGGCAAAGACATCTTTTCGTTTAAAGATAACAACGGTGGCTTTCAAGTCGAGATGCCATGGGGTAACGGTATTGCTGCGCTGCGCTGGAATCACTTGTTTACGAGCAAATTGTTTATGAATACAACCCTTTCCGTATCGGACTACGATTTTGAATTTGCCTCTACCCAAGACGAATTTCGCATTGCCCTCACTTCTGGCATACGAGACTACACCGCAAAGGTAGATTTCTCCTATTTTCCAAATCCCAAACACCGCATCAAATGGGGTGCTGCCTATATCTATCACGACTTTACGCCAACGAGTTTGTCCGCACAAAACGATACCATTGTGTTCGATACGGGTGTTGCACAGCATTTGTATTCTCATGAAACCGCTGTTTATGCGCTCGATGAATTTGATGTGAATGAAGCTTTGCGCATCAATGCGGGCTTGCGCTACAGTACCTTTACGCACGTTGGGCCCTTTGATCGCTACATCAAAGGCGATGGTATTTCTACCTTAGACAGTGTTGTTTCTTATGACCGCGGTGACGTCATTGCTTTTTATCAAGGTTTAGAACCGCGTTTATCTTTTCGCTATTTACTACCCGACAACAGCTCAATCAAAGGAGGCTATGCCTACAATTACCAGTACGTGCACTTAGTCACCCTCAGTGCAGTGTCTTTACCAACCGATATTTGGTTCCCTTCTACCGATAAAGCTAAGCCAGAACAGGGGTTTCAAACCTCTTTAGGCTATTTTCGAAATTTTGCCAAAGATCGCTATGAAGCATCTGTAGAGGTTTACTATAAAGGCATGAAAAACCTAATTGAATTCCAAGAAGGAGCCTTGCCTGGCGATAACGTCAATGACAACACGGACAATTTGTTGGTCTATGGAGATGGTTGGGCTTACGGCGCCGAATTCTTTTTGAAAAAAACTGCGGGCGCATTTACAGGTTGGATAGGTTATACTTGGGCCAAAACTGAACGCCGTTTTCCCGATATCAACGAAGGAAATAGCTACCCCGCTAAATACGACCGTCGTCACGACCTCAATTTAGTCGGCATGTATAAATTGAACGATACCTGGACATTCGGCGCCAGCTTTATTTATGCTACTGGCAATACGCTCACGTTGCCTGCGAGTTGGTATGTACAGGATCAAAACTTATTGTTTCAGTATGGTCCGCGCAACTCTACCCGCATGGCTCCTTACCACCGGTTAGACCTCAGTGCAACGCGATATGGCAACGCGTACAAAACTAAAACAGACCCCGCTACAGGTCAAGACATACAAGTAAAAAAAGCGTACCGCAGCAATTGGTCTTTTTCTGTTTACAATGTCTACAACCGACTCAATCCGTTTTTCTTGTATGTTGACAACAATGGCGATTTCATGAGTGGTAGTTTTTCTTTAAGTATCAAACAAGTCTCTTTATTCCCAATAATCCCGAGTGTTACATGGAACTTCGAATTTTAAAATACAGTACTTATTTCTTTTTGTTTGCCCTTTTGTGGAGTTGTACCAAGGAGGTGCAAATAGATATTCCAGGCTATCAAGAACAATTAGTGGTCGATGGCCGCATTGAAACAGGGCAGCCCGCTATTGTTTTGTTGTCCAAAAGTGCCAATGTGTACTCGAGTACCAATTTTGATTCCTACCTCAATAGCTTTGTCGACGACGCAATTGTAGTGTTGTCAGATGGAACACAAACCGATACACTCACTAAAATTTGCACAGATGATTTACCACCGGGCTTTGAGCAAATAGCTGCCGGAATTTTTGGAATTCCTGCCGAGATTTTAGTGAACTTGCATCTTTGCGCCTACGTATCTTTGAATATGCTTGGAGAGGTCGGCAAAACCTACTCTCTAGAAATTACACATGAAGGAAAGCAATATGCAGCTAGTTCTAAAATATTAGAACCGGTTGCACTAGATTCCCTGTATTGGAAACCAGAAGACAATTTTACAGATCGGGGTTTTTCGTGGGCGCAGCTAACCGACCCGAGTAATACAGCAGACGCTTACTTGTGGGAGGTTAAATATTTGCAAGATTTTCAGTTTTCAAAAACGTTCAATCCTTATTTTAATGATAAATTTTTCAATGGTTTAACTTTTGACTTTGCCTATGAAAATCCCATGAGTTTTGAAGACACCAGCTCCAATGATGCTTACAGGGGCTTCTTTAAACAAGGAGATACGATCGTTGTAAAGATGTCTAAGCTGGGGCTCAAAGAATACAACTACTTTGATAAAAAATACAATCAAATTTTCTCTGGTGGCAGCCCGTTTGCTGTACCCACGAATATTCCAACGAATATTAATGGCGGCGCTTTAGGTATCTGGGTGGCTTACTCACCTTGGGTAGACACCCTTGTTTGTAATTAATTACTTAAACGAGTACTTTCTTTGTAAAAAATAGGATAGGAGCACAACAAACGCACTTGCAAAAACATTTGCAATAGAAGGGTAAAATTGCAGGCCTTCTATGAGTATTTTGAGCAGCAAATAGTTGCCCAACCAAGAAAACCCGGCGCTTACTGCATACCTGAAAAGTTGTACGCGACCCATTAATTGACTCTCTGTAAACACCACAAATTTATTGAGCAAAAAACCAAGGCTAAATGCAATGACAAAACAAAGCATAGAACTCAGGGTGTATGCGGATACTACGTACGTATTTGCTGCAAAAGGGATGTTAAAGATTCGTTTTTCAAATAAAAACTGATAAAACAGATAAAAGAATACCCAGCTCGAAACCAAATTTGCCCCACCACAGGCCGCATAGTAGTAAGTTTGTTTGTCGAAAAAACGCGCAAACAAAGGATAAAATACGTCTAAAAGCTGTCTGATTAGTTTTCCCATTTGATTTGATAACCGGTGTGTCTTCTGATGTTGATTACAAACGCTTCATCGATGTATAAGTACTGCCCTCTAATGCCAGTGAGCGTACCTTTGATAAGCGGTGTTTGGTCCAAAGTTAAGGATTTCACTTGAGTAGGGTAGTGCAAAACTGGATAGTTGAAACGCCAAACATCTTCATCGTCGGTCCAAAATTGGGTGAGGTCTGTGGGTAGGCTTTCTTCGAGTTCCCATTTGATGTCAGTGAGCTCCGGGCCGTCGTAGGTTTTGTTCTTGAGCATGTTTTGCCAATTTGTTTTGTCCGAAAATTGCGCTTTCAAAGCGATCTCCAATACACCCGATAAGTAGCGATTCGGAACCTCGGCAAGCACAATAGCTGCAGCTGCTCCTTGGTCTATCCAACGCGTTGGCATTTGGGTTTTGCGCGTAATCCCGACCTTAATTTGATCGGTCTGGGCCAAATAGACTAAATGTGGTTGGTTGTGGTTTTTTTCTTCATAAACCGGATCTCTACCGAGGCCAAGATGTGCTTTGCAAAGTTCAGGCCGCAAAATACAAGGGCTCGCTGCTGCAGCCGTTGAGAAACAATTGAAGCAAAAACCTTCTCCAAAAGTTTTGGCGATCTTTTTCTGACAAAGGCTGCAAAATATAAGCCCCGTAAACTGAAATTGAATTTCTTTTCCGAGATAAGGCTGTAAAGCCATTTTGGAATTGGGCGCGGGCAGAAAGTATTGTATGGGATCCTCGAAGTGAGTCTCCATCTTTGTCAAAACAAACTCCATTATTCGGGCAAAATTTTCATTTTGTCCGCAAAATGATAACAGTAGTCGCGGAGGTCTTCGGCAATCAGGTGTTCTCCGGTTGCTTTTTCAAAAGTATCGGCCATAGTGAGTAAGGTTTGATGAAAAAATTGCTTCATTTCTTCTATGGTCATGTCTTTGGTCCAGAGGTCAATTTTCATGGTATTCTTCTCCTTGGGATCCCAAATGGAAAGGAGAAAAGCAGCGGCTTCAGCATTGTTGATTTGCCCATCACTCGCAGACCAAAGCATGCGCAATGGCAATTGATTGGCATTCAAGCCTACTTGAATATTGATTTGTGAGGTTTTTTCGATTTGGTCGCTCATTGGGGTACTTCGTATTTTTTGAGTATTTGATGATAGGGTGTTTGGAGCAAAGCGGAAATGCTCGGTTGCTCGGCCTCGATATATTGCCTAACAATTCGATAGCCGAGGAAACGGCCCATTCGATCGGGGCTTTTTTGTGGAAGACCAATTGTATAGGGGCCTTCATTGAGTAAATTCATATTGAGTTCTTGGTCCGTTTTGAATAAGAGTTGTTGTTCGACAAGATAATCCCAAAAACCGCGTTCAGAATTGAGCGCCCATGTGAAATCTGCTTGAGAATAACGCAAGTGCTGCCGGAGTTCAACTTCCGGACTAATAATTTCGAGTATAGCAATGAGTTTGCCCCAACGCAGCATTTCGCTGGCTAAATTTTCGTCTGTAGACTTCAGGGTATTGGTGCTAAGCCAAGCAAGCAAGGCATCAGAGGTGGCGTATTGCGGCGCCATGCCCTCTTTGATCCAGTCGTAAAATTGTTGGGTGGGTAGCTGGGCAATAATTGGATGTGCAGGGCCAAGATAACGTTCTTGCCCGATCACTATATTTTTGGGTGAGGCATAGGCGCTTGCTGCAAACTGTAAATAAGTAAAATACACGCTGCTCGGCAGGGCTATTTTTGGCGCCAAAACGTGTAGTCTTTTGAGCGCTAGTGCAATTTGTTTAAATGTTTTGAAGCGCCATTTTGAACGGTGGTCTAAGGCTCGGTATACGTTTATATTAAAAGGATGCGCGTAAGTGCGTTGTAGGTCACTTAAAAATGCGCTGTCGGTTTTTGTAGAAACTTGTAGGGCATAAGGAAAACAAAACTGAGCAAGGTCAAAATCTGACTTGAGGAGTTCGGTGATGAGCTTGCGTTGCTGGTTGGCGTGCGCGTAACGAAACGAAGAATCGAGGTTTTGGTAGGTGATCTTGAGTTGGGAACTTTCTACATCTACGTTGTACGGATCTTGTTGGCAAGCAAAAAGACCGCAAACGAGAAGGGCTAGACCGAACTTACGTATCATGAATATTGTTATTTTTGTTCAAAATTAACATTAATCAGGCAACATGAAATCACTACGCTTGCAACACCTTTTATTTTGCACAATAATTGTGGCAAATTGCACTTCTTTTTTTGCACAAGTTGTTTCTGATAAAAAGCTACAGGGTGGCATTGTCGGATCTGTAGGTCTTAATTTCCCACAAATGGGTACAAATTTGCTTGCAAGTTCAGCGGGTTTTTCCTCTTCTTTTGGGGTTAGTTTTACAAAATCTTCCAAAGAATCACAGAATATCGCCCTCACCGGTGGTATTGAATTTGATATCGACAGGATCAATTATAACGTAACCGATCAAGACGTATTTTATCGCTTTACAGATAAACAAATCAAATCTCAGGACGAGACGGTATCTACCGACCTCGTTTTTAACCTCACCGAGCGTACTTACGAGCCCCTTTATTTATCCTTGCCTATTGGTTTGACCTTCAGAACAGATTTTATTGGCGATTACCGTGGACTCTTTCGCTTTGGTTTAAGAAACCGTTTTTTACTCACTAATACCGTTGATGACAATGGTTTTCTCGTTCCTTTTGCCGGAAGCGTAGACGGCTCCGCTCAAGAAAATATTGGCATGAGCGTTGCCAACGACTTATTTTTTTACAATGCAAACGTAGGCATTAGTGCAGGCGTTGAATGGAATTTTTCTGGTTCCACTTGTCTTGTAGCCGAATTGTGTTACAACTATGGCTTTATGCCTTTACACGTCAAAGGAAAAGAGGAAAACAGCACCTTGTTTACCTTAGATGCGGCAAACATGCCGAACTATTTTCGAAATCAGGCAACGCTCAATCAAGCACAGCTTAAATTAACACTGTTATTCTAATGCACGTTGTAGCCGATCATATCGTCAGTTGGTTGAATGGTTATTTACAAACCGCTCAATCAAAAGGTTTTGTAATTGGCATCTCCGGGGGTATTGACTCTGCGCTAAGCTCTACATTGTGTGCACTTACTGGAGCACCCACCATTTGTATCACCATGCCAATTAGGCAGACCAAAGCAGAGTTCGATCGGGCCAACGAACACATGAAAGCGCTACAAAGTCGTTTTCAAAACGTACGTACCTTAACCATAGATCTTACACATACCTTTGAAACACTCGAAGCAGCACTGCCCCTAGATTCCATTTCTCAACCCTTAGCAATGGCCAATTCACGTTCGCGTTTGCGGATGGTTACACTCTATGCTGTTGCACAAGCCAATCAATGTTTGGTGGCGGGTACGGGCAATAGAGTAGAAGATTTCGGTGTCGGATTTTACACCAAGTACGGCGATGGCGGTGTAGATATCAGCCCAATTGCCGACCTCATGAAAACCGAGGTTTTTGCCTTAGCTAAAGCGCTCGATGTGGTGGCGTCTATTCAAAATGCTGCACCAACAGATGGCCTTTGGGAAGACGGTCGCTCTGATGAAGATCAAATAGGGGCGAGCTACCCGGAACTCGAATGGGCCATGACCTTCAGCGGTGAGCTCACACAACTCACAAAAAGACAACAAGAAGTTTTAAAGATTTACAAGAACTTTCACCAAGCGAACCTCCATAAAATGGAACCTATTCCTGTTTGCATGGTACCCCCAGCACTCAAGGCTGCGCTTCAATCATGATCAAATACTGTTTTATTTTTCTAATTGGTATAACAAGCAACTTCTTTGCACAAAAAAATACGCAAAAAGGCCTCCATGCGCTGACACAGTCCAACTTTGGCCTGGCAAAATCTTTTTTCTACAAAGACCTCAAAAAAGACCCTATTGCCGCAGCTTTTGGTTTGTCTGTTTTTTATAGCCAAGCATTTACATATGAGCCGGATAGTGCATTACACTACCTCAAAAGTTGCACCCAATCTTGGAATAATGCAACCATTGAAGAAAAAAATGCCCATTTAAAGTGGATTCCAATCTCTGATTCTAGCATTCATGAACTATTCTTTACTTTGGCACAAAAAGAGTATGCAGTTTTGCTCGAACAGCCGAGCATTAATCGAGCAGAAAAATGGCTTTCTCATTATGGTATGCTTTTTCCAAATATGGCAACAGAAACTATTCTTTTTAGAGACAGTATTGCTTACGAACAGGCTGTGGCTGCACAAACAGCTGCTGCGCTTAAGGTATTTATATCCTCGTATCCTGAAGCTCAACAATATGAAACTGCTTTAGCGTTGTACGATCAACTATGGTATCAAGAACAAACCAGCAGTAATACCGAATTAGACCTAGCGACTTTTATTACATCCAATCCAAACAATCCATATACAGACAAAGCCTGGATGCGTTTATATGCCATTTATGCAAAAGAGGCGTCTATTACTTCGTTTGCTGCATTTATTGAACGTTACCCAAATTCACCCTACACCCCACAAGCCTGGAAACAAATACATCAGCTGTATTTAAAGCCCTATAGTGCAGAAAAATTAGCACAGTTTAAAATAGACTATCCGACATACCCCTTTTTGGAAGACCTCGCCCAAGATGCCGAATTACTCCTTAAAAAAATGTATCCCTTCCTTAAAGACGGCCAATTTGGATACATGGATCAAAGTGGTCAACAAGTCATTGCTCCACAATTCGACGATGCAAGTGCCTTTGTAGAGGGCTTGGCGGTGGTGTCAAAAAATAGCATGTATGGCCTCATCAATAAGAAAAACGAAAATATTGTTGATTTTAAATTCCTGGATATCACCGCTACTGAGCACGGTTATATTGCCGAAGACAGCAGCGGGTTTTATTTGCTGAGTAGACAAGGACAGTTTTTTCAGCAAAAAGCTCTAGAATGGGAGGAGGCACAGCAAACCCTCCTTGCGATGAATTGGCAAAAAACGCCGGAGCTTCCTCAAGTGGCATCCAAATATGAAGTGATTCAGAAAAATGGCAAGGTAGGCCTCAACAAACGAGGTAAAAATATTTTACCTGCGAAGTATGAGCAAATCATCTCGCCGCCTCAAGCTACTTATATCTTCGCAAAAATTGGTAAAAATTTGCATTATTTTGATTCAACAGGCAAACGCTTGGAAATTAATGATTTGGAATGGTTTTTGAATGCACCAGAATTAGCGTCCTTTACCAAGGAGAACTTGGCTATTTTTTCAAAAGGCTCAAAACTAGGACTATTGGATAGTAAAGGTAGAATTGTTGTTAAGAATAGCTACGAGGCAGCACAGCCAGTCTATGACGGTTTATGGCCCGTGCAACAAAATGGCAAATGGGGTTTGGTTTCTACCTCCTCAAAAGTGGTCTTGCCCTTTCTGTATAATCAAATCGTGGCTTTTCCTCCTTTTGGATTTTTAGTTCAAGATGCGAGGGGAGTTGGCCTCGTAGATAGCTTCGGAAAGCTGCTTCTTCAGCCCGAATTTAAAGCAATTAAAAGCTTTGAGTCCGATTTACTTCTCGTCGAAAACCAAAATGGCTTGGGCCTCTATAACAAAGATGCTCAACTCCTCATTGAGTGTGCTTATCAACGCATTATTCCTTTCGATGAGCACACTTTACAGCTTTCCTCTTCCAAAGGATTGGCTTATTATTTTTTAACGAATCAAAAAATAATGACCTTTCAACCATGAATTCAAAATCTTTTCAGTCTGAGCATTATCTCAAGGTGCTTATTGTGGTATTGAGTTTGTATGTAGGGTCTTTTGTTTATCTCGAACTAACCACCGTTAAAAAAGAAGAATTGCTCTCCAATGAAGGCTTATACGAAGTGGCTTTAGAAGAGATCACCGAAGAGGAGAAAGCGCAACTCCGTCAAGACCTGGAGGTCCAGCAACAAAGTGATGAGCTGCGCAGTGTAGCCCGCGACGCCAACGATACGCGCCCGTCTTCTTTTGAAAATTGGTCTGCTCAAACCGGAGGCGCAAGTCAAGGTACTCCCGAACAAACTGCGCAGGACTATGAAGCTGAGGTTTTTGCTCAGACGGGTGGTGCGGCTGTCCGCGAGCGCATTGTTCAAGAGAGTAAGCAACGCATACAAGCACTCAAGCAGCAAGGTCAAAGTACTGATTCCAAAACAACAGGTCCTGCACAACCGAATCAATTTGCTGGTGCTGTATTGGTCGATTTTAGTGTCAATAAGCGCACTGCTTTTGAAGACAATACTTGGTATGTAAGAAACCCGGGTTATACCTGCGGTTTCAATTCAAGTGGTTTGGTTTATTTGCAAATCGAGGTCAATACAGCGGGAAGGGTTGCAGGGGTTCATTATATTGCCACTAAGAGTAAAAATGCCAGCGCATGTATGGTTGAACAAGCACTCAAATACGCCAAGCTATCGCGCTTTAGTCCGGGAGAGGGCACCGCTGCGGGCTGGATTTCTTATCGTTTCGAAGCGCAATAAGCCATATTTTTTAATTGATTAAAAAATAATCAATTAAATGATGAGATATTGATAATATTTTTTTAGCTTTGAGCAAACATTAGCGCTATGTATATTGCTCAAAATTTAAAGTATTTACGCAAAAAGAAAGGAATATCTCAAGAAGAAATGGCTCAAGAGCTAGGGCTCAATCGTTCCACTTACAGCGGTTATGAAAATGAAGTGGCTCAACCCAGTTTAGAACTGCTCTTACAGCTCTCCCAAATGGAGCACATCCCTTTAGAAGTTTTGCTTTCCAAGTCTCTTCAAGAGTTGACTAATGCAGAGCTAGATGCTTTTCAAGGCGCGTGGAAAGGCGAGGCAAGCGGCCAAAATCTTCGCGTTTTGACCACAATTGTCAATGCGCAAAACGAGGAAGAAATTGAATTAATTTCTGAAAAAGTGAGTGCCGGCTACACCGCTGGTTATGCAGATCCAAGCTACTTACAAGAGCTGCCCACCTTGCGTTTGCCGTTTCTATCCAAAGACCGTAAATACCGCGCATTTCCCATCATCGGAGACTCCATGCCACCCGTGGTTCACGGTTCTTATGTAGTAGGTGAGTTTGTTCAAGATTGGTTGCGCTTGGCTTCCAATACGCCATGTATAGTCGTTACCAAAGAAGATGGTATCGTTTTTAAATATGTTCAAAACCTTCTTGAAGAACAGCAATTGTTGCGCCTTAGTTCTACCAATCCGCTTTATGCACCCTTTGAGGTTCCGGTTGCTGAGGTGCTAGAAGTTTGGCGTTTCGTATCGTACATTTCAAAAGAACTACCAGACGTTCAGCTCGATAACGCAGCTATAGGTAGTCAAATTCGCGCCATTCAGGCCGACCTCCAAGTTGCGCTCCGCAAACACAATAAGTAGCAGAAGTCTGCTACATTTTTTGTAATTTTGCACTTCATTTTTATTCGTTATGTCCATTAAAGTTACTTTTCCGGATGGAAACATTCGTACGTTTGACGCCGGAACAACAGCCATGCAGGTGGCACAATCTATTTCAGAAGGCCTAGCGCGCAACGTGCTAGCAGCCCGCATCGACGATCAAGTCAAAGATGCCAGCTCTGCCTTGACCCAAGATTGCACGCTGCAACTGCTCACGTGGTCTGATGCAGAAGGAAAGTCCACCATGTGGCACTCCTCTGCCCACCTTATGGCCGAGGCATTAGAATTTTTCTATCCAGGTATCAAATTGGCAATTGGCCCTCCAGTAGCAAATGGTTTTTATTACGATGTCGATTTGATGGAGTATAGCATCTCCGAAAAAGACCTCGAAAAAATCGAGCAAAAAATAAAAGAGCTCGCCAAGCTTAAAAATCCTTTTATTCGGCAAGAAATTAGCAAAGCTGCTGCCATCGCCTATTTTGAAGAAAAACAAGATCCTTACAAACTAGAACTCCTTGCCGATCTTCCAGACGGCAGCATCACTTTTTACACCCAAGGAAACTTCACAGACCTTTGCCGTGGCCCACACATCCCAGACACGGGTTTTATCAAGGCCGTTAAGCTTACTGCAATTGCAGGTGCATACTGGCGTGGAGATGAAAAAAACAAACAACTTACCCGCATTTACGGCATTACTTTCCCGAAGCAAGCTGAGCTCACCGAGCATCTTGAAAAGTTAGAAGAAGCCAAGCGCCGCGATCACCGAAAATTAGGAAAAGAACTCGAGCTTTTTACATTTAGTCAGAAAGTAGGGCAAGGTTTACCACTTTGGTTGCCTAAAGGCGCCGCATTGCGTGAGCGCCTCGAGAATTTTCTTAAAAAAGCGCAACGAAAAGCAGGGTACCAGCAAGTCATTACACCACATATCGGCAACAAAGAACTTTACGTAACGTCTGGTCACTACGAAAAATATGGCGCTGATTCTTTTCAGCCCATCAGAACGCCAGATCCCAACGAAGAGTTCTATCTCAAACCCATGAACTGCCCGCATCACTGCGAAATTTTCAAGAGTAAACCGCGCTCTTACAAAGATTTGCCAACGCGTTTTGCCGAATTCGGAACGGTCTATCGCTATGAGCAATCAGGGGAGCTTCACGGTCTAACGCGCGTTCGAGGCTTTACCCAAGACGACGCACATATTTTCTGTACGCAAGAACAAGTCAAAGAAGAATTCAAGAACGTGATCGATATCGTCCTTTACGTACTCAAGACTTTGAAATTTGAAAACTTCAAGGCACAGATCTCACTCCGAGACAAAGAAAATCGAGCTAAGTACATCGGTTCAGACGAAAATTGGCAAAAAGCAGAGCAAGCGATCATTGAAGCAGCGTCAGAAAAAGAATTGCCTACGGTTGTCGAATATGGCGAGGCCGCATTTTATGGCCCAAAACTAGACTTCATGGTGCAAGATGCCCTCGGGCGAGAGTGGCAATTGGGTACAATTCAAGTAGACTACAACCTTCCTGAACGCTTTGAACTCGAATACATTGGCGCCGATAATCAAAAGCATCGGCCTGTAATGATTCACCGCGCACCTTTTGGTTCAATGGAACGTTTTGTTGCTGTTTTGCTCGAACACTGCGCCGGCGACTTCCCACTTTGGTTGTCTACAGAGCAATTTATTGTCTTGCCAATCTCCGATAAATTCAACGAGTACGCAGAAAAAGTTTCAGAATTCCTAAATAATTCCGATATTCGCGGACTTATTGACGACCGCAACGAAAAAATCGGCAAAAAAATCCGAGATGCAGAACTCAACAAAGTACCTTTCATGCTCATCGTAGGTGAAAAAGAAGCCGAGTCCGACACTATTTCAGTTCGGCAGCGCGGCGTCGGAGACCACGGCAGCATGGACCTGAACAAATTTGCGGACTTGATTCAGGAAGAAATTTCCGCAGAACTGGCTTAAGTTGAACTAACTACTGAATGAGAAGAAATTCAAAACCATTTGTAAAAAGAGAAGAGGCTGCTCAGCATCGCATCAATGAAAAGATTTATGCGTCAGAGATTCGTCTTGTTATCGAAGGAGAAGAACCACAAGTAATGAGTGTTGCCCAAGGGATTGCTCTTGCTGAAGAACAAGACATGGATCTTGTGGAAATTTCTCCAAATGCAACGCCGCCGGTATGTAAAATTCTAGACTACAAAAAGTTTATTTACAACCAAAAGCGTAAACAAAAAGAACTAAAAGCCAAACAAAGCAAAGTGATTTTGAAAGAAATCCGTTTTGGTCCCAACACCGATGACCACGATTTCGCTTTCAAATTGGCCCATGCTAAAAAATTCCTCGAAGAAGGCAGTAAGGTAAAAGCCTATGTTTTCTTTAAAGGAAGAACCATCGTGTTCAAGGACAGAGGCGAGATATTACTTCTCAAATTTGCGCAAGAACTCGCTGACCTCGGTGCGGTAGAGCAATTACCCAAGCTAGAAGGTAAAAAAATGATCCTTTTGATCAACCCGAAAAAGAAATAAGAAGCTGATATAGAAGTTTAACAAAAAAAGCAAGTCAAATGCCTAAAATGAAAACAAAATCCAGTGCAAAGAAGCGATTCACCATCACTGGAAGTGGCAAAATCAAGCGCAAGCATGCATTTAAGAGCCACATCTTGACCAAAAAGGCTACAAAACGTAAGCGCAATCTTACGCACGCCGGATTGGTTCACGATGCTGACCTCTCAAATGTCAAATTGCAATTGTGCATGAAATAGTCCCTTAACGGTTAATAAATTGTAGAACCCGGTACTGAGTCCCTAAGACTTCCTAGAAGCACTCCCTACCAAAAAATTTAGAAAATATG
>JBILSN010000033.1:0-17590 GCA_044372045.1 Crocinitomicaceae bacterium
GCTGAGCGGTCCATGATGTTTTCAAGACTGAGCTTTCCCGCAAGCCAGGTATCTTCTTCATTTGTCGCTAAAATGAGTGGCATACGCTTTTTGGTATTATGAATTTCTGCCATCAATGGATTGGCTTCTGTTGTGAATATCGTAAAAGTATTTTCGATGGCTCCTGAGGCGTGGTCTAGCCAACTATCGTAGATACCGGCAATAGAAAATATTGCTTGTTTTGGGTCGGCGATAAAATAGGGTATTTTTAATTTTCCAGCGGTTTGCCACTCAAAGAAACCACTAGACGGGACCAAGCATCTTTTGCTATTAATTAGGTGCTTAAATGATGCTTTTTCAGTGCAAGTTTCAATCCTCGCATTGAGTGTTTTACTGGCAAATTCCATCCAATTTGCACCTTTGAACCAATTTGGAAGCAGACCCCAGCGCATTTGCTGCAAGCTTTCGTCATTGGTAATGATGTTCCATCTGGGAAAATGAAAACCAGAAGCAAAATAATATTGCAAATCTGGCGCAGCTATGGGTTTCAATTTTTTGTAGCGCTCGGCAAGTTGTGTGGTAGTAGAGGTAGATGAATTGCTGTAACACATGATTCAAATATATAAAAAGAAAGCCACCCGGAGGTGGCTCTATATAGACGTTTCTCACTATCCGTAAAGACGGGAAGAGAGCAACGAAAAAGAGCCCGAAGGCTCTTGTATGCATTACATCATGCCGGGCATTCCGCCGCCCATACCGCCCATTGCAGCTGCGGGGTTTGCTTCTTCTGGCTCATCGGAAATGACGCACTCTGTAGTGAGGAGCATTGCAGCAATTGAAGATGCATTTTCAACGGCAATACGGGTCACTTTAGTAGGGTCGATAACACCTGACTTATACAAATTTTCAAATTTGTCTGTGCGCGCATTATATCCGAAATCACCTTTTCCTTCACGTACTTTTTGAACAATTACTGCACCTTCACCACCAGCATTGGCAATAATTTGACGCAGTGGCTCTTCGGCCGCACGCTTCACAATTTGAATTCCCGTCATTTCGTCTTCGTTAGCACCCTTCAACTTATCTAAAGTTTCTATGGCACGAATTAGTGCAACACCACCGCCAGGTACAATACCTTCTTCGACAGCTGCACGAGTAGCTGCCAACGCATCGTCTACGCGGTCTTTTTTCTCTTTCATTTCCATTTCTGTTGGCGCACCAACGTAGAGAACAGCTACACCACCTGCAAGTTTTGCCAAGCGCTCTTGGAGCTTTTCTCGGTCGTAATCTGAGGTGGTTTGTTCGATTTGAGATCGGATCTGACCAATTCTAGCTTGAATATCAGATTTTTTTCCTTTACCATTAATGATTGTGGTATTGTCTTTATCGATTTCAATTTTATGAGCAGAACCCAACATATCCATTGTGACATTTTCGAGGGTCATGCCGCGGTCTTCTGATACCACAACACCACCTGTCAGAATTGCGATGTCTTCTAGCATTGCTTTTCTGCGGTCACCGAAACCAGGTGCTTTGACCGCTGCAACTTTTAAAGAACCGCGCAAACGGTTTACAACAAGTGTGCCTAAAGCTTCACCGTCTACGTCTTCTGCTATAATCAATAAAGATTTTCCGGCCTGAACAACTGGTTCCAGGATAGGAAGTAGTTCTTTCATGCTTGAAATTTTCTTTTCAGAGATGAGAATCAAAGGATTCTCCATATCTGTGATCATTTTCTCTGCGTTGGTCACAAAATAAGGTGAAAGATAACCGCGATCAAACTGCATTCCCTCTACAGTTTTAACCTCAGTTTCAGTTCCTTTTGCTTCTTCGACGGTAATCACGCCATCATTACCTACTACTTTCATCGCCTGCGCAATGAGTTTACCAATGGCTTCGTCGTTATTTGCAGAAATGGTGGCAATTTGTTCAATCTTGCTGTTATCGTTACCGACTTGTTTTGAGATTTTACGAAGATTGGCCACTACCTCTGATACCGCTTTATCAATTCCGCGTTTGAGGTCCATTGGGTTTGCACCTGCAGCTACATTTTTAAGACCCGCAGTTACAATTGCCTGCGCTAATACGGTTGCTGTAGTGGTACCATCGCCAGCGATATCTGCTGTTTTGGAGGCCACTTCTTTAACCATTTGCGCACCCATATTTTCAATAGGATCCTTGAGCTCAATTTCTTTGGCAACCGTTACACCGTCTTTAGTGACGTGCGGTGCGCCAAATTTTTTACCGATAACCACGTTGCGACCCTTTGGCCCAAGGGTTACTTTTACTGCATTTGCCAATGCGTCAACTCCTTTTTTGAGTTTTTCGCGTGCTTCAACGTCAAAGTGAATTTCTTTTGCCATTTTGTTTTAGTTAATAAGATTAAAAAATACCATAAATGTCTGACTCTCTCATGATGAGAAAAGTGTTGCCGTCAATTTTGATTTCAGTTCCTGCATACTGACCATAAAGTATGGAGTCGCCGACTTTCACTGACATTGGCTCATCTTTTTTACCGGATCCAGCTGCTATAACAGTACCACGCAATGGTTTTTCTTTTGCAGTATCCGGAATGATGATTCCACTTGCTGTTTTTTGCTCTGCTGGCGCAGGTTCTACCAGAACTCTGTCTGCCAAAGGTTTAAATTTTACTGACATAAAAAATATTTTAAGTTGTTATTCGATCTTCGAAAAACATGCCAAGTGTTGTTTTACGTCAAAATTGCATATTAGACAAAAAAAAATGTCAGTATGCGTGACATACTGACATTTGAAAAACTGAGTGATACTATTTACTGACCTTGATTTTGGCCTTGGCCTTGATTTGGTGCTTGTTGCTGTTGTTGTGTTTGTGGAGCAGCTTGTTTTGGTGGCTTAGGCTGGCTAATAGAGATGCCTAAGCTGAAAACAACAATTGCTGCAGCAAGACCCCATGTAAGCTTATCGATGAGTTCATTCGTGCGTTGTACGCCTCCCAATTGTGAAGCACCGCCGAAATCAGCACTCAAGCCTCCACCCTTTGGATTTTGGACATAAACCACTAGTATCAGCAATGCGCTGGCTACGATAATTAAAAAAGAAAGTATTCCTGTCATGATGATGCGTTGAGGTTTTTCTTAAGTACTTTAATTTGGTTTGCAAAGAAACTCTTTTTTTCTGGATTAAGCAAAATTAATTGTTCGTAAACTGCTATTGCTTTGGCAACGGCACCTTGCATTGTATAGATTTTGGCTAAGGTTTCTGACACTGGAATCTGAGCTGAACTGAGACTTTCTTTGGCCTTTTTTGCAGGAGAGTAAAATTCTTGTTTAGGTTTGTCAAAGGTCAAAAATTCTTTAGGGTCTTCTGCGCTTGGGTGGTCGTTAAAATGCAACCATTGCGAAAAGGTTTGTTTTTCTTGTATGGAAAGAGAAGGCGTTGACGCAATTGGTCCCAAGTCATCTGAGTTACTTTCTTTAGATATTGTTTGCTGCTCTTCTCGAGCATTTGTCGAAAGTCGCTCTTCTTGCTCGGCTAAAGCTTTAAGTTCGTCGGTGTAGGTGAGGTCTACATAAGAGCTACTGATGAGGTTTGCGCGTAGTATTTGATCGAGGGGGTCAGCTTTTGGTTCAGTAGTAATTTCTGTTTGAGGAGCTATTTCTTCTTTTGAATGAAGCGCAGTTTTTTCATCTGCTATCATTACACTGCTGTCTTCAGAAATTTCTTGAATTTTTGAACCCTCTACGAGAAGTTCGTAAAGAAAAGTTCTATTCTGAATAGCAAAAGCATGCTCTTCTAAGGCTTTAGAGAGCCTCACATCTTTTTCGTTTGCTAAGGTTTTGAGGTAAAGAATTGAGAAGGTCGTGGCATAAGGATAGGCTTGATGCAGCGCCTCTAAATCTGAAAGATAGTTTGCTGAACACAAGTTTGTATTCAATATTTGGGCATGAAGTTGTTCTTGACTTAGCACACTACGAATTTACCAATTACTATATAACTTATTTAATAGATCTTGAACCATTTGCTCAGAAATTTCAGCAAAAAGCTTTTGCTCCACATCGGCCAAATTTGCCGAGGCAGAAAAATCCGCAAAACGCGTACTAACCATTTGCCATTCCTCTTCTTTAGGCGCTTTTATTTTAATTTTTAAAGACAAGGACATTGTAAGTCTATTGCTAGTGGCATTATCTGAACCTTGGATAGCAACTGGCTGCACTTGATAGGTCGTTATACTCCCTTCAATATTCACCTCTCCAGCCCCTTGCTGCGTATTCAAGACAAGTCTTGTATTATTTTGAACGCCATCTTTAAGTTGCTCTGTAAGTATTGGCGCAAAAGACAATGGGCAATTCGGAGCTGTATTTTCTAAATTTTGAATAGTAAAACTTTGCCATTCAACGGGCATTCCGCCGCTATCTCTAAAGGAGAAGCTCTCTGGCCAACAAGCACTCAGTAAGAACGCAGAAAAAATAAATAAGAAATATTTCATTATTCGGCCAGTTGAAATTCTTTGATCTTTCGATACAAAGTGCGCTCTGAAATACCGAGTTCTAGCGCCGCGTATTTGCGTTTCCCACGGTGCTTCTCGAGCGCTTTTTGAATAAGTTCCTTTTCTCGATCCTCCAAGCTCAATGACTCCTCGAGTTCGATATGCTCTTCGTATTCCTCTTGATTAGAGGGGTTAGACATCTGTGAATGATCGGTGTGAACAGCCGGAGGAGGCAATATTCTGGCAGGAGGGCTTGTTTCTTCGTATACCTCTTGATACAAGCGCGTTACGGCAGCCGATTGATCTGGACTTAAATTGATGTTTTGAGTACCGCTTGCTATATCAATCACTAATTTTTTAAGCTCTGTCAGGTCTTTTTTCATGTCGAACAAGAACTTGTACATGAGCTCTCTTTCGGAAATAGATTCCTGATTATGGTCATTGAGCTGAAGCACATTGCTCTTTTCGGCGATTGGCGTTAAATAAGCATTCAGGGTGAGCGGATCGATTTCACGCGCTGTTTCAATTACAGATAACTGTTCCACTAAATTTTTAAGTTGGCGAATATTACCTGGCCACGGGTAACTCAAAAGTAATTCGACAGCGGAATCAGTCAACTTAATTGCTGGCATTCTGTATTTGTCTGCAAAATCATTGGCAAACTTTCTAAATAACAAATGGACGTCTTCAGCGCGCTGACGCAAAGCTGGAAGTGGAATTGGAACAGTGCTTAACCGGTAGTAAAGGTCTTCGCGGAACTTACCTGAACTAATCGCTTTTTGCATATTTTCATTGGTAGCAGCAACTACCCGCACATTGGTTTTTAAGGGCTTGGAAGAACCAACTCGGATGTATTCTCCTGTTTCAAGGACGCGCAAAAGGCGCACTTGTGTTTGCATCGGAAGTTCAGCCACTTCGTCTAAAAAGATTGTGCCGCCATTTGCCACTTCAAAATAACCCTGTCTGCTACCTTGAGCACCAGTGAATGACCCTTTTTCGTGGCCAAACAACTCGGAGTCGATGGTGCCTTCTGGAATGGCACCGCAATTGACGGCGATGTATTCTCCATGTTTACGTGCACTAAGCTGATGAATGACTTGGGGTATGATTTCTTTACCTGTTCCACTCTCACCGGTGACCAATACAGAGATGTCTGTAGGAGCAACCTGCATGGCAATTTCCAATGCTCTGTTGAGCAAAGGCGCTGAACCAATGATGCCAAAACGCTGTTTAATTTGCTGGACGTTCATTCTATTGATATTTCGGTTAATCAGTAGCTACGATTTCTCCGAGGAGCGTTGCCGACGTGCAGTCGGTAATTCTCACTTGCACGTAATTGCCTTTTTCTTGATTTTCTTTTGGGAATACGACCATTGCGTTACTTCCGGTGCGTCCACACAAATGTTCCGCTGATCTTTTGGAATTCCCTTCAATAAGAACCTTCTGAATAGTGCCAACCATGCGTTGATGGGACGCTAAAGAATGTGCAAGTTGCTTTTCAATAATGTCATTTAAACGACGTCCTTTCACTTCCTCGGGAACGTCGTCTTTATAACGTCTTTCCGCAAGGGTTTTGGGTCTTTCGGAGTATTTAAACATATAAGCGAAGTCGTATTGTACGATATCCATTAGGCTTAATGTTGCTTCATGTTCTTGCGCTGTTTCGCCACAAAAACCTGTAATTATATCTGTTGAAATGGCGCAGCCTGGGATGATACTTTTTATAGCGGCAATGCGCTCGAGGTACCATTCTCTGGTGTAGCCTCGATTCATGCGGTAGAGCACATCTGTATGGCCTGACTGAACAGGGAGATGAATATACGAACAGATGTTTTCATATTTGGCCATCATTTCAAGGACGTCGTTGGTCATGTCTTTAGGATGCGACGTACTAAATCGGACGCGTAATAATGGAGAAACCAAAGCAACCATTTCCATGAGCTGTGCAAAATTGGTGGTAGGTTCGGCCTCGTTTTTGACTTCGCCTTTAGCACTGATGTTCCAGCGGTAAGAGTCGACATTCTGACCAAGTAAGGTAACTTCTCGATAACCCTTGTCAAAAAGATCTTGGCACTCTGCAACAATGGTTTTGGGGTCTCTAGAGCGTTCACGTCCGCGCGTAAACGGAACCACACAAAAAGAACACATGTTGTCGCAGCCGCGCATGATGGTTACAAATGCAGAGATGCCCCCTTGATCTAAACGAACCGGTGAGATGTCTGCATAGGTTTCGTCTCGAGATAAAAGCACATTTACTGCCTTCTGACCGGTTCCAACCTCATCAATTAAATTTGGGAGGTCTCGGTATGCATCGGGGCCAGCAACCAAGTCCACAAGCTTTTCTTCGTCGAGTAAATTCTTTTTTAAGCGTTCGGCCATACAGCCAAGGATTCCGACTACCAGCTCTGGATTGCGTTCTTTCTTAATTTTAAACTCAGTTAAGCGGTTGCGCACGCGCTGTTCTGCGTTTTCCCGAATAGAACAGGTATTGAGCAGAATGACATCTGCGTCGTCGATATTGCGGGTCGTTTGATAACCCTGACCTGAAAGTATGGAGGCAACGACTTCGCTGTCCGAAAAATTCATTTGGCAGCCGTAACTTTCTAGGTATAGTTTTTTTGCTGCTGAATTGTCGGTTGTTGTGATTTCTATTGCCGAGCCTTGAATGGACTCATCTATTACTTTGTTTTCGTATTCCATCGTTTTTCTTGAACTGCAAAAATAGGGCAAATTCAAACTACTGACAAATTGTCAGCAATCAAAGTAGGTAATCATTTCAAAAAAATAACCATAGGTTAAGTGCAAATGCGCACAAAAATGCAACTGACATGTTCTTTTATGTATTGTTTTCCTTTTACATTTGTCCCCAAATTCTCCTTATGGCTAAAAATCTTGTAATTGTCGAATCTCCTGCAAAAGCGAAAACTATTGAGGGTTACCTCGGTAAAGACTTCATCGTCAAATCAAGCTACGGACACGTTAGAGACCTCGCAAAAAAAGGTCTAGCCATAGACCTTGAAGCTGCTTTTGCACCGCAATATGAAGTGAGTGCAGACAAAAAACAAATCGTAGCCGAACTTAAAAAATTAGCCAAAGCGGCAGATACCATCTGGTTAGCTACCGATGAAGACCGCGAAGGAGAAGCCATTTCTTGGCATTTGTACGAAACATTAGAATTGCAGAAGAAAGATACCAAACGTATTACCTTCAACGAAATAACCAAAACAGCCGTAACAAGGGCTATCGAAAATCCTCGTCAAATCAATCAAGAACTGGTTGATGCACAACAAGCGCGTAGGGTTCTGGATCGAATCGTAGGATTCGAACTCTCGCCGGTGCTTTGGAAAAAGGTGCGCCCAAGTCTTTCGGCTGGTCGTGTTCAATCTGTGGCGGTGCGTTTGATCGTAGAGCGAGAACGAGAAATCGACAAGTTTAATTCAGAAGGATTTTATCGCGTCCAGGGTCAATTTATGAGTGGGAATGGTTTAATTATGGCTGAACTCAACCAACAACTTGCCGATAAAATCGCTGCTCAAAAGCTATTGGCTGAAGCCCAAAATTCGACATTTAGTGTTGAAGATGTACAGCAAAAACCAGCTACCAAAACCCCTGCAGCGCCCTTTACAACCTCGACACTACAACAAGAAGCGAGCTTAAAACTCGGTTTTTCGGTAAGCAAAACCATGAGTGTGGCACAAAGACTCTACGAAGCAGGTCATATCACTTACATGCGTACAGACTCCGTCAATTTATCTCAAACAGCGCTAGATGCTGCAAAAATTGCGATCACATCTATGTACGGCGAAAACTACTCCAAACCAACCAAATACAGCACCAAAAGTGCAGGTGCGCAGGAAGCACACGAAGCCATACGACCCACTGATTTCACAAAACCCAGCATCAATTCCGAACGGGACGAGCAACGCCTTTATGAACTCATTTGGAAGCGCGGTATTGCCAGTCAAATGGCTGCAGCACAACTCGAAAGAACAACCATAAAAATTGGTGGCCTCAGCCAGCCTTATTACTTTCAAGCAAAAGGTGAAGTCTTGATTTTCGATGGCTTTTTAAAAGTCTATTTAGCTGCCGATTTAGACGATGACACAGAGGAATCTGAAACAGAAGGGCTATTGCCAAAGGTTGCTGTAGGTGAAACACTACAGCTTCAACAAAGCACAGCTACAGAGCGCTTCAGCCGTCCACCATCGCGTTATGTCGAAGCTACCCTTGTTAAAAAATTAGAAGAACTGGGCATTGGTAGGCCTTCTACTTATGCGCCAACGATTTCGACTATTCAAAAACGCAATTACGTCGAAAAACAAGAAAGAGAGGGCGCGCTGCGCAAATATGTTCAGTTGGTGCTCTCCCAAACAGGTATTCAAGAAATTGAAAAGTCAGAAACAACTGGCAAAGAAAAAAATAAGCTATCCCCCACTGACATCGGGGTTGTCGTTACTGACTTTTTGGTCGAAAATTTTGAACAAATTCTCGACTATCAATTTACAGCCAAAGTAGAAGCCTCTTTTGATGAAATAGCAAATGGCCAATTGAAATGGACAGACATGCTGCAATCTTTCTATGGGCCTTTTCATTCAACTGTCGAAAACACACTCGAGCACTCTGAAAGAGCAACTGGTGAGCGGGATTTAGGCATAGACCCAAAAAGCGGTCGTAAAATGATTGCACGCATTGGGCGTTTCGGCCCCATGATTCAAATTGGTGATGAAAAAGCGGACGGCCTCAAGCCCCAATTTGCATCTTTGCAAGCCAACCAATCTATTAACAACATCACCCTTGAAGAAGCACTCAAGTTGTTCGAACTACCCAAAATACTCGGAGATTACGAAAATGACGTTGTAAAAGTGAACATTGGACGGTTCGGACCCTACGTTCAGATCGGCAAACGTTTTTGCTCGATCCCCAAAGAAGAAGACCCGATGTCAATAAGTCTCGAGAGAGCTATTGAACTCGATGCCATGAAGCGTGATGAAGCCGCAAAAGCAATCATTCAAACATTTGATGAAAATCCAGACGTTCAGCTGTTAAATGGGCGTTATGGGGCTTATCTCAAAATTGGCAAGGACAATTTTAAATTGCCAAAAGATTGTCAACCCGAAACCTTGAGTTTGGCTGAATGTTTGGAAATTGCTGCTAATCAGCCAGTAAAAAGTACAAAAAAACGCCCCATTCGAAAAAAATAACTATTATTGATTGAAAAAATCAAATGAACGGCAGTATCAATAAAGTTATTTTAATCGGGAATTTGGGCAAAGACCCGGATGTCAGGCGCTTAGAAAATGGAGCTGTGGTTGCCTCATTTCCTTTGGCTACCTCAGAAATCTATACTGATAAGCAAAGTGGCGAGAAAAAAGAAGTGACCGACTGGCACGATATCGTTCTATGGCGCGGACTTGCCGAAGTTGCAGACAAGTATCTACGCAAAGGCGCTAAAATATATGTTGAGGGTAAACTTAAAAAACGATCTTGGACAGATAAAGAAGGTCAAACCCGATACGCCACCGAAGTTATTGGTGATGACCTCACCATTTTATCGCGTGCCGAAACGCAAGACAGAGCTTCAAACTATGGCAATGAAGGCAAACCAAATCCGCCTTCACCCTTGGCTGGTTTAGCCTCAGATACAGACGATAACCTCCCCTTTTAATTATGAACAGTTCTACAGAACCTCCGAGTACCAATGCATCGCTTTTTGATTTTTTTACTCAGTTCAGCGATGCAACCTACCTCTACTTACTCATTATCACATTTTTACTTTTTTTGTCTGCATTTGCCTCTGGTTCCGAAAGTGCTTTTTTTTCACTCAAGCCCAAAGACAATGAATCAATTAACAATCATTCGTCTGCCAGGGCTCAACTGATACGCAAATTATTAGCTAAACCACAAGAATTATTAGCTACAATTCTTATTTTCAACAACTTCGTTAATGTTGGGATTGTCATCTTATCATCTTTTGTTTTAAATGATATTTTTCCATCACAAGAAGGTTTTACGCTTGTGCGTTTTATTGTAGAAGTGATTGGTATAACATTCGTTATCCTTCTTTTCGGAGAGGTGATTCCAAAAATATTTGCCAATAGAAATGCGCTTAACGTTAGTTTACTAGCCGCTTATCCACTGAATTTAATAGGCAAAACGCCACCGATATCGTGGTTAAAGCACATTTTAGTTTGGGGAACAAACTTCATTCAAAAACTAGGAAACAAAGGCGCTGCAATTAACCAAAATGAACTAGAACAAGCTGTTGCCCTCACCAAATCTGAATCGGGCTCTGAGGAAGAGCAGCGCATTCTCGAAGGAATTGTCCGTTTTGGTAAAACTGAGGCTTCTGAAATCATGACGCCTCGGGTAGAGGTCGAAGATATTGATGCCGCGGATAATTTCGCCGAAGTGCTTTCAAAAATTATAGAGGTTGGCTTTTCTAGAATACCCGTTTTTGACCAAAGCCCCGACAATATCATCGGTATATTGTACATCAAAGATCTGCTTCACCATTTGGGCCAACCTGCTGATTTTAATTGGAAGCAGGTCTTGCGCAAGCCCTATTTTGTTCCGGAAAATAAAAAAATAAACGATTTGCTGCAGGAATTCAGAAATATGAAAATGCATATGGCAGTGGTTGTCGATGAATATGGAGGCGCAAGTGGAATTGTTACTTTAGAGGACATTTTAGAGGAAATTGTCGGTGATATCACAGATGAGTTCGACGACACCGAAGTTCAGTATACCAAACAAGCTGACCATATTTTCATTTTTGAAGGTCGAACCTCATTGAATGATTTATTGAAAATTATTGGCGAAAAACACGAGCCACATATCGAATCTGCCCGTGGTGAAGCCGAAACACTTGGGGGGTTAATAATCGAGGTAGCCGGAAGGATTCTTAAAAATAAAGAGTTTATTCAACTCGGACCTCTTAAATTCATCGTTGAATCTTCAGATAAAAAGCGCGTTAAATCAGTAAAAGTTCAAATAGATGAATAAGCGTAATTTACTATTGACTTTATGTTCAATTATTTTCATGCTAGGTGCTTGCAATGATTCAAACCCTGTGCCCAAACCTAGTTCATTTTTACGCACAGAATTTCCAGAGCATAGCTATAGACCCTACCTAAGCCCGCAAAACTTTCGTTTTAATTTGGCGAATCTCTACATGCCAAAATCATTTGAACAAGCGCAAACAAACTACAGTGTTCAAGAAATTGATTTAGGTCCCTTAAATGGCACCCTATTTCTATACTATCTTCGCATCCCAAGTAAAGATTCTTTACCCGACATCATCAATTTTGCAAATGACAAAGTAGATGAACATAAAATCATGGCCGATAAAATCGACTTTGAACAAATCATCGAGCCAAGAAAAAAAGTATACGGCACCTTCTTTGAGCTCAAAGGTAACGTCGCGACCAACTTCCAATTTTATCTTACGGATTCGCTCCAGCATTTTCTTCGAGGCGAAGTTCTGCTGAATTGTCGACCAAATTATGACTCACTGAGGCCCGCTTTGCAGTACCTGAAAACTGATTTGCAATCCATGCTTAAAAGTTTTGAATGGAACCAATAGGTAAAAACAGGGTGGTCATTGCTTTTGGTTCAAATCTCGGTGCAAAAGAGCAGAACATCCAGCATGCCATCCAATTGCTCAATCAAACTTGCGGACATGTTGCTCAAGTTTCTTCACTAGTCAAAAGCGAACCAATGGGTTTTGCTTCTCCTCATGAATTTATCAATGGTTGTTTGTTGTTATTAACCGACTTTCCTCCTTTGGAACTTTTAGGGAAAATCAAGGAAATTGAAAGCTTAATGGGTAGAATAAAGACCAAAGAAACCTACGAGGATCGGATTATTGATTTAGATATCATATTGTATGAAAATCTGAGTATCAATTCACCCATTCTTCAAATTCCGCACCCAAAATACTTGGAACGTCCGTTCGTGACCGAACCACTTCAGGAACTAGATTTAGGTTTTTCATTGAGTTGAGCAAAGAAACACCTCTCTAAAAGAATCATTTCTATTAAAATGCAGATGTTAAATTAATTCCCTAATTTTGCAGGGAATCATAAAATATGTAATCATGAATCTTACTCGCTTCAACGGAACCTTACTCATCGGAACTGCTGTGTTTTTAGTTGCCTCTTGCGATCTCGTCAAAGACATCACTTACACAGTCAACCCCAATCCACTTGAAATGCACGGAGATTCCGTGAAAGTAAGCATTACCGTTAATGTTCCCGAAAAAGGAATTCAAAAGACAGCAAAGGCAGAAATTACACCTAAAATTGGCTCAACCCCTATCGGAACATGGTATGTGAATGGTTCCAAAGTAACTGGAAACGGCACAAATATCGACTTCAAAACAGGTGGTACTGCTACCTTAGAAGAAACCATCGCTTATGATCCGTCAATGGAAGCTGCTGATCTCATCATCACTGGTAAACTTTACAAGCAAACGAAAGAAAAAGGAGTTTTGCCCGAAACCAAAATTGCCGATGCTACCATCATTACGCCATATTTAGTAGATAAAACTTTCAAAGTGCTTACCGAGCAAGATGCATTGGTTCGCCAGTTTGACAAAACAACGACAGCAACTATCAATTTTGAAAAAGGAAAATCTGATATTCGTGCCAATGAAATCAAAGATGCAGACATTCTTTCTTTGTTGGCTTGGGTACAAGCAGCTCAAACCAATCCTAAAATTAAAATTACAGGAATAGAGATAAACGGTTATGCATCACCAGACGGCGAAGTTGCTAAAAACGACAACCTATCCTCTGACCGCACGATTGCTGCTCGCAAGGCTTTAATTGACTTAATGAAAAAATCAAAGCTCACTGCTTACGCCGATACCAGCGCATACACCCTTGCTAAATTTGGCGAAGACTTCGCAGGTTTTAAAAGCCAATTAGCAGTAACAACAACCATCCCTGAAGCTGATAAAAACCTATTTATCCGGATTCTAGAAATGACCAAAGACGCTGAGCAACGCGAAAAAGACATGATCGCCTTAGGTAAAGCATATACTGAACTTGAGCGCGATGTTTTCCCAATGATTCGCCGAGCAGTTGTTGTTGTAAAATACACGGAATATGGCCTTACTGACGATGAACTTCGCGCTGCAAGTGTACAAAATCCAAATAGTCTTTCTGTTGAGGAATTGCTCTTTACAGCAGCTAAACTAACTACAGATGCCAACGAGAAAGCACGTATTTACGGTATTGCTGCAGCAAACTACGCAACTGACGTTCGCACCCACACTAATCATGGCGCTACACTTTTTGAATTAGGTAATACCAAAGATGCTTCTAGCGCCTTCAAAAAAGCCAACGAACTTAAAAGTACGCCTACGACTAACAATAATTTAGCGGCAAGTTTAATATTAGAGAACAACACTTCTGCTGCCAAAAAACTACTCGTGAATGCCAAAACTGACGTTTATGGCTACAACCAAGGCATCATTGACATCATCGAAGGCAAGTATAGCGCTGCGGATAAAAATATCAGCCAGAAGTCTTACAATAAAGTTCTTGCGCTTACCTTGTTAAATCAACTAGACGCTGCGAGAAAGGTAAGTGCCAGCTTAACAGAAACAGCAGAATTAGCCTATCTCAATGCAATTATCGAGGCACGCAGTGGCGCTAATGCTGATGCAGTTGTTGCCAAACTCAAAACAGCTACCACTAAAAATGCAAATTTGAAAGAGAAAGCAAGTAAAGACCGCGAGTTCATCAAAATAATGAACGATGCCTCCTTTATTGACTTTATCAAATAACAAACACCTATTTATTCAAAAAAATCCTGGATACGTTCAGGATTTTTTTTTGATTCAATAGTAGTCCCAAAGCCAACCATTATCACTAAATTTGGAACCTAAATAAAATCAAATGGACAGCAACGAATTTCGCAAGTATGCCACCAAGCATATGGGCATCAGCAGCATGAATGTGGATCACTATATCGAGTCCTCCATGACCCCATACATTATAGAAGAACGCCCCTTGAACATGACCCAAATGGATGTGTTTTCACGCCTAATGATGGACCGAATTATTTTTCTAGGAACGGGTATCAATGATCAAGTAGCCAACATCATCAATGCGCAATTACTATTTTTAGAATCTGTAGACGCCAAAAAAGACATACAAATTTACCTCAACTCGCCAGGCGGTTCGGTCTATGCAGGTTTAGGTATCTACGACACCATGCAATATATCCGCCCTGATGTCGCTACCATTTGTACAGGCATGGCAGCTTCTATGGGTGCAGTCTTACTTTGTGCTGGTGCAGAAGGTAAACGCAGTGCGCTTAAACACTCTCGTGTCATGATTCACCAACCTTTGGGTGGTGCACAAGGGCAAGCCTCAGACATTGAAATTACAGCAAGAGAAATCCAAAAATTAAAAAAAGAACTCTATCAAATCATTGCAACACACAGCAAGCAAGATTACGATAAAGTATGGGCCGACTCCGACCGCGACTACTGGATGACCTCAGAGGAAGCAAAAGCTTACGGAATGGTCGATGAAGTCTTATTGCGCAACCCGAAATAAATTATGGCTAAAAAAGAAACCATTTGTTCTTTTTGTGGCTCACCACGCTCTGGGGTTAATATGCTCATTGCAGGTATCAACGGCCATATTTGTGATTCCTGTGCCAATCAAGCGAGTAAAATAGTTCAAGAAGAACTATCATTGAGTCCGGGGACAGCAAATACAAGTATTCAAGGACTTAACCTTCTGAAACCACAAGAGATTAAAGCACATCTAGACCAATATGTCATTGGTCAGCAAGATGCCAAAAAAGTCCTATCAGTTGCCGTTTATAACCATTTCAAGAGGTTAAAGCAAAAGACCACCGAAAACGAAATTGAAATCGAAAAATCGAATGTCATTCTGGTTGGTAGAACTGGAACGGGCAAGACCCTACTTGCCAAATCTATAGCCAAACTATTGAATGTACCTTTTTGTATTGCAGACGCAACAGTACTTACTGAGGCTGGCTATGTTGGAGAGGACGTCGAAAGCATTTTATCTCGCTTACTCCAAGCAGCAGACTACAACGTAGACAGCGCCCAAATGGGAATTGTTTTTATAGATGAAGTAGATAAGATTGCTCGTAAGAACGATAATCCGAGTATCACTAGAGATGTTTCTGGTGAAGGTGTTCAGCAAGCGCTGCTCAAATTGCTAGAAGGCGCAACCGTCAATGTTCCACCTCAAGGCGGACGCAAACACCCTGAGCAGAAAATGATTGCTATCGACACCAAAAATATCCTCTTTATTTGTGGAGGAGCATTTGACGGGATCGAAAGGCACATCGCCAATCGTGTCAATCGCCAAACCATTGGCTTTTCTAGTTCAGATGAGCAAAGCATAGAAGATGACTCTCTGCTCAAATATATTACGCCCAGCGACATCCGCACATTCGGACTCATCCCAGAACTCATTGGGCGCTTTCCTGTGCTCACCTACCTTGAGCCATTGAAAGAAGCAGACCTTAAACGCATCCTCACCGAGCCTAAAAATGCATTGATCAAACAATACACCAAACTTTTTGATATGGACGGTGTAAAGCTTGAACTCGATCAGGAAGTTCTCGATTTCATTGTTCAAAAAGCAATGGAGTTTGGTCTAGGAGCTCGAGGTTTGCGCTCTATTTGTGAGGCAATACTCACCGATGCCATGTTTGAGCTCCCTGGGTCCTCGAAAAAATCACTTTCCGTCAATATCGATTACGCCACGCAACAATTCGGCAAATCAAAAATAGCCACACTTAAAGTAGCATAAGCATTTGTAGTTTCTGACTTATTTGTAATTTTGCTAATTGTAAAAATGACACTATGAAAACCCTACAGTTCAGAGAAGCCCTTAGAGAAGCCATGTCCGAAGAAATGCGCAGAGATCAAAGCGTATTTTTACTCGGTGAGGAAGTCGCCGAATATAACGGTGCCTACAAAGTATCTCAAGGGATGCTCGATGAATTTGGTCCGAAGCGCGTCATTGATACCCCTATTGCCGAACTCGGCTTTTCCGGTATTGCCGTGGGTGCTGCCATGAACGGCTTGCGCCCAATTGTAGAATTCATGACTTGGAACTTTGCCATTCTTGCCGCCGACCAAATCATCAACTCCGCAGCTAAGATGTTACAAATGTCAGGTGGTCAGTACGGTTGTCCGATCGTATTTCGCGGTGGTAACGGCCCCGCTGGGCAATTAGCCGCCACGCACTCTCAAAGTTTTGAGGCTTTTTATGCGCACGTTCCTGGCTTAAAAGTCATTACGCCTTCTAATCCAGCCGACGCAAAAGGTTTGTTAAAAGCCGCTATTCGCGACAACGACCCTGTAGTTTTCTTAGAGTCAGAAAAAATGTACGGTGACAAAGGCGAAGTGCCTGAAGGAGAATACATCATTCCTATCGGTGTGGCCGACGTGAAAAGAAAAGGTACTGATATCACACTCGTTACATTTGGTAAAATCATCAAAGTAGCTCAAGAAGCCGCTGACGCTTTAGCCAAAGAAAACATCAGTGTCGAAATCATCGATTTGCGCACCATTCGCCCACTCGACTACGGCACTATTGTTGAATCTATCAAGAAAACCAACCGTTGTATAGTTGTCGAAGAGGCATGGCCATTGGCGAGTATTTCTTCTGAAATTGCTTACCACCTCCAACGCTATGCGTTTGACTACCTAGATGCGCCTGTACAGCGCGTTACCCAGACCGACACCCCATTTGCGTTTTCACCAACACTCATCAACGAAGCTTTGCCAAATGTAGAGCGCATCGTGAAGGCCGTAAAAGCCACACTTTACAGATAATTGAATATTCCTACCAATAGGTGATTTTTATTCATAATTAAAAAAGGAATCCATAGGGGTTCCTTTTTTTTTGAAAATCAGGACATAAATAGCCGATTATTTTTTAATCGGTCTTGGATAATAAAAATAAATAGTTATCTTTGCACCCCTCAAAGTGCGTTTGAGGGCTATTATTTATTATTAAAAACAAGAGTATTTTATGCCAACTATTCAACAATTAGTTCGCAAAGGAAGAACTGCGGTAGTGAAGAAAAGTAAGTCTGCTGCGCTTGATTCATGTCCACAACGCAAAGGTGTTTGCGTTCGTG